>CAJTCR010000092.1 GCA_910574915.1 Eubacteriaceae bacterium
ATGCAAAAAGTCTGAATATTTATACATAAAAAAAGGAATCTTCCCGAAATCTGTCCCTATTTCTATATCTATTAAAAATCCGGTAATCTTTACTCTTTTTCACATCTAAAAGCGAAATCTCTGCGCTTTTGTCCTGAAACTTAAAGACAACCTCAACCCGGTTGCCGCCATATACATAAACCGCATCTACAAGCTGTCTGACAACCTCTTTTGTAAGGTCTGTTAGATTTTCTTTTCCTTTTAACAAGTTTAACAAATCAGACTTTTCATCCGGTACTGCTGTTTCTTTTGAATGGCAAGCCCTAAGTTCTGCTTCATATATTTCTATCTGCTTATTGTTATTTTCTTTTTTCTGTAAAAAACAGTCAGCATCAATCTCACCTTTTGCATAGCTTTCATACAGTGAAAAATTGCTATCTGTAAGTTTTTGAATCTGTTCCTGAAGCTGCTCCTTTTGCTCCTGATCCGCCTTGACACGCTCCTGGAACTGATTGTTATATAAATCCTGTAACCTTCCCATTTCCCCTGCCAGCATTGCCTGATTCCTGATTGCTGACAAAACAACTGCTATGAGTTCCGTTTCCTTGACATTCTCCGGGCAACATCCCTCCTGCTTCGTTTCATAGTAATATCTGCAATAATAAGACGCATTTAATCTGCTTCGACGCTGCATATTGTGTCTGCATCCACCGCACTTTACCAATCCCTTAACAGGCGAATCCGCACTTCCCCTTTTTCTCTTTTCTCCCTCACAATATACCGTCTTATCTAAATTTTCTCGATCTGCCAGTTTTTTTATGCTGCTTGTCCGGGCATCCATGCTGTTCACATATTCAAATAATTCCTTTGATATGATTGGTTCATGTGTGCCTTCGCAGACTTCCCATTCATCTTTCGACAGGCATTTCGTTCTTCTTGAACCGACCTCAATAGTTTCCTTTTTGTGAAAAACTGTATTTCCCACATATATCTCATTTTTCAAAATTCTTCCTATGATAGAGCCATTCCACACCTTTTTTTCGCCCTGATATTTCCATTGGTAGGTGCTGCCGCTTTTCACTGCATAGATTTGTGGCGTAGGAATATCTTTCTGGTTTAAATGCCTCGCCACCTCCGCCTTAATTCCACATTCTGCATACTTCTCAAAAATCATGCGTACAATAGCCGCCGCTTCCTCATCTATTACTATACGGTTATGGTCAGTAGGCGATTTTTTATAACCAAACGCCGCAAATGTAGCAAGGTATTTTCCTCTCTTACGCCTTCCCATCAGGTCATTTTTAATTTTAACAGAGTTTTCTTCGCTAAAATAATCATACATCAGATTCTCAAACGCAACATCCATATCTGGTGTCGTTCCTTTATAGTCTTTGCTGTCAAAGCTGTTATTGACAGCGATAAATCGAACATCCAATAATGGAAATATCTTTTCAATGTAATTACCGACTTCAATATGGTTTCTTCCAAAGCGTGAGAAGTCCTTCACAATGATAATGGACACTTTACCGGATTTTACATCTTCCAATAGTTCCTGAACCCCCGGTCTTTCAAAATTTTTACCGCTGAATCCGTCATCTATGTATTCCTTTATCTCAAAACCCGCAAATTCCGGTTTTTGCTCCACAAACTTGCGTAGAATGAGCCTTTGATTTGTGATACTATTGCTTTCATCAACCATATCACCATCTTCTTTTGACAGCCTTAAATACAGTGCCAGAATCATAAACAGCATAAAATCACACCTCCTTTTGCATCCAACTATCAAGAACCGAAAAGCAATCCTGATACCTTAACTTTATTTCCACCCGGTTATCAGTAAAAAGCTCTATTCTGTCAACACAGATTTCTACCATTGTTTCCGTCAATTTCCTTGTATTCTGAAAGCAAAGCCAGTCCGACAATAGTTTTTGCAAAGCCGCCTGACACTTCTTTATCCCTTTTACCTCTTTAGCACAAACATTCTCCTGTTTCCCGCATAGTTCTATTTTCTCATGATAGGTACTTTTATATTGCAGAAATGCCGCCTGTGAGATACTTCCTTCCGCATAATCTGAATATTTCTGCATATACTCTTGCTCCAATAGGTTCTTTGTACTCACAATCTTTTGTCTTTTCCATTCTGTCTGTTTCAGATTTTCTTCAAAGGAATAACGAATATCTTTTTCTATCTTTTTCTTTATCCCTTTTATCAAACTCAAATGCCTGCGTATCGTGCCATACAGAATATCACACAGCAAGTCCTCTGCAATCCACCTTGTATCACATAAATCGCAGTGATTTCTATGAGTACTGCACTTAAAAATCTTGTATTGCTCCTTTACCCCATTGACAGAGCGATAAGCGCCTACCCTGACCATATTTGCCTTACAAGAGCCGCAGAACAGCTTCCCTTGAAATATATTTCTCTCAAATACAACCGTTTGGCGTTCACAGGCAGATTCGGTTTTTTTATCCTTTGTCTGACTTAGTATCTTCTGGACAATCTCAAACATCGACTTTTCAATAATCGGTTCATGGTTATTCTCAATAACAATCTGCTCCTGTTCCGGTACTGGACTTGCCTTTTTCCCCGCAAAAAAGCTCTGCTCTGATTGATGTCTTATAACCCTTCCGATATAAACAGGGTTTTCCAGAAGCCGCTTAATTGTAGAACAATGCCATATTTTCAGCTCTTCTTCCGGCTTCCTATATACACTGCCTGTCGAAGCATATTGCTGTGGTGTATAAACATGGTTATCATACAGCCATCGGCTTATTGCATAATTAGAAATCCCCTCGCCGCACTGTTTAAATATCTCCCGTACAATCGGAGCTGTCTGCTCACAGATCATATAATTCGTACCACTTCCATTCATCTTATATCCATAAGGAATCGTAGCACTGCGATAGAACATCCCTTTTTCCTGTTTCGTCCGAAAGGTGCTTCCTACTTTCTTGGAAATATCCCTTGCATACATCTCATGCATAAGGTTTTTAAGAGAAATAAGCAAAAGTTCTCTGCTGCAATCTGCATCAGCACTATCATACCTGTCAACAATGGATATAAAGCGCACACCTAAGAACGGAAATACCTTCTCAATATAATTGCCGGCTTCTATGTACTCCCTTCCAAACCGGGATAAATCCTTGACAATCACACAGTCAATGATTCCTGCTTTCATATCTGCTATCATCCGGCTAAATGCCGGACGTGAAAAATCTGTTCCTGTTTTCCCATCATCAACATATTCTCTTACTATATTCAGGTCAGGACGTCTACTTATATATTCCTGTGCCAGCTTTCTTTGATTTTCTAAGGAGTCGCTCCCTGTATAGTCACTGTCCACCGATAGCCTTAAATAATCTCCAACCTGATATACTTTGTCAGTTTTCTTTGTTTTAACATAGTTCTTTCTATACCTGTCCGCTGTCCTAGCCATTGATGCCCACCCCCTTCATAGATGCCGGAATGTGCCCAGTAGGATTGCAGGCAATACTACTTGTAATTTTACATAAGGTTTCGTATTCATCCTGATACTTAAAGGTGATCTCAATTCTGTTTTCTTCATAAACAGTAATTTTCTCCACTAATGACAGAACGATACTTCTATCTAACGATGTGATATTTCCTTTTTTCGTAAATGTATCAATCCATTCATTCGCAAACAGTCCTTCTTTAAAAACTGTTTCTATCTCCGCCTGCAATTTTCTGATTGTTTCCTCTATCTCTGCGGACTTACGAGCAAAATTTTCTTTAAACTGCTCATATTCATCTATGGAAATAATCCCTGCCGCCAGATCTCTGTGCAAAGCCATTTCCACCTTCTTACACTGTTCCAGCTCTTGATACTTAGCAAGGATTTCCCGGTCATTCGCCACCACATCATCATAACAGGCTTCATTCTCTTTCATTAAAGTCAAAAGTTCATCCAGTTTGGCAACGTGTTCAATATGCCTTTTGATTGCATCCAGCAGTATATCTTCTACCACTGACTGGTTTATGCTGTGGCGGCTGCACCCTTTTCCTTTATTATAAGTGGCACATATATAGTATATGTTCTGTTTCGCTTTATAACGGTTACAACGTCTGACCATACTCCTGCCACATTCCCCACAGAACATCAAACCGGACAGCATGAACAAAGTTTCTTCATCCGGAGATTTACGGGTGTCAAGATTTAAGAGTTTTGCCACATTTTCAAAATCCGCCTTACTGATAATCGCTTCATGGGTATTTTCTTTTACCGCCCACTCTGTTTCCGGCTTTTCTATAACCTTATTCAGCTTATAATTGACTTTTTCACGTTTTCCCTGTTCAAGCACACCTATATAAATCTTGTTCTTTAATATGCGGTTAATAGATACCGCCGACCATTTTGCTTTTGCATTTTTCTGAAAACCGCATTTATAATTTCCCCCAAGTTGTCTTTTGTACTCGGAAGGCGCTGCTACACCAAGTTCATTGAGTTTTTCAGCGATTGCCGCCGAACTCATACCTTTCAACTTCCAGTCGAAAATCTTGCGTACAATATCAGCCGCATATTCATCTGGTATGATTTTATTCCTGTCCGTTTCCAGTTTTTTATAGCCGTATGCAACATGAGCGCCGATATACAGCCCGCTTTCACGCATAACCTCCTGATGACTTCTCACTTTGCCAGATATATCCCGGCTATAATTATCATTTACAAAATTTTTGACCGGAATCAGCAGATTTACATCGCTTTGCGTAGCTGTCAGGCTGTCAAAATGATCCAGTACAGATACAAACCGGACATGATAGGACGGGAAAATTTTTTTCACATAGCGTCCAGAATCAATGTAATCACGTCCTAACCTTGACAAGTCCTTAACAATGACCATATTCACCTTACCATCGTAAATATCCTGGCACATACGCTGAAAACTTGGACGTTCAAAATTAAGTCCTGTAAATCCATCATCTATATAAATGTCATAAAGGGTAACATTTGGCATAGATTCTATTGCTTTTAATATCAATGCCTTTTGATTGGCGATGCTGTTGCTTTCTTTCTTGTCCTTGCTCTCCCGCAAATCTTCATCTTCTTTTGACAGACGCAGGTACACAGCAGCCAAATAAGATATGTATGAAATGTATTCACCCATACCGCTTCCTCCTAATTTTATAGTGCTGACAAACCATAAAATCAGGGTTCCACATATGAATTTAGTCCTGAATATAGTTTAGCACAGATTCCCGCTTTTGTCCAATGAAGAAATACGCAATTTCACTTGTGAAAGTTTCACATTGCACTGGCAGTTTTTAATATCAGCTCCTGCAGCCGATCCGTAAGTGTCACTGTTGTATCCTCAAAGCCAATCTTAACAACATATTCCCCATATCTATAACAGTAAGGATTCTTAATCTGTTCGAGATAGTCCTTAATCTGTCCTTCCCGGCTTTTCCTTTTATTTACTTCCACTTCTCTTATATCTGCAAGTTCCTCCCTTTTTACTGTCCTTACATCCACATTTTTCATTTCTTCTATGCTCAATATACATACACCTCTTTCACTTTTCCACATTCCATTATATTGACATCTGCTTGTCCTATATGTATCATGTCCCACGCCAAATCATTATTTTTTGATATGTTTATCAATGAAAATTCGTCTGTAAGATAAACTTTCATTGATAAACATATTAAAAATATCCTCACAGGTGACAGGAGGGAAACCTGCCCACATTGGACTTGCACCATCATCTTTTCTATGTGACTGACTTTCGCCAGAAGTATCATTATCACGAAACTGCTTCTTCGCCAATAGAATCCCCGCTTCCTATACAGGAAGTTTTCTACTCCAACACTGATATTTTTTCGCTCGTGCCTTTGCTTCAACATCATCAGATGCTTCTTCACTTTCAATTCCTTACCGGAACAGACAGTCCTAGCGTATCTGCTGCGTAGCTCCACAGTTTCTCACGTCCTATGAGGTTATTGTATATTCAATTTTCAAGGTACACCGCTGTAAATCCTGTCAGCTATGGAAAAGGGCAGCAAGCCGCCCTTTATACCGCTTCAAACGCCAGTATCTTTGTGATTAGCTTTGTTTCAAGCCTTCGACGCAGTGTTTCATCGACACAATAATGAAGCCGCCCTCCCTCGTCATACATCTTCCGGGTGGACAGGGTAATTATGTATCCCTCATAATGCTTCAGGACTGTGTTGATTGCCAGTACATCGCCTTCTGATGCTGCCTTAATGATATGGAAAGGCAACAAATTCTTTTCTTCTCTGTTCTTACATCTCTGTTTCATCTGCTTTTCCCTCCATAATCTTCCTTAAAATCTCAAGTGAGCGTGTCCGGTGTTCATGGACTGTGCTTCGGACAAGGTTCATCTCCCTTGCTATATCCGCATCGCTCATTTCCAGAAAATACGAAAGTAGTATTACATTCCGCTTCCGTTCCGAAAGTGCCTGCAACGCTTCTGCAATCAGGGTGTCTTTCACCTCAATGTCATATCCATGCACTGTAAAATGGCTGTTTTCCACTCCGTATTCATCCATAACAAACAACTGGTTCAGCTCCTTTTCAGACAGTTCAGAAAACATGGCTTCATGTTCCCTGCGGTAATCCATGTGCCGGTAATAGTTAATTGCTTCGCCCTTGAGCGACATCTGGCACAGGCGGTCAAAGCGATGCCTGACCGTCATTTCATCATGGCAAGAAGGTTTCTTCATACGAGTTCACCTCCTCCCCCGCTGTGACGTGACAAAGGCATACGCCTTTTCCCTTTCCGTTGTATCTGCCAAATAGCGGTAGGCTGATGTTCGGGTGGGTGCAAAATTTGTTGAAAAATTTTGTATATAAAAAACGCCCGGACAGGCAAAATGCCCGCTGGACGTTATTCATATCTGTTATTCTTTTTTCTCCATACGCTACGGGAGCGTATAATTCACTTATCAGGGTATATCCTGCTTCACTGCCTGTAAAACACCTTATAAAAGAGCCTTTCCACGCCAGAAGCCGGACAGGTTCAAAAAGTCAAAAAAATATCCCTCAGACCATTCAGAACACATAAATTCCCCTGAACGTACCCAAAGGATAAAAATTCACGCAAAAAACCTCTGGATACTGCGTTTTTTTATATGCAATATCCAAAGTCTTTTTATTCTTCTATGTGCATTATGCCCCTCTGATAAAGTGATTTATTAGTGCATTTTAAAAGTAAAATGTGCAATATACACTATACATGGAGGTGCATATATGGCAAGAAAAAAGAAAATTGACAAGGAAATGGGATTCCGTCTGAAGAAAGCCAGAACCGACCAGAAGCTGACCTATGAAGAACTGGCTGAAAAATCCGGCGTTTCCTCCCGCTATATCAAGGAAATCGAAAATCATGGAAACGTGCCAAGCATTGAAAAGCTAAGGCAGCTCATACAAGCCTTACATATTTCCGCCGATCCGTTTTTCTATCCAGATGCCCCGGCAGACAATCTCGATTACAAGCGTCTGCTGGTCTATCTGTCACAATGTACGGAGGAACAGATAACAACAATCCTTGCTATTGTGGAAGCCTATCTTCGGACATACAAACATCCCAAAGAATAGAATATCCCCAACATCTGAATTTTTTCATGAGTATTTCTGGATTTTTCTGAACTATGCAAAAAGGTGGCTCGCCTTCTGTCCTGCCAGCCACCTCTTTATCTATCTGCTGAATTTTTTAAGAAGCTCCTTTATCCGCATACGCTTTTTTATAATGCCCAGTCCGTCAAGAACCTGTACACTGTCCACAAATCCCTGATAATATGCCCTCTGTTCCTCCTTGTAATGGGCATGATCCACCGCATCCATATAGTCCTCCACAAACTCCCTGTCCTCTTTCGGCAGCTTGGAAAGATATGCTTCAAATGCCTTCTGCTTCTTTTTCAGTTTCCGGCTGGCTGCTTTTGCTTCCTCCGTCTGGACGGAATACTCCCTGTCCTCTGTTTCGCTGCGCAGCTCCTCAAAAACACCTGCCAATGTTTCAAAAACTTCATTCATGTTTGTTTCCACCTTTCTCTGCTAAAAATAATATTGCATTTTACAGGCAGTATTATCAATCCCTAACTTTCCTTTCACAAGATAATCTCTCCGCACTTCATCTTTAGAAGTATATTATCAACAATATTTCGTAAAATCAATAATAAAGGACTTCATCTTTAGAAAGTTGGTGGTAGGATATTAAAATCTATTGGAACAAAGAAAGCAACTCCAAAAACCTAATCGGTCAAAGGGTTATGGAACTGCGGACGGAAAGAAAGCTATCCCAGAAAGCTCTTGCCGAACAGCTCCAGCTTGCCGGATATGAATTTAGCGACCTGACTGTTTTACGGATTGAAAAGGGAACAAGGTTTGTCCCGGATTATGAAGTGGTTGCTCTGGCAGAGTTCTTCCATGTATCCTGTGAATACCTCTTAGGCGTACAGGGTAAAAAATAAGCAGCAATCTGTTTTCCTATCACAGACTGCTGCTTAAATTTTTGTTAAACCGATAGCCAATGCCCCATACGGTCTGTATGTAAAGCGGCTTGCCCGGATTATCCTCTATTTTCTCCCTTATATGGCGGATATGGCTCATAACAATATTATAATCGCCGGAATACGGTTCCTGCCAGACAATATCATAAATCTGCTCTTTACTGTATATTCTTCCCGGACTATTGGCTAATAGATATAAAATCTCAAACTCAATATGAGTAAGTCCAATTTCAATGTTATTTACCGTCACGTTCTTTTTATCCACATCAATTTCTAATGCTCCTATATGAAACGATGCTGCTTTTTCTGGTATATCAGAACAATCATAATGAAAGACACCATGTATATTGTCCATTATTCTTTCGTAAGCATCTTCTTCGTTATCATTAAATGATAAAATAATAATCTTCCCCATTTACACCGCTTCTTTCTTATACCGTACCTCTCCAATACTCCGTTCTATTCCAAAGGAAAAGAGGATTCATATTTGGGTTATTCCTTTCTTCACAATTACTTTATCGTTATGCAGCCTCTCTTTTAATGTTATTTGTTTTCACTTCAATCCATACCATGCTATTACAATCCATACAGTTATTCCGATCACAATAATATGCTTTTTCCATGTCAGCTTAAAATATCCGACAAACTCCCGGATAAAAGCATTTAATGTAAAATACCATTTTGTTTTTGCGCCAAAACCCACACATCTTATTCCCTGTTGCTTTGCCAGTATTAACGCCCTAAACACATGATAGGCAGTTGTGACAATAATAATTTGAGGCTTCTGTTTATTCATCAATTCCCTTGAGAAACATAAATTTTCCTGTGTTGATACAGATTTCTGCTCCAAAATGATTTTTTCCACACTTACACCTTTATCAAGTGCATAATCTGCCATAGCTTCACTTTCCGGAATATCCTCTCCTGAACCTTGCCCACCAGACATGATCAGTACAGCATTTGGATTATAGCACAGCAATTCTATTCCTTTTTCAATTCGTGCTGCAAGTAAAGGCGTAACCCTACTCCCAATAATTCCTGCCCCCAGCACAATAATATAATCTGCGTCTCTTTTCTTTTTTAGGTGAAAAAGATTGAATACTGCGGAAAGTGAATACACTGCCAGCAACGATAATACATATACTGCTATGCAACTGATAATTGTATAGAGCATTGCACCCAATGTATTCTGTCCTAAATTTCCAATTGCCGGACAGACCACCAGATAAATACACAGTAGGACAGAAAACAACATCGACAATAGATTTGTCGGTTTTATCCCCTCATGCCTAATAACCCTTATCCCTTCTACAAAAAACACAAGGATCAGACTTACTGGAAGCAAAACAACACCGCCTACTGCCAAAACAAACATAACAATCAGTATTCCAATCACTAAATCATGCGCTACCAGCCATTCTGAATATTGGTATAAGACCAGAAGCAGAAATACCGACAGGCATACCACCATAATCAAAAATGAAGCTCCACTCCATAATGTTCTGGGATCATGCAGCATAATTCCTGCAAATATGCAAATTGAAATAAAAAATATAAAAAATGCAAACTGACACATAACATCCCCCATCCTTCAAAAAGGATAATGTCATTACTTTACCCCCCCCAATAACCACTTGACTAACACTGGCAAACCGACTTGCATCAACCTAACTCTTGTTATCAAAATGCCTTCTCTTCCTAATCTATGCTTTGCTATTTCTGTCTGTAAAATATAATTCATTGCCAAATAAAGCTACCTCTTCTTTACCTTCTTCTGCTGCACGACAGCTTTTCCATCGTGCAGCAGATTTTTATCATTTATTCCTGTTACAATTCATTGATCGTTGCTGTAATCGGCATGTTTCTAATCCGCTTTGCAGGTGCATATACTGCTGCCGCAGCAGAAACTGTATCGAATACAACAATAATTGCAATCAAAACGATCGGCAGACTCCACTGGCTTCCAAAAAACCGTGTAACCAATTTCACATACAAAAAGCGGCTTAAAACAATTCCTATGCCACTGCCAACTATAAGACCAGAGATAGCGTAAGTAAAGGCTTCCGCAGCAATCATTCGGGTAAGCTGTTCCCCATCCATACCAACCGCTCTCATAGCTCCATACTGCTTTATTCGGGCAGTTACACTCATAGAAATGCTGTTGATAATATTAAATAGCGTAATCATGGCAATGATTGCCATAAAACTATACAACAGAAATTTTACAGCCAGATAGGTATTGGCATCTTCCTGATTCCGTTGACGATGATCCTCAAAAATAACATTGCTTTCCGTAAGACTGTTGATTTGTTTTACCGTTTCATCCGCAGCCTTGCTGCTTAATTGTATCCCTATCATACTGTAATTCTGTTCCCCTGTCAGCCGGGCAAAAGTTTCCTGTGAGCAAATTATGCTGTATTCGCTGGGATACAGCCCACTGGATATGCCGCATACAACCTCAATCTCCTGTCCCGCCACCTGAATGATGTCTCCAACTTTTATCGGATTATCTTTATTCAAAACTGTCATAGCCTTGCCGCTGTCCCCATAAACTTCCGATAAATTTCCCTGCACAAGACTATCCTCTGCACAGTCCAGCATATACTGGCTGTATGACGTTATATTTACATGATTAATCTCCTGCTGCAAAGAAGTAGCCGGAACATTCTCCATGTAGGAACTGCCCCAAATATGCTCTACACCAGTAATCTCGCTGACAGCATCACTTAAACCCTGATCCAGTACACACTCATTTGCATAGCCGGTAAGGGTAATATCCGCTTGCCATGACCGCATTGAGGGAAGCAGCTCATGCGCAAAATCCAACCCTACTGAAATGCAAAGAAATAGTATAATACTGAGTGAAAAGCTGGCTGTCAATAAAAACCAGTTTTTCTTAGATGTCGTTGCATGGTGGATACCCAATGTCCTTTCAACCTTTCTGATATTCCGTTTTGTTGTATGACGTACAGAAAGCGCCGTATCCGAATTTCCGGAAACTGCTGCCATCGGAGAAACTTTAGCTGCATATTTCGCAGGAGACTGCGCTGCCAGTAAGACAGTTACAATCCCAACCATCGCCCCACTGATTAGCCCGACAGGGCTGAGGGCAAATACCGGCATAGTTGCAAATTCACCGCCAACTCCATAACGGAGAAATGCACAAATCCCCCATTCAATTACCGTACCTGTGACCAATCCAACAGGCACAGCCGTTTTGCACCAGTTTAACGCTTCCAGCCGCACATACCGGATAATCTGCTGGCGGCTTGCACCAATACAGCGCATCATTCCAAAAAATTTTGTCCGCTGCGCTACATTACTGTTCATACTGCCGGAAATCATCAGTACCCCAGCCAATAATACTAAAACAAACAAGACTGCCGCTATTCCGTAAATATTCTTCATGGATTCATTGCTACTTTGTCCGGCAAGACCCATAATTGCTGTATTTTCCGAAATATCTTCCTCCGGCAGATCGTACTGCTGCCTGATTTCCGAGGTGATACCGGATGCCTTTGACACATCCTTAAATTGAATATAACAGGTTGGGTTAATCGGAATATGGTTTTGTTCCATGATTGAGATATACGCATCCCGCATCATATATACAGCAACCAGATAGGTCTGCCCCTGATAAGTCTCAGCGTCATCCGACCCAAAACCGCATACCGTAAAATCCGCATCTCCCGAAGGTGTCTTTACTGTCACATGATCACCAATCTTTACATCTAACGCAAGTTTCGCATTGGAACTGAGCATAATGTCATTGTCACTCTGCGGCAGACTGCCTTCTTCAAGGGCATTGACAAGCTCTGCCAGATAAATACTGTCAGTACCGTATAACGCAGCTTTTTTCTCTCCGATATAGAAAGGCTGGTCTGCGTCTGTGTTAAATGTTTCTGACCAGCCGATGGCTGCAACATCCGGATGCCGACTGATTTCTTCTGCTGTGTCCTGAGAGATATTTTCCAACCGGATATGCCAGTTTCCATGTTTCTGCTGCAGCCCTCCACTTTGTGTCCGAATAAACATATCTGCCACACTGAAAATCGTAGTCACAAGCAGCACGGAAATAATAACACAGAAAATCGTCATACGATTCTGCCGTTTCCGCACCTTTCCCGAAATAGGTACAAGGCTTAAATAACTTTTCATTCCCTGCACCTCCCTAAATCAGTAAGTTCTCCGTCTGACACCTGCAGGATACGGTCTGCCGTCTGTGCAATACTGCGGCTGTGTGTAATCATAATAATTGTCTGCTCATACTTCTTTGATGCTTCTTTTAACAGCGCAATAACCTCACTGGTATTTTGCGAGTCTAAATTTCCCGTCGGCTCATCTGCAAGTATTAAAGCTGGACGGCAGAGATTTCGCTTTTAGTATTTATATTTATTCAATTATAGATTTTTAAAGAATAGGGATAAAAAGAAGAATGCCTTTTGAGTCAATCGTACAAAAAATATATTTTCTGTATCATAGAATCAAAAAAACAG
>CAJTCR010000093.1 GCA_910574915.1 Eubacteriaceae bacterium
GATAGAACATTCGCGGGAGCGGTTGAAACAAGATTTACCACGAGAAGTCAGCAGAGGTCATAGTACCACTACGGTTGCAAACGTGGTGGGAAGGACTGAACTTTAGGAGATGTGAGTAAATGAATGTGACCAAAGATGGGTTTAAGGACAGACAACTTCATATGGAAGACTACCTGCAAATGGTATCTGCGGAACAGAAAGAGTATGCAGGAGTGTCCGTCTATCAGCGGATTACTGAAAACAACGACATCATCACGGACTTTTGGACGGACAATCTACTGGAACTGATTTTACGGAAAGACAACCTAAACAAGGCTTACAGGAAAGTGAAATCAAACAAAGGCAAAGGCGGAATAGACGGAATGCAGGTGGATGAACTTCTGCCCTACCTGAAAGGAAACCAGAGCGAAATAATCCAGAAGATAAAGGAAGGGAAATACAAACCCAACCCAGTCCGCAGGGTAGAGATACCTAAGGAAGAGAAAGGCAAGGTCAGGAAATTAGGAATACCAACAGTTGTAGACCGCCTGATTCAGCAGGCGGTTACACAGGAATTGACGCCGCTGTTTGAACCGCAGTTTTCAGAGAGCAGTTATGGGTTCAGACCGGGAAGAAGCCAGCACGATGCATTAAAAGCCTGCAAGAAGAATGTAGACGAAGGGTATGTGTATGTGGTGAGTATGGATTTGGAGAAGTTCTTTGACACGGTAAACCACAGCAAATTAATAGAGGTGCTGTCACGGACAATCAAGGACGGACGTGTAATATCGCTGATACACAAATACCTGAACGCAGGAGTATTGCAGAACGGATTCTTCGAGAAAACGGAGGAAGGCGTGCCACAAGGCGGACCGTTAAGCCCATTGTGTGGGAACGTGATGCTGAATGAACTGGATAAAGAACTGGAAAGCAGGGGACACCGGTTTGTGAGGTATGCGGATGATGCGCTGATATTCTGCAAAAGCAGGAGAAGTGCGGAGAGGACGTTGGAAAACATCATACCGTTTATAGAGGGAGAACTATTCCTAAAAGTGAACCGGGCTAAGACCACAGTAACCCATGTCAGCAAAATAAAATATCTGGGATATGCATTTTACAGGAACAGAGGGAAGTGCAGATTCCGGGTACACCCTAAGAGCGCCCAAAAGATGAAAGGCAGGATAAGGGAGATAACCCAGAAAAACAAAGGGTGGAGTAATGACTACCGGCGACAGAAACTTGCGGAGTATGTCAGGGGATGGATAAATTACTACAAACTGGCAGACATGAAAGGACTGATGACGGAGACGGATGAATGGCTCCGGCGCAGGATACGGGCAATCTATTGGAAACAATGGAAAAAGGTGAAGACGAGGTACCGAAACCTAAGGGCGTTAAAGCTTGAAGAATGGCAGGTGCATCAGATAGCCAACAGCCGGAAAGGTTACTGGAGGACAGCACAGATATTAAGCGTTGCCCTTACCAATAAAATAATAGCCAAGCTGGGCTATATCTCCATGCTTGACTATTATCTAAAAGTATCGTGAAAACTATTGAACCGCTGTATACCGAACGGTACGTACAGTGGTGTGGGAGGTCGGCTACTCAACTAATGGGTAGCCTCCTACCCGATCCCAAAAGGACATTGACCATGTACTGCGGCTGGGCGGCAATACCGACCGTCTGCGGGAGCGCGTGACAGCTGAATTTGAAAAGCAGAAGCCGGTCCCGGAAATAGCTGCCGCCCTGCAATCCCTCTATCATGGCGGCAACGGTTTTACCACCGATGCAGGCCGTATCACAGTCTGGTACGGCGAGGACGGAATCCATCTCTCTCATGGAACATCCGCCCGATATGATAAATCCGCACAGGTTATTTCCTGGGAGGGCGCGGCGGAGCGTATTGGCGAGCTGTTGGAATCCGGTCAATTTGCTTCCAATGTGGAGCTTGCCGAGGCGGAGGGTTATGAACGCTCCCTCCTTGCCAACAAGCTCTGGAACCTGTATCACGATTTGAGCGATGAAGCCAGAGAAGCCGGATATTTACCCAGTCTGTCAGAAATCAAGGGCAACGGGTTTCCAGAAGAATCCGCATGGCTCACTGAGCAGCTGCGTGACCCGGCTTTCCGCCAGCCCCTCACAGAAGAATACGCCGCCTTTTGGACTGCCTATACGCAAGACCGTAACTTGCTGCGTTTCCATTACCACAAGCCAAAGGAGATTTGGGAAAACCTGAAAGACCTGTCACTGCCCCGCAAAGCCTTTTCATCTGAAATGGCAGAGGTTCCTGCGGTTAAGCAGTTTATTACGGAGGATGAGATCGGCGCGGCCCTTTCTGGCGGCAGCGGTTTTGCCGGGGGCAAAGGGCGCATTTATGCCTTTTTCCAGCAGCCCCATACCGACAAGGAAAAAACCGCGTTTCTCCGGCAGGAATACGGAACCGGCGGACGCTCCCACGCACTGTCCGGTGCAACGCACAGTGGCGAAGATCACGATGGAAAGGGCCTGCGCTACCAGAAAAACGGCTGTGACGATGTACGCCTGACCTGGGATAAGGTCGTGAAGCTGGTTGCCGGCCTGATCCAAAAGGATCGTTATCTGACCGAAGCAGAACGGGAACAGTATGAGAAAATCCAGGCAGAAAAGGAACTGGCAGAGGCGGGCATTGTAGAATCACAGAGCCAGCCTGCTCCTGTCCATGAAACAGAACCGCCCCAGCCCGCGCTGGAAGATGTGCTGGAACAGTACAAGCCGGTTGTGACCGCCGCCATCATGGAGGATACGGCATACCGCAACGCCTGCGGCCATACTGACCATGAAAACGCTGTGATTGAGGGCAACGCCGCTGTGCGCCGCGCGGTTCTTGGCTCCGGTAATATGCAGCTTCTCAAACAGTATTCGGATGTGCCGGAGTTCCGCCACCGCCTGCATCAAGAGGTGATTGCCGAAACCTATCCAAAGCTCCATGAGCTTCTGCGCCCTCTGTCCCAGGACGATATTGACGAAGCCCTCTGTGCATGGAACGGCGATATGGACAGCAAACGGGCCGTAGTCCGCTATATGAAAGAGCATGGGAGGGAAAAAGACACCGCCGCATGGCTGTCCAGGGAGTACGGCGGTCCTGAACATACAAACCTGTTCATTGTCCGCGCCGGAAGCCCCGAAGAAATGGAACTGCCCTGGCCCAAGGTACAGCGCCGGATCGCCCAGCTTATCAAAGAGGACCGCTTTTTTACAGAGGCTGAACGGGACAATCTGGACGATATAGACCCTATCGCAATCCGGGAAAATCTGGCCCAGCGCGGCATTGTAAACGGGCAGGTAACAGAACCGGAGAAGCTGGACAATGACCCCTTTATCCAGCAGGTCATGGCTGATGTGGAGCGGCTCACAGAGGACGAACCGCGCTTTTCCGTTGTTATGACCAGCGATGCGTTTCCCGACCCGGAAGATGCGTTTGCCGTCTGGGACAACCAGACCAATGATTACTATACCGCCTCCGATGGAACGGTACGGACATTTTCAAGAGAAGAAGCTGCGGAGCAATTCCTGGCCGGGCTGGAACCACAAGAGATAAAGGCGGACCGGCAAGAGGAACCGGCACAGGAAACAGCCGCACCCGCTGCGGAAGAACCGGGAACACTTCCCCGCGACCCGCTGGCATCGGCCTATGGCGTAGGGGATTTTGTTTTTCTGGAAGATACCGAGTACCGCATCACCGATTTGCAGCGGGGCTATGTCCAGCTGAATGACCCTGCGCTGGCCTACCCCATTTACCGGACGGAAAGCAAAGAACAGTTTGAACGCGCCATCCGGCAGGACCCGCGCAACAGCGCCATCACCGACTATCTCCCCGCCGATCTGGACCAGTTTTCCCCGGATTTACGGGAGGCTCTGACCGGGGATGGCGGTTTACTGGATGGGTTGGCAAAGGAGGATATAGCGGTACTGCTCCGAAGCGGCGCAGGCAATCCGGCTGTTGCCCAGCATCTTTCCCAGCGGTTTTCGGGTACAGTGGAAACCATGCAGCTGGAAACCGGGGATACGGCAGATTACAGAACAACCGACAAAGGCATGGAAGTAGAGATTTTGCGGGAGGATGAAACGGTTCTGGCGGCGCTGTATGAAAGCTGGGAACCGGTTGCCGCCGCACTCCGCGCCCTCTACCAGCAGGAACTGGACGGATTCTCCCACGAACCGGCACAGCTAAAGGAACAGCCAGCAGAGAAACAGCCGGATTTGGGGAATCCTCCCGCACCGGAACCAGCGCCGCGAATGACTACCACCCCTGTCACCCGTTATCCGGGCGAACAGAACCACCTGCCCTATGATGTGGAGATTCATACCCTGCACATAGAGAAACCGGAACCCACCCCACCCCAGCCGACAGCCGGGAACTTCCGTATCACCGACATTCACCTGGGCGAAGGAGGGCCGAAAGCAAAATTCCGGGCCAATATGGACGCTATCAGCCTCTTAAAAGAACTGGAATTTGAAAACCGGCAGGCCACGCCGGAAGAACAGGAAACACTCTCCCGGTATGTGGGCTGGGGCGGTCTGTCAGACGCTTTTGACGAGAACAAGCCCACCTGGGCAAAGGAGTTTGCGGAACTCTACGCAACGCTGTCCCCGGAGGAATATGAAGCCGCCAAAGGGACCACCTTAAACGCCCATTACACCAGCCCTACCGTTATCCAGGCCATTTATGAAGCGGTGGGGAAAATGGGATTCCAGACCGGCAACATCCTGGAACCCTCCTGCGGCGTGGGCAATTTCTTCGGTATGCTGCCGGAGGAAATGCGGGGCAGCAAACTGTACGGCGTGGAACTGGATTCCATCACCGGGCGCATCGCAAAACAGCTCTATCCCAAAGCAGACATCACTATCGCGGGCTTTCAAACCACTGACCGGCGGGATTTTTATGATTTAGCCGTAGGAAACGTGCCGTTTGGCCAGTATTCCGTCAATGACCGGGCCTATAACAAGCTGAACTTCAACATCCACAACTACTTTTTCGCCAAATCGCTGGACCAGGTGCGTCCAGGCGGCGTCGTGGCCTTTGTCACCAGCCGCTACACGATGGATTCCAAGGATTCTACGGTGCGCCGGTATCTGGCGCAGCGGGCGGAGCTGTTGGGCGCGATCCGTCTGCCCAACAATGCGTTTAAGGCCAATGCCGGGACAGAGGTGGTATCCGACATCATTTTCCTGCAAAAACGTGACCGCCCGATTGACATTGCCCCGGACTGGACGCAGACCGGACAGACCGAAGATGATTTTACCATCAACCGCTATTTCCTGGACCACCCGGAAATGGTGCTGGGCAGGCAGGAGCCGGAAAGCACCGCTCATGGCATGGATTACACCGTAAATCCCATTGAGGGATTGGAACTTTCCGACCAGCTGCACGACGCCATAAAATATATTCGCGGAACCTACCAGGAGGCCGAACTGCCGGAGCTGGGCGAGGGGGAAGAAATTGATACTTCTATCCCCGCTGACCCTGATGTAAAAAACTATTCCTATACCGTTGTGGACGGTGCGGTGTACTATCGGGAAAACAGCCGCATGGTGCGCCCCGACTTAAACGCCACCGCCGAGGCCCGCGTAAAGGGGCTGGTGGAACTGCGGGACTGTGTGCAGAAGCTCATCGCACAGCAGATGGACAGCTTTGTTTCGGATACGGCAATCCGTGAAACCCAGGCCGAATTGAACCGGCTCTATGACGCATTTTCCGCAAAATACGGCCTTATCAATGACCGGGGCAACCGGCTGGCCTTTGCCGATGATTCCAGCTATTATCTGCTCTGCGCCCTGGAAGTCATTGACGATGACGGGCAGCTGAAGCAAAAAGCGGATATGTTCACCAAGCGCACCATCAAGCCCCATCAGGCTGTTACTGCGGTAGATACCGCCAGTGAAGCCCTGGCTGTTTCCATCGCGGAAAAGGCCGAGGTGGATATGGCGTACATGGCCGAACTGAGCGGAAAAACCCAGGAGGAATTGGCGCAGGAGCTGCGGGGCGTGATCTTCCGCCTGCCCGGACCTTTGGCGGAGGGGGAATCACCCCATTATGTGACAGCGGATGAATACCTCTCCGGCAACGTGCGCCGGAAACTGCGGCAGGCACAGCGGGCGGCGGACAAAGACCCCGCCTTTTCTGTCAATGTGGAGGCGCTGACCGCCGCCCAGCCCAAGGATTTGGACGCATCGGAAATCGAGGTGCGCCTGGGCGCTACCTGGATCGACAAAGAGTACATCCAGCAATTCATGTACGAAACCTTCCACACCCCGTACTATCTGCAAGGGAAGATTGAGGTCAAGTATGTCCCCTACACCGCCGAGTGGCAGATCACCGGCAAAAACGCCGTTGGGTACGGCGATGTAGCCGCCAATACCACCTACGGAACCGACCGGGCCAACGCCTACAAGATTCTGGAGGACAGCTTAAACCTGCGGGATGTCCGCATCTATGACACCGTTGAGGATGCGGAGGGCCGGGAGCGCCGGGTACTCAACGCCAAAGAAACCACCCTTGCCGCCCAGAAGCAGATGGCGATCCGGGAAGCCTTCCGGGACTGGATTTGGAAGGACCCCCAGCGGCGGCAGACGCTGGTGCGCCAGTACAACGAGGAAATGAACAGCATCCGCCCCCGCGAGTATGACGGGCAGCATATCCGGTTTGCGGGCATGAACCCGGAAATTACGTTACGGGAACACCAGAAAAACGCCATCGCCCATGTGCTGTACGGCGGAAACACCCTGCTGGCCCATGAGGTGGGCGCGGGCAAGACCTTTGAAATGGTAGCCGCCGCGATGGAATCCAAGCGGCTGGGCCTGTGCCAGAAATCCCTCTTTGTGGTGCCGAACCACCTGACCGAGCAGTGGGCCTCCGAGTTTTTACGGCTCTACCCTTCCGCGAATATCCTTGTCACCACAAAAAAGGATTTTGAAAGCCACAACCGCAAGAAATTCTGCGCCAGAATCGCCACCGGGAACTATGACGCGGTGATTATCGGACACTCCCAGTTTGAGCGTATTCCCATCAGCCGGGAACGGCAGGAGCGCCTGCTGCGGGAGCAGATCAACGAGATTACCGACGGGATTGCCGAGGTGGAGGCCAGCGGCGGGGAACGCTTTACCGTCAAGCAGCTGGAACGCACCAAAAAATCGTTGGAGGCAAGGCTGGAAAAATTGCAGGCCGAGGGCCGCAAGGACGATGTGGTTACCTTTGAGCAGCTGGGCGTGGACCGGCTGTTTGTGGACGAGAGCCACAATTATAAGAACCTCTTTTTATACACCAAAATGCGGAATGTGGCGGGACTTTCCACCACAGACGCGCAGAAATCCTCCGATATGTTTGCCAAATGCCGCTACATGGACGAGATCACCGGCAGCCGGGGCGTTGTGTTCGCCACCGGAACGCCGGTCAGCAACAGTATGACCGAACTCTATACCATCCAACGCTACCTCCAGTATGAGCGGCTCCAGGAATTGAACATGACCCATTTCGACTGCTGGGCCAGCCGGTTCGGTGAAACGGTGACAGCCCTGGAGCTGGCCCCGGAGGGGACGGGCTACCGGGCGCGGACAAGATTTTCCAAGTTCTTTAACCTGCCGGAGCTGATGAACCTGTTCAAAGAGGTGGCGGACATCAAGACCGCCGACCAGCTGGACCTGCCCACCCCGGAGGTGGAATACCACAACATCGTGGCAAAGCCCACCGGACACCAGCAGGATATGGTGAAGGCCCTCTCCGAGCGCGCCGCCAAAGTCCATTCGGGGACTGTTGACCCATCAACCGACAATATGCTGAAAATCACCTCGGATGGCCGCAAGCTGGGGCTGGACCAGCGCATTATCAACCCCATGCTGCCGGACGAACCCGGCACAAAAGTCAATCAGTGCGTGGACAATATCCTGCAAATCTGGCGGGACGGACAGCCGGAAAAGCTGACCCAGCTGGTGTTTTGCGACATTTCCACACCCCAGGCGGCTGGCTCCAAAAAGGTGGCCAAGACGCTGGATAACCCGATGCTTCATGCGCTGGAACAAGCAATTCCAGAGCCGGAGAACCCGCTGGCCTTTACGGTCTATGAGGACATCCGGCAGAAACTCATCGCACAGGGTATGCCCGCCAGCCAGATCGCTTTTATCCATGAGGCCAATACCGAAGTCCGCAAAAAGGAGCTGTTCTCCAAAGTCCGCTCCGGCCAGGTGCGCGTCCTGTTAGGCTCCACCCAGAAGATGGGGGCCGGGACCAACGTGCAGGATTTGCTGGTGGCCCTTCACGATCTGGACTGCCCCTGGAGGCCCGGAGATCTGGCCCAGCGAAAAGGGCGGATCGAGCGCCAGGGCAACCAGAACCCGCTGGTCCATGTTTACCGCTATGTGACCGAAGGGACATTTGACGCATACCTCTGGCAGACGGTGGAGAACAAGCAGAAATTCATCTCCCAGATTATGACTTCAAAATCCCCGGTCCGCAGCTGTGACGATGTGGACGAAACCGCCCTGTCCTTTGCGGAGATCAAGGCCCTGTGTGCCGGGGACCCCCGCATCAAGGAGCGTATGGATTTGGATGTGGAGGTATCCCGCTTAAAGCTGATGAAGGCCGACCACCAGAGCAAGCAGTACCGGCTGGAAGATCAGCTGTTAAAGCACTTCCCGGAGGAGATCGAGAAACACAAAGGCTTTATCCAGGGCTTGGAAACAGATATGGAAACCCTGGCGGCACACCCCCACCCGACAGACGGATTTACCGGCATGGAAGTCCGGGGCGATACGCTCACCGACAAAGAGAACGCCGGAGCCGCCCTTCTGGACGCCTGCAAGGAGGTTAAAGGCTCCGAGCCGGTGCAGGTCGGCAGCTACCGGGGATTTGCTATGTTTGTAACCTTTGACGCTTTTCAGAAGGAATATATGCTCCAACTGAAAGGCCGCATGACCCACCGTACCGCCCTGGGCGCGGACCCGCGCGGCAACCTGACCCGGATTGACAACGCGCTTTCCCAGATGCCCCAGCGGTTGGAAAGCGTCAAAGTCCAGCTGGATAACCTTTACCAGCAGCAGGCCGCCGCGAAGGAGGAAGTGGGCAAAGCCTTCCCCTATGAGGAGGAATTGCGGGTCAAGAACGCCCGTCTGGTGGAGCTGGATATGGAGCTGAACATGGACAGCAAGGGGCAGTCCCGTCCAGAAGCGGCGATTTCCAAGCGCGCAAGGCCCTCGGTGCTGGAAGGGCTGAAACGCCCCATCCCGCCCCGCAGCATGGAAAAGAAACCCAGACAACAGGAACAGGAGGCAAGATAATATGAACAGCAACGAAAAGAATACGGCCCTTTATGAGAAGATGGCCGCTGAACAGGATACCTTCCGGGATTGGCTGAAAAGCCAGTCCCCGGAGGAGGTCTTAAACCATGCCTATGAGTATACCGTCCGGGAGGACATTGTGATGGCGATGGAGGAACTGGAACTCTCCGATGCACAGGCACAGGCGCTTCTGGATTCCCCCTCCCCGCTGGCTGATGTGTACCGGCATTTTGAAAAACTGGAAACCGGCTATATGGATGTGATCCGGGAAAGCATTGAGGAACGGGCCAATGAGATGTGCAAGGCAAAAGAGGAACAGAGAGCCGCCCCGGTCTATCCCCACTCCGCCGCCTATGCGTCCGAGCATGGGGAAATGGCACAGTACCGCGCCTCCCTGCAAGTCAGTCTTGCCTGCAAAGAAGCCATTGAGCAGGCCATTAACGCCCACTATGGGGATAACCGCCTGAATACCGAGGCCGCTGTCAAAGAGGTGCTGGAACAGTTCGGGCCGGAGCGTATGCAGTACATCCTTGCCAATACGGTGCTGAAAAAGGAGCATGACGGGCGTATCTCCCGCGATAACAAAGCCTGGGCGAAAACAATCCCCATGCCGGAGGATGGCGGCGATCCCCGCCACAGTTATGCCTTGGTGGTGGATAAGGTCAACCCCGGCCTGACCGACCTGTTTTTGAAGCAGGCGCGGAAAGTCCTTCAAGCCCCGGAGAAAGGCTCCGTCCTGGAAAAACTCAAACAGGAGCCGCCGGAACGCAGACCCGCCGCCCCTAAGAAACGGGAACCGGAACGATGAGCGCGGCAAAGCGGAAACGGGAGGTACAGGTGAATTTCCGGGTTTCCCCGGAGGAGCTGGCCCTGATTGAGCAGAAAATGTCCCAGCTTGGAACCGTCAACCGGGAAGCCTACCTGCGGAAAATGGCGCTGGACGGGTATGTGGTAAAGCTGGATTTGCCGGAGCTGAAGGAGCTGGTGTCCCTGATGCGCTATTCCAGCAACAACCTGAACCAGCTGACCCGTAAAGTGCATGAAACCGGGCGGGTTTATGACGCTGACCTGGAGGATATATCCCAGCGGCAGGAACAGCTTTGGGACGGTGTGCAGAAGATACTGGCCCAGCTTTCTAAGCTCTCCTGACCGGAGAGTTTACCCCATCTGCGGAGGGAGGAACGGCGTTCTTCGCCGCGCCTTCCTCCGCTTTTTCTTTTTGACGGTAAACTTGCCGGATGTGCCGGAATCATGGATAATAGCGGCAGAACAGGGTTTTACGAAAGGAGTGGACTGCTATGATGTCATTTGAACAGGTGATAGACATTTTTGGGGACTATCTGGCATTGGATACAGAAATGGAAGTCTGCAAAAGCCGGTATGGGTATATCCGGGTGGAGTTTCATGGGACAGAGGAATTACCCGGCTATTGCAGCGGCATGGTCTGCCGTACCCCAAAGGAGCTTTTTGACCTTCTGCTTTCCGATTATGAAAGCTATCTGGAAATCCAGCGGACAAAGGGACGCAGGAATGTGACGGAGGAAGATAAAAACGAAATTACCGCACTGTGTCAATCCCGTTTGGAGAAGTGGGAAAAAGGAAACGCCAGATAGCTTTGGGTGATTTACTTTTGGCATGAAACAGGATAATCCGATATAAAAATGTTGAATAAAAAGAAACAAGCGGTCTGCGTATGCAGACCGTTTTGTTATGGAGGGAGGATTCCATCATGGCAACCACACGCATCATGCCGCTGCACACCGGCAAAGGCCGCACCGAAAGCCAGGCGGTCAGTGACATTATCGACTATGTAGCCAACCCACAAAAGACAGACAACGGCAGGCTCGTCACCGGCTTTGCGTGTGACAGCCGAGTAGCCGACGCCGAGTTTCTGCTGGCAAAACGTGAGTACATTTCCACCACTGGACGGGTACGGGGCGCGGACGATGTGCTGGCCTACCATGTCCGGCAGTCCTTTGTCCCCGGTGAGATCACCCCGGAAGAAGCCAACCGGCTGGGCGTGGAGTTTGCAAAGCGGTTCACCAAGGGAAATCACGCCTTTGTGGTCTGCACCCATATCGACAAATCCCATATCCATAACCACATCATCTGGAACGCAGTCAATGTGAACTGTGACCGGAAATTCCGAAACTTCTGGGGCAGCACCCGCGCGGTCCGGCGGCTGAATGATACCATCTGCGTTGAGAATGGCTATTCCATTGTAGAGGACCCAAAACCGCATGGAAAAAGCTACAACAAATGGCTGGGGGATCAGGCAAAGCCCTCCCACCGGGAACAGCTCCGCATGATGATCGACCAGGCGCTGGAACAGAAACCGGCTGACTTTGACGCTCTGTTAAAGCTGCTTGCGGAAATGGGTTGTGAGGTGTCACGCCGGGGACAGGCAATCCGGCTCAAAGCCCCCGGCTGGAAGAATGTTGCCCGCATGGATGAAAAGCTGGGACAAGGGTACAGCGAAGATGAAATACGGGCGGTCCTTGCCGGAGAAAAGCAGCATACGCCCCGCAGAAAAGACGCGGTTTCAACTCCCACTCCCAAGGTCAATCTTCTGGTGGATATTCAGGCAAAATTGCAGGCCGGAAAAGGCGCTGGCTATGCGCGCTGGGCAAAGGTATTCAATCTGAAACAGATGGCGCAGACGATGAACTATCTCACCGAGCATGGCCTGCTGGAATACGCAGTCTTGGAAGAAAAAGCGGCTGCTGCTACCACCCGCCACAATGAGCTGTCGGCACAGATCAAGGCGGCGGAAACCCGCATGGCGGAGATAGCCGTACTGCGGACCCACATCATCAATTATGTGAAAACTCGCGAGATCTATGCGGCCTACCGCAAGGCGGGGTATTCCAAGAAATTTTTAGCGGAACATGAAGCGGATATTTTGCTCCACAAGGCGGCAAAGCAGGCTTTTGACGATTTGGGTATCAAGAAGCTGCCCACCGTCAAGAGCTTGCAGGCCGAGTATGCCCAGCTGTTGGAAGGAAAGAAAAAAGACTATGCCGAGTACCGGCGCTCCCGCGAGGAAATGCGGGAACTGCTGGCCGCAAAAGCCAACGTAGACCGGCTAATGGGATATGGGGAGGAACGCCAGAATGACCGGGAAAAAGAACCGGAGCAGGATCGCTGACGCGCCCGTTTTTTCGTATTTTCTCACCGCCGCAGGCAGGTGAAAAGCGTTCCGCAGGAACGCGCAGCCACAGAATGAAATTCTGTGTTCAAAAGGGGCTTGGGGAATCCCCAACAAGCAGCGCCAGGAGCCGGATGGCTATCCTGGGGCATTGCTTGCCACGTTTATAGGAATGTTCCTATAAACGTGGTTATAGGAATAAAATTTTTATCGGAACAAGCCGCAAAAACCATTGTAATCACAAGGATAATGCGGTAAAAAGTTCCGATAAAAATATATCCGTGC
>CAJTCR010000094.1 GCA_910574915.1 Eubacteriaceae bacterium
ATGCAAAAAGTCTGAATATTTATACATAAAAAAAGGAATCTTCCCGAAATCTGTCCCTATTTCTATATCTATTAAAAATCCGGTAATCTTTACTCTTTTTCACATCTAAAAGCGAAATCTCTGGCTGGACGGGTAAACAAAGCACGTCCAATTGCCACTCTCTGCTGCTGTCCGCCGGACAACTGACTGGGCAAATGATTCCGGCGTTCTTTCAAATTCAATATATTCAGTAAATCCTCCAAATATTTTTTGTTTGGCTTCTGGTAATCCAAAAGTGCCGGAAAGATAATATTCTGCTCCACTGTCAGTTCAGGAACAAGGTTAAATGCCTGAAAGATAAATCCAATATTCCGGCGGCGGAACACGGTAAGCTGCCTTTCTCTCATAGAAAATGTATCTTTTCCATCAATCATTACTTTGCCGGAAGTAGGCACATCCAATGCGCCCAACATATTAAGCAACGTACTTTTGCCAGAACCGGATTCTCCTACTACCGCAACAAATTCTCCTTTCGGAACTGAAAAACTAACATTTTTCAAAGCATGGACAGCAGTTTCCCCTGCTCCATAAGTTTTTGAAATTCCATTCACTTCCAATAAGTTCATGCTATGCCTCCTATTACTTTTTTGATCTGATAAAGTCATGGGTGTTATTCCTCCTTCAGCAAAGAAGTATAACACCCAATCCTTACTCTGATATTTCTCTAAACCGACAATTCTGTAATGTTCTCCTCCAAAACAAACAAATTTCTTACTATTTTGTAGTTTCTAAAATATTTATAATAAAAGCGCTCCCTTTTCCCAAAACACTGTCTACTTTAATATTGCCGCCATGTAGTTCAACAATCGTCTTTGCCAGAGGCAGTCCAAGTCCAATCCCCTGTGTATCTTTAGAAAAACGGCTGCGGTAAAAACGCTTAAAAATATGATAGACATCCTCGGAATGTATGCCACACCCATTATCTTCCACTACAATCTGTAACATATCCGACATCTGTTTCCATTCAATACAGATATGCTTTCCTGCATCCGTATGGTCAAAAGCATTTTTTACAAGGTTGCTGACCGCTTCTATCATCCATTCACGGTCACAAAAAAGCATAATATCATCATCTCCAGAAAGGCTAAGCACTTTCTGCTCCTGTTTTGCACGATATGCAAAATGCTGTTCAATATCATGCATCATGTCAGACACATTCTCTAAATTTTTCTCAACAATAATCGCTCCGGCATCTAATCTTGTAATTTTTAGCAGGTTTTGTACCAATGCTTCGATGCGGTCAAGTTCCTGCTCTGACAAAATGGTAAATTCCTTTAAGTCTGGAAGATTTTCTGTTTCACTTTGTAAAATGCCATTATAAATATTAAGAGCAGCAAGCGGTGTTTTCAACTGGTGGGAAATATCCGATATGGTATCCTTCAGAAATTCCTTTGTCCGAAACTCGTTCTCTATATGTGCGTTCAATACCGACACCAACGTATTAACCGAATGGAAAAGCTTGTACATTTCACCCTCATCATCACATTCAATGCGGGCATCCGTATCTCCTGTAAGGTAATCATCTATTTCTGCCACTGCTGTTTCCATGATTTTATGCTGCTTATGAAAGTAGCATAAGCAGAGAAACAAAATCCCGCATCCCATAAACAGAGAAAGAATAAAGAATGCAAGCTGGCAGTTTCCGTGAAATCTCCACAATATAACCTGCGACAGAATCGTATTGCAAAATAAAAACAGGGACATTCCGATAAATAGTGCCTTAATACTTTTGGTTGTAAATATCCTCATAAAAATACCCCATCAAATAATATTCCATTTATATCCCATGCGTCTTACAGTCAAAATCATTTGCGGATTGCTGGGGTTGTCCTCAACTTTTGTCCGCAGTCTGCGAATATAGACATTCAGCGTATTGTTATCTATATAATTTCCTTCATTATCCCACAGTTTTTCTAAAATCTGCTCTTTAGAAAGCACCGTACCCGGATTTTGCATAAACAGACACAGCAGCTTATACTCTCCTGCCGTCAAATCCAAAAGCTCTCCATTTTTATAAACCTTTCCCTGTGTCAAAACCGCCTTTAAACCATTAGAATAAATTTCTGTTTCTGTCTGGCTAAAATCACCTGCACGCCTTAACAGCGCATTGATCCGGGATAACAGCACTCCCAATTTAAAAGGTTTTGTAATATAGTCATCACCACCCATATCCAATCCCATAATAATATTGACTTCCTCATCTGATGCTGTCAGAAAAATAATAGGTACTTTTGAAGTCTGGCGGACTTTTTCGCATATTTCAAAACCGGAACCGTCAGGAAGTGAAACATCTAAGATTAACAAGTCATACTTCCCCTCTGCCCAAACAGTATCCACTTCTTTTATAGTCCTTGCTACTTCCAATCCATATCCTTGCTTGCGGAGTGCGAAGGAAAGCCCGTTAATCAGGCTTAAATCATCTTCTAGCAATAATATATTACTCATAATCCTACTCCTTTCTTTTTTCCGCATACCCATTAGTTGGCTTCTTTACATATAATTTATCCATATCATTTTTACTTTTTTCCAAAATTCACAATATTCTATGTCTTTTCATCCTCTCTTCTCTTATGTGGGCATCCGCTGGTTTCTTTGCATCTTTTGGTATCATCCAAACCCTGCTAAACCTAATTGCTCCAGCTACTCTTTCCTCTAAACATAAACGTTGTATTCTCCGTTCTGAAATTCCCCATTTTAATGATGCTTCTTTTACCGATATGTATTCCATTTCTATCCCTCCATCTTTTATCCAATATTAGACGTTTAAACGTCTAATATCAAGTAGAAACTTAATTTTTCTAAAAATTTAATAATTTACGACACCCCTCCGGGAGTGTCGAAAGACAAGAATAGTTATCACGACTTTTTTGGTATCACGACCTTTGATCATAAAGCTGGCAAACTCAAAGAATTTCTTAAAAAAGTCGGGATAATATTTTGCAATAGATACCAATTTTTAGTTTTTGAAACCGACAATATTTCTTTAAAAGTCGGGATAACTTTTTTCAGCGAATGTGTAAAAAGTGCGATTTTACTTAAAAATGAGTTCTCCCATTTTGCATTCCTTAATAAATCAAGCATTTTTAATGGTTTATCAAAAAGATTATCACGACTTTTTACTGCCATTGCATCGTTAGAAAAATTTATAAATGGACGAAAAGTCACCCATATTATCACGACCTTTTTTCGAGGAAATGGCGCAAATACAACATTCTTGATAAAAAGTCATGATACCAAAAAAGTCGTGATAACTATTCTTATCAAGAATTATTGACAAGAATAGCAAGCACTGCCTATGTACGGACACACAGGCAAAATTCCCCATACTTCCCTACCGTCCGTATGATGAAATTTCCATAGGGAAGTATCCCTAACCCTCTTTGCTTTTCTTTCCTCTTTTTCTCTGCAAGTCCTTGACCTTCTTCCGCAGATTTGCTACAATAACACATGGATAATTCTATCCAAAACAACTGAACAGACACGAAACCAGACTGTTGTAAACCGGACAAGTTACAGCAGTTTTTTTATGCCCAAATTTAGAAAGGACGATGTAAAAATGGCAAACAGGACACGCACCAACCGGAATGAATTTCACTTAAATGACAAGGAGCAATATATCCTTGACGAGAAGTTTAAGCTGTCCGGCATGAAAAGCAAATCGGCTTTTATCCGGAAGCTGATTCTATACGGATATGTCTATGACGTGGATTACAGTTTTTTACGGGAATACAATACGGAACTGGGGCGGATCAGTTCAAGTCTGAACCAGATTGCGAAAAGAATTAACAGCACAAACCACGTCTATCAGGAAGATATGGACGAAGTAAAGGAGTTGATGAAACAGGTATGGCAGTCACAAAAATCCATGCTATCACAGCAACCGTTGATAAAGCGGTAGCCTACATATGCAACCCGGACAAAACAGACGGAAGCATCTATATTTCTTCCTACGCCTGTGCGCCGGAAACCGCAGCGATTGACTTCAAATATACCTTAGACCACTGCCGGGAAAACAGCCCCAACAAAGCCTATCATCTGATACAGTCTTTCGCTCCCGGTGAGGTCAGCTTTGACGAAGCGCACCAGATCGGGAAGGAGCTTGCGGACAAAGTTTTAGAGGGGAAATATTCTTATGTTGTCACCACACACATTGATAAAGGTCACATCCATAACCATATCATTTTCTGTGCCGCTGACAACATAGAACATGACAAATACCATGATTGCAAGCAGAGCTATTACCGCATCCGAAAATTAAGTGACGAGCTGTGCAGCGAGCATAATCTTTCTGTCATTATCCCCGGTGGGGAGCGTGGGAAAAAATACAACGAATGGCTGGCGGACAAGAACAGCATTGCATGGAAAACACAGATAAGGAAAGACATCAACGCCGCCATAAAATCATCCTCAACTTACGAAGAATTTCTGCTCCTGATGCGGGCAAAAGGCTATGAGATAAAAGGAGAAACTTTTGGGGAAGACGCCCTCAAATTTATCTCCTTCCGTCCACTTGGCAAAGACCGTTTTGTGCGTGGCAGCATCAAGTCACTCGGAAAGGAATACACGAAGGAGCGCATCAAAGAACGGATTGAACTGAAACGGGAACGGAAGGCAGTTATCCCGAAAAGGGATTACGCAGATAAGAGATTGATTGACACCTCTGATAAGAAATTTCAGAACAGTCCGGGGCTGCAGAGGTGGGCGGCGGTGGAGAATTTAAAGATTGCGGCACAGGCATATAATGAAGCTGGCTCTATAAAAGAACTGGAACAGAAAATCGCCACCACAGCCGCCACCGGGAAGGAAGCAAAGCAGACTGTCCGCAAGCTGGAGAACCGCATCAAAGACCTTGCGGAAATCATCAAATATGCGGAGCAGTACAAGGCAAATAAAGCGTATAATATCGCCTATAAGAAGTCCAAAAATCCTGACGCTTATTTCCGTAAGCATGAGAGCCAGATCATCCTTTATGGCGGCGCAAGGCGTATGCTGGAACAGGCGGGCATCCCCTTAAAAGGCTTGAACATTGACAAGCTGAAAGCGGAATATCAGGAGCTGACCGCACAGAAAAAAGAACTGACCGTCACATACAAAAACTGTGAAAAAGAGCTGAAATCGCTGAACCGGAAACTGGAGAACCTGAACCAGTATTTAGGGCGCACAGAGCCGACAAAAAGCGCACAGGAACAGCCTGACCGGGATAATAACCCTTCCCGGTAATTCCCTGTCTGAAAAAGGCTTTAAAAGCAAAAGAGCATCGTGGAAATGTGCATAACTCCCCATTCCGCTATGGACAACACCATTCACAGCATGTGGAAAAGCAAAGGGCAGCTTTCCCACATCCTGCAAACAGTGTTGCCCACAGCTCCATAAAACGGGAAGTTATACACATTGCCCACAATGCCGAAGGCGGCGGAATCCCACCCATTTCTTCCTACCTTGTTATAAAAAACAAAAAAATTCCTTGCAGACAAGACCATATTCCTGTAATATAGTCTACAAATCTGCAAAAAAACAGGAGTTACTTTTCACACCCACGCCAGATTTAGGCATAATGCTGAAATTGAAAAAAATGTTATACACCACCAACAGACAGAAAGTGCAGAATTGTGGATAGACTACTCTCCAACAGCCATTCTGTCTGTTTTCTTTTCTTCCCTCATGTCTTTTTGTATACCGGGGTCAGTTTTTTATCTGCTTTTCCCGCCTGAATGACTCGCGGACAGCTTTTCCATACCGTCATTTTTACCAGTCCAAAAAGTTATCCACATTCGCCTTTCCTTGAAAATCCTGCTATACTTCCCTTAAAGGAAGGTGCCTTATGGAACAGGGGAGATCACAGGAAAAGACAGAAAAACTACAGGAAGAACGCATCCGGGAAATGGAACAGGTTATTTCCCTTCTGGAAAAAGAAAACAGCCTGCAGAAACAGCTGATCGAAAAGCTGGAAGAAGAAAACCGTACGCTGCAGGAGCAGGCATGGAAATATCTGGAGACCATGCGGCAGATGCTTAAGGATATTCATCCGTAAAGGACATTACAGCTATGCATATGGATTTTGAAACGGTATCCACACTACAGTACCGGAACAGGAGCCTCACAAAACAGGTGGCGGATTTTAAATCCGGCGAAAAATATATACAGATGGCGGCGGACTATAAAGAACTCCTGCGTTTCCACCACCGGGAAATGAAACGGCTGGAATACGAATTATCCAGAGCCCACAGCGAGACAGTCACCGTGCGCAGGTACTGGGGCGGGGTGATGGATGACCTGGAAAAAGAATACCGGGAGCAGATACGCCGCCTTGAAGCAGAGATCGGACGCCTGAAAAAACAGAACCTCGAACTTGCCAGACAGCGGGATGCGGCAAAAGATAAGCTCAGGGAGCGCACAGGACAGTACTATGCCGCTGCCTCCGAACTGGAAGAGGAACGGGGGAAAAATAAAAAGCTGAGGGCACAGGTAAACCGGGATTTTGAGAATTCCTCCCTCCCCTCCTCCCTCCAGAGAGCAGGAAGGAAAAAGATACCAAACAGCAGGGAGAAAACCGGAAGGCGTCCGGGCGGGCAGCCGGGGCACAAGGGACACCCACGCAGAAAGCATACGCCGGATATCACCTGTGAGATACCGGCTCCGGCAGAGTACGCAGAAAGCCCGGATTATTACGAGACCGGAAAGGTCATCCGCAAGCAGAAGGTCTGCATCAGGCTTGGAGTGGAAGTCATTGAATATACCGCAAGGGAATACCGCAGCAGGAAGAGCGGGGCGCGTGTGCATGCCCCATTCCCGGAAGGCTTTGTCAATGAAGTCAATTACGACGGGACAGTAAAGGCACTGGCATTCCTGCTTTCGAACGAGTGCTGTGTCTCCCACGGAAAAATACGGCGGCTCCTCTCGGAACTGACAGGCGGCAGGATCGTGATCTCAGACGGCATGATCAATGGGCTGTGTGGGGAATTCAGTGCGAAAACAGGACACGAGAAAAAAGAGATCGTCAGGAAACTGCTGTCCTCCCCTGTCATGAACGCAGATTTCACAAACGCATCCGTCAATGGGAAAGGGATGCAGGTTCTTGTACTGGCATCCCCGTCAGAGAACGCCGCATTGTATATCGGCAGGGAGAAAAAGGGGCATGCAGGGGTCATTGGCACCCCGCTTGCGGACTATGTGGGGACGGTCGTGCATGACCATGACAAGACCTTTTACAGCTATGGCACAGACCACCAGGAATGCACACAGCATGATATCCGCTACCTGACAGGGAGCATACAGAACGAGCCGGAACTGACATGGAACGGGCAGATGCTCTCCCTGTTCCGGGAGATGCTGCATTACCGCAACGGGCTGCCGGAAGGCGCGCAGCCCGACCCGCAGGCGGTTTCCGGATTTGAAGCGGCATATGACCGGATCCTTCAAAAAGCGGAGGAAGAATACGCCAGTGAGCCACCAAACGATTACTATAGGGAAGGGTATAACCTATTTATAAGGCTGAAGGAGTACAAAGAAAACGAATTGCTGTTCCTGCATGATACAAGGGTTCCTGCCAATAATTCCCTGTGTGAAAGGCTGGCAAGGGTATACAAGAGGAAACAGAAACAGGCAGTTACGCTGCGCAGTTATGAAAACCTGTGCTGTATTTGTGATGGGCTGAGTGTGGTATATCTGCTGCGGTCACAGGGTGAAAATGTATACCAGAAGACAGCTGAAATATATGGGCGGAAACGACCTCCCAGAGAAAAAGCAAAAGAGGAAACCGGTGTTATGGCGTAATACTATAGCACCGGCTTATTTCATGTTTGGCTGGAATCCTGGCGTGGGTGTGAAAAGTAACAACAGGAGTGCCGAAGCACCCCCATTCCCTAAACCCTCTTGCAAAATTCGCAGTGTTGGTTTATAATCATCTTAGAAGCCGAAGGATATTAGCGTGTCCGACGGTTGCACAATCGGAAACTTATAAAGCGTAAAAAATACGGATTACAAGGCTATCCTCTATGGCAGTAGAAGATAGCCTTTTCCGTTACTTGCGGTTGTGTTTATTGTCTATGTATGTCAAGGCTGCAAAAATCACCAGCACCAACGTAAGCACTTCTAACGTATTCATACCGACCTCCTTTCCGTTTCCAGAAAGGACAACCGCAGACTATCCCTACTCGTTCTAATCTGACTAAGAGAATTATAGCACGTTATGTCGAATAATGCTATAAAAGATTTGCGTCAATCACTCCGCCGCTTCCAATGCCACCTCTGTAAATTCCGCATCGCTCATGGTTTCCAGTTTCCCTAAAACCTGTCCGGCAAGCTCCACCATGCCACTGTCCTGTATATGGGGAATCACATTCTTTATGTCGGCAATCATGCCCGTCCTGTCCTGCCCCTCAAACACACACATCAAATTGATTTCTTCCACTGTAAATTTATCCATCGCTTATATCTCCCTCTCTGATTTTTTCTCTGTTCCCTTTTCAGGGACTTCCTTATCTGACTTATCCCTCTGCTCGATGACCGCTTTTTTCTCCGCCAGTTTTTCCTTTATGGAAATTCTGCCTGCTTGCTTTTCTTCTTTTGGCTTCTCATTGTTCAGGACGTTATCAATCATGTTATAGTTACATTCTTCCAGTTCCTCAATCTTTGCAAGCGGCTTGTATTCCGCCAGCTTATCTAACAGCTCCTTCGCCTTCCTTGCGGTCTGTACGCCCTCACTGTCATCAAGCTCCGTCCCTTTCCCGAAAATATCCGTCATGCCTTCCCGGATACTGTCTGAAATGAGCGCATTGAGGAAATCATTCAGATACCCGGTATTCCCGTTCCTGATGTCCTCTGTGATATTCGCTATCTGCGCTTCCCTGTCCTCCACTGTCTGATTGTACTGAACAGTGTCGTAGTTGTAGGAAAGCTGGTCTATCTCCGCAGCAAGGAAAGCCGCCTGCCACTTTTCCAGAGAACCCCGCACTTCGATGTCCGGCAGCTTGTCGATCAGCTCCGCAATGACCTCCACTGCCTTTGGATTGTCCGTAATCTCCGGCACATAATCCAGAATCTCCAAATCCGCAACTCTGCCCGAAACAATATCCATCTGCGTGTCCTCATAGTTTTCTGTCCCCTCTGTATGGATATTGATGCCGATGCTTGGGATACCGTTCATCCTCTCCGGCGGTATCCGGTTGAAAATGGCGATTGCTTCCTCCACGCCTGCGATATTCTCATGGTATTCTCCGAAATTATGAAACTCCCCGCACTCCGCCACTGTAAGGGTAACAGCCGTCTGTTTTCCCTCCTGTGCCTGCTCTGCGGCTTTCTCCTGCATGGCGGCTCGTTTTTCCTCAAGATAGGCTTCCACACCCGGAAGATATTCCCCAAGCGTCCCGGTCTTTCCTTCTGTAATGGGATTGATGTCTACCTTAACGCCGCCGATTGTAAAACCGTCCTCGTTAAAGGCATTGAACAGATCATCCTCGCTTTCCCTTCCCCGGTACTCCACCACCACATCAAGGTCAGAAGCAGCTTCCTCCAAACCTCTGCACCGGCTTCCGGATACTGCTGCATCTACAAGCTCTATATTTATCTCATACTCATCAATTTTAGACTGCAAATAAGCGTAGACACTCAGCTCTATATCCTCTTGTGTCTGCCCATTGATGCCATGAAATAATTCCTCTGTTCTCGCTTTAAAGTCTGCCACCGTCTTACGTTCTTCCGCTTCCTTCCGGATACGGTTTTCAATTCCATGTTTTGCTTCCTGCTCCGCTTTCTCTGTCAGTTCGTCATAATCAATGGGTATCAGTTCATCATAGGTGTGAATATTTCCCTCCAGCTCACTCCTGTGCATAGGTTCTTTCAAATCCGTCACAATCTCGTCAAGTGCCTGTCTGATTGTTATGTCCGGATTGTCATATACGCCCCCGTCCAGTTCCCGGTAGTCCATATCATAAATGGTGTAATCATATCCCTCAGTGGCTTCATGAATACTGATATAACGGTCTGCCAGACGGAAGGCAAGCTCTGTTTCTTCCCTGTCCATTGTCTGGCTTTTGGTGTCTATGTACGGATTTTCCCACTCCGTAAACGGTACATCTTCCACGATATGCTTCTGGCTGGCTGTTGGCATGAGATGTTCCATTTTCCCCTGTTCATAGAGGGCATCAAACCTGTCCATATAAAGGGAAATATCGTCAAGACCGCTGCTCTTTAGCTGGTACTCAAACCGCTGTTTCACAAAATCCTTGATTTCCTCCGGTGACATTTCCCGGTGAACCCGTACCTTGTCAAAGCCGACCTCGTGATTTAAAGTCTGCAAATCCTCCATGAAGCGGCTGCTTTCCTCTGCCGTCCTGCTGTGCGTAAAATCCAGTGACAGACAGTTTTCATGGTTTCTGACGTGGATCAGGTCAAATTCGCTGCCATTGACGCTAAATCCCAAAGTTGCCCTCGCCATATCCGGCTTGTCCTCTGTTTCCTTTCCCCGGTACTCTGTGAATTTCGCCATTGCTTCCGGAAGGCTCTCAAAACGCTCCAGCCTGCTTTTTTCCGGGCTGTTCTCCGCCCAGGTGGATAAATCTTCAATGACATAATAGGAAACTTTGTCATTGTCCGGCTCTGCCATTGTATTTTCTGCCGCTGTATGTTCTTCCGCTGCTTCTGCCGGGATTTCCGCTGTTTCCTCCCTGACCGCATCTTTTTCTGTGCTGATTTCCGAAGCTACCAAAAGTTCCTTTGTAAACTCCGGTATCTCCCTGTAACCAACGGAATCCACATAATGGCTTGTGTTTTCCCCGTCCTGATGCAGCAGCACCACATCGCTTACGGAAAGGGAATGCCCGGTAAAATCTGCCGGGTGGTCTATATTGAATTTCGTGTAAATATCCTCAAGGCTCATGCCCTCCGTAAGCTCCCCGGTATAGACAAGGGTGTAATTCTCTCTGGAAACCGGGATACCTTCTTTTTCAAGGTAATCCATATCCATAAAGCGAATATCCCTTGTTTCCGCTGAATCTTTAAGCTGGTAGATGTCAAATTTTCCCTCATTGCCATACAAAAGCTGTGCTTCCCGGTTAGGCTCGCTGTCCTCCAATTCCTGCTTCATGGACTGGTATTCCTTATAAGCGTTCCAGTCCCCTTTTTCCACGCCGAACAGCCCGTCATGCTCCTGCAATGCCGCCCTGTCCTCCACAAGCGTTTCTGAACCGTCTGCGTGGAGCTGGTACACCGACACATCCTCCCTGAACAACTCCGTTGCCCTGTCCTTTGTCAGAGGGAGCATTTCATCCCAAGAATACCCGTATTCGTGCATCTGCGACAATCCCACCATACCGTCCGGGAGAGCGTCAATTTCTTCCTCTGCTACCCTGATTGTTTCCCAAAGCAGAGGTAAATCGTCTTTCTGCTCCGCAAGGGAATGTGCAAGGGAAGTGGTCTTATACATATCATCCAGCTTATACGCATGGTTCATAATCAGATTGCGCTCATCGCTGTCATATACCGACCTGTGAAATTCCATGCGGTTAATGAGCTGCTCCGCCTGTACCGTTGCCGGAAGCTCCGAAGCGGTATGCACTTCCCATTCGCTCATATCCACATCAAAATCATAGAACTGCGGATAACCGTCATTCAAACCGCCGCTTCTCATAATCGGCACAAACTCAAAACCTCTCTCCTGCAGATAATCCAGCACATTTCCATTCCACTCATTTTCTTCCAAAAATGGTATGGCATATAAAACATTTGCCACTTCTGACTGCATATCCGCAATTTTAATGGTTTCATATTCTCCGCTGTCCGGCGTGGAGATTCTCACAATCACATCGCCATATTCAATCGGAACATTCGCCCTTTCCCGTTCTTCCTGCAATGCCTTGTAATCGGTTATCTCATGGGTATCCGTATCATAGGCATAGTCTAAATGGTATTCCCCTACTTCCTCACTCCGTTCATTGGCAAGCAGCGTTACCCATGCCCCGGCTCTTTCAAGGTAGGCTTCCACATTCTGCCTGTCATCGTCTTTCATAGCGGACAGCAGATTAAATATTTCCGTCCTCTCCATGCCCTTAACATTCAAAAGGTCATATTCGGAACGGTCTGTATTCGACACAAGCAGGATAATGTCCTCCTGTGACTGTTCTGCGGCACGTTCCTTTTCAATCTCCAGAAGCTGCGCTTCAATCCCCTTTATCAGTTCCGAGGAAGTCCGGCGTATGGTGTCGAGGGAAGATTTCAGCTCCGGCATCTCTTTTCCGCTGCTCCACCCGGCGATATACCCGAAAGAATAATCGGAGGTATCAATCCCGAAATGCTGACATACGGTATAGGCGATGCTCTCCGCCTGAAATGTTGATGTATCCATTTGAAGCGTTATATCCATGTTTTTATAATGTTGATCTTTTAAACTATTTCCCATAAATCCTCACTTTCTTGTACAAAAGATGAGCATTATCAGATACGCTATTCTTAGGTTTTCCC
>CAJTCR010000095.1 GCA_910574915.1 Eubacteriaceae bacterium
TAGAATCCCTCGAAACTGTAAAAAAAGCGCAGTCATTTATTAAAATAATAGAGGGCTACGTTTTATCAGGGTTCAAAAAAATCAAAAAGTTGTAAACTGGTGATAGGAACTAAACCATAGTGAAAATAGGAACTTTTGAAGGTGGTGAAAAATTTGAATAAAAAAACCAGGGCAGTCACCGAGGGACAGTATAAGAAAATTATATCAGTAATACGTTCTGGATTTGTATGCGCTGATGGACATGTAGTAAAACCGAATGAAAGGATTGCAACAGCTTTATCATTAGAAGCTAACCTTGGGCTGCGGATCAGTGACATTTTACAATTGAAATTGTCAGCAATCATACGTGACGGTAACAGGTACAGGCTGGACATAGTGGAGCTGAAAACTAAGAAGAAAAGAGAATTTACAGTACCAACAGATATTTATATCTATATCCAGAATTATGCGCTGGAAAATAATATAAATCCTTCTGCGAAACTGTTTGACATAACGGAGAGGGCTGTCAACAAATATTTAAAGCTGGCATGTGATCATTTGGAAATTTCTGGGATAGGAAGCCATAGCTTTAGAAAATATTTTGCAACGAGCATTTATGTGAATAATAATTACAATATTGAATTAGTCCGTGTATTATTGCAGCATTCCTCAGTTGTAACTACCCAGCGGTATCTTAGTATCCAGACAAGGGAAATTGAAAATGCTTTGCAGAGGCATGTAAAGTTAGTGTGATTTGTTTATTTGATGAACTATATAATAAGGAAGAAAGAAGGGTTGCAGGAATATGAGCCGTATCATTGTTTTGGATGTATCATTAGGCTATCCGTTGAAAAATATTGTACCAGGTACAATTTACAGGATAGCAGTTGATATAGAAGATGGAAGAAAAAAGCATGTCAGTATTTTTATGTGGGATGGCAACATCTATTATCAGAGTTCTGTATATGGTAAAATTGATAAGATAGAACATTACTGGTGTTCAATAGAAAAAATGAAAAGGTTTATTACGCAGGAGAATATCAAATATTTTTTTCAGAAACATGAAAAAAGAAAAAGGCAGAAAACAATAAAAGAGTTATATGAAATGCTGATCAGTTGCGAGTATAAATGGAAAATTTCATTTTGTGAATATTATGAGGTTAAAAATAATCTGCAATCTGATTTTAGTGACTGGTATAAATTTGATGACCTTTATTTTGTGTCCGAAGCACTAAGCCCGAGCAATCATCCAGGAGATGCATCCATCAGTGATGGAAGTTGGAGGGAAAGTTCTGTTATTACCTTGGATATGATTGCAGATCAACGCAAAAATCCCGTACCAGAATGTATCAAAGAGAAAATAAGTTATTTTGCAAACTGTATGCTCAGGGAAAAACTGGTAGATATTAAAGATGTGCAGTTTTTGCTTCATGCAAAAATTGAATTCACAGTGATTGGTTCGCTGCATAAGGATTATAAAATATATATCATCATGGTTGATGACTGTTGGAACCATATTTGTGAAAAAAGATTCTGTCTGTGCGACTGCAAGAAAGAAATGGAAGATGCAGTTGAGGGATATTTCAGATCTGAATTGTTTCCAGAAAAAGCAGTTGTATGATGCATTAAAAAGGAATACTTGAAATATCGGGAAAAGTAAAGTTACATAGAAACACACAAAATAAGGAAAGAAACCGAGGAAAATACAAATGAATATAACTACAAAATATGAAACCGGAGATATTGTTTATGCAGTACACCCATGTAAGGTAATTTACGGAGGGCAGATTATTTTGAATACAGGATTGCCTGGAATGGAAAATAATGGCATGGGTCAGAATCAGCCATATACGGATGATATTTACATAGTAAGCCCACATGAAGTTAAAAATATTATGGTATCCTGCAAAAGTGCTTCAAAAGCAGAAATGAAGTATGAATTGTTAAACGGAGTTATCCGTAGTGAAAAAGAGATATTTGCTTCATTTGAGGATGCTGCTGAGTATGCGGTGGGATTGTATGGTGAGCCTGCTGGAAAATATAATAGGCTAGGGGAGGATGATAGAGCGTGGGAGCATGGCAACGAGGAAAGCAGGACTGAAAAATTGAAGGAAATAATCTGCAAAAAGCTACAGCAGTCAATGAAGGCTTTGTTATCTTATGAACAGTTGGAACGGTTTCAGGAGGAATTTATAAAAGCAACACAGGGCTTGGTGATTAGGGAAGCGTAGCAATGATGGAATAATTTTATAGCTAAATATTTACAGTACAAAAAGACTGTATCCAGAAGTGGGTATGGTCTTTTTATTATGCCTGCAATTTGTTTGTAAACAGTCTGCAAATAGTTCGCAGTTTGATCGTACTGAGTGGAATAAAAATGGAAAAATACTTGTATTTCATATGAAGCAGCAGTCCATATATGATAATTATTGTATTTTGGACTGCTGCTTTTTTTGTGAAAATAGAGTGTGTTCGATAGTGGTGTGGCTGGAGAAGAAGATGTATGTTGCGGAGAATGATTGTTGTTTTAATGGATAGCATACAAAATGCCTTGTAAACAAAGGAAATATTAATATCTGGATGTGCGTCTGGTTAGAAAATATTTGGTTCAATGCATCTGGATATCCTAAAATTTGTATCAGATTTTGGACATAAAAGTATGTTCGGTGGTAATTTCGTGTTGTTTCGTGTTGTGAGCAGGAATAATAAAATAACTATTATGATAGTTAAATTAAGTTGCATTAAATTAGTTTGATAGTCAAAGTATTTTTTGAAATCTGGATAGGATAATGCTGAAAATGCTTGATTTTATTTGAAATTTAGGGGATGGTAGAGTCTTGGGTAGATGATTTTTGTGAGATTTTTATTTTCGTTCGAGATGTTTGAAAAATTCCTTGGTGTGAGAGTGAAATATATAATAAAGTTATTTAAAAACGGCATTAACAGATTTACTATTAATGCCATTTCTATTGAAAATATGTGATTATTTATTTTTGTATGGCAATGTTTGAATTCATTTATTATTATCCCAGTAAAAGTATGGATAAAAAGTATAATCATAAGTAGTACTCTTGTTTAAACCAATAGTGTGAAGCTGATGAAAATATGCATATTTATCAATCAGAAGTGATAAATATTTTGTATTTTCAATGATTGTCTGTTTTAGTTATAGATGATATGTGGAATCAGGAGCATAAAAAATACCCTAAAATTGGGGTATTAGTATTAGGTTCGTGGCATTGATTCGAAGAATGAAATTATGGTTAGTTATAACTATATATGGAAATAAATGAAAAAAGTTGTATTTTATGGTTGGAATAATGAAAAGTGCTGAAATGCTAGGATTTTCACAATGTCATTTACTTAAGCCATCTGACTCCTGATCAGTATTAAAAAATACCTAATAATTCAAGGCTTTGCATATCCTGGGTTCAGCCAGAAAGAGCTTAAGTTAATGACATTGAGGATTTTCAAGGCTTTTGCGATGCTGTTGTGTGGCTGGGATGATTTTTAGATTTTGTGCTTGAGAATGTTTTGATAATTCAATCATGTTTCTATTCTATATTAAAAAAGAATATGATAGTCTTTCTAAGATAGAGACATTGAAAAGAATTAGATTCCTATAAGAATAAAATCATTCTAAAATAAAGATTTGGTAACTTACTACAGTAATGATATTTTTAGTTGAATGAGAGTGGGTACATTCCCCGCCCCTTGGGGCGTACAAACTAGCACCGAGCGTAGCGAGGTTGGGGCTAATACCCCGCTCCTGCGAAGCAGGAGGCAAACGCCCTTGTGGCGTTTGAGTGCTTGCACCGGGGAAGTTTATTATAAATTGTAAAAAAATTACAATAAAGAAAAAATGCAGAATATAGTTGAATTTTGTATTTATTTGTATTATACTATAACAGTTTGGGAATTTATTTTAGATTACTATTTTGTGTTTTCTACAGTTTATTTATTTAAAAGGGGTTACAATATTTATGATTAAATTATATAAAAGCAGTTATAAAGCAAGACGCTGGATAAAATTTGCAGTTATACCATCTTTTATACCTATTATATTAGTTTTATTCTATGATGCGATATTGGGATATAATTTTAAAAATATAATAAACAGACATATAATAGATTTTATTTTAGTTGTTTTTGCAGTTTCTGTAAGTTTGTTTGGTACAGCAATAGACTTGCACAAAAAAATAAAATCTGACAAAGATGAAGAAAAAAGTGAAAATTTTATACTATTTTCCGTAATTGTTGGATTATGGTGTACAGCATTTTTTATATTTTTATATGATAAACTTAAGCCAGAGGATAATCTGTCATTAGGAAAGATAGTATTTTGTTTAGTTCAAATCGTTATAACCTTTTTTGTAATTTATAAAGGTATGCAAGCAGAAATGGAACTAGATCTGTTATCAAAAAATTCCCCTGTAGATGATAATGGTAATAATAATTCCAAAACACAGAAGGAGTATAAATCTAATGTTGAATAAAAAGAAAATATTTATTAGGGTATTATTTTTATCATTTACTATCTTTTTTTTAGGGCACGCAATTAATCAAAGAAAAAATATGACTACATTATATGAATCTGCAATTGACAAAATTAATAATGAAGAATATAAAGAAGCACAAGAAATATTAAGACAACTTGGTGATTACCGAGACAGTTTTGATCAAATGAAAATTGCACAAGACTTAGAATGTAAAAAAGAAATATATGACAAAGCTATAGAATCATTTAATAATGAAAATTATAAAAATGCCATAGAGTTATTTACACAAATTAAAGGTTATAAAGACAGTGTACGTTATATAGAAGAAGCAAAAAAAGAAATATATGACAAAGCTATAGAATCATTTAATAATGAAAATTATAAAAATGCCATAGAGTTATTTACACAAATTAAAGGTTATAAAGACAGTGTACGTTATATAGAAGAAGCAAATAAACTTATGGAACAAAAAGACACTAATGATTTTTTATATAACGAAGCGTATGATGATTATAAATCTGATAATTATATATCAGCTATACAAACGTTTTCAAAATTAGAAGATTATAAAAATAGCGAAGAATTAATTGAAGATTGTAAAATAGAATTAGCAAGATTACAACAAGCTACTACGATTTCTGCTGGAATCCGTTCTTCAGTTGGAATGATAAGAAACGGAAAGGTTTATTTAGCAGGTGATGATTATTACTCTTGGAAGTCTGAACTTGATACTTGGAATGATATTATATCAATTTCTGTTAAGGGTAATTTTGTGGTAGGTTTAAAAGAGGATGGAACAGTTGTTATGGCTGGAAAAGTGCCTGAATATTATGTTGGTACAAAAACTTGGACTGATGTCATTGCTGTTTCTACAGGACAACAGTATATCATAGGTTTAAGAGAGAATGGTACATTAGTTGCACAAGGGCATAATGGTGATGGTCAGGTGAATATAGATGATTGGACTGATATTATTACTGTTTCAACAGGATGGAGACATACTGTTGGATTAGATTCAAAAGGAGAAATACATATCACAGGACTTGGAAGTGAAAAACAATTAAAACAAATTGCAAAAGATAAAGGGGATTGGTGTAATATTGTTGCTATTTCCGCTGGTGGTGGAAGTTCAGGAGATATTGGTGTTACCCCATATACTGTTGCATTAAAACAAGATGGAACGGTAGTTACAACATTAACAGATGAAATTGCAAAAAAAGTAAGTGAATGGAAAAATATTATTGCTATTTCCGCTGGAGATTCTCATATAGTTGGACTGAAATCTGACGGAACCGTTGTAACTACGCAAATAGGCAATTCAGCAGAAGAAATTAGTAATTGGGAACAAATTATTGCTGTATCTGCTGGCTATGGATTTACGTTAGGATTAAAAAAAGATGGTACAGTTGTTGCAACTGGTTATGAGTACCAGGGTCAAACTAATGTAGATTCTTGGAAAAATATTACTAATTATGAAGTAGAATGGAAGTCCATTTTTGATAAGAACTTAAGATGGAATGGAGGTAAATAATCAAGATATTTTAGGGTAATAATTTTTTAATATTACCCTATTTTATTGCCTTGAAACGTATACGGTAGATAGTGAGTACCTATACAAAACTGGATCAAACCTGTATGATAGAAACAGATTTGCTCCAGTCTTTATTTCACTTCATTCTTACCAGACTTCCGGCAGTTCTCCGGCATTCTCTGATCTGCGCAGACCATTCTTGTAAACGGTACTGTACAGCTACTACCGTTGTTTCTGAACTCATAGACTTACCTCCGTATAGCGATATCAAAAGTTGAGACTTAACTTTTAATACCCATGATAGAAATATAGTCTATTGTCACACATTTTGCTGCCATAGTCGAGGTACGCACTATCTACCGTTTACGATTGAAAGCATAAGAAAAGAGTATATCTCACTTAATAAAAATGAAGAGACATTTACCAATTTACTAAAGCAGGCTTATAATGCTGATGATAATTCAAAATTTTGGTGGAATTATTTTGCCTTGGTGAGCAATAACGAAAAGAAAAAAGAAAGACATAACCTTTATATTTTTGGACACTCCTTAGATATTACAGACAAAGATATATTATGTGATTTGATTTTGAATGATAATGTTTACACTACAATTTTCTATCATAATAAAGACGTTATGGGACAGCAGATAGTAAATCTTGTAAAAGTAATCGGACAAGAAGAATTGATAAAAAAACTGGTGGAAGTGCAAAAACAATTGAATTTAAACCGCAACAGGATATTGTGGATATAAAATAATAATTCGATGTGCAGTTGGTTTAAATAAATTGATAAAAAGGCTATCCAAGAACTCTGCTATTTTATAAACTATATTAAAGTATGTTGAATAATCTGTAAAGTTTACACAGTTTATTTTACACACCCCATCCACTACAGCATATACATGTATAGAAAAGGACTCGTCATTTTAGCGAGTCCTTCTTATAAATTTATTCTTCTTGTAATGCTTCAATAACAACCCATACGGTACTTCCAGCATATGCACCTTCCAGTAATTTAACCTGACATCTTGTAAATTTCCTATTCACGATATTACATTTTGTTCCTTGCTTTGTATATGCAACTTCACCATTTAACAATAATTCATATAAAGAACCATCATTTTGATTATTTACTGCTGTCATAAACCTGTCCATAGCGTCTTCTGAAACACAAATTAAAACACCTTCTGTACCTTCATATTCTAATTTTGCATCGTAAGTGCCTGTGTAGGAAGATGACGAAGAAGAATGAGAGGAGGTTTGAGTGTTTTCTCCAAAATTCATAAATTTTGTTTCACCAGCTATTATTAATTCATCAAAACTGGAAGTTTTAGAGTATTTATATTCAACATTATTATTATCAGAAATGATAAAATCATTGTCATTATAGGACATTTCTATATTAACTTTTCCACTTTCTGAACTATAATTATAAAAATTATCACCCTTGGAACTAATATCTTTCAACATAAAACATAGTTCTTCTGCTTCCTGACTGCCATAAGATACATCTGAATAGACATCTAAATCTTTGCTTGTATAATTAAGATCACATGTTAGATATAATACACCATCCTCAAATTTATTTTCTTTAAGTTCATAACTTGCTGCAATTTCAATTGGATAATTTTCAAGTTCTTTTTTGTATTCCTCAAAATCAGCAGAAAAAGAATTATCAGCCAATTGTAATAATTCTTTTTTCGTTTTATTAGTATTATTTTTGGATACAAATATGACAATAATTAAAGCAAATACAATCAGGACTAGACCAATAATAGAGATAGTTTTCTTTTTTTTATTTTGTTCAGATCTTTTTAAATTATTGTATACCCTTTCAATTTCCTCTCGATTAGTTTTTTGAGCGTTATGCGATTTTTGTATATAATTAGGATAAGTGTTTTCTAAATTAATACTTTCATCCACACCAGCAAAATCCCTCAAATTTCCCATCATGACATTCCCACAAGCTGAACACTTACAGGCAATCTTTTCATTTCCATTATCAATTCCATTCCCACATGTAGGGCATTTCAACAACATTTTCCCAGTATTTTCAGGCTTGTTTTTCAATACTTGTAATTTTTTCAATTTAGACAGATTGACTTTGAAAGCCTTTCCACATTCCATACACTTCCAAGCCATCACATCGTTGTCAGAAATTGCTGATTCGCATTTGCTACATTTTTCCATAACATATTTTCTCCTTAGTCTAATTCAAAAACTAACTGTATAAATTATACCTTTCCAGATTACATATTGCAATAATTATCTAAAAATGAGAAATCTTACACTACTATCTGGGAATAGAAAATGTGAACTGGAAATCATGGGATTATGATACATATGTCCTATAAGTTTTGAGTTCCGTAAAAAGATTTCTTCAATTTGGCGGACTAAGTTTAACTTAGTTCGTCAGAGAAAGAAAATCCAGTGTGACTGAACGCGATGAAAATAAACTTTTTTACTGCCCATATTGGAATGTCTATGCAAACTTTTTCAAATTATAAAAAATTCATAGAACGGGTTCCTAAATTATGGAAGATGCTTGATATTCAATTAGGAAGACGTAACTTATCTCCCATTCAAAGAATTGCAGTTGCTGAAAAATATAGACCTATTTATGAAAAACAGGCTAAAGAAAATATGTCATTAGGCGGAGGAGATAAAAAATCGGGTTCGCAGAATTCTTCAACCCCGATTAGTCCAGAAAATAAAATTGATGTCCGTGCAAAATTAGCTAAAACAGCAGGTGTATCTACAGACACATATTCAAAGGGTAAAAAAATTCTTGATTCAAATAATGAAGATCTGAAACAAGAAGTATTATCTGGAGAAAAAAGCATCAACTCTGGCTATAAAGAACTTACACAATGTAAACAAGAAGAAAGACAAGTATCAGAAAATAGAAACAAAACCAAACAATCAGATCTATAAAATATTTATAAAATAATAATAAAGAAATTATAAAATATATGAACTAATAATAAAAAAACAGGGATGCAAAAACATCCCCATTTCCTAAACTAATGCTTGCAAATGAGCAATCCATAGTTTATAATCATCTTAGAGACAATCAAAGGATTCTTGCGTGTCCGATAGTTGCCACCGGAAACTTATTTATGGTGATTAATAAGTTACAAGGCTATCCCTATGCCAGTAGGAGATAGCCCTTTTACTTGCGGTGGTTGTCGATATATGTTAAAGCTGCAAATATAACTAACAGCAACGTCAAAACTTCTAACGTATCCATATGTACCTCCTTTCCGTTCCCGGAAAGTACAACCACCAGACTATCCCTACGCTGTTCTAATCTGACTAAAATTTATTATATCATATGTATAAAGAAAATACTATAAATGCAAAATCTTTTATTGAAAATTTTTATATAATATGTTATCTTTATTTTGTTACTATATGAAAAGAGAAATGAGATTATTTATATTTTTGAGATGTAATCCTCTATTTTTATATTAGGTATTTTGAAATAAATTTATAAATTCATTTGTACTTTTTTAGCATATTAAAAAAAGGAATTAAGGAGAACAATATGGAGAGTATACTTGGAGTACTTGGAGAAATAACAGCAGGTATAACTGGTGAAATATTAGATAAGAAACCTTATGGAATTGTACATAAAAGACATCCAATTACATATAATGGACAAAATGGATATCTAGTATGGGATTATATAATTTGGAATGAGCTTACATTTGAAAATGCGAATACACATGAAAAAATGTCTTTGTTCAATAGTATAAGTGATAGTGAAACGGAAGAAAAATTTAATGAATATGTAAGATTATATGGTTAAAAAGCTAAAATAATGAGTTTCATAAATATTTTAGCAATTACATATTGAATATTGGAGAATTAATGATGAGAAAAGAGAAACTATCAAAAAAGATATTATGTACATTTATTATTATTTGCTATTTTATAGTACCTGTAATAAATGTACACATCGACGTACAAGCTCAGACAAAAGATGTAACTGATACTGTATCAGGAAAAGAAGATATTAAAGAACTCACTCAGATGTTTTCTACGCCATGTGGCTATGATTTAACCCAATTAATGAAAAAAGGAAGAACAAAAAAATATGATTTTTCAAAAGTGTCTGATAGAAGAAATATATTGAATTTATGCTATGATGAAATATATTCTGTGGGTGAGCGTGTTATATCTATACGTATGTTTGGTAAAAACACAAACGATTTAGAATTGTCTATAGGTGATTGGGGAATAGCAGGCACTAAAATTGTAATAAAAAAAATATATAAGATTAATTCTAATAAATATAAGGTAGTTGCAAATGTTAACTGGTATAATTCAAATATTAACTCTTCAAAAAAAATTGGAAAGTTGCGTTTATATTTAAATAAAGATACTAATTCATATTATGGCTATATAGCTAAATCAATGAAGTTAGAAAAAGTAGCCGATATATAAAAAGGAAGAGCATATTATTAAACGTAGATGGGGAATATTAGGGTGATATCTAATATTCCTATTTTATTTTCGATAAAATATTTATGTGGAAATCTGTTTTAATCAATTAATTGAAACTATGATTTCATTGAATTTCAGTGTGTAGATGATGAAATGCTATAGGAAGTACATTTGTGTTAAAAGAAGAATCCCCGAACCATAGTAGCGTACAGTTTGGGGATTTCAATATGTATTTTTCTGTTTATAAATCAGCTCTGTATGCGTTTTTCATATCTCCAATGTGTAATTATCCACTTTGAATATCTGAAAACGCCATACAGAGGGTTTTTTTGTTCTGTTTTTCCATACGCCAAAGTAAATGAGATCGCAGAATCTATTTCTTATCAATATCAAACGTCTTCATTCTCAATTCTATTAATTTCTGGTTATAACCAAGCACTCTTGACATATATTCCAGTGTACAGTTCCGATTGTCAATAATTTCTATTATAGTTTCATCTGGTATAAGTAAATTTACAGCAAAACTATTCGCTTCTATTTCCAACTTGTCTACAGATAAAAATGTCTTAGAACGCAAAAACGGAGTAGAAGCATTTGGATGCAATATGGCATGTCCTAATTCATGTGCGCATGTAAATTTTGCATTTTGTTCATTTAAGTTTTGATTTATGTGTATCTGTTTCATACGAAGCGGCTTATTATAATAACCATTGATTGTTCCAAGCTCTTCAAAATATACAGATAAATTTAATGCGTCCGCTATTTCAAACGGATCAGATGTATTGTATTTTTTCGTCAAACGCAATATTGTATCTTTCAAATTAAAAATAAATATCACATCCTATTCATTATTGTTTCTATATTTTTTAGGTGTAAATTTCTGTTTGGCATTGATTTTAGCTATTCTGATACTGTTTTCTAAGCTTGCTTTTAAAAGTTCCCTTGTAGTATCGTCAAGTGGTTCACCGGAAAACATAAGTGCTTCATCTGTATCCAGATCAGCCATTGTATTTTCAAGCCGTTTTGCTATATCATTTTCGTCTCTTTTATTTAACATTGTAGCAGAATTGTTGTTCCCTGTCATTAAATAATTTAAGGAAACCTCAAAATAATTTGACAGCTTCTGAAGGATTTCTATGCTTGGTGAGCTGGTTCCCCATTTTGAAGATGCACCATTGCTTATGCCGATATCCTGTTCCATTTTACGCTGTGAAACGCCCTTGCTTTTGCATAGTATTTTTACTCTTTCTAATAGTTCCATACATTCCTCCTAAATTTTGCAGAAAATTTTCAATATTCCTATTGACATACAGAAAAAAATCAGTATAATAAAGAATATGCAGAAGATATTCAGCAAAAGTACAAATATAAATTCGCTTTTATAATATTTTAGGATATTCTGATAGGAAAGTCAATATTATATGCTGAAAAATTTCAGAAACATAGAAAATCAATAAAATAAAAAGGAAGGTGATTCATTACTTGAAGAAAAAGAAATGGATTAAAAAGGAATGCCATAGATGTAAGTCATACAATCAAGAGTGCGAAAGAGGGGCATGTAACCTGAATCCGTACAGATGGAGTGATATTGAAAAGAAAAAGGAAGAAATGATACATCGTGAAATGAAATAGGCTGGAAAGCCTGATATTTTTTGATTTTT
>CAJTCR010000096.1 GCA_910574915.1 Eubacteriaceae bacterium
GAAAGAGGCGATTTATGATTTAGGGGTTCTGAGTGGAATAAAAGGTGCTCCGAGCGATGGTATGCCCGGAGCACGTTCTATTTGTCAGGGCTTAGAGGTTCTTTGCTCATTACTTGCTTATCGAAAATATATGTTATAATTGTGGGTCAAGTTAAGACAAAGCCATCCGGCTTTGCGGGGTTCCCCCATTACGCAGATTTCTGCTGCATGACCTTCACGGCCTCCGGCAGAATGAGCCTGCCGTCCACGCGCTGGGTAGCGAGGAAGCCCACCTGCCCGGTAGGCGCATACAGCTCGCCGAGGCGGCGGAAGGAGCGGCCCTGCCGGTCGGCCACCCAATAATAGGACAGGTCGCCGAACAGGATGGATTTTACGCCAGCCGCGAGGGCGGGCATGAAAGCGGAAGTGTAGACCGGGCGGTTCAACAGGGTATCCGGCGCTCCGGCGGTAAGGCTGGGCTGCCACAGATACTGGCCGTTGTTGTCTTTGAGCTTGCGCAGGGCCTTCACGCTCGCGTCATTCATCACGAATACGGCGCTCCGGCGGTAAGGCGCTTTCAGGGAATAGAACAGGTCAAAGATTTCATCCGCCGTAAAGGCCGCAGCCGCCGCAGCGGTAACGCCCACCTCCGCGCCGCCCGTTTCCGCCAGCACGCCCAGCGGCTTGCCGGTGCCGTCGCCGGTAAAGAAGGCTTCCTCCTCCTTGTTGCCAATCCGGCGGGCAAATTCGCGGGAAATGTAGGCTTCAAGGTCAAACACGCTGTCATTCAAAAGTTCCTCGGATACCTTAATCATGGTGCCGAGCTTGTAGGCCCCAATGGATATCTGCCCGAAGCTGTCGTCGCTCTCCGGGATCGCCCCTTCCTCGTCCACCCAAGAGGCGCTCCCTTTGGAAGCCACCACGGGGATCTTCCGGTCGCCGGAGCTGGTCTGGATCACATGGGCCAGCGTGCGGAAAATGTTCTGCTCCTCCAATGCCTCCACCAGCGTGCGCTCAAATTCATCTGGCACCAGATAGCCGCCCTCAGAATCCGTCCCCACCTGCAGGGCGTTCATCACCTCCGGGGAGGGCATCTTGCTGCGCATCACATTCCAGAAGGATTTCCGGTATTCCGCCGTGGCCCGACCCGTCTTTTCCTCCCCGGCAGGGGCCGCAGGCTTGCCGGTGATCGGCGTATTGACAGCCCTGTTCAGCTCCGCATCCAATGCCTGCTGGCGTTCCAAGCGGTCAATCTCTTTTCCGAGATTTACCACGTCGGCCTCCATCTTTTCATAGGTCGCCACGTCCTCGGCGGACAAAAGGCCGTCGGCCCCGCGCTTGGAATCCAGAAATGCCTTCGCCGCGTCCCACGCCTTTGCGCGCTTGGCGCGCAGTTCCAAAATCATGCTCATAATTCGTTCCTCCTTAAAATTTCAATAATTGAAGCCGCTCGTAAAGCGGCTTTGCAGGTTGTTTCTGTTCGGTTTCCTCTGCCTCACGGGGCAGCTTATTCAACAGGCGGTTTGTCACCGTCCGCCGCGAGAACGCGAAGCTCTCCGGCTGGGGAGGGGCGGGATCGCCCGCCGCCTGAAACAGCAGGTCGTCGGCAAAGCCCAGCTCCACGGCCTTGTGGGCGGACAGCCATGTTTCCGCGTCCATAAGGTGTGAGAGCCGCGCCCGCGACAGCCCGGTCTTGATCTCATAGGCATTGATGATCGACTCCTTTACTTCGTCCAAAAGGGCAATGGCTTTCTTCATTTCCTCCGAATCGCCCATTGCCACGGTCAGCGGGTTATGCACCATCATCAAGGCTGTGGGAGCCATCAGGACGGTGGTGCCAGCCATTGCAATCACGCTGGCCGCGCTGGCGGCAATGCCGTCAATCTTCACCGTGACCGCGCCCTTGTAGTCCATGAGCATACTGTAAATCTGAGAGGCGGCCACGCAGTCCCCGCCGGGGCTGTTGATCCATACGGTAATGTCGCCCTCGCCGGATAGAAGCTCCGCCTTAAAGGCCGCCGGTGTCACGTCGTCGTCAAACCAGCTCTCCTCGGCAATGGTGCCGTTCAGATAAAGAGTGCGGTTATCCTCATTCCGCACCCAGTTCCAGAATTTATTCACTTGTCTGTCCCTCCGTTTCTTTTTTATTTGCAAAGGCCCCCGCGTCGGCCAGCTTCGTCATGGAGCCGTTTACCAGATACAGGTCGCCGCCTTCTTCCGCCGGGATACGGTCGAGGTTTTCCAGTTCCCTTATATCGTTGGTACTCATCCAGCCGTTCTGCCTCGCCACCGCATAACCGTTCATGCGGCTCTGGTAGTCCCCGCGCAGCAGGCCATCCACATTGAAATTGATAAAATACTCCCGTTTTTCCTCCTCCGTAAAAAGCCGCCTTTTCAGCGACTGCTCCCAGCGGCATATCCACGGGTCGAGGGTATATTTGACAAATTCAAGGCTCTGCTGCTCGATATTGCTGAAACTGGATTTTTCCAGATCGCCCACCATGTGGGGCGGCACCCGGTAAATGCGGGCAATCTCGTTGATCTGGAATTTCCGCGTTTCGAGGAATTGCGCCTGCTCCGGGGAAATGCCGATAGGCTGGTACTTCATCCCTTCTTCGAGGACGGCGATCCGGTGGGCGTTGCCGCTTCCCTGATAGGCCGCGTTCCAGCTATCCTTTACCCTCTGCGGGTCTTTGATGGTGCCGGGATGTTCCAGCACGCCGCCCGGCGCGGCCCCGTTGGCGAAAAACTTCGCCCCGTATTCCTCGGTGGCGATAGCCAGCCCCACCGCGTTCTTTGCCATAGCAAGGGGCGAGTAGCCCACGATCCCGTCATAGCCGAGGCCGGGGATATGAAGCACCTGCTCCGGCGGCAGGTAGACCTGCCCGTTTTCCGTATCCACCGGGGAATCGTCGGAGCCGCGCGTATAAAGGTAATAAAGATGGCCCGCGCCGTCCCGGTCAACCGTCATTTTGTTCGGCATCAGCGGATACAGCCCCACCACCTCGCCCCGCGCGTTTCGGATGATCTGCGCGTAGGCATTGCCATATAAGAGCAGGTGGCCCATCATGGTTTCCCGGAAATTGAACGAGGTCATCTCCGGGTTGGGTTCGTCATGGAGCAGCCGGTAAAGCGGATGATCCAGCGCTTTTTCCTTGCTGCCGCCCTCGGTATAGCGGTACAGGTGGAGCGGAAGCCCGGCCACCGCCTCGGATAAGATACGGACGCAGGAATAGACCGCCGTCATCTGCATGGCCGTCCGCTCATTCACCGGCCTGCCGCTGGTGGTGCGCCCGAAGAAAAAGCTGTACTGGCTGCCGCCCAGCGAATCCTGCGGTTTATCCCGCGCCTTGAACATACGGGAAAAAATATTCATAGGATCAGAAGCCCCCTTCCGTCATAAATAGAAGCGCCGGTATCCCCGCCGCCCCGGATGGCCCGGTCGAGCGCCATAATGGCGGCCACCGCGCCGTCTATCTTTTCTGTGGATTTCTCCTTATCCGGCTTCACATTGCCCGCTGGATCGGTACGCACATGGATGTTGTCCATCATCCAGCGCAGAACTGGATGGCCGCCGTGGGCGATCTTCTCGTCCAATGTCAGGCGCATAAGCTCCTTTGTTGGCGGGGACATATCCTTAAAGCCCTGCCCGAAGGGAACCACCGTAAAGCCGAGGCCCTCCAAGTTCTGCACCATCTGCGTCGCGCCCCAGCGGTCAAAGGCGATCTCCCGGATGTTGTACTTCATGCCGAGTTCTTCAATGAAAGCCTCAATAAAGCCATAGTGGACGACATTGCCCTCGGTGGTTTTTAAGAAGCCCTGCTTTTCCCACACATCATAGGGGACATGATCCCGGCGCACCCGCAGTTCCAGATTGTCCTCCGGTATCCAGAAGAACGGCAGGAGGATATATTTGTCGCCTTCGTATTCCGGCGGGAATACCAGCACAAAAGCGGTTATGTCCGTAGTAGAGGATAAATCCAGCCCGCCATAGCAGGCCCGGCCCCGCAAAGCCTCCGGGTCTGCCGCATAGGCGCATTTGTCCCACGCCTCCATCGGCATCCACCGGACGGCCTGCTTCACCCACTGGCAGAGCCGAAGCTGCCGGAACAGGTTTTCTTCGGCGGGGTTCTGCCTTGCGCTCTCGCAGGCCGCTTCCAGCTTTTCCACATCCACCGTAATGCCGAGGGAGGGATTGGCCTTTTTCCACACCTTCGGGGAAGTCCAGTCGTCGGCCTCGTCCGCCCCATAGATCACCGGGTAAAAGGTGGAATCCACCTTGCGCCCGTCCAGAATGTCCTGCGCCTTCTGGTGTACCTCATAGCAGATGGAGTTGGTATCATTGCCCGCCGTGGTGATAAGAAAATATAAGGGCTGCTTTCTGGCATCCCCGGAGCCGTGGGTCATAACGTCGTAGAGCTGGCGGTTGGGCTGTGCGTGAAGCTCGTCGAATACCACCGCATGAACATTGAGTCCGTGCTTGGTGTAGGCTTCCGCCGAAAGTACCTGATAAAAGCTGTTCAGCGGTTTATAGATCAGACGCTTTTGGGAAAGCACTGGTTTAATGCGGGATTTCAGCGCCGGGCATTGTTCCACCATGCCGCAGGCCACATCAAAGACAATGGAAGCCTGCTGCCGGTCAGAAGCACAGCCGTACACCTCGCCGCCATATTCCCCGTCGCCGCAGGTAAGCAGGAGGGCCACCGCAGCGGCCAGCTCCGATTTCCCCTGCTTCTTGGCAATCTCCACATAGGCCGTATTAAACTGGCGGTATCCGTTAGGTTTTACGATACCGAACAGGTCGCGGACGATCTGCTCCTGCCAGTCAATGAGGTCAAAATTCTGCCCGTACCATTCGCCCTTTGTATGTTTCAGGCAGCCGATAAAATTCACCGCCAGATCGGCCAGCTCCCGGTTGTAGGAGGAGCCGTCCGCCATAAAGCGGGTCGGCTTGTAGGTCTTTAACTTTCGCAATGGCAAACGCCTCCTTTCTGCGAAAATGGGAAGAAAAAAGGAACCTCCCCGAAAGGAAGCCCCTTAAAGATAATTTTTATGTTTTACGGGCCGGGCCTATTTCCCGGCTTCATACAGTACGTTTCTGGCGTAGGTAATGCGGAGGATTTCCTCCGGCGTATAGTCCGCGCTACTCCCGAAAAGTTCTTCAAACTTCCGGCGGTCTGCCGCTACAATGCTCCACGAATTATAGTGGCTGCCACAGTCCCCGCGCAGGGAGAACGCCTCCGTCTTGAAGCTAAACTCGGTTTCGTTTTTGCGTATGGTGACATTGACCGTCTTTGCCGAAGTCGCTGCCATTGCCGCAGAGATTTTTTTAATGAGATGCACCGGGTTTTTGGTATCCGCCAGAATGGCCCGGTATTCCTTCAAAACCGCGTCATGATACAGGAAATCGAACAGCATGTTTTCCTGATTTTCCGCCATATAGTCCTCCGCCTGTTTCTGCGCATAGCCCTCCGGGTCGGCGATATAGGAAAGAAGCGAATCCTCCTTCCAGCGATCCGGGTCATAGTGGCAGGAAAACGCCTGCGCTTCAAAATCCACCGTATCCAGATAGCGCCTGCGGGCAGTATCCTTTGCGTCGTAATTATGAATATATTCCAGACGGCTCAAAAGTTCGCTGTCTGTAACCTCCGCAATCTGCAGGTTGCCCCGGTCATTGCCGATAACCGCCTCTACCTTTTCCCGGACAGCCGCCCTTAATTTCTCCCGGAGCGTTTCGGAAGACCTCTCCTGAACGGCCTCCGGGCTTTCCGCAATGTCAGAGAAGCTATACTGTATATCATACAAAAGGCCGTCCTTCCGGCAGTAGATTCCGGCATATTTGAAAGTACCGCCCCTTGACAGGTCTTCCTTGTGATAGAGCTGCTGGCAGAACAGGTATTCAAAGTCCGCGCTTTTCTCGATCCGCACCATGATATAAGTGTGGCCTCCATCTCGAAAACAGCAGGGGCCAGCGTCGCCAGAGGCCAGCCAGTTTAAAAATAAATCATTCATCCCCCTGCACCTCACTTTCTGCCAGCTCCGCCAGTCCTTCCAGATATTCCTGCTCTTTATCCGCAAAAATCTCATAGAAGAAATTTGCAAAGCCCTCGCCGTCCTTCCGATCTGGAGCCTCGTCGATAATGTCGCACCACTGGCGGCAGGCTTCCTCCAAAACTATGTCAAAGATGGAAAGCCGCGCAGGGCTTTCCACAATATCCTTAATTGTCATGCGCTTTACTCCTTCCCGCATATTCCAGATGTTTGCATTGCTCCACCGTGGCCGCCAGCATATCCGCCAGCAGGGTTTCAAATTCCCCCTTATCAATCACCGCTTTCATGGTTACGCTCTCAAAGGGGAAGTAGGCCCCGGCCTCCCGGTCATACCTGCACGTCCACCATTCGTCACCGCCGTTCACCTGATTGCAGAAGAACAAGTCCTTGTATACCACGCCCTGCCGTATACTCCAATTCCCATGTTCAAAGAATAATTTCAACATGGCAATGTCCTCATACTCGCAGAACGTATAGGGGCTGTCTAATTCCAAGAATGGATCGTCATGGAAGGGGATGCCGTGGCGCTTTACCCAGCAGTTGCGCTGGCAAAGCTGCACCAGCGTTTCGTGAAGCTCCGGGGATATGTCCTTTCTCGCCGCCCGCATGGGGCCGTATTTTTTCTCATATTCTTCTCTAAAATCGCTCATAGCCGCCCCTCCTTACATGGCATACCCGGCGCACCGGATGATTTCTTTGATTGCGTTCATGGCCCGCTTGGGGCTGGAATAGTCGCGGGTTCCGGTATGCCGCCCGTCCTCGAAAAGCTGGATGATGGGTACACCGAAGCTGATATACGCCGCGATCCGGTAGGTGCGCTCCTGCTCGCCATAGAAAGCCACCGGTACGGTATGCCGCCATGTGCGCTCATAGATAAATTGTCCGTCGCGGGCAGTCGCTCCGAGGTACTGAAAGCCGTTGTCGTGCATAAGTTCCACGAAGGCCGCCTGCTTCATTTCTGCTGTCCGTTTCATTGAAAAACCTCCTTTTTTGATGTGGACAGAGATTACTCTGGAACACCTGAAAAGACAAGGCTTCACAACAAAAAAAGCCCGGAAATTCAGGCTTTTTCAGTATGCTTAATAGTAGTTGTGGGCGGTATAGGCGATTTCCCAAACAGCGTCCCGCAGGCCGCTTTTGATGGTCTGCTCCGCGCCAAGCTGCGGGTTCGGCTTGCCCTCCACTACCAGATAACATTCGATTAGTTCGCCGTCCGGCCTCTTGGCCCATAGCCAGTCGCCTGCGGCTTCATCCATAGAAAGCAGGAAGCAGTTTTCCTTTTCCTCCAAATAATCCAGATAGCCCCAGCGAATACGGACAAGGCTCTTGCCGATACTTTTCACCGACCAGCGCCAGTTCTTATCCTTCTTATCCTGCTCCGCCACCAGCTCCCGGATATAATCCTTATAATTTCTCAAATCTATCATGGGTCGTTCCTCCTTGTTTTTTGGTGTGACACAGATTACTCTGAAACGCCCCATAAGACAAGGCTCACTGACGAAAAAAGCCCGCTTTCGAGCTTTTTTCTTTTGGTTAATGCCGCTGGTGATAAGTATAGTTGATCTCCCGGAAGCTCACATATTTTCCGGCGATACAGGCTGCATATCCCTCACTCTGCTGGATCAAGAAACCATATTCCCGCCGCAGGTACACGCCTTCAAAATCATCATTGAAAGCGTCCTCCGTATCATAAATGTCGATACTGTCCTCCGCAATGTTCCGGGCTTTGGGCGTATCCAGAGAAAGGTCAATCTCAAACGCCTCGTTTACTTCCTGCAGATGGCTTTCCAGCCATTGCCAGTGATCCCGGCGCATATCAGGCACCGTCCATTCTGGCGTGAGGGAAGCGGGCAAGGAGCCGCTCCCACAGATCGCTGGTGCCGGTGGCCGCTTCCTCCATGACCGCAGTAAATGGGAATAGATAAAGCGCCATTCCCGCGCCCGTATCCTCATTTACCCACACTTGGTTTTCGCGTATATCCAATATAAAGTAGCAGGCGAAATCCGCCGCCTTATGATCTGCTATTTTCTGCCATGCTGTCTCGGAAATTTCCTCTGCCTGCGGTATCCGTTTTCTGATCGGCAGGGGAGTACCGGCTGCACCGGCGCGGTTCTCATAAAGGAAGCGGGCAAAATCTACAAGCCCCGAAACCGCCGGGGCGGAAAAATACCGGGATTTCCCGTCGCCTTTTATCTCAAAAACACAGCCTTCATTCTTCATTTTCCGTCACCTCCACAAAATAAAAATGCTCCAAAGCCCCGTCGTCAATGCCCTGTGCCAGCAGAAATGCTTCCGCCTCCGGCTGGTTTGCAAATATGCGGGGCTTTTCGTTCTCGTCCAGCAGATATTCTAACGCCTCATTTATGGTAATACCGTCCACCGGGCGGGCCACCATGACCGGCGGCAGGTACAGGCCGTCCTGCTCCGTAATCTCAAAGGAATACAGATCCTCGTCACAGTAAAAGCATTGATAGCTGTACTCCGAGTTATCGGATTCATAGACCGGCTGGCCGCAGCGGCGGCAGACCATATCCGTGTTCTCATAGAAACGGCCTTCACGGAAAATCCCGCTCATTCACAATCACCGCCTTCCAAAATACGGATTTCGTCCTCGCCGTAAACCACACCGAGGCCGGAGCCGCAGTCCCAGCTTACATGAACCGTCCCCGTATCATCCACGGACTTTACGGTTCCCCGGTCGCCGGGCTTTAACCTGCTGTAAGGGTCATTCATGGAAACCAGCTCCACCCGCGTTCCCTTCGGATACCGGGCGCGTACCGCCTCCACAATCTCTTGTCTTGGAAATACCATCAATCTTACCTCCTTTGCTCTGCGGCCACGCTTTCCAGCATGGATACCGCGCTGTCTACTCCTTCCCATGCGTTCTGCGTGAGAAGCTCCCGGCCAATCCTGCCGGTAAAAAGCCCGAAGCGGATACGCCCTGCCTGTTTTACTGCCTTTTTCATGCAGTAACGGTACAGTTCCTGCGGGCCGGGATTTTCGGGAAGCGCAGGCATTTTGACCGCCCGCTGCCTGCAAATCCGGCAGAGGATAATATCAAGCCATTCGTTGATATAGTCCACGTCCAGCGCAGTATCCATATCCACCGAGAGCCTGCCCTCCGGTATCCGGGAAAGACGGCGGGCGATCCGGTGTATCCTTCGGATACCGGCCACCACATCCCGGTACTGCTCCTTACTCAGCATAGGCGCACCTCCTTCGTCTGTTTTCTGTGCCATGCCAAACCTCCTTCCTTTTTGGTGTGACACAGATTACCCTTAGACCGCTGGAAAGACAAGGCTCACGACGGAAAAAAGCCCGTTTCCGGGCCTTTTCTTTTTATGCCTTTTTCATGCGGAGCCCCTGCCGTTTTGTATATGGGCTGGTGGAAAATTCACAGGTGCCGTTCACCTGCCAGCCATGCCCCATGAGGTAGTGCAGGGTTTCCATAAGGGCCGTGGAGGTATCGCAAAGAAGAAATTCCGTAATGCCCGCCGCTTCAATGGTTTCCATGAAGTCGTCCATATCCTGCATAAAGGGCATATCGCTCACCATAAGCTCGGAAAGGTTCTCGTCGTTGCTTTCCAGATAGGCGCGGATGGCGCGGTTCATGCCGTGGCTTTCCGGGGCCTGCTTTCTGTCGGTGTATTTCTCAATTAAGGCGTTAAAATATTCGTTCTTAAAGCTGCTTACTCTTTCTATCATTGTCATGTGAATGACCTCCTTCGTTTGATGTGAACAGAGATTACTCTGGAACACCTCTAAAGACAAGCTCAAAAACCAAAAATCTTAAACTTATTTTTTAACCGCCTTTTCCCCGGTAAATTGCTCCCAGCGCATGACGATAAGCTCGCAGGCTGCCGGGTCGCTCTCCATGCTAAAGCACCGCCGCCCGCTCTGTTCGGCGGCAATCAGCGTGGAGCCGCCCCCGGCGAAGGGGTCGAGGATCAGTCCGCCCGGATCGGAGTGCATTTTCATACACCGCCACGGCAGCTCCACGGGAACCGGGAGCGGGCCGTCCGTATCAGACGCAGGCGCGGTGATCTCCCATACTCCGGCATATCCCCACTTGCGGCGCTCCTCTTTGGTAAGGCGTTTCACAAAGTGGTAATTGTGGGCCGCAAAGGCGGACACCCACGCATATTCCGGCAGGTTGTATTCCTCCGCCTGCTCCCCGGCAAAGGCAGACAGATATTCAAACTGGCGCTGGGGCTTTGCGCTGTTTAAGTGAGTGGAACCGGCGCGGGCCTGCTGCCCCTGCTTTTTCCACACCCGTATCCAGAGCGGACGGAAATTGCAGTCCGAAAACAGCTTCATGCTGTAAAATCCGGTGGGTTCCACATACTGCGTCCCGGTGGCGAACAGGTCGCCCATGTTCCAGCAGATGATCTCCGCATGGCGGCAGAGGTTCCCTGCCGCTTCGCCCATACGGGAAAGCCACGGGGCAAGACCTTCCTTGACATATTCCTTCCGGGAACCGAGGGGCGGCGCGGTAATGGCGCAGGCGGCCCGCTCGCTTCCCATGAGCCGCTCCATATCCTCTGCAGAAGTCCCGTAGGCGCACAGCAGGCGGTGATCCCCCAGCTCCCATAGGTCGCCAAGCCGGGCAGACGGGCCGCCAGCGGCCTCCATATCCGCCGCCGCTTTTTCCCGGTCAAAATGATCCTCCTCGGCCTCGGCGGAGTAAAATTTATTCATCAATGCGTCGATCTCCTCCGCGTCAAATCCGGTAAAGGATACGTCGAAAGCGGAAGCATCCAGATCGGCCAGCACCTCCGCCAGCTTTCCCTCGTCCCAATCGCCCTGTATCCGGTTCAGGGCAAGATTTAAGGCTTTTTCCTTTTCCGGCTCCAAATCCACCACAACGCAGTCAATCTCGGTTTCTCCCATATCCAGCAAGACCTTCAACCGCTGATGGCCGCCCACTACAAAGCCGGTGGCCTGATTCCAGACCACCGGTTCCACAAATCCAAACTCCTCTATGGAGCGTTTCAATTTTTCATAGTCCTTGTCGCCGGGCTTCAAATCCCGGCGCGGGTTATAGGCCGCCGGGTTCAGACGGTCGGCGCTCACTTTCCGTATCTGCATGTTCTACCTCCTCCGGGTTTCTCCCGCATATCGGGCAGGCGCAGGGTTCGCCCGCCATATCATAAATTTTTTCACAATGCGGGCAATGCTGCCACTCATTATGCCGGTACTGCTCGTCAATCCATGTTTCCGGGCATTGCCAGTCTACCGCATAGAAACACTCGCGGGCAAATTCCTCCTGCCCGTTACACATATCAAGAAAACTCTGCCTCGTATATCCTGCGTCGGAAAGCTCCGGCACATAGCAGACCTGCTCCGGGCAATGCAGCATTCGCACCAACTTTAGCTGAATTGACAAAGTTGCTGTCGGTTTTTTTTACGTTTTTCAATAAAAGCGTTTTTAGACAACTCTAAAAAATCATGTGAAAAG
>CAJTCR010000097.1 GCA_910574915.1 Eubacteriaceae bacterium
CTAGAAAAGATTACCTTATTATGCCGAAACTTTGTAGATAAATCCTCAAGAAATCATATCGGTATCAAAAACCTCGGAATAACCATTTTTTCGGTATAAGACGCATTATGCCGAATTCGGCATAACGGGTCGGCGTCCACAAGCAGCACTTTCTTCCCCTCATTTGCAAGCCCTACCCCTAAATTTACGGCAGTCGTGGTCTTTCCCGTCCCGCCTTTCTGGTTTGCAAGGGCGATTACCTTACATTTTGACATCATGGTTTATCTCCTTTCCTGAAAAATATAATAGCCACTCTGCATAAGACAAAATGGCTATGTATGGGCTTTAGGGAGATAAAAAAGCCGACTGATTCTCATTAAAAAAATCAATCGGCTATGTATTTAAAATCTACTATATTTACTCATCAAGTTTTCTATTTTTTCCTTATCAAGAAATATAAGATTGTTCTTTAATGGATAATCTTGTATTCCCTCTATTATTTTTTCAACTGCGTTCATTGTAAATTTACCCGAAATGGCAATAATAACCTTTGCTATTCTTACTTTATTCCGAGAGTACACATCATAAAAAGGCATTGAAAAGGCATCTCTCGCCTGCACAATCAACTCATTTATATCACCGTGTACCCCACCTGAAACATCTCCATATTTCACTTGCACTCCATAATACTCATATTCATCAAATTCCGTTCTTCTTGCAAAAGTAATATCTTTACCAAACTCCTTATTTCCATGATTATATTTTACATTTACAAATCCTAATTTTCTAAAAAGAGGCACTAATATTTTTATCGTAAATTCGCTTTCTTTCTCACATTCATCAATCCTTTGAAATGGAGAGCCTAATGCTATATCTGTAGCTCCCTCTATTTCTTCATACAACTGCTCTACATTCAGTAAAAGAGTTTCCATAGAATCTGCTTTCAAATTAGCACTATACCGTAAAGAAATATAGGCACCATCATCATCATTATAATAATCTAATGTGATATCCTCTATTTCTTTAGCACGTTCTTCTATAATACCCTTTTTTGTTTCCATATATAGCTTTAATCCAACCGCACCATCCCAATATTTCCTCGTAATTAATTCCTCATACCAAATATGGAATTCATCCTCACCAACACGCCTAAAATATGCCGGAATTTTAATAACTACTGCCGACTCAGATTGTGACTCACATATTTCTATATCAAAATTATATGGAATACTTGCTATATCGGTTTTCTTTAATACAGCAATCGGAACTACTGCTCTTTCTCCATCCTCCGAAAATTCTCCGCCTTCAATCATAAATGAAGCTAATCCCTCTATATCATTCCAAAAATCAATTTTAGACATCTTTACTTCACCACATTCTCTCATATACTTTCCCAAAATTGCATATCACCTATATACATAGCCAGTATACCAGAAAATCCCGCCTTATAAAAGACGGGATTCCCTATTTAAATTATATACACTTCAACAATGAGGTCTTTCCATTGCCTTTCTCGCAAATAATCACCATTTGCCCTGCGAAAAGCCAGTGCCTGAGCGTAATCTATCGTGAAATCGAAGTATAATATCTTTTTGCAACCTTCACTTCCATAGAAAACAAGAAATTTTGCAAAATCCATTTCCATGAAATTACGATAGAAATAATTAAATTTTCAATCTACCACCTACGTCCGGTCACTTGTTTATTGAAAAATTCCTATGCTGTCTTTATCCACATTGCAACATAAAATTGAAATTTTATGCACTTATAATGCCCTTATTTTAAGGTTTTTTCGCTCCATGCATGTTTGCAAAAAAAGACCCTGTAAAGGAAATTTCTTTCCACTACAAGGTCTATCTCTTACTCTTTTATAACTGTTAAGTTCTAAATATTTAGTTAAGTTATTATTGTTTAGCCATTCTATCTATATATATCCTATGGGATTTGTTTTTACAAATCTCATGGAAATGGATAGTGCTAATTAACAATAGGGTTGTCTAATTCCTCTAGTTGTTAATAGCCGCCTGTACGGCTATGTCTATGGCATTGACTATTCAGAGCTACGGGAATACAACTCTGCACTTGCAAAAATCGGGAACAATCTAAAGCAGATCGCAAAGCGCATGAATGCCACGGGCAACGTATACAAAGCCGATGTAAATGAAGTAAAGGAGCTGATGAAACAGGTATGGCATACACAAAAATCCATGCTATCACGGCAACCGTCAGTAAAGCAGTAGACTACATCTGCAACCCTGTCAAAAACCAGCCAGTCCGACCCAAACAAAGCCTATCATTTGATACAGTCCTTTCTTCCCGGTGAGGTTACTTATAAGGAAGCCCACCAGATAGGCGTGGAGCTTGCCGACAGACTTTTAGAGGGGAAATACTCGTATGTTGTCAGCACCCATATAGATAAAGGCCACGTCCATAACCATGTGATTTTCTGTGCCGCCGATAACATCGATCATCAGAAATATCATGACTGCAAAAAGACCTATTACAACATCCGCAGCCTGAGCGATGACCTTTGCCGGGAGCATGAACTTTCCATCATCACTCCGGGGGAAAAACGGGGCAAAACTTACAAGGAATGGCAGGCTGGCAAAAACGGCTCCGCATGGAAAGAGCAGCTAAAATCCGACATTGACGATGCCATAAAAACCGCTGCAACTTACGAATACTGCATTGAGCTGATCCGGGCAAAAGGCTATGAAGTCAAGGGCGAGGGCTTCGGGGAAAAAGCACATAAATTTATCTCCTTCCGCCCTCTGGACAGAGAGCGTTTTATCCGTGGCAGTGCAAAGTCTTTGGGAGCCGAATACACCAAGGAACGGATCAAGGAGCGCATTGAGGAAAAGGCTCTTGCAAAAGATAAAAAGCGTGTGCCGTTCCCCACCAGGAAAAAGCCCATTGTCAGAGATTATTCAAAGAAAAATCTTATTGACACCACCGAGGACAAGTTTACCGAAAGCCCCGGTCTGAAGCATTGGGCTGACATTCAAAACCTTAAAATCGCAGCAGCAGCTTACAGTCAGTCCGGCTCCATTTCCGAGCTTGAAGAACAGATTGCCGCCAAGTCCGAACTCGCAAAAACCGCACGAACGAGCCTTGTGGAAACGGAGCGTCAGCTAAAGGATTTAGGGCAGATTTTAAAATATGCCGAGCAGTACAAAACCAACCGCATCTACCATATCCGCTACCAGAAATCAAAGGATAATGACAGATACCTGCGCCAGCACGAGACAGAGCTTCTGCTCCATGACGGCGCTGAAAATATGCTGAAGCGCTTCGGCATTGACACCAGAAACCTTGATGCGGAAAAGCTCCGCAGCGATTACAATGTGCTCTATTCCAAAAAGCATACTTTACAGAATACCTATAAAACTGCCGAGAAAGAACTCGCCGGGCTTAACCGGAAACTGGATAACCTCAACCAATATCTTGACTGGACTCCGGCACCGCAGGCAACAGGCGACAAGAAACACGACAAAAGCCAAAATAGCCTCTAAATTCGACATCAAAAAAGGGTGTACCGCAATGAGGTTTTTCCCTCTATTGCGATACACCCTTATGTGCGCGGCAGATCCTATGTCCAGTTCTTTTTCATACTTTATGTTGTGCATTTCCTTATATCTCTCTTTCATGTATTTCAATTCACTTTCCAACTGTATTCTGCTGTAATTCACGTCTGCCGAAGTGTATTGTAAACTACTATCGAGGTGAATCACAATGAATGATGCAAAACAAAATCTTGCTGCCGCCGTGCGTGATGCCCGGACAGAACTTGGGCTTTCACAGGAAAGGCTTGCTGAAATCCTGAATATTGACTCACGCACCATACTCAATATTGAAGCCGGGCGTGGCAACCCAAATTTGAAAAGCTGTACCCTTTAGTTACATACCTTAAAATACCGACCAGTAAAATCTTTGATCCGGATTACAAGGACGAAGCGCCAAACCTCCAGAAGCTCCTTGCCCTGCAAAAAGACTGTACGGAGCAGGAATCCGCTGACCTGCTCCCTATGGTTCGTTACCTGCTTGAATTACTGCGAAAACACGAACCCCCATCGCTACGGTAAAGCAATCTTTCTAATCTGAAGAACCGCCATTCTTCCTGTCTTAAAAATGTAAAGGCATCTATTGGTATCTTCCAATAGACGCCTCATTTTCAAATTCCTTACTCTATAATATCTGTCAACGAAACCTAACACATACCATTTAGTGATATACAAAAATCTATCCCTGCTTAGTTCCTTTTTATCATTTCAAGCACTTTAATATTTTTCTCTATGCGGAGCAACCTACGCATTGTTCTTTGAACGCTTGTCAAGCTCCTTTATGTATTCATCAAACGTGTATATCTTATCCTCCCCCGCAAAGCGGAACCTTGCCCTCGTCCCTTCTATGCAGGTTGCCTTTATCATATCAGAAACGGACATTTTCTTGCTTTGGTTGCTCTGCACCTGCTTATCAACCGACTGCATAAGTTCCTCTTTCGTCCAGACCTTTCCGACAAAGGAAGGCTGCGTCTGAGATGCCATCCCCATAAATTCCCGGTCAAAACTCTGTGTCCCGTCCTGTGCCTGACGCACCTTTGCTTTTCCTGCTGCCGGGTATCCTGCTCCTATTCCATTTACATTCATTTTCTTAATCTCCTCCATTATTTTTTGTCAGCCCCTCTGTCGTTCAGAGCCTCTCCTGCTCCCTTATGATAAGTCCGAGCAGTTCATTGTTTCATGCAGAAATATCCTCTATGTTCCCCAGCCAAATTCCATACTGATCTTCACCTCCTCTCACTGATCTGCCGGAAACCGGGGATGCCCGCCCTTTTTTCTTACATAACCTCCCCATCAATAATCAGAATCACATCTGCATATGTTTTGCTCAGATAGGTTTTATAATCTTCAATTTTCTCACTGTCCACCTTACCATTCGTCTTTAACGATAATTCTATTGAATACTGCTCTGTTTCTTCATCATAAGACACTATTGCATCCGCTGATTCAATTCCTTCTTCATCTGTGAACGTACTTTCTGTAAACTGTACCAGATGATTACAAAACTGTTCAGTCGGTTCGCTTTGCGTTGCCACATCATCAAAGTTTACTAACACGGTATTTTCTTCCGTATCCGGCTGTAAAGTTTCTTCCTCTGCGCTGGCTATCATTCCACACCCCGTCAATGAGAGAATACATATCAGCGCCAACAAAAATCCTGCTTTTTTCATCAATATCTCTTTTGCCTCCATTCATTTTTCCCTTTTCCCCGATCTGCCGGAATGCCGAGGATACCTGCCCTGCCTTGTTCTGCTGTGGCTTATCGGGGATATGCAGCCAATGGAAATTATTTTTTATTCATAAAATCCCAATATGCCTGCATACTGTACTGGTAATATGCCGCCGTCTTTTTCTGGAGCAGCAGCTTCATGTCGCCAATCTGCTTCTGGAACATATCCATGAAATCCGTCCTGTCATTTAACCCCATAGCCCCAGCTTCCATCGGAAGGGAAGTAAAGCCTCCCAGCTTCTTTACCCCCATATGCGCTTCCAAAGCACGCATTTCCACAACAGTCGCAGACTTGGGATTTACCTCGTTGATATGTATGGTCTTTTCGAATTCATCCCCATTCTCATCAACACCCTTTGCAATGATTGTCGGATCATCCTCTGTTGAATCTTCCGCATATTTGAGATAATAGGACAGCCCCGTGCCGTTCCCTCCCGTCCATATCATATCTTCATCTGTAAAAATGTTATAGACTTTTGGCGTATCTGCCACATTGTTCACCTGCGCCGCAAAACTTTTTCCTGCCGCATTCGGCTGCGTCTTTCTCGTTCCCTGCCATGCCGGATATCCCGTTGTCCCTATTCCACTTACATTCATTTTTCAAATCCTCCATTATTTTTATTATTGCGGCCCCTCTGTCGTTCAGAGCCGCACCCGCTCCCTTGTAATAAGTCCGAGCAGTTCATTACTTCATAATTACATTTTGCCTATGTTCCCCAGCCAAATCCCATACCGGCCTCACCTCCTCTCCCTGCTCCCCGATTTCCCAATCTGCCAAAAAGCCTACTCTTGCTTCATATTGGAGATATGGAACCTTAGAATTATCTCCACCTCAATCTACTTGAAAAGTTTTTGCGTATTCGCCACAAAACTTGTATGCTCATTCAGTACATCCGCAAATATGCCTATCGCTGTTCCTTTTTTGTAACCAAAACTCTTGAATGCCGCCAAAAACTTTTCTCTTGTCTGCTCCATTATTGATACTGCCGAATCCCGATACTCTGTATCGAAAAGCTGAATCCTGTCTTGTGTTTTACCTTCATTTTGGAAGCTGTTTCTATTGAAATACCAAGAACTGTCCGAATTTTCAAAGGCTCTGTTTGTCTGCTGACAGGCAATATATCCTTCCAAATTTGCCAGGCGCATCTTAAAAGCCTCATCCAGTCCAGCCAAATCTTCGTCAAGCGTCAGCGACCTTTTCCCCGTAAGTTCATAGAAAACTTCACGGTCTCCTTTTTCATGTTCTTTCACGATTTCATTATAACGGGCCTCATATGTATCCATAATTGATTTCATTACATCTTCCACATTATAGTTTCCATCTTTCAATGTCTGGCTGCTGATTCCCCTCATTGCCGTATAATGTTCCCATGCTACCTCATTTGTATTTTGTATTGTCAGTTCCCTTGCATTGACATAATCCGAATCAGGCTCAAATTTGTTTGCCATTTCCCGCAGCATATTTCGCCCCTCATCAGAAATAGAGAGATTAACTGGCTGCCCCATCACTTTCCTGCCTGCATTCGTTTCAAATGCCTTTTCCTGCACATGATTTGCAACAGTCTCCATATAACGATAATTACTTCCAATTCCATTAACACTCATTTTCAAATATCCTCCATCTTTGATACAGTGACCCATCTGTCGGTCAGAGCCACACCCGCTCCCTTATAATAAGTCCGAGCAGTCACTCTCGACAAAGGCGCGTGGTTTTTGCGCCTCTGCCGGAAAGAAATAATATTTACGCCTTTAAATCGAAACCTGTCACTGTCGGTACTGTAGACACGGCACTATTACCCATACCGATTTTACCTATCAAATTTTCTGTTACTTTTCCCATATCTGTTCCCATTACGGTAATATCATACTGCCTGCCGTCTTTCTTTTCTTCCAGCTTCTCCTGCTCGGTCTTCTTTTCCTTATTCTTTTCAAGCAGCTTTTCCCATTCCTCTTTACGCTCTTTGTTTCTGGCTCTCGCCTCCTCAACCATTTTCTTGGACTCCTCTGTGCCGGGGTCAGCCTCAAAAACACCTACGCACTTTGTCGTAATACAGTCCTCGCTGTCTATGCTGATTTCCAGACTGACCAGCCTCGCCCCATTTTTAGCAGAATTCTCACATATCTTATTGATACAGTCCGGCATTTGGGAAAGCGTATTCTCCAGCCATTCAGCCGTTTTGGGATTGGATGCCGCCTTTGAAAGCAAACTGGAATTGATTGACACGGAACTGTCCTTTGTCGGTGTCAGGCAGGCATACTTATTATTCAGATATTCTGAATATTCCCTCCTGCTCCCATATGTGCTTTTCTTCTCCGTTTCCTTTCTTGATGCCTTTGCCTGCATTTCTTTTTCTGCATTAACCTGTTCCACATTGTTGTAATTGTTTGCAATATCCATTGCCATAATATCGTCCTCCTTAAAAAATCTTACCTGCGCCTCCCCTGTCAATCATAGCCACTATGCCCATAATGTTTATTCACCGGGCATTACTGTCCAGAGAATATGCTTTTTTCAATCCGCATTCCCTTTATGCGGTTACGCCGAAATGATCTCCCCCTGCACGTTGGATTCATCCGAATCCCCGTCCAGTCCATCTTCGTCAAGCTGCGGCTCCACCGCTATCGGGTCATCATCATAGACCGCCGAGCCGTCATCCTCAATCTGATGCACGGCATCCGGGGCGGGGCTTCCCTGTGTGGTGCATCCACTGATCGCGGGAACCATCATTGCCGTAATAAGTAATGCCGATATTCTGCTGACACGCATTTTTCATGTCCTCCGCCATAAATTGAGGGAACCGGCCATCTGCTGATAATACGAACCGGCCCTCATTCTCTTATTTGCTGCTGCGGTCCCTCTGTCATTCAAGACCGCCCATGCCCCCTTGCGGTAAGTCCGGGCATGATCTTCCTTACTCCAAAATGCCCGCCGCCTCATATGCTGCATCCACATCTTCCTAAATAAGTCCAGACAGCCTCATATTAGATTAAGCCATTATCCGCCATGACGAAATTTGCTTCATAAGCGGCATTTGCTGTTGCCGCAGCCCCCGATTTTGCTAGAATGGAATCGGAATATACGGCCTCTTTTGTCCACTGTGACATCAACCGCCTGTGTGCATCGCTTTTTTCCATCGCCGCCTTCGCATTGTCTTCTTCCCGCACCCGTTTCTTTTCCTGCTCCTTTTTTATCTGCTCCTCCGTCCGTTTTTTCTGCTCTGTCCTGCGCTCCCAAAAACTGTCTTTTGCCCTGCCGTCAAACAGGCTTTTCCCGCTTCCGTTCTGGTAGCCTGCGCTCCACATCTCTGCGTGGCACTCCTCTTTTGTCGCCCCGTAATAGATGGTGGAATAAGCCTCTCCGCAGACGCCTGCCCATCTGTCCGGCTGTGCCCATCCTGTCCGCAGGTCATTCAGCACCCACGCCTCATACTCCGGGTCATTCTTCATCGCCTCAAACCCTGCTTCTGAAATATGGATGGAAATGTTCTCCGACATACGGGTCGGGTGCATGGGAATCTGTGAAATCTTTTCATGGATATACTGCTTATACTCATCCATTGTCATATCCTTTGCCGAAACAGTTCCAGCCTTTCCCGTTTCTGTTGCAGTTGTGCTTTTTTCCACCACCCTGTCACAAAAGGACGGGCTTTTAGATGCGTTTCCCTTTGCCTCATTGTTTTTCAAAAAATTGCTGTACGTCCTTGTCATGTAATTTACATTGATCGTGTTATTCATGGTTGCTCCTTTCCTGTAACAGCACTGTTACGCTGAACTCGTTTTTCTTAACTTTAATATCTACATTTCCCAGGTATTTCGCCGCCTCACGCCTGACATTCGATAAGCCTATGCCGTGGAGCGGAGCCGGGCTGCCCGATACCTCCGGCGCTTTCGTGGAAACCGGAAGATTCGTGCTTTTATCAAATACCACCTCCCCGCCAAAGGAATTCTTTACGGATATGAGAAAAAACCTGTTTTTCCTGCTGCCGGAAAGGGAGATATACTTTTCCCCCGATGCCATCCTCCCACAGGCTTCCAGCGCATTCTGCAGCAGGTTATTTACAATGATTGCAATGTCATACGCATTATACCTGTCTGATGCCGGATACACAAAATCAGACCTGAACCGTATGCCCAGCTTTTCTGCGGCTTTCTGCTTGTCATTCACGATTACATCCGTAACAGCGTTCCCTGTCCTGACGGACATCTCAAACACGTCCATGCTCTCGTCCATCCGGGCTATATACTGTTCCATTTCCTCATAACTGCCGCTCCCCGCCAACCCCTTTATATTTGTGAGATGGTTTTTCATCTCATGCTTCATCCGGCGTATCCCGTCATAGAATTGCTCCACTTCCCCTATCCGTTCCCTTATGGCCGCAAGCTGCTGCTGTTCCACAAAATACTTCTTTTTTTCCTCCTGCAGCCCTACCATCTCCTGCCATGATGCCACCGTCACCACCATGCCTGCATAAAACAGGGCTGCTATTAGCGGTACCAGCCCGATAAATGCAGGGTACTGGTCATAAAGCGAGAAAAACACATTTTCCTTAACGGTAAAAAACAGGCGGAAAATGATATTCCCAAACATGATGCCCACAACAGGCGTCAGGCACAGATAGCATAGTTCTTTTGTATGCAGTTCCGGCGGCCCCTTTTTCAGTTTTTTACTTAAGAACAGCAGCATGACAGAAAGCAGTATGATCCTAAGTATCATGAATACGGAATACCCTGCTGCGACATTACGGTATATCATATTTTCATTGTCCAGCTCTTGCACGATTTTCCCATTGAAAAGATAATACAGGCTTTCCGTTATCAGCCTGCCCATATCCCTGGTGCAAAAGAACAGTATACTGCACAAAAAAACCTGTTTTCTTTCCATGCACAGCCATCTGCCGCCTGCCATCAAAAGGAGGATCACAATCACCATGCACAGCCAGCCGGAAATTGAAAACGCTTCCCCCGCCACATACACCGTCCCATAGGCCAGAAATACCGCAATGGTTTTTTGCAGCCTGTTCTTCCGTCCTGCCATATATGGGCGGAAAAAAGCCGCCATACAGAACGCACATAAAACCATTTCAGCTCCCGATGCTATATGCTGAAACAGCATAAAACCCATTTCGCTCAAATTTCCTCTCCCCCTTTACTGCACAAACTGCAGGTATGCCGCCGCAAAGTCCTCGTATCTTTTTGAAAGGGGCAGACTGATGCCACCAGTCAGCGTTACCTCTGTTTTATCATACCCCTCGACATAGGCGAGGTTGACGAGATACCCCCTGTGTATCCGGAAAAACTGTCCCTGCAGTTCTTCCTCCAGTCTCCCGATCTTCTCGTAATATTCCAGCTCCCCATCTTTGAGGTACAGCACCACCTTATGGTTGCGGCTCTCAATATAATAAATGTCTTGAAGCGGTACCGCCCTGCTTTCACTCCCGTACTGGATGACCAGCGTTTTCTTTTTCTGTTCCGCCTCAAACATGATCTGCGCCGCCGCCCGACCAAAAACCTCGGCAAATCTCTGTTCATCAATAGGTTTCAGGAGGTATTGGAATGCCCCCACATCAAAAGCGTCATAGACATATTTTTCATATCCCGTAACAAAAATAATGACCGGCTGATGCTCCAGCTCCATGCCCCTTATCCGCCTTGCCAGTTCCATCCCGTCCATACCAGAGCCATCTCCAGCAAGCTCTATATCTAAAAACAGCAGGTCATGCTCTGTTTGATCCAGCAAGTATTCGTCCGCAGACACATACTCTGCAATTTCACACTCCCTCCCCTGCTTCCTGACCAGAGAGGCTAAGTAGGCCCTTATATTCTTTTCATCATCACAGATTGCAATTTTTATAAAATCCACCTCCTCCGGCTCTCACTTTTTATATCGTAAAAAACGGGAAATAGTCTAACGCCGATAGCGTGAATAGCCGATTTGACAGCGTGAATTCTTTTCCCTCCATCACACTAAAACGGCAAATGCTATTTATCCATTCGTCCGATATAGGGGAAACGCAAACCGCCGTGTAAGCATATTACCTCTGATTTCCCCGCTCGTATAATAAGTTTATAGCCAGTCAGAACAGGTTATAGACTTATTCTTTTTTGATATAGATGTAGGATGATTTCTAAGAGGACTCCCTCTCCATCTTTTTCCATCTATACAGTTAATAGTTACC
>CAJTCR010000098.1 GCA_910574915.1 Eubacteriaceae bacterium
AAGGAGAAAATATCTACCGCTATCCGGGCGATACAGAATCCGGCAGATGACCGGGCGCAATACATCGCCATTCAGCAATACAATTCCGTGGTTGCCGGACTGCACAATTATTACCGCCTGGCAACACACATCAGCGTAGATTTTCCAAAGCTGTCCTATGGACTGAAACTGCAAATGGCAAACAGGCTGCGGGAATTGACATCAAAAGGAAAACTGGAACGTGGATTTATCAAGGAACGGTATGGCAAGAGTAAACAGCTAAGGCTTCTAAACGGACACCCTCTCATTCCAATGGGATATGTCCAAACAAGAAACGCCCAGCACAAAAAGAAAACCGTCAATCGGTATACATCGGAGGGGCGGGCAGAAATCCATAAAAATCTTGGTATCAATACCGATACGATGATATGGCTCATGCAAAACCCTGTGTTGGATAAAACGATTGAGTTCGCAGACAACCGGATTTCGCTGTTTGCGGCTCAATATGGGAGGTGTGCCGTAACTGGTGCTGACCTTATGCCGTATGACATTCGCTGTCACCATAAAGTGCCGCTTGAAAACGGTGGTACAGATGAATATGGCAACCTTGTTCTTGTAACCGAAGCAGTACATATCTTAATCCATGCCACTTTGGGAGAAACAATCCAGAAGTACCTAAAGGAACTCCAACTGAACAAAAAACAACTGGAAAAACTGAATAAACTGCGAAAACTGGCGGGAACGCCTGTAATCGAATAACCAATTTTTTAATGCTGTAACGAAGTGTGTAAGTTATGTTTAAAACGTAAAATTTCTAAAGTCGATGGGGCGCCGTGTGCGGTGAAAGCCGCACGCACGGTGCTAAGCGGGGGAAAAGCCGGAAACATTTGAAACTGTAGGCTTACCTATCGCAATCTGGGGCAAATGCACAGGGGCGATAAAGAAGCAGTAACTATAAACAGAAAACAGACAGACGGCCGGTGCCGCACTATTCCATACAAAAAGCAAAATCAGGGAAATAATATAAACAGTTGAAAATCGGTTCCAAATGGTTTATATTATTTTCCATAAGGCAATACATTTATAGATCAGCTATTTCAAAAATTAAATGATATCTGTTTCTGGGTAAAGCAGAGTGGAGGAGGTTGTACGTTTGGCGGATATTAATTGGATCAAAGATAAAAGCGCACCGATTGCTGCAAAATATGGGTTACGCAGAATGTATTTATTTGGTTCCCATGCAAAAGGAATTGCAACAAAAGACAGTGATATAGATTTGCTCTTTGAAAAAGGGGAGAAACTTTCCCTGCTGGGGGTTTCCAGTATGCTTCAGGATCTTACCGAAAGCCTGGGATGTTCGGTTGATTTAGTTTCACGTGATTCTCTGGAAAAAAGTTTCAATGATGAGGTGTTAAACACACAAGTGTTGATTTATGAAAAATAAAGACGTTATTATACTGGGAAAAATACTCGCATATTGTGATGAAATATTGGAGACATGCAGATATTTTGGAAATAATCTTGATGAATTTGTAAACAATCATATATTTTTAAATGCATGCTGTATGTGTATCCTGCAAATAGGGGAGTTATGCAAAAATATTTCGTATGATATTCGGGAAAAGGAATCGGATGTTGAGTGGAAAGCCTGGTGCGGTATTCGGGATGTGTTTGCACATCAATATGCTAATATTGACTATAAAATAGCATGGGATACCATTCAGGAGGATGTACCGCTTTTAAAAGCTAAAATCGAAGAAATTCTTGATAAGGTGTGATAGTGGAATCTTATAGTTTCATGAAAGAAATAATTATATTTTACATGCCTTTAGAGCCAGTCGTTGCACTGGCTTTTATGTTTTTATTTAGAAAATCTGAAGCATGCAATAATAATATCAGGGATTGTCATGATTATTATGCTGCTTTACGCCCTTGTGCAATGCTCATGTGCGGTAAAGTAACACACAAAAAAGTTTGATAGACAGTAGCCCCTACTATTCCGTTCCTCAAATATAATCGTATTTTGTACCAATGTCATTGTATTTTTCAAGTGTACATCTTGAAATGCACTCCAATTCTCTGTAAAATATATTTTGAGAAAATATGACGGAGGAAAAAGTGTTATGTTAAAAGTAAATCATTTGTTTAAGAGCTATCAGACTGGAAAAATTACTTATGAAGTCTTAAAAGATGTATGTTTTGAAGTTGAAAAGGGAGAATTTGTTGCAGTAATGGGTGCTTCCGGTTCGGGGAAAACAACCATGTTGAACTGCATTTCCTGTTTTCATAGCTATGATAAAGGAGAAATTACTTTGAATGGCTGCAATCTTTCAAAACTGGACGAAACAGAGATTGCTAAGGTAAGAAATGAGCAGTTGGGATTTGTTTTTCAAGATTTTATGCTTCTTGACGGTCTTACTGTATTTGAGAATGTGTGTGTGCCAAAGGTAATCCGAAATGAGGATTATCAACCTATGGAACAGAAAGCGACTACATTGTTAAAAATGTTTGGAATAGACCACATTGCAGACAAATATCCGGCAGAGATTTCCGGTGGACAGAAGCAGCGTGTAGCGGTGGCTCGTTCTTTGATGAATGACCCATTGGTTATTTTGGCAGATGAACCCACTGGAAATTTGGACAGTCGCTCTAGTGAAGCTGTAATTCAGGCTTTTATCGAAGCCAAGAAGAAGTTGGGAGCAACTATTTTAATGGTAACCCATGATACCTTTTCAGCAAGCTACTGCGACCGTGTCATTATGATGAAAGACGGAGCTGTTGACTGTGAACTGATAAATAAGGGAGATAGAAAAGCATTTTTGGAAGATATTCTTATTGTACTTAAAAAGTTGAACGGTGGTGATGACAATGACAATGCTTAATCTTTTCACCAAGCTCAAGAAATACAATAAGGGAAATTATAGACAGTTTTCCTTTTGCTATGCACTTTCTGTGATTCTCGTATCAACTCTTACACTGTTTATGTTAAGTCCTTTCGTGCAAAGCAGATTACCCATAGGCGGCGATTCTCGAAAAATGTTGTATATGGTATATGCAGTGGCAGTTCTTGGATGTGTACTGTTTATCATTTATGCGACAGGACTTTTTTTACGCTTTAAGAGCCGGGAAGTTGGAATTTTCATGGCACTTGGAACACCAAAGCGTGTACTTGCAAAAACATTAACCAAAGAAATCGTTCTGCTCATTCTCAAACTTGGAATTGCAGGAATTATTATTGGCGGTGTGATTGCTTTTGTATTTGGAAAGGTATATGAGGGCTTTGTGCAGAGTGCAACAGGAGATAGTTTTTCCCTGCCGCTTACAGGGTTCGTTGGTTCATTTCTGTTTGTTACTATAACGGTTTGTATTGTCATGGGAATGGCTGTACGCTTCTTGAAGCGTGCAAATTTAATTGAAATATTAAATGAAGAACGCAGGACAGAGCCGATTAAGAAAAATGTAGATACCAAATATCTTGTTTGGGGTATCATTTTGATTGCCGTAGGACTTTTAGGTGGCTTGATTATTCCCTACATTGTAAGCACAATGTTGAAAAGGTCATTGAGTGGTTTTCCTTATATTTTTTATGTTCTTGTGTTTATCGGATTGTATCGTGTTATGGTATATTCAATCGCTGTTCATAAAAAAGGACGACACCCACAAAAATACTATAAGAATCTGATTTCTTTTGGTATGATGAAATTTCAAGGAATTTCTGTTGTAAGAAATATGTTGATTGTCACATTGCTAATAGCAGGTTCATTATTTGCGATATTTTTCTCTGCTACAAATCTAATCCAGGGCTTAGGAAGTGCTGCCAGTGAAGCAAACGATATTTCTTACCGTTATCTGGGCGATGCAGAGAAATTGACGCAAGAGCAAGTGGAGAAATTGGCAGAGGATTATCAAGTAGGAATTGACAATTATCGTGAAGCAGAATTTTTGCGTCTTTTAGGAAGTGGAGTTAGTCGAGAAAATTATGACAAGAGCGGAAAACTGATTGAGGAATATAGAAAACAGGACTATATCAAAAACTTTATCAGTGCAGACGAATTTGAAAGAGTGACAGGCATTGCAGTCAATGTACAACCGGGAATGTATCAATATATCAGTCGTGAGGGAAATAATGAAAACTATTGGTTTTTGCCGGACGATTTGGATTTAGTACAAAACCCGGACAGCGGTTTGCAAAAGCCATTATCTTATGCTGGAACCGTAGAATATAGCAGCTTTTTTTACCACTATGGACAGGACGGAAATGCAAATTATATCTTGAATGACGAGGACTATGCCGAGCTGGAAAAAGGGCTATCTGATGAAATGCACATGACGCACATTCTGTTTGATTTAAGTGATACTGGAGATACTTACGGTTTTTCAAAAGACTTGTATGCAAGGTATTGTAATTCTGTTTCAGACAGCATGAAAAAGATGTCGGCTTATGATGAATATAGAGAAGCAACTGACAGCGAATACAGCTATTCAGAACCGGTGGAAATTGAACCGGAGCGTTTGGGAATGGAGATAGACTGGAAATATGCACCTGTCTTTGTTCCAATCCAAGAAAAGAGTTTTGTGCAATCCTATGCAACATTGCTTTTGATTTTTATTTTTGTGGCGATTGTTTGTCTTGTTTCAGCCGGAGTCATTGGTTATACAAGAAGTATTACCGTAGCTATAAAAAGCAAGAGCGTCTTAATGGATGTTAAAAAGCTTGGAGCCGATAGAACATATTTAAATCGAGTATTAAAAGAACAAGTGAAGAAAGTATATGTGCTTCCAACAATCGTAGCCGTTGTATTGATGTTTGTCTATTATACATTAACTTTATGGCAAAATGACGGAACAATTACTCTAAATGAATATCCGATGATAGCGGTCAATGTGCTAACCTGTTTGGCAGTATGTATTTATCAATATGTGCTTTATCGTTATTCCTTGAAAAAAGCAGGAAAAGTCATTTTTGAGTTTTAATGATTGGAAAATAGCAAATCCAGCCGAGCCAGTCAACGGCAAGTAAATGGGCTTCGCCCACCGTTGACAGCCCGCCCAGCTTTGCTGATAAGCAGCCAAGAGGACGATAGCCCAAAGTGCTACCGCCCTCTTTTATTTTACAACTGAATAGTCATTACCCCACAGCGGTACATGAAGCAGTAAATCCGAAAAAGATTTGCTGCTTTTTTTGCGCCCATTTTTGGCAAATTTCCAAATGTTCCGTATTAGACAGTGAAGCCAAAAACACTGCCGTTTTTTTCAGACAGCGGGCAAAACACAGCTTCCGAAACGCCTTATTGTCGGGAAAGACCGAGCCGCCGGAAAAGTTCTTGCCGGAAAGTCCGTCATTTTTGCTTTTTGCGGTGTTGTAGGGAGTAAGGGGAGAACGCCGCCCGCCGCCTTTTATGAAAAAGCTGGTTATAGATTTCCCGAAAAAGTGGCAGTAGCAAGTGAGGGTAATCCGGCAGATTTTTATGAAAAAGTTGGTTGCGATTTCCCCAAAAAGTGGCAGTAGGAAGTGAACGGCAGTCCGGCAGTTTCTTAGAGCAAGATTCTACCACAGTACCAAATTTCGCTAATCGCTCATTTTGTCCTATGGGAATCTTGTTGGGGTTGCCACCATATGCACTAACTTAACAAAAACCGAATAAGCTGCTGTCTTGGATTTTTTCGTTTTTCAATAAATGACATTTGTATCAATTCCAGAATATCAACGGACATTGCCGCCTGATTGGGCAGTATCGTCATAAAAATTATAAATGACGTCAGTTTTGTCTCCCTCCATATACTCCGGTTTTCTTCTGATGTTCCAAGTGGGGGAAAAATCAATATCCCCAAGATATTTTTCTGTAAGAAGCGACAGCAGGATTTTCCCGCTGATCCAAACTTCCCCGGATTCTTTTGTTTTGGTTGGGATGTTTCCTAACTGCAGCAGCGATTTCAATCTTTTGAACACAAGCTCGACCTGCCAGCGTAAACGGTAGCATGCAAGGATTTCCTCCGCAGAAATTTCTGCTGGAAGAGAGGTAATCACAAACATATACCGGTGAGTAAATTTTGTTTCTTCACTATAGGTTTTTGGTTTTTTACTTTCCAATTTCTTTAACCGTATTTCTTCTGCCCGTATTTCTTCTTTTGTTTTCTTTATGGCACAGAGCCTTAAAGCAGTTCGTTTTTTATCACTCCCATTTATATATACCGTGCATTCAGCAGCTTTTTCACCGACTGTCAAAAGCCAGTCAGCCAATATGATTTTCTGTCCGCTTCTATCATACATGTTAAATGCCTTATTCTTGATCCGCAGAATAAAATCAGCTCCTGCATCCAGGCAGTGTCCTATGCTTTTTATTGTGCCATACGCGCGGTCTGCTATCACCAGGCAGCCTTTGCTGAACGTAAAATTTTTAAGGCTTTCCCCTGTAGATTGTTCCGTTATTTTGAACTGGCTGCAGGTCAGGGAAAATAAATCCACAGCATAATGCAAATGCCATAGTCGTTTTACCGCGCCTTTCTCCACAAGATCAGAGGCATCCACTGCAAGCACCTGATAAGATTCAAGCCAGCCAGGCTTTTTATAGTGCATGATAGGATTTGGAAGGATGTTTTGCGTCAGCCATTTGATCCAGTCCCCGCACTGTATGAACTTTTTCATAAAAGCAACATCACTGATTTTGCCAATGCCGCTTAACAAAGCGAAATGTGTTACATCAATCAAAGACTTATTACCGGAAAGATAAAATAAGATCAGCCGCAATAAATCCAAAGGATTTTTAATGGTCCGTTTTCTTGTGATCGCTTTTTTATCAAAGCACGCCTGTTCATAGCCTGGCGGCAGTAATTTTACTAAATCATTTGTATCCATAAAAATTCACCCTTTTTGAGTATACCATGAATTTCATGAATTTGCAGTAAAGTTAGTGCATATGGGGGAAGCTCCGCAGACAGGAAATCGAAATCTATTACTCTTTTGTCGGCAAGGTAGAATTGCCCGACTAAAGCCCGACCCGTCCGGCAGTCAGCCGGACAGGGAACGGCAAAATTTTTTACACTTCTTTTACTTCTTTATCTCACATGAGCAAAAGCCAAGGCATGAAGCAGGTCATGGCTAATTAGAGGTAATCAAAAGAGGAAAGGAAAAGTACAATCCAGACGGAACCGGCGATACCGTCAAGAAATATTTGTGAATTAGCAAGAATCCTGATATAATGGGTACAAACGCCCATCCGGGGCAGAAAGGCAGGGAGAAAAATGCACATCAGTTACAAACCGCTCTGGCACACACTGATAGAGCGAAACATGAGGAAAGAGGATTTAAGGCTTGCCGCTGGCCTGACCACAAATATGATAGCCAACATGGGAAAAGAAGGGAAACATATCAGCATGGACACACTTGCCCGTATTTGCGAAACGCTGGATTGTGGCATTATGGACGTGATTGAGCTGGCCAGTGACGAGCCTTCCACCACAGGAGGGAACGACAATGGAAAAACTGAAAGAAAGAATCACAGAGAACGGCATTGATTATATCCTTGTAGGCGACTACTACATCCCGGACTTGAAGCTGCCGGAGGAAAGCCGCCCCATCGGACGCTATGGGCGGCTGCACCGGGAATATCTCAAACAGGAACATCCGGCACGGTACAGCTCCCTTATCCTGACCGGAAAATTGTGGACGTACCTTGCCGACCTGAACGAGCAGGCGGAGGAACGGCTTGACTTAATCATGGAGCAGATGAAAGCCGCCGAGGGAGTGACCGAGGAACTGAAAGCCCAAAACCAGCTTGAATGGGTAGGCCGGATGAACAATATCCGCAACCGGGCGGAGGAAATCATAAACAGCGAGTTGATTTATATTTGATTGGATGTGGAAAGGCCAGCCGACTACCCGGCTGGCCTTTCTAACCTTCTTTGTGTTCCAATACTGCCCGAATCATGGCAACGGCGATTTCCTGCTGGCTGGGCGATGTGCTTTCCCACAGTTCTGCCAGCTCCCGTATCTTGCTGACCTCATTATCTTCCAGCGCATCCCGCAGCAGATAATCAGGGGAGATTTTCAGTGCGTTGCAGATATTGATAAATACGGGCAGGCTGGGAACCTTTGTCCCGCCCTCAATCTGCCGGAGGTAAGTTGCGTTGATATTGCACAGTTCCGAGAGCCTGTCCGCCGTGAATCCCCGGTCTTTCCTCACCATGTTGATACGTCTGCCTAATCCTTTTCCTTCCATAATGCCCACCCATTTCATAAGCTATTAGCATTTATTTTATTCACTTTTAGACTACATCACGCATAGGGATTGCAATAGATTCTAAAAGGCTATATAATATTAGCCAATAGACTATAAATTATGAAAGGGGAACAACAGAGTGGAACTGAACTATTTTAGGGACAGGCTTTTCGATTTACTGAATGACAGCGAGAGGATGGGGATTGCTGACCTAAATGCAGACGAGCGGAACAGCCTGCTCACTGTCAGGACAGAGGACGGGAATGTATTTGAAATCGTATGCCGACAGGCAGCGGGGAAGGAGGACGGATGGACGACCGCAAACTGACTGTTTATAATGGACGTGGGGCTTTTAAAAAATCACCGCCACAGATTCTATTACAGGGGAATTGGCTGGAACAGGCCGGATTCTCCGCAGGGGACAAAATAACCGTGAAATGCCAGCAGGGGCAGCTTATTATTACTAAAAACGAACTATCAGCAGAGCATGAAAAATAAATATAGACAAAGGCCGCTTTTGCAGTATAATAGAAACGGCAACAAGTCAACCAGTGCTGGAGGAACATTTTAAAATGATTGAAACGGAGAGCCTGATTCTTGATAAGGCAAAGCTTTCAGATTGGAAGGAAATGTATTGTAATGTCTGGTCACAGCCAGAAAGTGCAAAATACATGGAATGGAATATTACTACAAGCGAAGAAAACGCCAAAATAAGAATCATGAAAACCATTGCATTTCAGAAAGAGCATGATACCTATCTGGTTTATGAAAAAGCAACCGGTAAGGCGATTGGGTTTGCTGGTGTAGAAAAAATCGAACCTTACATCTATCAGGAAGCAGGGATATGTCTGGGACCGGATTACGTGGGAAAAGGGTTTGGCAAGCAGATTCTTCAAGGCTTGATACTATACTGCAAAGAAGAATTTCGTGCAAAAGAGTTTATTTATTCAACAAGAGAAGAAAACAGGGCTTCCAATCGGTTAGCAAAGTCATTAGGTTTTACAGTGATTTCTTCAATACCTAAAACAGACAGAAAAGATGGACACAGTTATAATCTTTTGCAATATAGCTTAAAACTATAACTGCCCATTTGGTAGGGCTGAATAAACAATGAATGAAAAGTTGAAGGAGGGGCAAAATGCCATACATTACAGTTGAAAGCGGCACTTTATCTGATAAGCAAAAGGAACTGCTGATAAAAAGATTGACAGAAGTATCTTCTGAAATTATGAATGTGCCGCAGGAATTTTTTGTGACTACGATTAAAGAACTGCCGGATAAAAACTTTGGAATTGGCGGTAAAACGATTGATAAAGTGAAAGCGGAATATATGCAGGCACATCAATCTTAATGGGAAGGGATTGGAGATAATGGATAACTGGTTTACAATAGATAAGATTGATAATGAACCATAATCATAAGTGAATACCGGCATTGGGAAGAAACCCACTGTTATCTGTTGAATGGAAAAGAGAAAAGCCTGCTTATTGACACAGGACTGGGGATTTCCAATATATATGATGAAGTCCGTAAACTTACGGATAAACCGATTGCGGCGGTTGCCACGCACATTCACTGGGACCATATCGGCGGGCATAAATATTTCTCGGAATTTTACGCACACGCAGAAGAATTGGACTGGCTGAACGGGAAATTCCCCCTGACAATCGAAACTGTTAAGGAAATGGTGGTTGACCGTTGTGATTTGCCTGACGGTTTTCATGTTGACGATTATGTATTCTTTCAAGGTATACCAACAAAAGTATTAAATGACTATGATGTAATCGATATTGGCGGCAGGGAAATTGAAGTGCTGCATACGCCTGGACACTCTCCCGGACATTTATGTTTTTGGGAAAAAGACAAAGGATATTTGTTTACTGGCGATTTGGTCTATAAAGATACCTTGTTTGCCTATTACCCTTCCACTGACCCGGAAGCCTATCTTGCTTCACTGGAAAAAGTTGCGGCACTGCCTGTAAAAAGGGTATTCCCTGCACACCATTCGCTGGATATACAGCCGGAAATACTAATCCGCATGGCAAATGCGTTCCGTCAGTTAAAGGCAGACGGGAAGCTTCATCATGGCAGCGGTACATATCATTATGGCGATTGGGGCGTATGGCTGTAAACGAGATTTATAGAATAAAAGACAAAGAAAAGTGAATATGGAACCTCTCAAAATGCCGTTGCATGGATAAAAGCCCAAGCAACGGCATTTCTTTATCTCCGTTTCATCCTACTCAACGGTGAATCCTTATATGCCGGAGTTTTCTTCATAACATTCTTCAAAACCATGTGCTCCTGCTCCAACAGCTTATCATATCGGATTTGAAGCTGCGTACACATAAGGGCAGCGAACACATCCAGATAGGAACCCGGCACAGCCAATGCCTTCTTTGCGTCCTTGATTAGTTTCATGGCATTGGAGCCGTCCGGCGCACTGTCCGTATCGTCCTTGTGCGCTTCCCTTATGGCATGGAGGATAGTGTCCCAAGCCCGGTGCGTGACCTGACAAAAATAATCTTCTTCCTGTACCTGCATAGCTTCCAACGCCTTTAAAGCGGTATCTTCCTCTACTGGCTGATATTGAGAAAGGACTTGTCCCCGCAGGACTTCCAGAAGGCTATTGAAGTTTTGGAAGTGGGAGGTTGCCACACCATCCACATAAATCTCCGTGTCCGTCATCAGGGTAACAAAATCCTCATGTGTGGCAATCTCACACAGCAGCCGGTTATTGATACGCCCGCTTTTCAACAGCTCCACCATACCGTCACTCAAATGCAGCTCCGTAAGTTCCATGCCCGGATGGTTCCGGTTCTCTGTCAGTCAGAGCAGGTAATCCGTTGACACACTGTAAAATTTTGTCAGCTCCACAAGGTTTTTGTGGCTGATTTCCTTGAGTTCGTCATTCTCATAGCTTCCCAAGGCTGATTTGGAAATCTTTGTAGCCGCCAGTTCCTCTAATTTTAAATGCCGTTCCGTCCTTAAATCCTTTAACCGCTCCTGAACCGTTATCCCCTGTTTCATAACTGAACATCGATTAAGCCCTCAGCAGAGCTCTTAACTTGACCCACAATTATAACATATATTTTCGATAAGCAAGTAATGAGCAAAGAACCTCTAAGCCCTGACAAATAGAACGTGCTCCGGGCATACCATCGCTCGGAGCACCTTTTATTCCACTCAGAACCCCTAAATCATAAATCGCCTCTTTC
>CAJTCR010000099.1 GCA_910574915.1 Eubacteriaceae bacterium
CCTTTCAGAGTTTGGAAATAATTATACACGAATGTGTAAAGATTGTCTTTGACTAAATTCAATATAACAGAAAATTTGAAACTTGGGAATACATAAAAGCTTGCGTTTACCGTGGTCCCGCAGCCAGTTCTGGATTTCACACATACGGTCGCCCCGTACATACATTGCAAAAATCTGTTTTACGACGTGCGCCGTTTCCGGGTCGGGTATCAGATGATTGCGGTTATCCGGGTCGATAAGGTAGCCGTAAGGGGCTTCGCCGTTGACGCGCTCGCCTTTCTGCGCCTTTGCCTGTTTTACTGCCCGGATTTTCTTTGAGGTGTCGTGGGCGTAAAACTCGTTGAACCAGTTCCGCAGAGGGGTAAACTCGTTATCTTCCCTTGCTGTGTCTACACCGTCGTTAATGGCAATGTAGCGCACTTCATATTCGGGAAAAACAATCTCTATCAGCTCCCCGGTTTTCAGATAATTACGTCCCAGACGGGAGAGGTCTTTTGTTATGACGGTTGCCACGTTCCCGGCTTCAACCTCATGCAGCATGGCTTGAAGCCCCTCACGCTCAAAGCTCACGCCGGAAAATCCGTCGTCTACGAAAAAGCGCGTGTTGAAAAAGTGGTGTTCGTCAGCGTACTTTTGTAAAATCAGTTTTTGGTTCTGTATGCTTTCGCTTTCTCCGGCTTGCATATCTTCCTGGCTCAATCTGCAATATAAAGCGGTAATCTTGTCTGTCTGTAACATTTTGTCCTCCTTTCCGACGACAGACAAGCATGGTATTTGTACTGTCTATATTATACCACATACCGCTGCCTGTGTCATGTATAAAATGTGAAGAAACGCCCTATTTCCGGGCGTTTGCGGGGTTCAGCTCCATGTCTTTGCGAATGAGCTTCTTTATCTTTTTATCCAGTGTGTCCGTTGCGCGTTCACTTGCAGACGAACATACAAGGTAAGTAACTTTTCCTATTTTATGCTCCGTTGTGGTAACGGGCGTTTGGTTTTGCGTCAAAGAAAATCCCCCTTTCTTTCGCAAACATATAATACAGTCTATGAATAGCAGCAAGTCCACTATTCAAGAAAACAAAGGCTTTAATCGGACGGTTATTAGCATAACCTCATGGGAATTTCACCCCGGCATGGTTCTCATGCAGCCCTACCCATTGCCTGCGACGCTCTTAACGCTCGGACTGTGGCTGTAAGGAAGTATCATTGTATATTCTGCGTGTCGTCGCCCGCAAGCCGCTACACTTGCTTTCCGGCGCGGTGTTGGTCGCTCGGCTGTCCGGGTGGGGATAACCTCACCCGGATAGCGTCATGGCGCACCCGCCGTATGGCTCGGCGCAAAAGGAACGTATCCGATTTGCCCTATGCTGCGCCGCCGTTATCTTGCGCCGTTTTCTTTGTCAAGGTACTAAAAATTGAGAATTACGGGCAGCGGAAAGGGGGACGCTGCCCGTATATCCTCTTAGACTCTAAATTGCAGAACAGCCCGCATAAGATGTGAACGCAAGCGGTCGCGTATGTCCTCGTCTATGCCATAATAGGTATTGCCGCGCTCGTCGTAGAATTTCCGCATAGACAGATACGATATGTAGCTTTCATAATGCTGCACGACAATCTTCATGGCTTCCGGGTCACCCTTTGTTGCGGCTACAATTACCGGGTAAGGCAGTAAGCCGCGTTCATCTTGTTCGGTGTTACCAGTTGGTTTCGTCATAGGCTCGCTCCTCCAAATAGCGTTTTAACAGTTCAAAAGAGCTTGTCCTCCTGTACTGTACGGTACTTCTCGGAATGTTGTGGAGCTTTGCAATTTCCACATCACTCATATCAAAGAAGTAGTACAGTAGGACGGCTTCGCGCTTTTCGTCCGGCAGGGAGTGCAGGGCTTCGGCAAGCAGCTTTGCAGTAATTTCCTTTCCTGCCACAACAAAAGATTTTTCAGCTTCGACATTTACAAAATACTGGTCGTAAGTACAAAGCTGCTGTTCCTCCTGTGGTGTCAAGTCAGAGAAAGTGACTTCACGCCGCTGCCGACGCTTTATGTCCCTATTGGCTACAAGCATTTCATTTTGTAAAGCTCGCTTGCAGTAACCGTTAAAAGCACAACGGGTTTGCCACTGGGTACGAATAGGCTCATTCATGGTTTCACCTCCTTTCGCAACCGCGAAAGCGGGTGATGACTTCCCCTTTCGTAACCCTCTGTTCCACTCGGCGAAACTATGCCAAATGGTTTGAAGATTTTTTGAAAAAACTTTTGAGGAAAAGAAAATGCGCCCGTCTGCAAAATGCAGACAGACACACAAGAAATAACAACGGTATGTAGATGATTAGTGAGTTCATCTATATAGCCGGAATACCCCGTTGTTTGGCATAGGCTTTTTTTAATGAACAGAAATTATTAGGTGGGGAGTGGTACACAAAAAAGAACATGGCGATACCTCCTTGATACCGCCATATCCTCGAAAAAGTGTAACTTTAACACACCCTCCATATTCTCATTTTTGAAAAAGAAAACAGCGGCTTTGATTGTTATTTCAAAACCGCCGTTAGGTCGCTTATATTCTGTTAGGCGCATAAAACTTTGCCGCCAAACAACGGTTTTTTTTATTACCGTTGTGAAGGCTGCATAAAGGACAATTATAATAAAAATAAACTTATGGGGATAGCAATAATGTCTACCAATGTGTGTACTACAATAGACGGCAAAATACTACCCTTTGATTTTTTGTGCATGATATATCCAAATGTCCATCCCATAACACCAGCATTTATTACGCCAACAATTACTTCAAATGTTGGTGTTATCCCAAATGTAGTAAAGTGAGGAAAGACAAAGATAATTGCTTGAATTAGGTTTCCCCACTTAAATCCAAGAGTTTGAATTAACCTTTTTCCAATAAACCCTCGAAAGAGAATTTCTTCACAAACACCTGCATTTAATCCGAACAGTAAAGAAGTAAAAGCAAAGGTAATAGGAGAACTGATTTCGTATGCTTGCTGTAATGGACTTATTACCATTCCACCATTAAATTTTAGAACAATAAAATAGCAGATTGTAAAAAGATAAGCAATTCCAGTAATTCCAAGAGCTGAACTATATGATTTCTCCGATGCTTTAGTTAGTCCAATATACTTTAGAAATCCTCCATGGTTTTTCTTTTTTGTTAAAAGATAACATATAAACGGGATAGCTAAAAATACAAATAGCTGCATAACAAAATGTATTACCTTTTGAACAAGATATTGTGTTCCTACATTTAAACCTATGAACATTTTTTCCCTTTCTAACGGAAAAAACTTCTTAAAAAGCGTATTGATAAATAAAGCAAATAGCCAATCAATACAAAGAACGCAATAGTAAATATAGCCATAGCAAAATGAAGTGTTTTTGTAATTATGGTAACAACTACCACTGCAATAAATACTGCAAACATTAACATGATAGCTATTGTGTGCCGTTTCTTCAATTTGCGACTTGTTTCTTGAACAATAGGAATGTCCGTTTCGCGTTCAACCTTATCATTGAGAAGATAGTCCGTTGATACATTTAAAATTTTTCCAAGTTGCATAATATTTTCGGTATCAGGTTTTGATACATCTAATTCCCATCTTGATATCGCCTGTCTTGATACTCCAATTTTTTCTGCCAACTGCTCCTGTGACATACTATTTGATTTACGAAGTTTTTGTATTTTTTCTCCTGTAGTCATTTGACATCCTCCATGTGTTTATTATGTATTTTTCTGCGATTGCATTCTATCAAATTGATATGGCAATTCCGCAATTTCCGCTTGCTATGGGGTATAAACTCATCTTTTTTCCAATTTTACTTGTTATTTTCTTTAAGTCGTCTATCATTCGGTTTTTTTGCGTCTTTGGGTATTAACCATATATAACTGAATTTGGCAACTCCCGGTATGCGACTATCTTCACATAGCTTTTGTACTCGTCTTTCTGAAATGCCCCACTTTTTTGCTGCTTCAGAAACAGAAATATACTCTAACATTTTTTCACATCCTTTCTCATAATATATTATATACGGACTTACGAATAATATCAATAAACAGACTGTGAATTTATGCTCTATTTCTGTCAATAATATGCTATGTGTAATCATATCTCGAAAGGAAAATGAACAGTAAAATGTAGATGGGTGAAATGATTATGAAGCAAAGCAAAGAAAAATTTGATTTTAAAGCTTTCGGACAAGCCATTAAAGCAGCAAGAAAGGCAAAGGGAATATCGCGCAACCAGTTAGCGGACACGCTGAACATTGCGCCCCGGTATATCGCGTCCATTGAGAACAGCGGGCAGCACCCAAGTTTACAGATTTTGTATGAGCTTGTCACGCTGCTTGACGTATCAGTAGACCAGTTCTTTTTCCCGGAACGGGAGCAGAAGAAGTCTACGCGCCGCCGACAGCTTGACACCATGCTTGACGACATGAGCGAAAAGGATTTGAAAATCCTGTCTGCCACCGCCAAAGGAATAGAGGAAGCCAACAACGAAGCGGGGGAATAGCTTTCCCTCGTTTCTGCGTACATAGGATTTTATGAAACGTCGTAGATTGCGGCGTTTTTCTTTTGCCCTAAGTTGGCAAAAAAGCGTTTTGCGGAATAGTAGGAAGTGAGGAAAAACATTCGTAGCAAGCATAGGAAGCGGGTACCCACTTCCGTATTTTCGCCCTCCCGCGCTGCGGCGCGTCGGTTGAAAATGGCTTGTTGGGAAGTGTCCCAAACCCTCGGAACGGAAAGGAAAGGAGCGAAGCAATGGACGGACGGAAAAGGACGGTGCAAATCAAATTCAGAGTGACGGAAGCGGAACGGGATTTAATACTGGAAAAAATGAAGCTCGTACCCACCCGGAACATGGCGGCGTATCTGCGGAAGATTGCCATTGACGGGTATATCATTCAGATAGACCACGCCGATATAAAGGCAATGACCGCAGAGATACAGAAAATCGGTGTCAACGTCAACCAGATAGCCCGCCGCGTGAACGCGGCGGGGAACGCATACCAAGAGGACATAGAGGAAATAAAGGGGGTGCTTGCGGAGATATGGCGGTTACAAAGATTAAGCCTGTTAAAAGCACCCTAAGCAAAGCCCTTGACTATATCGAAAACCCGGACAAGACGGACGGGAAAATGCTCATATCCTCTTTCGGCTGCTCCTATGAAACGGCAGACATTGAGTTCGGCTATACCCTCTCGCAAGCACTGGATAAGGGCAGCAATTTAGCCTTTCACTTGATACAGTCCTTTGCGCCGGGGGAAGTGGACTATGAGAAAGCCCACGAAATCGGGAAGCAGCTTGCCGACGCGGTGACAAAGGGGCAGCATGAATATGTTGTGACGACGCACATTGACAAGGGGCATATCCATAACCACGTCATTTTTTGCGCGGTGAATTTTGTAGACCATCACAAATACAATTCCAACAAAAGGAGCTATTACGGCATACGGAACATGAGCGACAAGCTGTGCCGGGAAAATGGCTTGTCCGTCGTCGTCCCCGGCAAGGGCAGCAAGGGAAAGAGCTATGCGGAGTACCAGGCAGAAAAGACGGGTACAAGTTGGAAAGGCAAGCTAAAGATTGCCGTTGACGCGCTTATCCCCCAAGTTTCCAGTTTTGAGGAATTGCTAACGCGGTTACAGGCGGCGGGCTATGAGATAAAGCCGGGGAAATATGTTTCATGCCGCGCCCCCGGACAGGAACGCTTCACCCGCCTAAAAACCCTCGGCGCAGACTATACAGAGGAAGCCATAAGGGAACGGATAGCGGGCAGACGGGCAAAGGCGGCGAAAGCCCCCAGAGAGCAGCGCGGCGTTTCGCTGCTTATCGACATTGAGAACAGTATCAGGGCGGCGCAGAGTAAGGGCTACGAACAGTGGGCGAAAATCCACAATCTGAAACAGGCAGCAAAGACCATGAATTTCTTGACGGAACACAAGATTGAACAGTACGCGGATTTAGTCAGCCGGATTGAGGAAATGGCAGCGGAAAGCGGACAGGCGGCAGACACATTGAAGGACGCGGAAAAGCGGCTTGCGGACATGGCGGTGCTTATCAAGAATGTTTCCACCTACCAAAAGACAAAGCCCGTCTATGACGCATACCGCAAGGCAAGGAACAGGGAGAAGTACCGCGCCGGACAGGAACAGGCGATTATCCTACATGAAGCCGCCGCAAGGTCGCTGAAAGCTGCGGGCATTGCGAAGCTCCCGAACCTTGCCGCGCTGCAATCGGAATATGAAGCCCTCCAAGCGCAGAAAGAAGCCCTTTACGCCGATTATGGGAAGTTGAAAAAGAAAGTCCGGGAATACGATATTATCAAGCAGAACATTGACAGCATTTTACAGGCAGACAGGCAGCCGGAACGGGAAAAGGGAACAGAGCGCGGATAAGGATAGCAAAATCCCCGCCGCTGTGCTATGATAGGGCTATCAGAATACAGACAGGAGCGTTGAGCATGGAAAACCAGAAAATGCCGGAATATGAAACCATACGCGCCGCCGTTGCCGGGGAGAAATGGGCGGTGGAGAAAGTCGTAGAGTGCTACAAGGACGAAATAGACAGGCTATCGACGGTAGCGGTCAGACAGCCGGACGGAAGCACGAAACAGGAAATCAACGAAGATATGCGCCAGTCCATCACAAAAAAGCTGATAGAAGCCCTCCCGCAGTTCCCGCTTGCAGAAATGGAAAAGGGAAATTTCCAGTAGGCAAAAAAAGAACAGGGCGCGGAAAGCCAGTATATGACTTCCGCGCCCTGTCTTTTTTGGGTGCTGTTTTCGTGAATGTTACGCAGTAGAACGCCATTTTCGGGGGTAGAGGTATAAAGTATCGCCTGTCTGATTTTCCCGCCCGGAAAGCCCTGTAAATCAAGGGAGTTTATATGCCTACTGCGTAACAGGGGCGCGTCTTTTCCTCATGCGCTCGGCGGCTTGTCGGCGGGTGATACGCTTCCGGCAGACGGGGCAGTATTTGACACTGTTAGAGGTTGACGCAAAGAACGCGCCGCACTCGGTACACTTCTTCTTGTCCCCTGTCTGGTAAAGCTCCGCATAGAGCAGCCTGTCGGCGGGAAGCACCGCAACCCGGAACCACTTGCAGAGAAGCGAATAGGAAATGAGCTGCGGACATACGCACTCGTCCCCGTCGTCCAGTAAGATACAGTTCCCGTTATCATAGTTGCAGCACGTCCGGCGCACAAGGGCGTTGACTTTCCGGCTCTGGGGCGGCGTCAGCCGCTTAACCCCGTTCATACTTCATCAGCGGCGTAAATGGGAAGCTCCGCAAATTCCGCTTCGGTCAAAGCGTCCACTTTGGAAAGGGTGCGCTTTGCAAGCTCCCGCATATCCGCGTCCATGTAGGGCAGCGCGGCGTTGACATTCTCAATCAAAGCCCGCTTGCCGCCCTCGTTGTAAATGCTCAAAAGGTTTGTTTCTTCAACAGTCAGTCTAATCATGCTCATACCTCCATATCGTGATTTTTTGTTTTTGCCGCCGCCTTTTTCGGGGCGGTCTTTGCCTTGTCTGTTTTAAGCTGCGCCCGGACAGAGGGGCGGGGCTTCCTTATCTCCCTGTCCCGGTTCTCCCCCCCCTTGCCAATCAGCGCATACGTCCCATGTCTGCCCTCGATTTTGGAAAAGGAAATGGTCTTGTAGGGCAGCATAGAGAAAAGGCGGTCAGTGTCCTTTGTGGCTGCAAGCTGCATGAACGCCGGGGAAAGCTCCACCATGAAATGGGTCTTGTTGGGGCTGTTTGGCGTGTCGTGCCGCTTCATTTCCCGTACAATGCGCCGCGCTTCCGTTTCAATCAGCCCGTCCCGCAATGCGGCGATATGCGCCTTGAAATCCCCCTGTGGAAGCTGCTCCCGGCTGCGCCGTTCTTCCTGTAAGAGCGATTGCAGCGCGTCCGGGTCGTTGGGTACGGCTTCAAAGCGTTCAAACTTCCCAAGCTGCGGGTCTGGGGTTCCGTCAAAATATCTCCCGGCTTCCTGTATCTGTTCCCCATGCTCATAAATCAGCTTCACCGTATCGGCGGGCAGCTCCTTTTCCTTGACGCGCTCATAATGTTTAGCGTAGTCCAGTTCGTACAGGTTGCCCTTGATTTTCCCGCGCTCCGTTGCCGTCAGCTCGATTGCATAGGCAAGGACGCGGTCGCTCGTCTGCTCCATGTAGAAACGCCATGTGTTGTGGGGCGCGGTGTCTTTGAGGAAAACGTCGCGCTCCCGGAAGCAATGCGTCCCGGACGGGCGGCAGAACCACAAAAGGGTCTTGTCCTCCTTGCGGGGGCTTGCCGCCGCCTTTGCGATAATCTCCTTGTCAATCTCTAAATCGCTCTGGTAAAAGCCTGTGTTCTGCTTCATAACCGCATTGAGGGAAGCGAACAAATCCATGTTCTCAAATTTACTCTGTTTTGGCATGGGTCAGCTCCTTTCCAAATCCTGTGATTTTTGCTTTGCGTTTTTCTTCTGCGCCTTTTCCTTGTCAGCCCTAAGCTGCGCCCGGATAGAGGGCTTCTTTTCCGGCTTCGCTTCCTTGCCGCGCTCTTTGTCGGCTTTGACCGCGTTAGCCAGGTCAACAAGGGAAATTGTTTCTCCCGCCTTGACCTTTGCTTCCAGTTCGTCAACGGTAGGGGTGTTGTTGATGATACCGTCAAAGCTGTTGTCGTTCTGCTCTACGGTGTCCTCGATATGCTTCAAGGGGTTTTCCTTTTCCGGCTGCTCTGCGGCAACGGCAAACGCCCGCGTCCCGTTCCCCATAATCAGATACTTTCCGTCGTCCGACTGGTGGTGAAAGCCATATCCGGCGGCTTCTATCTGCTCCCGGCTCATAGCGGTCACATGGAAAGTCCCCCTCGGTGTCTTGACGGTTTCGCCCGTTTCCAGTTCGTCCGGGGTAAGCTGTTTCTGCTCCTGTAAAAACTCCGGCACTTGCCGGAAGCCTACGCTGTCAACGAAATGCGCCGCGTCCTGTCCGTTCTGATGAAGCACTACCACGTCGGAAACGGAAAGGCTGTGTCCCTTAAAGTCTTTGGGGTGGTCGATATTGAAGCGGGTGTAAATATCTTCAAGGGAAGTTTCCGGCGCAAGGGGCGCGGAATAGACAAGCTCATAGTTCGCCCTGTCAACCACATTCCCCGCCGCCTGCAGGCGGTCGTAAGGCTCAAAGCGGAAGTCCCTTGTTTCGTCCCCGCCCTTTATCTGGTAAATGGAAAAGGTGTCCTTGTCCTGTCCGGCGGTCTGCGCCGTTTCCTGTGCCTTTGCGTAAAGCTGCTTTACGTCGCCCTCGGTCAGCTCGCCGCTTTTGAGCTGCCCCATAAGCTCGCGGCATTTCTCCGGCGTTCCCGTATAAAGCACGTCGCCCATTTTCGCCCGCCCGTTCTCCTGTGTCACATAGGCTTGCAAGAGGTAGCTGTTTTCCCGGCTGTCGCTGTAAGGGTTCCGGCGCACTCTGTAAATCGTTTCCGGGGTAAAGGCTTCTTTGGGGGCTGCTTCCGGCTTCTCTTTCCCGGCTGTATCTGCCTTTGCCGGGGCTTCCGGCTGCGGCGCGGCTTCCTGTCCCTCTCTGGTGGGCTGCTCCTGTCCGGCGGTCTGCTCCTTGTCCTGTGCCTTTTGCAGCTCCGCTAAGTTCCCGTCTATGGAATTGATAATCTCGGCGGCTGCGCTGCGTATCGTTTCAAGGGAGCTTTTCAATTCGGAGAGTTCCCGCCCGCTGCTCCACCCGGCGACGTAGCCGAAAGAGTAGTCCGACGTGTCAAGCCCGTAATATTGGCAGACGGTATAGGCGACGCTTTCCGCCTGAAATGTTAATGTATCCATTTGAAGCCTTATACTCAGCATTCCAAAATGTTAATCATTTTAAAGAATGCTGAGAAATAAGGCACTTTACTACTAAAAGATGAGCATTATTCGTTAGCGCAATCCACAAATCCTTGCCATTTCATCTTCACTGCCCTCCCACATTGCCGCTTCATCAGGTATGGGTGTTGGAACAGATTCCATTGCTCCCCGAAGCTGTTCAACAGACTGCTTTGCATAGTAGTTTTTGGTTGTATCAGTCCTGGCATGTCCTAACACTGTAGAGACAAGTTCAATGGCAATCCCATCCTGGTAAAGATTTGTGGCCCTGGTCCGCCGGAACATGTGGCAATGGACTGAATCTGGAATGCTGATCCCTGCCTCGCTTACCAGGGCTGCATATTTTTTTATAATCCTCTGGACATTTCCAACGGACATCCTGTCTGCTACATCTTTTATCGTTGTGAAAAATAAGTAGGCTTCTTTGGAAGAATTGCTGTGATATACACGCATATACTCCTTAAGGTGTCCAGCCGCCTTAGCTGTCAATTGTATGGTTCTCTCTTTGTTGCCTTTGCCTGTTATGAAAATATTGGGATATTTTGATTCCATTGCAACATCACATAAGCGGATGTTGAGCAGCTCACTGACTCTTACAGCTGTATCGTAGAGGAGAATCAAAATAGCACGGTCCCGTATACCAAACTTCGTATCCGGCGGTGCGGACAGTATTGCGGCAAGTGCATCCTCGGACAGAACAGGCTTCTCCTTTTTTATGGTTTTGCAGGGTGATATCTGGCTGACTGCCAGAGCAACCGACTGGATGGATATGTCCATATCCGAGGCATAGTTCAGATAGGCGCGGATAGCCGCGACTCTTACATTTACAGTTGATGGCTGGCTGCCATCTGCAAGCAGATACTCTCTAAAGTTATAAATACATTCTTTGGTACAGTCGGAAAACTGAAAGGTGCTTATGGACTTGCCTGATTCACCTACAAGATAGTTTTT
>CAJTCR010000100.1 GCA_910574915.1 Eubacteriaceae bacterium
CTGTTTTTTGAAAAAATAAGAATTATTTTTAGAGAGCAGGAAGTTATATAAAAGCGGAAATGTTACAAAATGAAGGTAAAAAATAGAGGTGAAAATGAGATTTCGGAAATTTCTGAATCCTTATAGAACAAGGGGTTCGAGTTTCCGAGAGTACACAAAATAACAAGGAGGTGAAAACATACTATGGATGACGAGACGATTGTAAGTCTTTACTGGGCAAGAGATGAAAGCGCGATTGCAGAAACATCTTCAAAATATGGCAGGCTTTGTAATCATATCGCAAATAACATTCTCTCAAACTACCAAGACAGGGAAGAATGTCTCAACGATACTTACCTTGCAGTCTGGAACGCAATCCCGGATAAGCACCCAAACAGATTTTCCGTATTCTTGAGCAGGATTGTCAGAAATCTGGCTTTGAAGAAATATGAATATATTTCTGCTGCAAAAAGAAATCCGGCTGTTGTTACCTCATTAGAGGAATTAGGTGACTGCGTATCCGGGACAGACAGCATAGAGTCGGAAATCGAAAAAAAGCATATCGAAAGTACGATTGATAAGTTCCTCTGGCGGTTAGAGGAAGAAAAACGGGCTGTATTTATACGTCGGTACTGGTATTTTGATTCAATCGAAACTATCTGTAAATATACAGGCTTCAGCCAGAGCAAGGTAAAATCCATGCTTTACGAAATGCGCCGCAAGTTAAAAAAATATTTAGAAAGTGAGGGTATTAAAGTATGAACAAAAAACAGCTTTCCGAACATATTGGGAACATTGATGACCGGCTTGTTGAACAGGCAGAGAATATCCCAAATTACAGACAACTGCATCACCGTCAGACAATAAGACGCTTCCTTACTGCCGCCGCAGCTTTTGTGCTTATGGCTTGCAGCTTTAGTGCAGGCGCGTTTGCCTTTGCCCGTGAAACAGTGGTTGAAGTGCCAGTAGAACAGGAAATGATAAAGTTGGAAGAAATCAATCTTACACTGATCCTGCCCGATGATTGGAAAGGAAAATATTCTGTAGAAGCTAGTGGTCAGAATTATATTGTTTATCACACACAGGTCAGAGAAGATGTCAGTGCGGGGATAGACGCATTTGACGGCGGTGTCCTGTTTTATATCGTCTGCTATGAGGAATCCATGACACCGGAACAATTCATAGAAAAGGGATATGATTTTGTCCAGTACCGTTATCTGTTTTCTACCAGCGATAAAACTTACATTCTCTGCTATCCAGGTGACGTACAGTGGAATCCCGAAAATTCAGAACAGGAAACGGAATATCTGGGAATGGAGGGAGAAATAAAAGATATTAAGTTTGTGGTTGACAATATCCTTGCGGACTGAAAATGTTTTGAATCTTGAAACAGGCATGGTGGGAATGCTGAACGTAAGGTATTTTTGTTCATAACCATATAGCTTTAACAGAAAAGTAAGTTTTAGTATCACAATTACATGGAGGTTAAAAATGAGAAACACAAAACAGAAACTATGGAAAAATATTTTGGTAATTAGCATTTTATCCGCAATATTACTTTCCGGGTGCGGCAAAGAAAATGTGCCAAAGGAAGAACCACTTATGGGCAGCGGCAGTGAAAGTATAGTGGCAGAAAAAGACAGTGTGCCGGAAGAAAATAATGCAGAAGCCGAAAAGCCGACAGAAGATACTGCACCCAGTGAAAAGGTTCTGGAGCAGGCTATAAGCGAATGGAAAGAAATGTACGCTTCGTTTTATGAGTATAAGGATTGCTCCGCAGTTCTTGTGGAACGTAAAGAAAATGACGGAACGGTGGACGAGATATTCACACTGGATATTACATACTTGTCCGGGCAGCCGGAAAACAGTCTGACGGAAGCCGGAATTATGACTTTTTATTTGACGGAATAGGCGCATTTCTGGAAAAAGCAGATATAAAGATAATCAATCAAGAAACAATATTTGGAGGTAATGAGCCTGATTTTCATGGTTATCCCAAATTTAACTCCAACAGAAGCGGGGGATGCCATAGCCGGGGCAGGATTTAATGTTGTCCTTCAAGCCACAAACCATACGGCAGACCAAGGAATGAGCGGAATGGAAAACTGCATTGATTTTTGGAAAACACACCCGGAAGTGCTTGTTACGGGTATTCACGAGCCATTGACAGAAGAAACATATAAAAACCGCATTCCATTATTAAAAGTTGGTGATGATACGTTTGCAATTCAAGCAACTGATGCAGAGTGTAGTTTTTATATAAATCTGATTTTTTCATCTTATGGCCAAGATGAGATATCAGAATTAATGCAACAAACTCTGTAAAGATTTTACCATCAAGCCCTTTTTCAGATGACACCAGAAGCCTCCGCATATTAAGTCGTTCTTTCAGATTACCAAAGGCTTTCTCTACAACATCTTTCATCCTGTATAGATGTAAGGCTGTAAAGGCATCCATTTTTTCATTGGTAATCAAAGCAAAGTAGCCAAAGTAACGACGCGCTTCTTTGATGGCATCTTCTTTATAGTAAACCTGGCGTCCCCTCTTGGGGGTTGTCTTCACTTCAAAGAACTGATCATATGCCTTTTTATGACTTTCAACATATTTGCCTTCTAACAGTTCTTTGCAAAGGCCGGCAATTCGTTTGTCGAATGCCTGCTCATCGTCACTGGGTATACTCCCACTGGGCGCTGACCGTATATCCATAGGTGTTGATGCTTTCATCAAAATTTACAAACATTCGGATATCGTCATATACCTCATCAAGATGCTTCCTGATGAACTTTAATGACAGCTTTGTTCCTACAAGAAACTTGATGTGGTCTCTGTATAAACCATTAATGTTATCTTCAGAATAGAAACCTCTGCCCATAACAAACTTGGTTTTGCCAAACCCAAGGATGCCCAGGTCTTCCAGTAAATGTTTTACCGTTTTTGCAGGCTTTCCACTTGTTGATTCAGACCCTTTTTTCGCTCTGCCTCTTGTTGGGACAATGTCACCAGTCTCAGGGCCAACCTTTCCCACACATACGCGTTTTGAGCGGGACTGTTGCTTTTCCTTGTCCCAATAATAAGTTGTGTCATAAGCATATGTAATGCCTGTGCGTTTATCAGTTTGAGTAACTATCGGCATACAATTACCTCGTCATGTTTATACCTCCATTATAAAACATGACGATTTAGGCACTTGCTATTATTCGGCTGTCCGCGTATAATTATATACTGATACAGTTTGAGGAAAGGACGGGAGAATATATGGAATATATGTCTGCTCCACAGGCAGCGGAGAAATGGGGCATTTCAGAAAGACGGGTACAGATACTTTGTAGCGAGAACCGCATACCCGGCGTATCAAAACTTGGGTATATGTGGCTGATACCAAAAGACGCGGAAAAACCAGCAGATGCCCGGTTGAAAGCAGAAAGGAAGAAAAAACATGAATAAAGTTTTGATTATTGATGATGATAAAGAGCTTTGCGCACTTATGAAAAAATGCGTAGAGCAGGAAAACCTTGCTGCGGTTGTCGCAGGTGGCGGCATAGAGGGCTTGCATATATTGGGGGAAAACAAAGATACCTATTCCCTTATCATTCTTGATATTATGATGCCCGATTTAGACGGCTTTCAAGTATTGCAGCAAGTACGGCAGACAAGCAATGTCCCCGTTCTTATGCTCACTGCAAAAAGCGATGAAGAAGATAAAGTGTCCGGCTTGCGAATGGGGGCAGACGATTATCTGACAAAGCCATTTAGCATTAACGAGCTTATGGCGCGTGTAAATTCCCTTATCCGGCGTTATACCCTGCTCAATCCAACTTCCAGCACCGAAACGGATTGTATGGTGTTTCAGGGAATGACGATTGATAATCTTAACCGTCTTGTTTTTATGAATGACGTACAAGTGGAACTTACAGGAAAAGAATTTGATTTGCTCTCTTTTCTTGCGGCGAACAAAGGGAAGGTATTTACGAAAAAGCAGATTTATACCCATGTATGGGAGGAAGAATATGCTTTTGATGATAGCAATATCATGTCTTTTATCAGCAAATTACGAAAAAAAATTGAACCAGACCCGGAACACCCTTTTTATATTTTAACCGTCCGCGGCGTTGGTTATCGTTTTAACAGGGAGGCATAACATGAATGTTAATCTGTTTTTATTGGTTGCGTTTTGTATCGCACTTTTATTTATCTTGTTTCTTGTCACAAAACTTAGGCGTGTACGGGGACAACTATCTATTATCGAAGAAGCCCTTGAAGATATAAAAACCGGAAATCCGAACCGTCGTGTGTTGACAAGAAAAAGTGATATGACAAAACGGATTTGCTATGCAGTTAATGAAATTGCTGTCAAAAATCAGTCACAACTTATTTCGCAAAAACAGTCTGAACAGGCATATAAGCGGCTTATGACAAGTCTTTCACATGATGTTAAGACACCGTTGGCGTCATTAGTTGGTTATTTGGAAGCTGCTACTACTGGACTTGTGGCAGGGGACGAAAAAGAAGCATATCTCCATGTTGCAGTAGAAAAAGCCTACCATTTAAAGAATTTTGTAGAAACTTTATTTGAATGGGTAAAATTGGACGCTAAAGAACAGATTTTTCATTTTGAAATATGTGATCTAAACGAACTAACCCGTAATATTGTCGCAGAGTGGGTTCCAACCTTGGAACGCAACCATTTTGAATATGATTTTGATATTCCCGAAGATGAATATTTTTTACGCATTGACCCTCATTCTCATACCCGTATTCTCAATAATCTGTTGCAGAATACGCTTATGCACAGCGGCGGCAATAAATTGACACTTAAACTGTTGGAGAATGAGCAACAAGTGAAGATTATTATTTCAGATAATGGGAAAGGTATTTCCCCCTCTGATATTCCACATATCTTTGAAAGAATGTATCAATGTGACCGTTCGCGTTCTGCTTTGGGAAACGGGTTAGGGCTATCTATTACACAGGAGCTTGTAAATGCCCACAACGGAAAAATTAAAGCAGATAGCAAACCCGGAACTGGGACAGTATTTACGGTACTATTTCCGAAAGCTCTGTAATGGCACAGAGCTTTTCTTATATTCGACAAAGAAAACATGAAAAAAGCAAGGTTTTGGCAAGGTTTTGGCAAGGTTAATGCTATATAATGAGGGACAGGAAAGGAGGAAAAGGCAATGACAATTATCTTTACTGAGATACTGAAATGGAAACGGAATAAGACAGTTTGGGGAATTTTTATTCTTACTGCTATTTTGGGAATATTTGCGGTTGAACGTGCTTGCAGCATATCAAGAAGCAGTCCTCTCATGGATAGCTTTAGTAACCTATACACTCTGGCATTTAAGAACCTTACCAGTTTGTTTCTGCCTATTGTGTTAGGGATGTTTGCTACCACATTGTTCTTTGATGAACAGAAAAATGATACCCTAAAAGGGCTTCTGATAATTCCGATTTCCAAAGCACAGCTCTATTTTTCAAAGATAGCGGTTGTAATCCTTATGTCATCGGGGCTATGTCTGTTTACCTTTTTTATCTGTATCGTTGGCGGCTTAATTGCTGGCGGATTTACTGATTTGAATACGGAAACAATTATACAGGCGGGGCTATTGTTTGTGACTGGCGGTACGCTGATCCCGATTGCCATGCTCCCGATCATATTTTTTGCAACGCTATCAAAAGGGTACATTTTACCGATTGGGGCTGTATTACTTTATCTTGTGCCTGTTGTGCTTGCTCCGTCCCAGCTTATGGGACTGCACCCTTTGGCAAGTGTTATGGGAATTTATCCCCATATTTCATCTGCCGCTGTTGAAATGGTAAACAGTTGGACAGGAAATGCAATAATAGCAGCGTCACCGATTACTTGTTTTGTTTCTTTACTAACTATTGGTATTATTTCAACAGCTATTTCTGTAATTGCTTTACAGAAGCAAACATTTTGAAGAGTTTTTATCAACTATTCAGCAAGCGGGAACTTGTATAACTATGTAATTTTGAAAAACTACGATAATTAAGAAAGCGAGGAAATATTATGAGCGACTATGTGATTGAAACAAAGCGATTAACAAAAAATTATGGTGAGCAAACTGCGGTTAATGCGGTTAATGTTCATGTAGAAAAAGGACGGATATATGGACTATTAGGACGTAATGGAGCTGGCAAAACTACAATAATGAAAATGATTTTAGGATTAACCCCTATTACTTCGGGAGAAGTAGATGTGTTCGGACAAAATATCAAAGGACGGGAAAAACGGGTATATCCCCGGATTGGGGCTATTATTGAAACGCCGGGTTTCTATCCTAATTTGACGGGTACGGAAAATTTGGAAATATTTGCAAGGCTACGAGGTACTGCTGTCCCAAATGCTGTAAAAAATGCTTTGGATATTGTCGGTCTCCCTTATCGGGACAAAAAGCTGTTCAGCAAATATTCTCTTGGAATGAAACAGCGTCTTGGCATTGCAAATGCTATTTTGCATGATCCGGAGCTGTTGATTTTAGACGAGCCTACGAATGGTCTTGACCCTATCGGCATTGCAGAAGTAAGGGATTTTATTAAAGACTTGAGCACCGAGCGAGGGAAAACAATCCTCATTTCCAGCCATATCCTGTCCGAGATTGCATTGTTGGCTGATGATATTGGCATTATTGACCACGGTGTCTTACTGGAAGAAAACAGCATGGAAACACTGAAAAGAAAAAACAGTAAATATATACTTCTGCAAGTTTCTGATATTCCGAAAACTTCTCTTGTTTTGGAAAGGCAATTTGGAGTTACAAATTATTCCGTACAGGATGACCATTCCTTGCGGATTTATAATACGTCATTGGATATGGCGGCTGTCAATAAGGCTCTTGTAGTGCAGGATGTGGCTGTTATCAGTTCACAATTATGTAATGACACATTGGAGGACTATTTCAAAAAAATTACAGGGGGAGAAGGCATTGCTTAAATTGACACAGACAGAATTTCTAAAACTGCGCCGTAGAAAGTTTATCCTGTTAATGCTGTTGGCAGCTCTTCTCATGCCATTTCTTGCAATCTTTTATTTTAGAGATATTAGAGAGACAGGCATAGATACAATACAATTTTATAAATGGACTGCTTTCAGCTACACGCCTTGGATTATACTTCCTGTCGTATTGGGGGTATTTTCCACTATGCTTATGTATGATGAACATCAAAATGATATGCTTAAACAGTTGTGGATTGTACCGATTAGCAAGACAAAATATTTTTTTAGCAAATTTATTGTTGTGCTGTCTTATTCTATTTGTTTTATGCTGCTCACAGCCGGATTGTCCGTGATTTTTGGTACACTTCCCGGTTATATAACATTTGAATGGAGCAGTTTTTGTTACTTGCTAAAAAAATGTATGGAAATTGCTATATTAACCTCTTTCGCCATATTGCCGCTTTTAGCGGTTGCGGCTGCTGGAAAAAGTTATATATTTCCAGTATGTTTAACTCTGGTTTATACGTTTCTTGGTTTTATTCTGCTTATGGTTAATATGTATCTACACCCTTTATCCAGTATGACCGCCATTGTCATGCGTGATATTCCCGGTGTAGTTTTGACACAAACTCTTAACATTCCGGCTGCATTTATATGTATTGCAATATGGTGTGCGGGTTCAGTGGTGTTGGCTATATTGGCTTTAGGAAAAAGAAAGTGAGGTGGGTAGTATGAAACAATTACTTTGGGCTGAACGCCGAAAACTTCGTCATTCTAAAATCGTTTGGATTGCTGTCTTTGCAGTGGTTATGATTGCTGTTATCGTCTTTGCAGAGGGGCAGTTTGTATTTAAGGGTTCACGATATATAGATGGGGCTGGCTGGTTTATGACAGCCGCACAGTCTTTGGCAACCTTTTTTGTGCTTCCGGCTGTCATTGCATTGTTAGGCAGCTATATGATTTGCCGGGAGGAACAGGAAGATACTCTGAAATCACTGCGGCTTGTGCCAGTAGATGAAGCGAAACTGACTGTTGCTAAAATGATCGTTGCAATGGTTTTCAGTATTTTGATTTATCTTCTGCTGTTTGTGATCACTTTTGCAGTTGAAGCCATAATGCACTTCGGAACATTATCTATTCAAACAGTGTGGGGATTCCTTTTTACCTATTTTGTAAATGGTATTGGCGTATTTTTTGCTATTTCACCGATTGTAGCATTAGTAGCCCGCATGAAAAAAGGGTATTGGCTGGCATTGGTATTTGCTGAAATTTATTCCTTTGCTGGACTGTTTGCAAGTATGTCCGAAATTCTGAAAATAGCTTATCCTATTACTGCGGTTTTCAATCTTTCTGGATATTATGAAGCAACAATCGGAAATAAGGCAATCAGTTTAGTTATACTGCTTCTTTGCATAACTCTTACAATTTTTATTTTGAGTGGATTTAACCGCAACAGCAAAAGAATTGATGTCCAATAAAATATTGGAAGTTTTATATAAATCTGCCGGACGACGGCAAAAGAAAAAAAGCCGTCGTCAAGCAGAGGTCTTTTCACACGCCTATCATTAAACGGCGGCTTTGGGAAAATCAAAGCCGCCGTTTCTTTTTATCTTCTCAAGAAATGACGCAGTATCACTGTTAAAAGCGGCGGCTAAAAGGAGGTAGCCGCCATGAAGCATATACCATATCGACAAAATCCGACGGTCATTGACACATTAGAAAAAGCACGTCCACCACCGGGGGAAATTATGCCCATAAGTATGAACTGTCTAATCATCTTAATAAGTTTTTCAGTGCCTTTTTGCCTGTCCGCATTTTTTGTGGGCGGGCTTTTTTTGCGCCTTTTAGTTTTCTTAAAAAGCTGCTTGGAAAGCGCAACAAAAGAGCCTTTTCCATACGGATAGGGTGTGAAAGGGGACGGAAGGACAAGCCTTTTGTCTTTTACACCACGAAGGAAGGAGGTGAACTCTATGGAGCTATCTTCTTCTGAAATGAAAACTATCCAACATCAGTATGACGCACTTGCAAAAAAAGTCCTCAAAGGCGAAGCAAGAAGTTATTACCGGGAGCTTTCCAAACGCGCCGCCCTTGAAGTGAATTTTTCGGAAATGAGCGAAGCGGAACTCTCACAGCTTTACACGCTGGACGAGTACGAGAGCGATTACTACCGCTTTGAAGTGTCCGGCTATGATGTGCTTGTGAAAAATGAGCTGCTTGGCGAAGCCTTACAAGCCCTGCCCGAAAAGAAGCGTGACATTATCCTTTTGTCATACTTTTTGGATATGAGCGACGAGGAAATAGGCGGCCTGCTGAATGTTGTGCGCAGTACGATTTTCCGGCACAGGAAAACCGCGCTTGAAAAAATCAAACTGTATATGGAGGGAAAAACAGATGAACAGAAATAAAAAATCCGTTGCCCTGTTGCCGTTCCCTATTATTGCAGCGGCGGCGGGCGGCGACACGGAAGCCATGTGCGCAGTCTTGAAGCATTACGAGGGTTACATAGCGACGCTCTGCACCCGGACGCTGAAAGACGACGCGGGCAATACTTATTCCTACGTTGACGAGGAAATGAAGAACAGGCTGCAAGTGCGGCTGATTACCCGCACCCTTGCCTTTAACTTAGGCTAAACACAGGCTATCCCCAGTGGGGCGCGTCCCACCCCTTTCCGCGCTTCCGCTTATGGGCTGCTTGTCGTTTCACCGGGGCATACCGCCCAGCGCGGTATGCTTCCGTGAGCCGACAAGCTCTTAATTTTGCACTTTGACAAAGAAAGCGGCGCAAGATAACGGAGGCTCAGCATAGGGCAGATCGGATACGTCCCTTTTGCGCCAAGCCATACAGCGGGTGCGCCATGACGCTATCCCGGCGGGGTTTTCTTTTCCCTGCCGGGACAGCCGAGCGACCAACACCGCGCCGGGGAGCAAGTTTAGCAGCTTGCGGGCGACGACAGCGCAGAATATATAATGATACTCCCTTACCGCCACAGTCCGAGCGTTCAAAGCGTCGCAGGCAATGGGTAGGGCTGCATGAGAACCATGCAGGGGTGAAACTCCCGTGAGGTTACGCTATTAACCGTCCGATCACAGCCCCTTTTTCACTATTAACCTTTTACCTATTTTTGAAAGCAATTTGGTGAAATGTCAAGAGGAAAATAAAAAAGATTTTCTTGAAGAAGGGTAACTTTAATAGACCTACCGCTCAAAAAGAACGTAAGTTCGGTACTTGTTATAGATTACCTACTCTTTTCCACAGAGTAGAGTTTGCCATTGGCCAGCAGTCCAAAAAGCATGCGTATCAATTTACGGGAAGTCAACGCGAGTGCACGTTTGTGCTGATGGGTTCTCACCTCAGCAAATTTCTTGTCATAAAAG
>CAJTCR010000101.1 GCA_910574915.1 Eubacteriaceae bacterium
CACGTGAAACACAATATAATACAACAAAAAAATGCATAAGACTTGACATAAAAAAATCCAGGTATTGCGGGTGGATTAAGGTTTTATGAATGAAAGTATCTATTAGGGGTTGCAAAACAACGGATTACCTGTGGCTATTTCGTCATTTTAAATAAAATCCCGGCACAATATGTATGCAATATGTATAAATTTTTGTAAATTTTGAAAAACCGATTGCGTTTCCTGCCGAAATGAGGTACATTTACTCTATAAGCATTGCGTAAAATTTACGCAAATATAGCGCAAATTAATTTTGTATTTGCATTCATTTGCACAACAAAAGCACAATATGCTGCCTAGAGCGTGTTTGAATTGCTTTGGCATGTTTTTACAGGAAGGGACGCCGGGAGAGAGGATGTGCCTCCCCGGGCTGCGTCCGTTCCAGAATGCTAAGAATCCCTAAGTATTCTGCTGGTATGCTGTGGCTGTGGACGGTCGCGGCACCTAGTTCGCTGCCTGCTGGCAGCTAAAGGTGCCGCTTGGCTGCGCCCCTGGTTGCCCCGCAGAATACCAAGGGATTCTAACCATTCTTCCAAAGCCGCAGCCCGGGGAGGCACATCCTCTCTCCCGGCTGCTTTTCGTAAATGCTACTAACATAACTTGATATGGTTTGTTCGCTCTAGAGCGTGTTTGAAAAATGCTTTCTGTGAGATGTGCTTCACAGTTTGTGGAGAATTTATCCCAAATTTAGGAGTCATAGCGGGCTATGTTGACTAAATTTGGGATAAATTCCCCGCAAAGTGGGGAGTGCAGATCACGAGAATGATTTTTCAAACACGCTCTAGCATAATCATTAAATGAAACAAAACAATAAGGAGGCTATTCCAATGAACCGAACCGCGGGCATTTTGCTCCCAATTACGAGCCTGCCGTCCAAATACGGCATCGGCTGCTTTTCCAAAAGCGCCTATGATTTTGTAGACTGGCTGAAAAAAGCAGGGCAGACCTACTGGCAGATCCTGCCGCTTGGCCCTACCAGCTACGGCGATTCGCCTTACCAGTCCTTTTCCACTTTTGCGGGAAATCCCTATTTTATCAGCTTAGAAGCCCTGATCGAAGAAGGCGTGCTGTCCGAAGAAGAATGTGAGGAAGCAGATTTCGGGCTGCTGCCAAACGATATCAACTATGAAAAAATCTACAACAGCCGCTACCATTTGCTGCACAAAGCTTACGAACGCAGCCAGATCGCAGATAACCAGGATTACCAGAAGTTTTTAGCGGAAAACAACTGGTGGCTTTTAGACTATGCCCTGTTTATGGCGGTAAAGGAACGCTTTGACGGTATTCCGTGGAACGAATGGCCAGAAGACATCCGCCTGCGCTATGGCTATTCGATGGACTACTACCGCAGGGAACTGTATTTTGAAATCGAATTCCAGCAGTATATGCAGTTTCAGTTTTTTAAACAGTGGAATGCGCTGAAAGCTTATGCCAACAACGCAGGCATCCGTATCATCGGGGATATCCCGATCTATGTGGCAATGGACAGCGCTGACGCCTGGGCGCATCCAGAACTGTTCCAGCTCAATGAGCACAACGTGCCGTACGCAGTCGCAGGCTGCCCGCCGGATGGATTTTCGGCTGACGGACAGCTCTGGGGCAACCCGCTCTACCGCTGGGATTATCACAAGAGCACGGACTTTGCATGGTGGATGTCCCGCCTGCGCTTCTGCTTTCAGATGTGCGATGTGCTGCGCATCGACCACTTCCGCGGCTTTGACGAATACTACTCGATCCCGTACGGCGAGACATCCGCGAAAAACGGGCACTGGGAAAAAGGCCCGGGCATTGACCTGTTCCGCTGTATGGAACGCCAGTTAGGGCACCGGGAAGTGATTGCAGAAGACCTCGGCTACGTAACCGATTCCGTACGCCAGCTTGTAGCAGACAGCGGCTTTCCTGGCATGAAGGTGCTGGAATTTGCCTTCGATTCCAGAGATTCCGGCTCCGCTAACGACTATCTGCCGCACAATTATACCGAAAACTGCGTCGCCTACACCGGCACCCACGACAACGAGACGATCACCGGATGGTTCCGCTCGATCAAAAAAGAAGAACGCAAAATGGCAAGAGCCTATCTGTGTGACAGGCATACGCCAGAACGGCTGTTATACCGCTCCTTTATCTCGCTTGTTATGCGCAGCAGCGCCAGGCTGTGCGTGATTCCTATGCAGGATTATCTGGGACTTGGCAATAACTGCCGTACAAATAAACCGTCTACGGTCGGGATTAACTGGAGATGGCGTGTTACGCAAAAGGAGCTGTCTGATTCGTTGCAGGAGGATATTCTTGCAATGACAAAGCGGTATGGGAGGATGAGGTATTAGAGCCTGTTTTATAATGCTTTCCGACAGATGTATTTCACAAGTGGACACTTTTGCGGGAAGGGACGCCAGAAAAGAAGATGTGCCTCCCCTGCCTGCGTCCGTTCCAGAATGCTAAGAAGCCCTAAGTATCCTGCTGTTACGCTGTGGCTGTGGACGGTCGCAGCACCTAGTTCGCTGCCTGTTGGCAGCTAAAGGTGCTGATTGGCTGCGCCCCTAGTTGCCCAGCAGAATACTAAGGGATTCTAAGCATTCTTCCAAAGCCGCAGCCAGGGGAGGCACATCCTCTCTCCCGGCTGCTCTTCGTAAGTGCTACGAAACAAGCTCGATATGGCAGCCAAGGCGTGTCAATCCCCGCTCCCGGCTGGTTTTCCTTTATAAACAAATGTGGAGTACATGCAGGTTAATGTAAGGACATACAACGTATACGCTTATTATGTAACAATTTCATAACAATACTGTATGCCCACCGCAAGATCTTCATTTTCTACTCCCCAGTCGCTGAATGCTGCACCTGTTCTGGCAAGCGGAGCTGTTTCAAAGACAGCCTCGGCATCCAGCTTTTCTATGATCTCTTCTGTTAGTTCTTTTGCCTGAATTTTTTTCCTTTTTATATTTGGCGGCGGATACGACGCTCCCATCCAGATATGCCAGATCTCCACTGAAGGCGTATGCTCCAGCAACTGCCTGATATATAAAATCAGGCGCCCGGCACGCCCTTTGGTATACCTGCTCCATGCAAGCCTCGCACAATAGTGTTTTTCACTGTATATATCTTCCTGTTTTTCCATCGGGACTATCGAAAAGTCATCGTCCAAATCCCCGTCCCACACACTTCCTGTATCTGTATCTAGGGCATCTTCCCTGTCCGTCCAAAGGATCATCGGCTTATCCTTGTCTATACTGTCATCTTCTAGCAAAAATGCAGGCACTTCAAGACAAAGCTCCAATGCTTCCTTCACAGATACCAGACGCTCGTGCGGATTTTCCACTGTCGGCAGCGACACATCTGCTGCCAGATAAATAAGTGCACTCATGCGATTCCCCTCTCTTTTATCATTTCATTTATCCTATTTGTCAATTTAAGTATACGCTTTCCTGGAAAATATTGTCAAATAAATCATTACCAGCCATTTCAATCTAAAACAAACCATATCGAGCTTGCTTTCGCAGCACTTACAAAAAACAGCCAAAAGCAGGGATTGACACACCCTGCCTGCGGCTTTGGAAACCGAGCTTGTTTTGTTTAAGTAGTACTTACAAAGAGCAGCCGGGAGAGAGGATGTGCCTCCCCGGGCTGCGGCTTTGGAAGAATGCTTAGAATCCCTTAGTATTCTGCGGAGCAACCAGGGGCGCAGCCAAGCGGCACCTTTAGCTGCCAGCAGGCAGCGAACTAGGTGCCGCGACCGTCCACTGCCACAGCGTAACAGCAGGATACTTAGGGCTTCTTAGCATTCTGGAACGGACGCAGCCCGGGGAGGCACATCCTCTCTCCCGGCGTCCCTCCCTGTAAAACATAAAAAAAGCAACACACACTCAATCAAGAAACCTTCTTCCGAAACATCACAGCAGACACCCCAAAAAACAGCACCGACAATCCAGCACACCACGCAAGCGCACCACCACATACGTCAAGCTCCAGCGTTTTTTCAAAAAAAGCGCTCCGTATCGCATCCACAATCGGTGTCATCGGCTGATATTTGGCAAACACCCGCATCACAGGCGGCAGTGTATCTACCGGCACAAACCCAGAGCTGATATAAGGCAGGATAACCACAAGCGCAGATAACGCACTTGCACCTTCCGCGCTGTTTGCCGCAATTCCTATCACAACCGCCACATAGGAAAACGCCGCAATGCTGCCGCACAGCAGCAGAAAAAACATGCCCAGGCAAGCCGCATCCGTATAAGGGCGGACGCCAAGCAGCAATGCCGCAAAAAGCACTACTGCGGTTGTGACCAGGCTTCTTATAAATGCTTCCGCCACATGCCCGTTTAAAATCGAAGACCGCTTCATCGGCAGCGTGCAAAACCGGCTGACGATGCCGCTGGAGAGATCATTATTGACCATGACGGCGGTCACACAAGCGCACTGCCCGATGCATTGCAGCACAACGCCCGGAACGATATAATTGGCATACGAGGTACCATCGATTTCAATCAGCCTGCCAAACAGGGAAACAAACAGCACCATCATAAGTGCGGGAAGCATAATGCTCGTCAGCAGCGTGTCTGGATTTCTTTTGGATAATAGCATACAGCGCTTTGCCATTACGGCTATCTCTTTCCATCGGTTAATTGCAGCTTGCATCTGTCATTTCCTCTCTTTCTTCGATCATTGCCAAAAATGCGTCCTCCAAATCCGGCGTATGCTTTGAAAAATCTGTAATCCTTACCTTGTTCTGGTATAACCTGGCAAAAATCTCAGCCAGCGTATCTGCCCTGCCGTCGGTAAACACCGACAGTTTATAAGTTTCTGCCTCCTCAGACACACGATAGTCTTTCAGCAGCGATTTTGCCAGCGCAAAGCAGTTGCCATCCGGGAAAGAAAATTGTACAACCCCCTGCGGAAGATACGCTTTCAGGTTTTCCGGCGTCCCTTGTGCAATAATGGTTCCTTTGTCTAAAATAGCAACCAAATCCGCCAGTTGTTCCGCTTCTTCCAGATACTGTGTCGTTAATACAATGGTCATGCCGTTTTCGTTCAGCTCCCGAATCATCTGCCACATACTGCGGCGGCTCTGCGGGTCTAAGCCTGTCGTCGGTTCATCTAAAAACAGCACCCTTGGATTTCCAACTAAGCTCATGGCAAGGTCAAGCTTTCGCTTCATACCTCCTGAATACGTCGAAACCGCCCTGTCCGCAGCTTCAGACAGCTCAAAATACGCTAACAGCTCCATAGCCTTTTTCTTTGGCTCCAAAAGATGGTGCAGCCTGCCCATAATTACCAAGTTTTCTGTGCCTGTCAGCAAATGATCGACTGCAGAAAACTGCCCTGTCACACTCATTGTCTCGTGTACTTTGTGCGGATTTTTCTGCACATCATATCCTTCAATTTCAACAATACCGCTGTCCGCCTGCATCTGCGTCGTCAGTATGCGGACGGTCGTCGTCTTCCCTGCTCCGTTCGACCCGAGCAGGGCAAAAACTGTGCCTTTTAAAACCGTAAAATTTACGCCCTTTAATACCGCCTTTCCGCAAAAGCTTTTCTCCAAGCCGCGTACAAAAACGGCAGCATCTGGAGTCTGTTCATTTTTTTTGTCGTTTTGATCCTGTTGATTCATTTTCCTTCCTTTCTTAACCTTTTTTGTTTCAACCTCTTTTTCATACCGGACAAATGTATGTATATATCGATAATAAAATTGCCCTTTTAAAGGCAATTTTATTATCATTCTGAAAAATATGGCAGTTTTTTCATCTGGTTTTCAATCTTTTCATCCAGAATCGGCAGTCCCATTTTTTCCAGCATATCCTTAATAAATAAAAAACGTGCTGGAAGCTCTTCCTTGTTCGCCGGGAAAACAGAAGGAATCATCCAAATGTCCAATAACACTAAAAATTCAGCCAGTTGTTTGGCAAACGGCGACTGAATCGAGCCGTCCTTTTGCCCTTCTTCGATCAGCTCCTGCAAGTACGGCACCATCATACGGCGGTTTGTCTCGATCATCCTGGCAAGGACATGCGGATTTTTCAAAAGCGGCATTGCCTGCTCTGTCAGCTTCACTTGCAGGTCATCCGACTGGTTGAGCAGGATTGCCATCTGCATTTTTTCAAGCCCGTTTAAATCCGTCCGCTGTTTTACCTGTTCAAAAGGATTGTTGTTTACAAACATCCTCTCTCCCAGGGCGTCCATAATCTCCTCTTTGGATTTGAAATGATGGTAAATGGCGCCTTTTGACAGCCCGCCCAGCTCATTGACAATATCCTGTATCGTCGTATGGTCGTAGCCTTTTTCCAAAAACAGTCGCTGTGACACATCCAATATTTTATCAACCGTAACTTCCGGGTATTTATTTCTTGCCATAATGGCAGCCTCCTACATACATTCGTACGGTATGAATGAATCATACCATACGCTAAATTCTCTGTCAACACTTTCATCGATTTTTCTTATATCCGCATTCCGGGCATATATCCCTGCCATGATACACATACCCGCACCGGTAGCAGCAGATCGTATCGTGCGTTTCCTTTGCAAGATAGTTCAGCTTTCTGGACGCCGGCTTTTCCTGTAGATAATGGATAAATTCTTCGAGTATCGTTGCCCAGTCTTCCATTTCGCCTGTCTTTACCGCATATGGCAGCTTATGCTGCGCCCCGTCTGTCTCTTCCAATGTCAGCCTGCGGTTTAAAAGCCCGGTTGACGCCTCAATAGAGGCAATATTTGCAATGGGAATCCCATAGGCATGGAGCCTCGTGCTGTAAAACAGGTTTTCCGGCGTCAGCACCATCCCTTCCCTGCCGTTAAAGCTTCTTGATGTATCCACAGAAAAGATCGGGTATTCAAACATGCCGCGCTCACTGGCGTAAGCAGACAGCGCTGCGTCAATCGCGCTTGTCTCCGCTGGTTCTGCGGTATGCAGCATTACCTTTCTTGCCGGATAAAAATGATGTCTGGCATTTTCCTTGATCGTCCCCCGCATTTCCTCCTGAAGCTTTCCTACAAGCAGCTCACATTCATCGGTACGGATCTTTTCCAGCCGTTTTGAAAGCATCTCAAGCGCACTGCTTTTTAACTCCGGCAGGAAATTTTCCGCATCGATCTGTTCGTAGACGGCAGCAGCCGCATCAAAATCCATCTGCTGTGCCCCGTTTAACAGCTCGTCTAGCCGCTCCTCATCCATATCGTGTACTTTTTCCTGAATCTTTTCCATATAGGGCGCTACATTTTCATCCGCAAAATTCTGTTCTTCCAGCCTGCGCATCAATCCGATATAGTCTCCGCGGTTTGCTTTGCGCGAACGCTTGACCATACCTGCAATTTCGTGCTTTTCCGCTGCCTCCCGCTTCTGTTTCAGCGTCTCCTGGTAAGGAGACAGGTCAACGTCCGCATAGGAATTTAGTTTTTCCTCCAGCTTTTGATATGCGGCACGGTCCATGCGTTCGGGAAGCCTGCCCATCAGCTTTTCTACTTCCTCTTTTCCCTTCTGCGCCTGTATCTGACGCAGCTTTTCCAAATACGGGCGTTTCAGCCCGTCAGGATAGTCCGCTTCTTCTGCTTCCTTAATCATCCGCTGCATCTGCCCATAATTTTTTTTCTCACTTTTTTCTGCTTTATACGATAACTGCTCCGCCAGATCCTTATATTCCGCCTCGCTTATCTGCTGCAAAAGCTCTTTTTTATCTGCGGCGCCAACCACGCTGTCATTTTGAATCTGCTTTTTCAGCTCCTGCTTCTGCCTGTCTGACAAGCGCTCCAGCATCCCCACCCGGATACGGTATTTTTCCAGCCGCTCCTGCGCTGGGTCACTGTCCGGCAAAGCCGCCGAACGCTGCTCTGCCGCTGCCTGCCTTGTATCCTGCACTCTGCCGTCTGTACTGCCCTGTAGCGCACCGCCCTGCCCAGATCCAGAATGGTGCGCCGATCCGCCAGCATCCCTGCGCGCAGCGGTTCCAGATATCCCGGCAGGCTGTCCAAGGCCGTCTGCTGCCGCATCTGTTTTGTCAATAGAAACCGCCCGCCCATGCACATCCGGTTCCATGCCGCCTGATCGTGCCTGTCCATATTCATCCAGTTCCATACTGCCGGTCATCGCCTGTCCATATTCATCCAGTTCCATATCACTGTGTCTATGTGCCTGTGTGGTTCCTCCAGCCGTTGTACCGTGTCTATATGCTGCCTGTATGGTTTCTCCAGCCGCTGTGCCGTGCGGCTGCTCTGCCTGTGCGGCTGTGCCTGCTGCCATCGAGCCAGACTGTAGTCGTATCTGCGCTGCTCTGCCTGCCGCCGCACTATACGGCTGTGCCTGAACGGTACTGCCTGCCGCGCCGCCAGATCTTGTTTGTTCCATGCCTGCCGCCGCGCGGTGCTGCCTTGCCTGCCCAAGGCCGTCCAATGCCATCTCGCTGTATGGATCACCGCCTGCGTTCCTGACGCTGTTTTCTGCCTGTTCCTGCCGCTTCCTTACTTCTTTTAAAATCTTCTTTTCATGCTTTGCAACCGCGGCATCCGGGTAAAAACCTTCCTCTACCCGGTGCGCAAACCGCTGAAACACTTCGTTTGGAAGGCTGGAAAATCGTTTGCTAAAATCCTCCATCTGCTTTAACGCATCCTGCGGGCTGTAGAGCCGGTCAGGATGCTGCCTGCCGCCTGCCGCTTCTTTTTCCTCCCGGTTCAGCCTTTGTTTTCGGATCGCTTCGTATTCGTTGTATTTAAAGTTTGCGGCACGCTCTCCATAATAGCCTAACAGCTCCAGATAATCCTCATAAGCTTTTTCATCACCGCTAAAATCCATCTCGTAAATCAGCCCTTCCGAGATCAGCCGGTCAGGGCGCGGCGTATAAAAGCAGAAGCAGTTGCTGCAAGTGTAGGCGCGCGCCAGGTAAACCCCCTTTTCCTCCGTATCGATACGTACCTCTTTTCCTTCTGGATACACTGCCATATGCAGTTTTTGCGAACATTTTGGACACTCGTAGCCTACGAGGTAAAAGTTGTTGCCAATACGGTCTTCGACACGCTCTAGCAGCGTCGTTTCTGTCTTATGGAACGCCCGCTCGCGGTTTTTCCAGATCAGGCGGTGCCAAAGCCCCTGCGACTCCGCTTTTGGATCGTCCTCCTGCTTTTTTTCATATTCCAGCACAGTGTGCAGCACTTCTTCATAGGTAATGCGCACGCCGACCTTATAAAACCGGAAATTTTCCTTACGGAAAGACGGCTCGATATAATACATCCCAAGGATCTTACTAAAAAGCTGGTTTAACTGCGGATAATCCTGCTCCACCTTAAGCCCGCGCAGAGTCCCCCATTTTCCAAACGCGTACAGCACCATATTTACCAGATCCTTTAGCGTCGGATGCCTGGATATATCCAAAATCTGATCCTCTTTGACCGGAAGGTCTACAAGATTTGTGAGCACCTTCCTTGTATCAAACTGAAAGACCAGGGAACGCACGGTTCCTTCCAAGACCAGCTCGTTGTCTACCACAATAAAACGCCCGTTCCACACGACCTGTTCCCCCATCGTCTGGATCAGCCTGTTAAATGTCGCTTCCTGCTCTTGATTTGCCTGTAAAACCAGCATGTCAGACACCTCTCTTTTATCTGTTTTCTTTTTATAAAAACAAAAGGCTGCCCGACGAAGGACAACCTTTTCTCATAATTACCGATATTCTGCTGTTCATCTGTATCTATTATAAGCAGTCCATAAATAGATGTCAACAAAATCCGGCTAAATGCTAAAATCAAACCCAGGCTTGTAATTTCGCAAATCCTGCTCCTGGATCTTTGACCAGTCTACCTTGTTCATCTTCTCTACAAGCTCCTTCATAGACGAAGCCGATACCTGCGTCCGCTTAGAACGGATCGACAGATCCTTAAGGTCTTTCTTTTGCTCGATCGCTTTTTCCAGACGTTCCCTCTGGCTCTCGCTCATTTTCTCAAGCTCTCCGTTGTTTTGCAACCCCTAATAGATACTTTCATTCATAAAACCTTAATCCACCCGCAATACCTGGATTTTTTTATGTCAAGTCTTATGCATTTTTTTGTTGTATTATATTGTGTTTCACGTG
>CAJTCR010000102.1 GCA_910574915.1 Eubacteriaceae bacterium
GGGATGATTCTACTGCCCATGCGCTGACCGTGTGGATCGGTTTGATATCCCCTGCTTCTTCCCTGCTGCGCCTTGCTGTTTTACCATCAATCGCCACTACGCCTTTTACTTTGCCTGACACGGCGCTGGCCCACCAAAAAAATGCATCATGGAATTTTTCCGGCTCGATCATCTGGAAAACCCTGTTTATCGTATCATGGGAAGGAATGCCGCCTGGCAGTTCAAGGAACGTTCCCAGCCATTGTTTTTTAGAAGCCGCCCAGTCTGCAATCTCATTCCAGGTATCCATCCCTGCAAGGACAGCTGTGACAGCGATAATGATAATATCAAGAAATTTGTGTCTTTGGTTGTATGGAGCCCTTGGATCTGGGATTTCACGCATACAATCGATCAGTAAAATATCTTTTTTCTCTTTTTCCATAATAATTATTTCCTTTCAGAGTTTGGAAATAATTATACACGAATGTGTAAAGATTGTCTTTGACTAAATTCAATATAACAGAAAATTTGAAACTTGGGAATACATAAAAGCTTGCGTTTACCGTGTGTTGGTGCATATGGGGAACGATGCGGAGAAATACATACGGGCTGTCATAGCAGGCCCGTTCTTCCTCTAAATACTGTTTCAGGGCGGCCTTTACATCCGGGACCATGGGAAGTTCAATGTCAACGCCGGTTTTGTGCTGTGTAAGCAGAATCAGGTTCCTGCCAAAATCCAGTTCCCGGAATGTCATGGATGAGATGTCCCCGCTCCTGATCCCCAGCCGTGTCGCAAGAAGCAGCACTGCGTAATCTCGCTTTCCATGTGGGGAGTCCCGGCCTACGCTGTTTTCAATTTTCAGGATTTCTTCTATTGTATAAACAGAAGGGTACGGCTGCGGCCTCTTGAAAAGAGGAACGATGCCGCTGTAATCCCTGTCGGTATGTCTGGCCTGATATGCATATCTGAGGAATGTCCGGATGTGTGAAAGGTACCATTTGCTGCTGACCATTAAACACGCGGCTCCTACATTTTGGGCGTTCATTGCCTGCGGCGCTGCGCAGCCTGTATCAGCCAGGGCGGATAAAAAGTAGTTCCCAATCTTATCATGAAGATGGATGCTGCTTTCCTGAAGCCCCTTGCGTTTCCCGTCTTCAAGGTACTCCGCTAAAAGAGCCTCCATTTCCGGATTCAATTCGTGGTATCCGCATGGCACTGTGTTGGTTTCCCTTGTATGGTAACCCATAGTTAAAACCTCCTGTTTGATAGCTTTAACTGTACTATGCCCATGTGGATAAATTTTATCCGAGATTTTTTGCATGAACCCCCGCATACAAAAGGTTTTTAAGAATTTCCTCGGATAATTAAAAATCTCGGATAATGCGCCCTATCCAAGAACTGGGATAGGGCGCAATTATACACCACTTAGGGAAGTGGTGCATTGCGCCCTGCCGGGGGCTTCTCCGCTGCCGCTCCGGTCGGCGCAGAGCCAACGTCTACTGGACGATGTGCGCCCTGCGGACAGCGGATGATTTCCGTAGATTTTCAATCTGCTCCAATCATCACAGGGGAAGCTATCCTTCCCCTACGCTGGCTTCGCCAGCTACCCCTTTGTGGACTTGCCGTCCGAAAATCTTTCAGAAAGCTTATTCCATTTAGCAAGTTAAAGCTGTATAATAGTGCCAGCGATAAATCGAAATTGATGGAGGGCAAACTATGGAATATAAGGACTATATTAAGCAAGGCTTGAATGGGAACGCCCCATTAAAATTAATATTATGCGGAAATATACAGGGGACGGAAAATGATAAAGTAGGTGTTGTATCAGTTGTGTATGCTACAAATGATAAGGACTTAGCAGAACAAAAAATGAATGAATTGATTGCCGTCAATCCTAATAATTATTACATGATTTATAGTGTGCCACTAAATGTTGATTTGACGGAACTTTCTCATTATCCTTCAATAGCAATTTCTAAAGATGATTTACAATAAAAGCAATTCCAGTCTGGCATACTGGAAAATCGGAATTTAAGGAGAAACAATAATGGTAATTGAAACGGAAAGACTACTGTTAAGAGAATTTACTCATGAGGATTTTCAGCATTATTTGAAATTGTTTCAGACCCAGAAACCATGCGACACTATCCCAAACCTTTTGATGAGAACCGTACAAAGGATTGGATTGAATGGAATCTCCAAAATTACAAGGTATATGGATTTGGCCTTTGGGCTGTTGTTTTAAGAGAAACGGGTGAATTTATCGGCGATTGCGGGCTAACAATACAGAATATTGATGGGGAAGCCCTGCCTGAAATAGGGTATCACATTCATAAAAATCATTGGAGGAAAGGTTTTGGAAGTGAGGCCGCAAGCGCGGTTAGGGATTGGGCGTTTATGAATACAGAATACGATTGTCTATATTCTTACATGAAATATACAAATATTGGTTCATATTCTGCTGCCATTGCAATCGGTATGAGGAAAGTGAAAGAATATCCCGATGAAAAGAATGGGATATCATATGCATATGCCATAAAGTGTGAAGAATGGGAAAAATTAAAGTGATAAAAATCCCGTTTGTCGAAATGACAAACTATTAAAAAACTAAATAACCCGCCGCCCACCAGCAGTACACCCAAGCAGGAAATCTGAAAAGGTATCCTGCTCTTTTTTTGCCCGGAATCCGGGAGAAAGGAGGGCGCACACTTGCCATGCCCGCACTGTAAAATCACAATCATCAAGCGGGGCAACAATGAATCCGCTGTTTCTGCCGCCGCCTACCAGAGCGGCGAGAAGCTGTTTTCTGAATACGACCAAGAGCAGAAATACTATCCCTACAAGAACGAAGTCACCCACAAAGAAATCATGCTCCCGCCCCATGTGCTGCCGGAGTATTTCATAGGGCGCGTCCGTGCCGCGTTCCGTGTCAGGACGCGCCAGCACCACGCTTTTTCCGTGTTCCAGCAGCTTTTTCAGGACAGACTGCCAGCCGCGCCGGTAACGGAAATCGTCCCTAAATCGGGGATTTCGCGGGTAATGACGTTTTTTTCCAGCGCGGGCGCGGCTTCTTCCGCATCAGTGCCGTAAAAGAGGATGGTTTCCCCCACCTGAACGCCTACCAGCTTGTCAGGATGCGCCGCTTTGAGGTTCAGGTATTCCTCTACATTGGGCGTAAGGTTCGGCTCGTCTGCGGCGGATGTTTCAGGGGTTTTCTGTGTCTGCTCTGCACCCGCGCCGATGGGTTCCGTTCCGTCCTCCGGCGCAGGGAATGGTACGATATTGCTGTGTCATGATTATACGAATGATACAAAATGCATATCCGCACCAACCTGTTACACGTTTTATACACGATTCTTTTAGACATTACACGTTTTACGCGGTTTTGGGTAGCAAGGCGTGTTTCTGGCGCAACCTTATATTTTTCAGATTTTTTTATTTTCTCATTATTTCCATCAACCATAATTATAAGAAACTGCGGATAACGGGTATAATCTCAGCTATCCGCAGTTTTTTGTGATTTATATACCTATATACGCCAGCTATACATACTTTACCCTCCAAACCATGCCCTATTTGCCGTATTCTAGGCATTCTGGGGCGTTTTATGGATGGATTGGGATAATATTGCTATTTCTATAATTATGCTAAATCCGGGGCTATTAAATAGCTGTGTTAATCAGTGTACTTTATGATGACTGGCTTGTTTTATCAGTTTTTGCTTTATTTCTTCCGCCTTTTTGGGACTACTATACTTTTGTTTCTTCCCAGATAAAAGCCCGCAATCATGGTTGCGGGCTTTTGAGGTCTATATTTTCTATGTAATGTGCATAAAGTGCCAATTCGTTTATTCTTCGGGTTCTTCTGCCTTTTCTGGAAGTTCCACTGTTAGCTCTGTTTTATCCCGGAAATGGAAAATGAGCTGTTTCTTCCTGGTTACAGTAACTGTGTCAACCAACCCGTTCCAGAGTTCTTCCTTAAAATAAACGGGGCTGCTGTGCAAACGTTTCAGGAGCAACAGTGAGCGGTAGGCTTGTTCTTTTCTTGCTAGTTGTTCTAAAACCTGGTGTTTAAAGAGCTTGGTGGCTTTTTCCGCGGCAATGCATTCTGCCTCCATTTCCGCATATTTCTGGTTATAGGTAGCCTGGTCTTGGATAATCCTGGTGTTTTCTGCCATAAAAGCCCGTAAATTATCAAGCAGCGTCTCATGTCGGCTTTTCGAGGCTTCTGCCTGTTGTTCCAGCTTTTTGGTATCAGAAAGTATGGGGATCAGTTGTTCTAGCCGGGCAATATGCTTTGGTTTTTCTGCAAGATAGAGGTTCACGGCTCTTACAAATGCAGCCTTCATCTCTTCTTCGGTGAGGTTTGGAGTTTTACAGATAGTATCGTTTGCCGCTTCGTATTTGTGGTTGCAGCGCCAGACCTGTTTTCTGTATTTCTCGCTGTTGCTGTGCCACACTTTACGCCCGTAAAAGCCTCCACAATCCTCGCAGACAACCTTGGTGGCAAAAATACTGCTTTTGTAGAGTTTACGGCGGTTTGGGCGGCGGCGCTGGATTTCCTGCTGTACCAGGTCAAACGTGTCCGGGGCAATGATTGCCGGGTGGGAATTTTTGATATAGTACTGTGCGACTTCGCCGTGGTTCTTTTTCTGTTTTTTGGTAAGAAAATCCGGCGTATACGTCTTTTGCAGCAGTGCGTCGCCTTTATATTTTTCGTTTTGCAGGATACCCATAACGGTTGCAGGGCTCCATTTGGCTTTGCCTTTGGGTGTAGGAATGCCCTGATTAGTAAGGAAAGCCGCAATCTCCGAGGCGTTCTTGCCGTCGAGGAACCGTTGATAGATTTCCCGGATGACCCTGGCTTCCCTTTCTACGATTTTCGGGAGGCCATCTTCGCCTTTCTCATATCCCAGAAAGTGTTTGTAACAGAGTGAGAACTTACCTTCTTCCATGCTCCTGCGTTTGCCCCAGCGGACGTTTTCGCTAATGGAGCGGCTTTCTTCCTGGGCGAGGGAGGACATGATGGTGATCATAACCTCGCCTTTGGCATCCAGCGTGCGGATGTTTTCTTTCTCAAAATAAACCTCAATGCCTTTTTCTTTGAGTTTTCTCACTGTGGTTAAAGTATCTACGGTATTCCTGGCAAAACGGCTGATCGATTTCGTTAAAATGAGGTCGATTTTGCCATCCATCGCATCCGCAACCATCCGGTTAAAACCCTCGCGTTTTCTGGTATTGGTGCCACTCATGCCTTCGTCCGCGTATACGGAAACGAACTCCCAGTCGGGATTATCTGTGATATAGCGGGTGTAAAATTCTACCTGGGCTGCATAGCTGCCAGACTGTTCCTCGGAATCGGTTGAGACTCTGGCATATGCTGCCACCCGCTTCTTTATCGATTGCGTTTCTGTGGCTCGCGGCTGCAAACTGCGAATGCTTTCTATTTTATGGATCTTTCTTATTTTGTCTGGCATTTTCTTCTCCTTTCTTCCGCTAGTTTCAGGGCCCTTTCGCGGGCGTGTTGTTTCATTTCTTCTGTCCAGCTTTCCCGGCGGGATTTATGCTGCCAGGCGGCTTCTTTTCTACGCCCGTCATGGCATACATAGGCCAAGCGGTTATGCCCTGGCACCTGGATTTCTCTTATATGTGCCATTAACATTTCCCGGTCAAAATCGATTGGCAGCCCCAGTACATCCGCAGTTGTCTTAACCAGGATATCTTCGGGGATTTTTTGCGACGGGCAAAACTCTTTTCCATAGTCAGTAAAGGTAGGGCAGATCCAGACGGTCTTCTTATGCCCCTTTTTACTGGACGGGGCCAGCTTCCTGACATAGTGCCTGCCGCAGAGCGTGCAGCGGATCAGGCTCGTAAACAGGTATTCCCCGGGACAAGTACAGGCTGCGCCATATGCTTCTGCCCGGCGTTTGATTTCTTCTTGTACTGCAGCAAAAACTGTTTTACTGATGATGGCTTCGTGGCTGTTTTCTATGTAATACTTGGGCAGCTCGCCGTGGTTTGGCATTTTCTTCTTGCTGATATGGTCAAGCTTATAGGTTTTCTGGAGCAGCAGGTTACCAGCATAAGCTTCATTTTGTAAGATGCCGTCCACGGTGCTTTTACTCCACATGGCACCAGAACGTGTCGGCACTTGAAGGCGTATAAGTTTTTTAGCAATCGCGCTTCTGCCCATTCCAGAAAGAAAGTCTGTAAATATTTGCTGGACAATTTCCGCTTCTTCTGGAACCACAACCAGTACGCCATTTTTTAGGCGGTAGCCGAGCATATACCCGGTAACGGCAAGCCCCTGCTCAAATTTCTTTCGAATGCGCCACTTCTGGTTTTCTGAGGCGGAACGGCTTTCTTCCTGGGCAAAGGAGGCTAGGAGCGTTAACATCAGCTCCCCGTCCATACTGAGGCTGTGGATATTTTCTTTCTCAAAATAGACATCAATCCCTAAGGCTTTAAGGTCACGCACGGTAGAAAGCAGTGTTACAGTGTTTCTCGCAAACCGGGTGAGGGATTTGGTGAGGATGAGGTCGATTTTACCATTATGGCAGTCATTTAGCATTTCCTGGAACCTGGGGCGGTTTTCTTTTGTACCCGTCAGGGCTTCATCGGCATAGATCCCGGCAAGCTCCCAGTCACCCCGGCTTCCAATATAGCTGTTATAATAGCTAATCTGGGAAGACAAGGAATGTAGCTGCGCTTCTTTGCCGCCGGATACCCTGGCATAAGCCGCTACCCGTTTTCTTTTCACGGGGCGGGTGTCTTTCGGTTGTATTTTCGTAATGCTTGGCATTTTAATCCTCCATTTTTGTACCTACTCTATCTATCACTCAACTTGCCATAAATTGCAAGGCTGAAGTCTATGATTTTGTGAGGTAAATACCCTGCATAGCCACCAATCAGCTACGCAGGGTGGGAGCCTATGCTCCGGTTAAGGTGCTACAATTTTGTTTACAGATTCCGTTTTATTCTCGTTGTCTGATTCTAAGGTGCGTGGTGTTTCCATACTTTCTGTAGATACGGGATCTATCTGCGGCTTTACGGGTGGTTTACCAGCTTTCCAACTGCTGTTACCCGTGAGGTTGCACGTTAAGATCTTCCTCGCAGTTTTATACGCATCGCCAATAAATCCTAAACGGATGAGGAATAAGCGCATGGAGAACTTGGCGTTTTCTATAGGCTGTTCCTTTGCTGTTACCCGTTTTTGCCGGATTGCCATCTTGATAAGTGCATCAATCAGCTTAGCGTATGCATCCACTTCGCCGTCAATTCCCTTAAGCGTAAACCACGGGAAACGGATCTTGTCTTCTGTAAACTGGATGTCCAGGGTATCTGTACCAAGGGCAAGCTTAAGGAGCGGGGCTTTGCTGGCCACGATTTTTTGGAGGTTTAAAAACGCTTGCCCGGAGAGGGTTGTTTTTGGGATTTCTATGGCGAGTGTATGTTCTGATTTTACTGTACAGATAGCGGGCATAGCATCCAGAAGGTTGGTGTCTGTCGTAAAATCCGTGACACTGGTATTTGGCATTGGGTTTTCTTCGGAGTGTTCTGTATTATTAGTTTCTGCTGGTGGTTCTGCGTTTGCTTCCGCCACGCTTGCCTCAACAGGTGTTTCTGTAGCTGCGGTTTGTTCTGCTTCTAGCTCTGTCAATTCTTCCACTGGCAGAAACCCTTGGATCTTGAGGCTTAGTAGCAAGTTTCTGATCTCATCTTCTTCCGTTTCTTCTGGAACTGATAATGTGCCATCTTTATCAATGGTGTAGCCGCCTACCTGGTAGTTAAAACTAGGCGCACCAAGATAGGTAGCTGGAGCCTGCAAGATACTGGAAACCGCATTAATTAAGCGTTTCTTGTCTTTTCCGGTCTTATGATAATGGTAGATAGTCATAGTTGTCTCCTTTCTGCTACAGCGAACTGTCATATCCGTTCATGAGATAATCGAGATATTCGGATGCATGTTCCTCAATGAATATCACGAGTTCGTAGAAGTGTTTACGGTTTGCAATCCGTTGTACGCGCCCCAGATTCATCATATTGGTTTCGCCGCTTTTCCTGATTGCTTCCATCTGCTGTTTGATCCTGTCTGTCATGCTTGTCCTCCTTGTTGGTTGTATGCGGTGAGAGGAACTTTTTATAGCTTTTTGATGCCTCTTTGTTTTTCGTCAGTACGAAGGGCAAATGATTGGGATAAGCTATTTGCCTGTCCTTATCACCGCAAGTGCTGGTCGGGTCTTCCTTTTGTTGTCTCCTTTCTTTTGTATTAAGTAGTTTCTATTCTGGCTGCTGGTTCAGCCGTGGTGCCGCAGGTTACCAGTTGTGGGAGCCTGCGGCATAGAGGTTTGGTTTTATAGCGTGTTTCTTATATATGTCCGCCATTCACTGGCAGCAGAACGGCAAAACCTCTTTACGGTACGTTTTGCTGGTTCCTGGCTAAATAGGCGCACTCCCGGCTGCAATATTTCCGGGTTTGGCTGCCAAGGCTTGGGAACTTTTGCCCACAGTGCTGGCAGGTGCAAGGATAGGCTTTCTGCCTGCGGGCATGGTTCCACCAGGTATAACGGCAGTGGTCAGAGCAAAAGAGCTTTCGAGGGTTTCTGGTATCCGGGAGGGCAGCGCCACAATTTTTGCACCGAGAAGCCACTGGCGTAGTTTCTGATTGTATTTGCAAGTTATTTTGCCGTAAAGGTTCATACTGGATGTTACTGCGGCGGCAGAAGGATTTGACGGTATTGATAGACAAATCAAGCTCCCTGGCAATCTTGCTATAAGGCTCGCCGTTTATGCGTCTGATTTTAATGAACTGTTTGTGTTGTTCCTGCATGGGCTTCTCCTTTCTATTGATCCTGGGTTTACTTGTTAGCAGAGCATACGGTTGTCCCCACCGTCACAAATCAGGTGTTCCAGCTCATTTGTAGTGATTACAGCAAAGAGTTTGGGGCGTTTATCAAAGGCAGGTTTAAGGTTTTCTATGAGTTTGTTCTTTCTATTCTCGTTTGGGACAATCCAGACGGTTAAGGGAAAAACACCAGTTATTTCTTGTTCTATGCCGCTTAAATAATATTTATGGTAGCGCTCGCACTTTTCTATGATTCTCGCTATAGATTCCGTGCTAAGGTCAACTTCCAGGAAATAACGGTCTTCGTATTCGCCGGAAATCGTAATAGCATAAAGGTCTGGCTTGAGGGAAACAAGCGTGCCATATTCGCTGTAGCTCCGCCAGCATTCTGGTTCTGCTTGGAGGGACTTTAGCTCCAGTTGGCTTTTCCGGCTGATTTCTGTAAGCTGGATGGCGGCCTCTGCGACCGCTAGGGTGTGGGCCAGAAAATAGGGGCTTGGATCAAACTGAGTGCTACTGCTTCTGGTTTCCCCATGCAGCCTCAGCAGCCGTTCGCCCGCATGGGTGAGGTGCCAGGTATAGGAGCCTGATCCTGACCTGACCCCGCCAATCCGCCGGGAAAGGCTGGTTATCAGCCCCAGTTCCTTTAGCTTTTTGAGGTTGCGGTTCGTAGCCCTAAGGGCCGCAGATGGGGTGGCGGCATCCGTAAACAGCAGCCTCTGGATCTGCCTGCTCATGAGGTAGCGGTAGCTTTGGATGGAGAAAAGGATGTCTTTATCCCGGCCGCTTAGCCTTGTATCAAGATGGGCTAATTGGTTTTTAGATAAGCGTTTCCGGCTCTCCTTATCCGCCCCTGTACGATCCTTCCCAGTATCTATTGAAGGGATCTTATAAGAATCGTTTCTGTTAAACTTCGAGAAGTCGGGGGTTTTCCGGCTTTCTGCGGGAAGGTCTTCCGCCCGAGGGGTCTGGTGAACCGTCTCCCGGTTCGTCTTGGTATTTGTCATGTGAGTTTTCTCCTTCCTATCGTTGTGTTGCTCATTCCTAAGTGCC
>CAJTCR010000103.1 GCA_910574915.1 Eubacteriaceae bacterium
GCCTAATCCTTTCTTCAGATTCCACCTCACGATGGACACCCTTGGCTTCGGCTGTATCCTTCCCACTGCCGGGCGGATTGGGGACTTTCACCCGTTAGAACGTGTGCCCACCGGGCACACCGAAAAAGGGAATGCCTGCGCTGCGGCGCTTTTGGCATTCCCTTTTTATGCAGAAATATATGAATTAAGCACTCCCTTTATAACTCAAACAGCGGCGTAGAAAAATACCGCTCTGCCGTATCCGGCAGTATCGTCACTACCGTCTTTCCAGCTCCTAGCTTTTTCGCAAGCTGGATCGCTGCTGCCACGTTCGTCCCGCTGGAAATCCCGCACATAATGCCTTCCTTGCTTGCCAGGTCTTTGGAGGTCTGAATGGCTTCCTCATCCGATACGATATAGATATCCTCGTAGATGTTCTGGTTTAAAATCTGCGGTATAATCCCGTCGCCAATACCCATCTGCAAATGCGTGCCGATCGAGCCGCCGGATAAAATCGCTGCATCCTCTGGTTCTACCGCCCAGATCGTAATATCTGGATACTGCGCCTTTAACACTTCACCGATGCCTGTAATCGTCCCGCCCGTGCCAATGCCCGAGCAAAAACCATCGATCTGTCCTTCTACCTGCTCTAAAATCTCCACGCCCGTATGATATTTGTGCGCAATCGGATTTGCCGGATTCTCAAACTGCTGAGGCACGAATACATTCGGGTCTTCCTTTGCCATTTGCAGTGCGGTCTTCATACATTCTTCAATACAGGCGCCGATATTGCCCGCGTCATGGATCAGCACCAGCTCCGCTCCGTAATGCTGGACGAGCTTTCTGCGCTCCTCACTGACCGAATCCGGCATAATAATTCTGGTACGGTAGCCTCTGACAGCGCCGATTAACGCAAGCCCGATGCCCTGGTTTCCGCTTGTCGGCTCCACAATAATCGTATCCTTATGTATCTTACCTTCCTTTTCTGCACGCCGGATCATCTGATAAGCAGTCCGCGTCTTAATCGAACCGCCGACATTTAACCCTTCAAATTTTACAAGCACCTGTGCGCTTCCTTGCGGCACCATCCGGTTTAAACGCACCATCGGCGTGTGCCCCATCGCGTCTAATATATTCTCGTAAATCATAGTTATCCTTTCTCGTTACGGTTTTTCGTCGCTTTCTACTATAGCACACTCTGGCTGCTTCGTAAATAAAGAATTTAAAAGGCTGTGCCTGCGTGTATTTGTCCTTCTATATGCGCCAGGCAGCCGCCATCAATTAGGACTTCCTTTCCACGAAAAGCAAATCCGTAAATCCATATTTGATCTTTAGAACATTTTGCTTCCAACACAGCCGCATATCTTTTCTCAATAATTTGCAAAAGCGCTGCCTGTACCGTATCATCCAGTTGTTTTTCCTTTTTCGCATCAAAAACTTTAAATTCCAGAATAATACCATCATCCAGTTGAGGATTATACGGGTCCAACATTACATCATACCTTCCGGTTCCACTTTCTCTGTTAGATGTTACCTTATACACTTCACGTAAATCTGCAATCAGTCCTAATACAAAACCGTGGTAAAAATTTTCTGGATGCCTGCTCGCAGACGGCTTCACTCCCGTATCAAAAAAACTGATAGTTTCCATTGAAATTGTACGCAAATATTCATTCATATATACGATATTGCCTGAGATCAATGCATCTGAAAATTCACTGTAATTAAGCTTGTTATTGGAGAACCATCCCATCACCAATTCATCAAAAATAAAGAAAGCTTCTTTATTTGTCAATGCAAACTCGTATTCTTTTTTCCCTCTGCGGTTCTTTACAATACGAAGTACCTTTAAATATCCGCTTGCCAGCAATAAACTCCATATAGCAGATTTTTTCATATCCAAATCACTGAAAATAATCTCTTCATCAATCTGCGCACAAAAAGATTTGCCCTGTAACAAATCCTCCATAATCATTTTGGTATCTTTGTCGCTTTTATAAATAAGCTGTCCTACTAACCGATTTGAACTAGTATTTGCCCAGTAAGGCTTTAATTCTTTAAACTTTAAAAAATTAATAATCGACCACGGGTTATAAATACAGTTCGAATTTCCAAACTGAAAGCCATCATACCAGCTTTTTACCTGCGGCATTTGATCCTGTAGTGCATACTCTTCTAACGCTGCATACACTTCGCCTTCAGTAAATCCAAAAGCTGTTTCGTACAGTCTTGTTGATGCAGTAACAACGATAAGATTATTTAACTCTGAAAAAATAGATTCTTTGCTGATCCTTGTAACACCCGTCATAACCGCACGTTCTAAAAACGGATTTGTTTTAAACGTAAAGTTAAATAGCCCTCTCATAAAATCTGCCAATTCATCCCAGTATCCATTCACATAAGCTTCCTGCATAGGTGTATCATATTCGTCCAATAAAATAATTACTTTTTTCTGATAATAGCTATATAAATACTGTGAAAGCTGCCCCATCGACAACGACGCATCTGCATCGTCCATATTGACAGAAACTCGTTGAAAAAATGCCGCACTCTCACCTTTCAGGAAACCGCTGTCTAACAAATACCGATGCTTTTCATATAGATTCACAAGCAGTTGGCAGATTTTTTTTCTGACAATGCGATACTGGCTGCCTTTTACACCTGCAAAGCTTAATGAAATCACAGGATAAGTCCCCTGTATCCTTCGATACTTTTCCTCCTTCCAGATGCAAAGATCTGCAAACAAGCTGCCCTGACCGGTATCCTGAATCGAAAAGAAGCACTCAAGCATATCCATTGTTAAGGTTTTGCCAAATCTTCTTGGGCGGGTAATCAATGTGACAGTATCCCCATTTTCCCACCATTCTTTGATAAAACTCGTCTTATCCACGTAAAAATATTGATTTTCAATCATCTTACGAAAATCCTGTTCTCCTATAGCTGCTGTCCTAGCCATCTCAACACCCCGCTTTTTTACTATTATATCCTTCCTAAAGCACAAAAACAACCCTCAAACACCCGCCGGTTTTATGGATTTGCAAATTTCTACTTTAAAGTATCACTATGATTCAGCACAAGCGTACTGTACAAAAACAGCACATCGCATTCCTCAAAGTCGACAAACTGCCCCAAAAGCTGCGGATGGATATAACGGATATCAACCAGTGTAATTTTATCATACCCGCCAAGCAGCAGCGGAGCGATGCTTGAACCAAAGGAATCCCGAAACAATACGAGCCTGCGCCCAGTCTGTGCATCCTTGTCTTCGATTGTAACAAGAGACAGCGCACCTGACAAAAACATCTCATAGGCATCTCTTCCTGCCGCTTTTTCGACCTGATACACAGGAATTTCCCTCTGGTTTTGCCAGTCATAGGCAACACACCGCTCAATCGCCTGATTAGACAGATAATACAGCGCATCAGGCGCAAACGGCAACGCTGCCTGTCCATAATAAACCCCATAAAAATCCTGTTCCAGCAAGTGCGCCGAAAAATCCGCGGCAGGCTGCGTACCCATTGCCTGTGCCAGGCGCACTGCGGCATCCGTGATTTTTTCCTGCCTCCAGTGGGTATCGGTTTTATAATAATCATCCAGCTCCAAAAGATCCGAAATCTGGATATATTGCGCAAAATCGCAAAGATATTCCATCTTTTTTTCAAACGCTTCGTAATCCATGCACAGCCTGCCGCTTTGTTTCGCCAAAAAACGGTTTTTATCCGGGATAACAGACAAATACACATGATTTTTCTCAGACAAATAAGTTTCATAAATATACCGAAACCGCCCTGCTGCGTAGCGCAGCGACGCTTCCCGCATAGGATATTCCATAGCCGCAAGATATCCGTCCGCCGCGTAAATGCCGTTGTTATCCTGCCTGTGAAAAATCCCGCCCGCAGTCAGCGCTTTTATCGAACGAAACGCATTACGAAGCGGAAATACATCTGCTGCATAGTCTTCAAACCCGGACATAAAATGCCCATTCCAAACAGACTCTGCCGTCAGCCTTGGCATGGAAGCCAGCCTGCGGCGCTCTGTATCTGAATATTCCGGTTTTGGCAAAAACAGGCAGAAAAGCAGCCCGGTTAAAAGGAAGACGACAAAGGAGATGCAGAAGGATTTGCTTTTTTTGTGGTTGTTTTGCATGATATTGTTCCTTTCGGGTTCTGTTGATGATTTATTATAAAGGACGCTAGGAGAGAGGAGCGGCACGTCCTGGAGGCGTCCGTTCCAGAATGGTAAGAAGCTCTAGGTATTCTGCTGGAACGCTGTGGCTGTGGACGGTCGCGCCACCTAGTTCGCTTCCGGCTGTCTGCCGAAAGCTAAAGGTGGCGCTTGGCTGCGCCCCTGCTTTCCCCACAGAATACCAAGAGCTTCTAACCATTCTTCCAAAGCCGCCTCCAGGACGTGCCGCTCCTCTCTCCTGGCTGTTCTTCATAAATGTTACAGAACATTCCTCAACGTAGTACTACAGTGAACATTTCAAAATGTTTGTCTACTTAATAACAAAATCCACCATATGATTTCACACAACCACAAGTATTACATCCAATCAGTATATGTTTCGTGCCAGTGCCAGGCGAAATTTTGACGGCGATGCGGTGACATCAGCTAGAAGTTTCACTGAAGCAATGGTGCGTACCAGGCAGTCACAGAGTCTAATTTCTGCCCGGAAGGAACACTAGTTACTTTAGTAACATTTACGAAAAGTAGCCGGGAGAGAAGATGTGCCTCCCTTGGAGGCGGCTTTGGAAGAATGCTTAGAAGCCCTTAATATTCTGCGGGACAGCTAGGGGCGCAGCCAAGCGCCACCTTTAGCTGCCAGCAGGCAGCGAACTAGTACTACAGCGAACAAACCATATCGGGCTCGTTTGGCAGCACTTGCGAAGAGCAGCCGGGAGAGAGGATAGGTACACTCTGGCGGCGGCTTTGGAAGAATGTTTAGAATTGCTTGGTATTCTGCAAAACAACTAGGGGCGCAGCCAAGCGGCACCTTTAGCTGCCAGCAGGCAGCGAACTAGGTGCCGCGACCGGACACATCCACAACGCAGCAGCAGGATACCTAGCAATTCTTAATATTCTGGAACTGACGCCGCCAGAGTGTACCTATCCTCTCTCCTGGCGTCCCTTCTTGTAAAAATTTACCAAAGTAACTCAACTTGTTCGCTCTAGGTGGCGCGACCGGACACATCCACAAGGGAGGCACATCCTCTCTCCCGGCGTCCCTCCCTAAAGCAAAAAATACTAAAACCGAAAATACAAAAACGGCTCAAATGACCCGTCAACCAAATAAGCCGTCATAACAAGCAGCAGCACAGCAAAACCTGCCACCCTTGCTGTCTGGCATCCCGCCGCCCTGCCAAATCCCCTGTTCAGCAGCCGCTTTATCACCATCCGAGCCGAAGGAGCCGCACACAAAACAGCAAGTACCAAAACAACGCCAAAGCTTTTCAAACAGTACCATGCTTCCGCTGAGGCAAGCGGAATGCCGCCTGCCGCAAACAGCCCGCCGATCACCACTGCCGCTCTGGAAAGATCCGGCGCATCAAAAATTACAAAGCTTATCATTACAAAAAACAGTGTATAAAAAGCAGCAAATACCGGATGCGTTTGTAATATCGGAAGCAGCCACAGCTTTTCGATCATTAAAAGCACTGCAAAAAACAGCCCCCATGCCACAAAATTCCACGCTGCGCCATGCCAAAGCCCGGTAAGCATCCAGACAATAAAAATATGAAAAACCTGCCTTCCCCGCCCAGTACGGTTGCCGCCCATTGGAATATATACATAATCGCGAAACCACATGCCAAGAGAAATATGCCAGCGCCGCCAAAACGCAGTGATGCTTTTTGCGCTGTAAGGGTCATGAAAGTTTTCCAGAAACCGGAATCCGAATATCCTGCCCAGCCCGATCGCCATATCGCTGTAGCCGGAAAAGTCAAAATAAATATGCAGCATAAAAGCCACCGCATACAGCCAGCAGTATAAGACAGAGCGTTCCTGTGTCTCCAGAAACATCCTGCACAGTTCGCCAAGCTGGTTTGCAAGCAGTATTTTTTTTGCCATGCCATACAAAAAGCGGCGGATGCCCGCTGCCGCCAAGTCCCATGAATGTTCCCGGTCCCTTAACTGCTCCGCAATATCGCTGTAGCGCACAATCGGCCCTGCGATAAGCTGCGGAAACATCGCGATATAGAGCGCAAGGCACACGATACGCCTTTGTGCCGCCGCTCCCTTGTGTACATCGATCAGATAGCTGACCGCCTGAAACGTATAAAAGCTGATGCCGACAGGCAGCACCACATTTGCAGCGTGAAAGGAAAGCCCCGTCAAAGCGTTGATATTTGCAAGTAAAAACCCCGCATATTTATAATACAGCAAAAACCAAAGACAGATACAGACAGAGAGTATACAAAAAATCCGTCCCGCCGCGGTATTTCGGTAAGCTTCTATAAGCAAGCCAAATAGATAAGTCAAGCCTATGATGCCAGCCATTAAAAAGACATACTTTGGCTCTCCCCATGCGTAAAAGAACAGGCTCCCAAGCAGCAGCGCGGCATTTTGAAAGCGTCCTGGCACTGTAAAATAAACTGCCAGCATACACGGCAGAAAATAGTATAAAAACGTAAGGCTGCAAAACAGCATACGAACCCCCTATGATCCCGTAACCGGCACCTTCGCCACTACCGCAGAGCCTTTGAGTACCGACAGCGCATGGTTTTCAAATGTCTGTAGCAGCGCAGCATCGCCAAAAGCAGTCAGCATATAGCTCTGGTCTGCCTGTATGATCAGCAGCGTATCCGGCTGTCCGCAGACCCACTGCCTTTGCAGCAGATGCGCCTTAATTGCATCCGAAAACGCATTGCTGTCTGTACCGTCCTTTAGGCGGTATGCCGCGCTGGTAAACGTATTCGCGTTCATCATATGCACCATGCTGGCAGCTTCTTCAACCGCCTGCCACTGGCTTTCCGGCAGCCCCAGCACCGTATCCATCTCCTGCGTGTTGCTGACCGCAAAGCTGCCCGGCGCATCCATCACCGCGTGTTCCTGGTCACCGCCATACATTGCAAACAGCTCGTCCCCGCCATAATCTGCCACAACCTTTTCCAGGATTTCCAACGGCGAAGCATACATAGATACCTGACTGTCCCCCGGCGCATCCTTTCTGCTGCCGCACCCGGATAAACAAAGCAGCCCGATTACACATCCGATTACTAGTTTTTTCATTTCATTCTCCTCGTATAATTTCTTTGTAACATCACTTGTATTTTTCCCATCCGTCACATATAATATAAAAGCTTTCAAAAGCATAAAAGTGATATCAAAAAATAAAGAGGGATATGTGATGTATTTGCTTAGTTTACTTCCATTGCTGTTTTTTATGTATGTATCAAACAATTATATTTCCGTATCGGTGCATAAGCTGCCGCACAAAAAGCACAAAAAAAGCGCGCCTGCATTGTCCGTCGTCCAGATCTCAGACCTGCACAATAAAAACTTTGGCCGCAGGCAGTCCTATTTAATAAGAAAAATCGCCTCGCTGCATCCCGACCTGATCGCAGTCACCGGAGACCTCGTGGACGGCGCTCCGTTCGCGCACGCTGCCGTTTTTTTGAAAAAGGCATCCAGGCTCTGCCCGGTCTATATCGTCCGCGGCAATCACGAATCACTGGCAGGCAATTTTGCCGCCTTTGAACAAGAGCTAAAAGGGTGCCAGGTACATTTGCTGAAAAATACATCCGCCGATTTTCAAAAGAATGGCTATACGTATCGGATCACCGGACTGGATGACCCAAGATTTCTTGGAAAAGATAAAAATTATATGCCGCTCGTAAAACAAACGCTGGACAAAATCGTCCGCCAGCAAAAAAAGGATCGCGCGGATTATGAGATTTTACTCTCTCACCGCCCGGAACTGTTTTCTTTATACACCAGCTACCCGTTTGACCTCGTACTATGCGGCCATGCCCACGGCGGGCAGTTTCGTCCACCATTTACCGACGGGCTTTACGCGCCAAACCAGGGTATTTTTCCGAAATATACATCCGGTGCACACACCAAAAACCATACGACGGAAATTATCAGCAGAGGGCTTGGAAACAGCTCGTTTCCGCTGCGGCTGTTTAACTTTCCTGAGATTGTAAAAATTGTAATCAAATAGTAGCTGCCTTTAAACAGAAAAATCAGGGGAACGAAACCTGAACGGTTGTAATCACCCCTGATTTTGGCATCCGGCAAAACTGCCTATGCGTACAAATCCTTTAAATCAATTAAAATTAAATCCTGCCTTTTCTGACATTGAAAACCACTCCTTGAAATAAAGCCATACTGGTATACCGAAAGCCCGGCGCGCCGCACCTGTGCAATTTCCTGCTCAATTACAGCATCGGTAACCGGATCTTTGCGAAACTTCGCTTCATAGAAAATATAGCCCTTGTCATCTTTTGTAACAATAACAAATTCCCCGTTTTTTCTGTTTACCGGATCGTCATAGTAATATTTTCCGATGCTCTCAAACGGTTCCATAAGCCTGCACATACGGTTCATCCGAATTAAATACTGCCTGCAAATATCCTCAAATATATGCGGGACATGTTTGGTTTCAAAGTCTTCCTTTATATATTTGTCAAAAAAAATCTCTGCATTCATTACGCTCATACGGGACGCATTTCGAAAAATATATTTATAATAAAATAACGACAGGTTGTCACTGATATAATATCCCGCTTTTCTTTTATTCGATGGATCGTTAATCGGCGCTTCTTTTTTCACGACATCCATACGAATCAGCTTATCCAATACATCTGCCAGGGTAGGTGCGCTGGATACATGGGACTGGTCATAAATATCCTTATATTTTGAAAACCCTTTTGCCAGAGCTTCAAACACCTCATTTGCATTTGTCATCTTGGAGATCTCTGTGTTTAAATACATCGAAACTTCATTTTCCAGCCTGGCTCCCGGGGATGCAATCAGTTCAAGCAAATTTTCCCGCACAGACATCCCAGCGTCGATCAGCCGATTATAATAAGGCACCCCGCCGAACACGCTATAGAGCCGCACTTTGTCTTCATCGGAAAACTCCGGGTAAAACAGCGCCGATTCATAATAATCCATCGGTTTGAGATCAATACAAAGATCTACCCTGCCATACAGCGGGTTTTGTTCAGACAGCAGGTTTTTCATCGTATCGACATAAGAACCGCAGACAATCAGCTTTAACATACATTCGTCCCGATACTGGTCGATACACGACTGCAAAATACTGTCTAAGCCTTTAACGCTTTCTCTAAGATACGGATACTCATCCAGTACAACGATCAGCTTTTCTTTTTGTGAAAGCTCAAATAAAAATTTGAGCAGTTCTTCTAAGCCGCTAAATGCCAGCTTCGGATATCCATAAGTATCTGAAACAATCTCAGACAGGCTTTCTGTATTGTTTAATTCGGTCGTCTGTTTGCATTCATAATAAATACTCTTAATTTTTACTTCCCGTAAACACTGTTTTATCAGTTCACTCTTGCCAATCCGCCGTCTGCCATAGATCAATGCTGTCATCTTGCTGTCAGACTGAAACATATGATGAAGCTGCCCTTTTTGCTTTTCACGCCCATAAAATTTCATTCGGTCACCTCCGACTCGGTTTGCATCGAATAAACTAATCATACCAGCACCTGCCGCCAATGTCAATCAGGAACAGGAAGTGGCACACGGTAAACGCAGGTTTTATAAACTTTTTATAAATTTGGAGATATCAGTTTTCACGATTAAAACTATACGTAAAGATGCGATGGTTAAATTATTTTGCGTATAATAACTAGACATGGGGTTCTGCCATGTGTGAAACGATGTATTTAATTCGT
>CAJTCR010000104.1 GCA_910574915.1 Eubacteriaceae bacterium
CACAATTATTACCGCCTGGCAACACACATCAGCGTAGATTTTCCAAAGCTGTCCTATGGACTGAAACTGCAAATGGCAAACAGGCTGCGGGAATTGACATCTAAAGGAAAACTGGAACGTGGATTTATCAAGGAACGGTATGGCAAGAGTAAACAGCTAAGGTTTCTAAACGGACACCCTCTCATTCCAATGGGATATGTCCAAACAAGAAACGCCCAGCACAAAAAGAAAACCGTCAATCGGTATACATCGGAGTGTTGGACGGCGAATTGAGGGAGGCATAAACGGCAAATTATTTTTCCAACCTTTTTCGCATTGACTGCGCAGTGCTGTCTACAAATGCATAATACCGCCGAAAATGCAGCACGCTGTTGGTATAGCTTTTCTTTCGAAATCGAAAGGCCATGAATCCCATTATGAGATCCATAGCCACATGATGTATTTGGATTTTTTATTGTTTGTCAGCCAGAGTCGGCAGATAAGCCAAACCGGCAGCAACAGTTACGGCATCTACCTTCCGCATTAGATTGCTGATCCGCCCCTCATTCCAGAAAATATCAGAAAAATCGGATAGTTCACATCCCACATCATGGTTCGGGATGCACAGGTAGTTTCCGTATTTATGCACTCCGGCCAGGATGTGGAAGTATGTCCCCCGTCCATTCATCTCAGCTTCATACCATCCAGGCCGCCATCGCAGCAGGATAATCTCCCCTGTCCAGGTTTCTATGCGGGAACCATCCCTGAAAAAACAGCTGTATTCCAAAAACAACACCCCCTATCCAAGATTCTGGCTGCTGACGGAGGCAAGTATGACTTCCTTGTCAATTGCTTTCTTCTCCATCTGTGCGCCAAGGGTAAGGGCATTTGTCATCAGGTTATCCACCAGGCGCGGATTCCCCTGGGAATGGCTGTGGACAGCGGAAAGGGCGGCCTGCTCTATGATGGAGGCAGAGCCTCCCGCACAGGAGACCTTGTGGAGTACATACTGCGCCACTTCTGAATCTGTGAGACCAGTAAAGTTGTAATGCACGGTGATCCTCTGGCGCAGGGCTTCGTGGACCGGCTTGCGCAGGGTATTGTTCAGGTGCGGTTCCCCGCACAGGATGAGCGTAAAGCAGTTCAGGGAGTCATAGCCGTAGTTCATGAGCATCTTAATGTCCTCCAGGATGCCTGTGGAGAGGTACTGGGCCTCGTCAACGGCCAGAAGAAGGGGCTGCTTCTTTTCCCGGTAAAGGTAGAGGATCTGCTCCTGTATGGCGCGGAACATCCCGGGTTTGCCGCCCCTTGGCTCTACTCCCAGGACAGAGCAGAGCTGGCGGTAGAACTCCATGACGCTTACGGTGGAAAGACAGATGTATTCCATATGGTAAAGGTTTGGATTGAGTCCCTTTGCAAAACAGCGGAGTCCAAAAGACTTCCCCATACCCGGGCGTGCCGTGAACAGACCAATCCCCCTGGTATCCTTGAGGTAATCCAGCCGGGAGAGCATCTCAGAGATGTCCCTGGAAAGGAAGCGGTCTTTTTCACGGGCCATCTGTTTGTCAAAAGGATTGAAAGACAATCCATAGTAAGAACGGAACATCAACAGCCACCCCCTAACTTTGAGTAGTCGATGCCAGGTGTATTGTTGCGCTTCGTCCTGCAGTTCTCATTCTTATCCGTAGGGCGGATGGGATAATGCACCCCTTCGTAAAGGATGAAGGCGGAGGACATGTCATCCGGGAGGAACCGGATCTCCACTTTTGATGAGATAAACTGCATAGGGACGTCATAGGATACCTTGTCGATGGAGACGGTAGAATCCTTATTCACTTTCCTTGTAATGCGGTTCAGGAAACATTCCTCCAGCCATTCCCTGGACGCAGGTGTCCGTATGGAAGAGCGGGTCTGCTGGTAACGGGAAAGGGGTGTAGTGCCGATACCGGAATGGACGGAAGTATTATAAGAGCGCATGTAATCCTTAAGGAGTCCATTGAACTGTGCCAGGGAGCTTAAGGAATCCAGGTCCAGGGTATAGAGCCAGGTTTCCTTGAGCGTCCGGAACTGGCGTTCTATCTTAGCCTTGGATGCGCCATCCCGGATTTTTGTATGTAAAAGGACCGTTCCGATGGATCCGCAGATGAGGGAAAGCTGCCCGTTCGAGTAGCTGGAACCGTTATCGACATAGAGCTTAGAAGGGATTCCGTGTGCAGCCACAGCATCCTTAAGCACTTTCTGGAAGTTATAAGCTGAGTCGTTATAGAAGAGCCCGCCGCCTACCAGGAACCGGGAATGGTCATCGATGATCATGATGCAGTAGACCCGCCTGCGCTGGCCGTCTTCTGTGATATATGGAAGGTAACAGGTATCAGCCTGCCACATTTTCCCAAAGGCGTCCTCTTCAAAAGCCTTCCTGTCCCGCATGTTCGGGTTACGTGCCGATTTCAGGTCATGTTTCTTTACAAAACGCTGGACAGCACACACGCTGACAGAGGCAGGGATGAACGCCTCTTCCACGAGGTGGCGGTGGATCTGTGTGGAGTTAAGCCTTGGGAAAGCTTCCTTAAGCCGGTAGATCTCCTCGATGGCTGTATCCGTCAGGACCCGGGTGCCGCCCTTGTCGGAGCGTTCCCGGGGCATAAGTGCATCGATGCCGCCGTTCTGGTAGAGAGACACCCACTTGCTGATAGTCTTGGGGCTGTAGCGGAAGGCGGAACCATCAGGCAGGGTGAGCGGGTTCTCGGTGATGCGTTGGTAATAGGCATTTCTGGACGCATCCGAATAAAGGCCATGGATGACCGGTGCGATGAGGGCAAGCCGGAACTGTGCCATGGCGGCAGCGTCCGAAAGGTTCTTTTGTTTGTTGTCCATAAAAATATCCTCCTTAAATGGTTTTCTGCCATTATAAAGGAGTTCCCTCAGGGAGACCATGCCTGGGCGTGTGGTCGTGGAAAAGCAGTTCAGGGACCGAACACCTGTTGGCAGTAAGATGCCGGATTTTTATGGGACTGGAGGAAGGATTTTGCAAAACGGCGGACAAAGGCGGAAGCAAAATCAGAATAGGAGGGCTGGGAGAACAGTGTCTTCAGGAAGGAGAGGGAAGAGACTTCCATAGAGGAAAGTGCCCCGAGCCATTCTTCCTTCTGCACCAGGAAGAGTTCCAGAAAACGGTGCAGTTGGGAAAGGGTGATGGAGAAACGCCTGCAGAGTCCCTCTATAGTAGAAAGGTGCAGGAAATACTCTGCCAGGACACGGAGGATGAAGAACAGGCCGTAGCCGGAATAGGGGATGATGAAATCCGGGAGGATGGCATGGGTATGGCCGCAGGTGCAGATGAGGCGAAGGATGCAGAGGCTGTGTCAGACAGGGGCGCCATCTATGAAATCCACCAGGGAACGGTCATAATAGGCATGGATCTTGCAGCTACCCGCTGCCCCGCAGAAGGGACAGGTCTGCAGCTGGGGGCGGAATCCAACCATGAAAGACTCAAATAGTGCTTTTGATGAAGTTTTTATACGGATCAGCTTGCAAAATAGGGAGTTTTCTCTTATCATAGTATATGTCGGTAGTGCCAAAGCCTCACGAGTGGGACATGATCCCGTATATGGCAGGCACGCTGGTGTATGAGAGAAAGAACAAACTGTAGGAGGTTGGTGTTCTTTCTCTTTTTTTCGTTCCAAAAAACTATATCGGAACAGGCTGGAATGGTCAAGAGGAAAATGCGCCGTTTCCTACAGCGCGCTCTGATAGACAGTATTAAGGAGATGAGATTTTAATTCGATGTTTTTGTGCGGGAGATAGGAACTTTAGTTTGCAGGGCGACAATCGGAGGGGCGGGCAGAAATCCATAAAAATCTTGGTATCAATACCGATACGATGATATGGCTCATGCAAAACCCTGTGTTGGATAAAACGATTGAGTTCGCAGACAACCGGATTTCACTGTTTGCGGCTCAATATGGGAGGTGTGCCGTAACGGGTGCTGACCTTATGCCGTATGACATTCGCTGTCACCATAAAGTGCCGCTTGAAAACGGTGGTACAGATGAATATGGCAACCTTGTTCTTGTAACCGAAGCAGTACATATCTTAATCCATGCCACTTTGGGAGAAACAATCCAGAAGTACCTAAAGGAACTCCAACTGAACAAAAAACAACTGGAAAAACTGAATAAACTGCGAAAACTGGCGGGAACGCCTGTAATCGCATAACAAATCTTTTAATGCTGTAACGAAGTGTGTAAGTTATGTTTAAAATGAACAATTTCTAAATTCGATGGGGCGCCGTGTGCGGTGAAAGCCGCATGCACGGTGCTAAGCGGGGGAAAAGCCGGAAACATTTGAGACTGTAGGCTTACCTATCGCAATCCGGCGCGAAAAGCCAGGGCATGAAGCACTTCGTACCCAAATAGGTGTAACAAAAATATGATTGGCAAAACAACAGGAAATACCGCCAACAATCAAGATTTAATTGATAAAAGACAATATCTCTGATAGAATAAACGAAACAGATACAGAAAACAGGCAGAAAAAACATCTGCCGGATAACGGAGGATTGCTATGCGGAAAGTCAGCTATTTACCTCTGTGGCATTTGCTCTTAGAGAGGGGAATGACCAAGAGCCAGATGCGCATTGAAGCGGGGCTTACCACAAATGTGCTTGCCAACATGAACAAGGGGCAGCACATTTCAATGGAATCGCTCATACGGATATGTGATGCGCTGGATTGTGAACTGAAGGATGTGGTGGAGCTGGTAAAGGCAGAGGAATAATACCATACAGCTTTGTAAACAGGGAATTGCAAATAATATGCAGTTCCTTTTGTTTTGTAGAAATTCAGTCCTTAGTGCGTTTCTGCCTTGCACTTTTCCGGCGTTTCTTAGCGTCAGGCTCCAAGATTTCAGACTGACCGAGCATATCTGCCATATCATCAATATTTTTTTCGGTAGGCTTGATTTTCAGGAACTGACTGAATATATAAGCAAGTTTCTGTTTGGAAGTCCCTGCAAAGGCTTCTGCCTTTTCGAGAATTTCTTCCCAATGATCAGTTAAGGTTTTTTGCGGAGCAGAATCAATATCGCCTTTGTGGGCGTTCCTGATATCTTTGATAATGGTATGCATATCATCATCAATCACATGGGAGAAATACTCGTTCAATTCAAGGTGTTGTGCGTTCAGAGTGCCTAATTGCAGATTATATTCATCGGGATTATAGCGTTTCATCAGTACTTTTCTGCTTGTATCCACCACAAAGTTAAGCGACTTGACCTGCATATCTGCAAGACCGTCAACATATATCTCCAAGTCAAGCATGAGTTTTCGGAACTGCTCATGGGTGATAAGCTCTGACAGGAGTAGGGAATTTAGTTTCCGGTCTTTGAGAAGTGACAGGGCGGCATCGCTCAAGTGCAGGTCGGATATGGAAATATTGCCAAGCTGTCTGTTTTCGGTCATACCGAGCAGGTAGTCAGTTGATACTCCATAGTATTTTGCTAAATCAATAATATTTCTGTGGGGTATTTCTTTATAATCATCAGATTCATAAGAACCGAGCGTGGAAGCGGGAATTTTTGTCTGCTGTGATAACTGCTCTAAAGTCAGTCCCTTTTCCACACGCAAGTCTTTCAGGCGTTCCTGAATACTTAATTGTGTTTTCATAGATAAATCCTCCTTTACGAAAACAGAATATCATACAAAGCGGTGGATTCCTACCGCATTTTTCCAGCATAATAGAAAAATCGTGTTTTTGGGAAAATTTCTAGCATGGTGGATATACGAGAAGGCAGGCTATTTTGTTGGATAATGACAGTACAATTAAATGACTGTCCAAGCTGACATAAACCGCCAAGACTAATTTTAAAGTAATTTGAGCGCCAATATTGGACGACACAGTGCCGACAAGGGTTGCCTGTCAGGAAACAGCAAGGGGAGAACAGCAGATTTATAAAACCGCCCAATTTGGGGCAGAAAAATTCGACACCGGAAGGGTGATGTCAAATAAATTCGGGAACGGTTTGGTAACGGAGAAAGGAGCAGGGAATGAAATTATCAAGATACGAACAGGAGGTTGTCATCAATTTAAATGCCGATGAGGACGAAGCAACTGTTTACACAGCAAATCCGGCGTGGATACGGAAAATGGATAAGCTGTGTAAAGAGTTTCCGGAAGTGATCCGCTTAAAGTCATGGACGGAAGTGAGCAAGACTTATGTTTTACTCAAAAATCTTGTCAGGATTGGGAAGCCAAGGATATTAAGCGAAGCACAGCTTAGACATTTGCAGGAACTACAGAAGAAAATATAAAATCTTCTTGGATGGGAGAAGTTTATTCTGAAGTTATAGTTTATTACTGATATAAATTTCATTGAGTAAATCACTCTATAAATTTTTCAATGACTGTGCTAATGTTAAATTGCGTTTATTCGCTGGAGGAAATGCTATATGACAAGAAAAGAACAAAAAGAAGCCAGAAAAATACAAATTATTCAGGCTACGCTGGATTTATTTGTGGAGCGGGGATACTACGGAACCAAAACGAGCCAAATATCCAGACGGGCAGGGATTAGTGAAGGGCTGTTGTTTCATTATTTCCCTACAAAGGAAATGTTGTTAGAGGAATTGGTAAATATCGGTTTGGAAGGGATGCGCACGCCAATGCAGGTCAAAGCAGAAAACGGTCTGGATTTTTTTTATCAATTTACAAAAATGTTGTTTCTACAGACAGAAAAAAATCCTTTTATTGCAAAAATGTTTGTATTTATGGGACATATCGTGCGGGGCGAAGACGTACCAGAAAAACTTCGTAAGCTGGCAGCTTCAGTAGATACGATTGCATTCTGCCAAAACTGGGTGAAGGCAGGGCAAAAAGACGGAAGCATTCGCAAAGGAGATGTCATGTCGCTGTCAAATATGTATTGGTGTGCGGTACATGGAATTATGGAACAGTATACTTTACATCCGGATATTCCTTTGCCGGAACCGGAGTGGATGGTGGGTATGCTGCAAAATGATAAAGAACAATTTAGTTCAAATAGTTTATCTATGGAGGGAAACGATGAGTGAAAACAAAAAGAGAATTGTAATTGTAGGTGGCGGTATTGCTGGATTGTCAGCAGGAATTTATGGAAAACTTGCAGGTTATGACGTGGATATTTATGAAAAAAATCCAGTTGCTGGCGGACAGTGTATGGGGTGGAACCGGAAAGGATGCCATATTGACAATTGCATTCATTGGCTTACTGGAACGAAAAAGGGGACAGCACTCCGAAAAGTATGGGAAACCGTTGGAGCATTAGATGAACATACGGAATTTGCGGATTGTGACAGTTTTTATACAAGTATCAAAGGGGACTCGCAAGTAACATTGTGGAAGGATTTGGAAAGGACGAAGTCGGAATTGCTCAAATTGTCCCCTGAAGATGCGGTGGAAATAGAGAAATTTATAGAGCATGTGAAATATGCGGCGGAATGTGAAATACCAGCCGAAAAACCTATGGATGCTATGGGAATCATGGATTATATCCATATGGGCGTTTCAATGGCGAATATGCCAAAGGTGATGAAAGAATATGGCTCCATTGATTTGGAGGAACTGTCCAAGCGGTTTAAACACCCTGCTTTAAAACAACTATTTACAGATTATTTGCCAAAAGAATATGTTGCAAGTTCATTTCTCGTTTCTTATGCCAGTATTACATCTGGCAATGGCGAGATCCCAATGGGCGGTTCTCTGGCAATGGTAAACCGTATGGTGAACCGTTTTTTACGGCTGGGCGGGAATTTGCACTACAATGCGCCTGTTGTACGGATTCTTATAGAGAATAAAAAAGCAATAGGAATCGAAATAGCAGATAAAGAAAAGGTATTAGCGGATTATATTATTTCATCAGTGGATACCATGGAGATGTTTGGCAGGTTAATCGGGAAAAAGTATATGGATGCAAAATGGCAGTCCTGTTATGCTGATCATGAAAAATATCCTCTTTTTAGTGCTGTTCAGGCAGCATTCGTGGCAGATGGGGAAGCGTATGACAGAAAAGGTACTATTTTCTTTGACTGTAGTCCTTTTGAAACAGGCGGAAGGAAAGTGGAGAGGATTTCAGTGAAAAGTTATGAATATGAACCGGAATTTGCTCCAGCAGGGAAAATAGTGATTCAAGTAAATGTCCCGCAATTTGATAAGGACTATTTATACTGGAGGAGTCTGACAAAGGAGGAATATGAGAACCGGAAAAAGGAAGCAGCAAAGGCAATAGAAGAACGGCTGCAAATACAGTTTCCCGATCTTCAAGGGCATATGGCATTTCTTGACTGCTGGACACCGATTACTTATGAACGGTATTGTAACGCATATCATGGAGCATATATGGGATTCATTACAAGAAAAGGTGTAAAGTCCTTTCGTGTGAAAGGACTTTTAAAGGGGGTAAAAAACCTGTATATTGCCAGTCAGTGGATTATGGCACCAGGAGGACTTCCGGTAGCAGTAACGGCAGGGAAGTTCGCTGTGTGGCGGATTGCCCGCAAAGATAAAAGAAGGATAGATTATAATAATTAAACTAAGAATTAAGGCGGGAAAGCGTTTGTTGGAAGAAAACCAATGAACGCTTTTCTGTTTTTAAAGGCAGGATTTCACTGCCGCTCCCCACCAGTCCTGACTTCATTTCAAGTACAGCGGAGTTTCAGAAATGGAGGACAGGATATTGATAAATATAAATAAAGAAAACAAGACAATAAAGCAGTTTGTGAAGTTATGCCGCATTGCTTTAAAGTATGAAAAAGTCAATTATTACAGCGAACGGAAACGGATGGCGGAACGGGAATCACATATTGAAATGTTTTCCGAAAAGCAGTTGGAGATGATTGACAAAGTTTTTGATACTTACCATGCCGATTATTTCCAAATCATGGGATATGAAATCGGCATTGTAGACGGGGATTTGGCACAGGCATTAAGGGAGATGCCGGACAGGCAGATGCAGATTGTCCTGATGTATTATCTTGTCGGGTTGAAAGACAGGGAGATTGGGGAAATTTTTGGTCTGGCGAAAAGCAGTGTTTGTAAGTTGAGGCATGATGCAATAAAAATGCTCCGACGGCTGATGGAGGAATTATATTATGGATAATCAGTATAAAGGCAAGGATATTTCCTTTGAAACACTGGAAAAGGCAGTGAATGGCGATTACTTTGCCATGCAGGAAGTGATCAGGCTGTTCAAGCCGTACATGGCAAGGCTAAGCGTTGAGGAAGGCAGATTTAACGGGGAACTGTTTGAAAGGCTTGTGCGGAAACTTATGTTTATAACAGTCCGGTTCAGGACTGACTATGACGAGAAGTAAACAGGTGTTACAAGGCACAGGAGGGGACATTCAGCATTATGGGTGTCCTCTTTTGTGTGCCTGTATTTCTATATAGTATTAACAGCGTTACGGGCAGGGAGGAAGTGAAAAAATGAGTGAAAATAAATTAAGGAGCAGGGATGCGATTGAGGAAGAATTAAAGAAAACAAAAGCCGAGTTTACCATTGCGAAACACAGGGAAATGAAGTTGCGCAACCAGATAAAAGGTATGACGGAAAAGGAGCGCCGACACCGCAATATTGTCTTAACTTGACCCACAATTATAACATATATTTTCGATAAGCAAGTAATGAGCAAAGAACCTCTAAGCCCTGACAAATAGAACGTGCTCCGGGCATACCATCGCTCGGAGCACCTTTTATTCCACTCAGAACCCCTAAATCATAAATCGCCTCTTTC
>CAJTCR010000105.1 GCA_910574915.1 Eubacteriaceae bacterium
CTGTTTTTTTGATTCTATGATACAGAAAATATATTTTTTGTACGATTGACTCAAAAGGCATTCTTCTTTTTATCCCTATTCTTTAAAAATCTATAATTGAATAAATATAAATACTAAAAGCGAAATCTCTGAAAGCCGGAAAACCATCTTGTAGCGTCCGACATTTTCTGATAAAATATTTATAAGGGTGCTGCCATAACGGTAGGCGGCTAGTTCTTCTGCGGAGGGACTGTGACCCTCCGATTACATAGAAACCTGCTTGCAGGAATCTGGGAAAGGAGGGCTGAGTGGATGTTGACGATTGAAGGATTGATTTCAGTGCTTGGCTTATGCCTGACCTGCTTCGGTCTCGGATACGCCATCGGAAGCAAGGATAATAATAAACCACAAAAATAGCCGCCCCACAGTCTGCAAAACTAAGGCGACTATTTTTGTTGACCTAAATTCGGACTAGCCGTCTATCGGCAGTACCTTTATGTAAGTATATCTTAGCAGATTTATGCGGAATTGTCAAACGCTGCGGAGCGTTCCGCTGAAATCATTCTATACCGGATTCCGCAAAAAAACAAGGGGGTTTTAGCGGCAAAATCGCAATTTGTCGAACCGCAAATTGGGTGGGGTAAATTCCTCACAGGTGGGGTAAAAGGGGTAAATATTTTTACCCCGGGGTAAAAAGTCATCATAATCTAACAGCGGCACAGGCGGCTATTTCCAATTGATGCCATAGGAATTGGGGTACTCGCAGGCGAAAGTATTGAAGAATGGCTTAAAATAAGCTGAAAGTAAGGCTTTCAGCTAGGTTTTTTAGGCTTGGTGGGGTTCATCACGGTGGGTGGTGGACCCCATTTTTTGATGTTTTTGGATGCCGCTGATAGGATGGCGATAGGGGCAAAATTATACTATCAGGCAAAAGTATACTTTCATGCAAAAGTCCGGGGTTTCCGTGATAGTATAAAACGGAAAGGTAAAAGGGTGTAGGATATTGGCGTTTTGTGTGGAAAAGGTTATCAGTTTGGCTGAAAATGCTGTCGATAAACGGGAGATATAATACAAACACGGAAACTGCATGGAGTTTCCGTGTTTGTATATGAGTTTCCGTGATAATATGGAGTTTTGCGTGATAGTATACAGAAAAATTGAAAATGATAACTGGAGAAAAGGGCTGTGCAATGGCTCTTTTTTGCTTTCCATTCCCGAAAAATAGTCATTTCGTGCCACTGGGTGAAAAACAGATAAATTTTATGGTATAATTCAGAGGACGCTTTTGCTTTAGCGGGAACGGCTTTCTGCCGAAGTAATTAGGAAACAGCGGAAAGGGGCATCAGCCTATGAAAATGAGAACGGAATACACCTGCCCTTTGGAACTGGTGCATGACATGATTAAAGGGAAATGGAAACCGATCATCTTATGGCGGCTGCGTTTAGGGGCGACATCCCTGGCGAAGCTGGAACGTGACATAGACGGCATTACACAGAAGATGCTGTTGGAGCAGTTAAAGGAACTGATGGATTACGGATTTGTGGAAAAGAAATCCTATGAGGGATACCCGCTCCGGGTGGAATATTCTCTAACAGATGATATGGGAATGAAAATACTGGAAGCGTTAAGGATCATGCAGCATATCGGGATTGACTACCTGGAAGCAAACGGTATGGGGCATATCTTGGAGGAAAAGGGAGTAGTCCCGGATTAGTACCCACAAAAAAGTGGGTAATTTACTGTTTGGGAACCACCGCTTATAATATCATCATAAAATCGGATTGGAGGATATCAAAGATGAATGTTACAAGCAGCGGCATTATAAACGGAGTAATCCAGCCCCAATATGGCGGGCATGGGACGCAGTTCAATGAAAACGGCATCCCTACTTATTCTTTACCCTTTAAGGTGGAAGATGCGCCGCAGGAAACGGTGTCGATTGCTATTGTCCTGGAGGACAAGGACGCATACCCGGTGACAGGGGGATTCGCATGGATACACTGGCTGGCGGCAAATATTACCCGTTTTGAGATCAAAGAGAATGAGAGCCAGACGGCGGATGACTTTGTGCAGGGAAGGAATAGCTGGACGAGCATACAGGGCGGAGAGCAGTCCACGGAGCTTTCCTGTTATTACGGCGGGATGACGCCGCCCGATAAGCCGCACGTATATGAACTTCATGTGTATGCCTTGGATAAGATGCTGGAGTTGGAAAAGGGATTTCTGCTGAATGAACTTCACCAGGAAATGGACGGGCATATCTTAGACCAGTTTACGCTGAAAGGGATATATGAAAATTAAATAGCTGGCACATTAAGGGCGAGAGCGTAAAAATGAAAAGGGAGCAGTACTGGCTCCCTTTTCATTTTGTACTTCTTATTTTTGGAGAATAGTAGTTCCATGCCATCTATTGCTGTTTTAAGGGAAGAAATATTTTGAAAGTGCATCCTCCTCCAGGCGTATCAAACAGTTTAATTTTTCCTTCCAGTTTATGGACTAAATCATTTGCGATGCTAAGTCCGAGTCCAAAATGCTCCCTTTGGGTACGGGATTTGTCACTTTGATAGAAACGATCAAAGATAAATGGTTTCTCTTTTTCACTGATTCCGATTCCATGATCTATGATGGTAAATATCAATTCATTTTTTCTTACAGATGCGTTTAATGAAATTTCAGATTCGGGCGGTGAGTATGAAACCGCATTATCAAGAAAAATACTGATAATCTGGTCTAACCGGTCTGCATCGGAATAAAGCGGCGGACAGCATTCATCTGGTATGTTAAGCTGCAATTGTATATCCTTTTTTCTACAGATACGTTCAAATTTTGTATATAGGTTTATCAATAACGTGTCAACATTGACCTCATCCATGTGGAAAGACCAGTTTCCAGCATCAATGGATGAGAGCAGGAGCAGATCACGGATAAGCCGGGACATTCGTGATACCTCTGCATCGATCACCCGTACATGCTCCTTAACAGTATCTGGAATATTTGGTACAGATTCAATCATTTCAGCGGAGGAAAGAATCGCTGCCAATGGGGTTTTGCATTCGTGGGAAACGGCAGCGATAAAGTCTTTCTGGCTCTGCATGGCTTTTTCGGTGGGTTTTACAGCCTTTCTAATCAGTATTCTGGAAAGGCAGACAATAGAAACGAGGACGCCGCACCATATACAGAAATAATATCCGGATTTCGGTTTTAACAATGTGGCAAAGCTGGATTTTTCTTTTATTGCGGTAACTGTATATATGCTGCCATAATCTGTGACAACCAGACAGTTTACACAATAATATTTTTTTCCGTTTAACGCTTCGATGGTATAAGCTCCGCTCTGCCTGCTGTAATAATAATCTTTCAAGCTGGATGGACTAAAGGTAAAATCGCCCTCCGTACCAAGCAATGTAGTTAAAAAGGTATCAATAATATCAGTGTTGTCTCCTAAATATTCACTTTGGTAAAGAGAACGCCCGGTATCAGAAGAAAGCTGAAAATACATATCACGCCTTTCTTCATAAAGGTTTAAACATGTTTGATAATCAGATTCATGCTCTAATTGTAGGACAAGGGTGGTTGTCATCCTGTTAAAGTAAGCCAGTTCCGAATTCCTCTTTGCCTTTATATTTTCATGGACCATCAGGCAGAATACGATAGAAAAGATGAACATGAGGGAGCCAACCATCAAAAAATAAAGATTTCTTTTAAGGCTTTGTACCATGCTTTACCTCCAATATAAATCCGGAGCCGTAGATAGAGGCCAGGACACATTCACTTCCGACAGTGCGGAGGCGTTTTCGTAAAAAATAGATGTAGTTATCCAGATTCTTTGATTCCACGTCTGCATCCGTTTCCCAAACCTTTTGTATAAGTTGCTCCCTCGTAAGCACGATCTCCGGCTTTTCAAGAAAGATACCCATTAAATGGAATTCTGTCGGTGTCAGTACCAAATGATTGTTTCTGCATTCAAGCTGTCTTTTTGAAATGTCAAGGGAAAGATCATGGTAAGTAAGACAGTTTTGCCTGGCCATAATAGCCGGCCTGCGGGTCAATGCCCTGATCCGTGCAGATAATTCGCTGATGTGAAAGGGTTTTGTAAGGTAATCATCAGCACCATTGTCTAACCCTTCAATTTTATCCTGTAATTCGGACATCCCGGTAATGATAATAACGGGAATCTGTATTTTCTTATTCCGCATTGCTTTTATGATGGCAAGGCCGTCTATAACGGGGAGCATACGGTCAATAACAGCCAAGTCATAACTGTTTCCCTGGTCTAAGGCAAGTAGAAAACCTTCCTCTCCGTCATTGCAGGCATCCACGATATATCCCTCTTTTGTAAGCTGCTGTTTTATATTGCCACACAGGTATTTGTCATCTTCTAATAATAGAATTTTCATAGCGGCCTCCAATCCGTCAGATTCCTATACTAAGTATAGCAAAACAATTCCTAAAAATCTTCTAAAAAATACTTAATATTGGGTGATGAAATAGGAGATTTTTAGGATGGCCGGATGTTATTCTTTGAATATGTTCAATGAAACATAGAACAGGCAAAAAGCCAAATAAAAAGAAAAGAGGTATGGAAGATGAGAAAAAAGATGTTGAAAGCTGCAGGAGTTCTTTGTTTGTCCGTGGTTTTGTGTATGGGCATGGCGGGATGTGCAGGAAAAGAAAATGAGCAGCCGGAGCCGTCAGATGTGCATATGACAAATGAGAGCGGCTATAACGAGGAAATTGCGGCGGATGGAAAAAACAGCAGCAATGAGGCAGAGGGCGGTCAGGAAGATATGAATAACACTGATGCGAAAAACAGCGGCGAGATTGCAGATAATCACGAAGAAGGTGTATTTTATGACGGGGCAAATCTAAGCGGGCGAGTTGTTGATTTTACGGATACAGGTTTCACCATAACTCCCCGGACATTGATTATAAATGAGGATGGCTCAATGGAAGGAGGTATTGCAGCTCCCGGTTATGAATCGGATGAAACGAATATAAACATAACCTATGCGGAGGATGTTATTTTTCAAATCATAAATTTCAGCATGGGATCGCAGACAGAAATTTCGAGAGAGGACACTGACAAAAACAGTATCAAGAAAGAAACGGATGTGAATATATTCGGCACCAGTCAGGATGATAAACAATGGATTGCTGACAAGGTTGTTATCATAAGGTGGCAGTAGGAGGTCAGGATGGGTTGTTTGGAAAGAGCGCTCTGCTATATCCGGAGAAAAAAGATGAAGTCTGTATTATTGCTGTTGCTGTTTCTGGTCATTAACAGCATGGTTTTAGGCACATTGGGAATACGGAAAGTATCTTTAGGGCTGGCAGAAGAACTTCGGAAGAATGCAGAGAGCAAAATAATATTGGAGAGCATGGAGGCGGATCACCCTTTTGAAGAAACAGATATGCAGGCAATTGAAGAGGAACCCAATGTAAACTGGCTCAACCGGATATCGGAGATGCAGGTTGGTTCTACAACCTGTATCCCGGTTGCAGGCAGTGAAGGTTCTGAAAATACATTTACCGTTCACGGGTACGATGAACTGGAGAAAGACAGCCCATTTGCGGATAAAGTTTATCGGATTACAGAGGGGAATTATCCACAGGGAAGTGAAGATATTGTAGTGAATCAGTTTCTGGCAGAAGATAATGGAATTCAGTTAGGCGATAAAATTGTGTTTGAAACGGTGGATGGAAGGGAGCAGGAAGCGGTCGTTGCCGGATTGTTCCTGTCGGGGATGGAACGGAGCCAGACCGAAAATGTGCGGACAGTGAACCGCATTGAAAACCAGATTTATGGAACGGCAGATTTTGTGAACAGGCTGTCCGGCAGGACTTGCTTTTTAAATGTGGCAGTGTATGTAAATGATCCTGAGCAGCTCACGGATACAAAGGAAGTGCTGGAAAGAATGTATCAGGACAGGGCTGCGATTGGGATAACAGATAATACATTCCAAAAATTAAAAATGATGATCGGACAGACAGGCAGAATTACGTTTTTGATTTTCGCCCTGACGGTAACTTCCGGCAGTTTGATAACAGGTCTTTTGCTTGCCATGTGGATGCGCAGCCGGAAAACGGAGATTGCTGTTCTGATCAGTCTGGGTATAGCAAAAGGAAATATATTATCTCAAATGATTTTGGAAGAGATGATATTGTATTTTGTCGCATTCGTGGGAGCGGGAATTGCAACAAAGCTCTTATTACCACGGATTAGCAATAGTCTTGCCATCATGCAGGGGAACAGCATAGCATTGGAATTATCATTTAGCTGGCAGTCAGGAGTTTTATGTATCGGACTGGCTGGTGTTGTAATATTGACTGGAATTGCCATTTTTCCATATATGAAAAAGCCTGTGAAAGAAACCTTGTCGGAAATGGAGGGATAACATGAACATCTTAGAGTTAAGTATACGCTGTCTGGTTCGGAAACGGGCAAAGACAATTCTTCTTTTAAGCATTGTTTTTGTAACAGCCTGCTTTATCTATGCCGGGTGGGCGTGCAAATCCGCAAATGTACAGACGCAGACGGAAGGTAAACAGGCGCTTGGGGCATCTTTCAGGATGGAAGAAAATGAAGCGGACAGGCATGACAGGACGGCAGAGGCAATAGAAAAATTAGGCGGGCAGAACGGGAGCGTGGATGGATCGCATATAGAGCAGCTTGAATCAGGGGATTGGATGATATGGCATGATAACTCTTTTGAAACCCTGCAGATGGAGGATATTGAAACACTTGCAGGGCAGGAAGGGATTGCGGAATATAATGTCACCACGGCGAACATAGTGGTCAATCCTGTAAATTTTGTACGGATTGAAGACCCGGATGTAGACCAGCATTCAGACCTGTTGGGTGTGTCATTGCGGGGAAATATGGAAATGCGGCTGGATTTCGATGTGCAGAATGGGAATATAGAAGTAAATGAGGGACGTATGATCACAGCAGAGGATAAAGATGTATGCGTCATATCAAGGGAACTGGCAGAATTAAACGGGTTAACGGTTGGAGATAAACTGGAATTTAATGACCGGAAAGAGCGTGAAACATCTAAGGTTTACAGTGCGGAGATTGTCGGGATTTATGATACAATCCATAAAATCACACCCATCATGTACGGGGACAGCTACCGGAGTGAGAACATCATCATGACAGACCTGCGTTTCCCGGAAAAGCCGCAGGGATGCGAGGGAGATCCGCTATATCAATATGCGACATTCTGGGTAGAGAATGTAGATGAGTATGAAACGGTAAAGGAGCGGATCAGGAAAGCTGACATTGACTGGAAACGCTATGATTTCCTTGACAATACCGGGATGAGCGATACGATGGCAGCGAATTTCGGAGATCTGGATGAAATGAGTACCATAATACTGATTTTAGTTGCCGTTTCGGGCGCAGTCATTATTTTTCTTGTATTCCTGTTCTGGCTGAAAGGCAGGGTGCATGAAATAGGTATATTTTTGGCAATCGGGAAAGTCAAGACTGCCATTATAGCACAGATGATACTGGAAGGAATCCTGATAGGATGCGTTTCTTTTATGTTGGCAACCATATGTGCGCCTGCATTATCTAAAAATGTTGCAGATTATCTGGTGGGTTATCAGGTTCAGCAACAGGAGGAACAGAGGGAAGCGGAAGAAGGTATGACAGGCGGCGCAGGAGTGGCAGAATATGAAACAAAGGTAATGGGTGTTAAAACTGTAGTGACAGGAAAAATAGTCCTGCTGTCTGCCTGTTCTATATTGGGCGTGATCTTGGCTGCGGTTTCATCGTCCTGTATATTTGTGGTAGTACAGAAACCAAAAGAAATTTTGAGCAAGATGAATTAAAGGAGGCTGTATGTTAGAGTTAAAGGATGTTTCATATTATTATAAATCGCAGAAAGACAAGACGATTCTGGATCATGTAAATTATCAATTTAAAAAAGGCATTATGTACGCTATTTTAGGTTCCAGCGGTTCAGGAAAAACAACACTTTTATCTTTGCTAGCGGGGCTGGATGTGCCAGTTGAGGGAACTGTCTGTGTTGCAGGAGAGGATATTCTGCAAAGGGGATTAAATGCACACCGAAGGGATCATGTTTCTCTGGTCTTTCAAAATTATAATCTGATCGACTATTTAACGCCGGTTGAAAATGTAAAGTTGGGCGGGAAAGCCGATGCGGAAGAATTGCTGGCGCAGATGGGCATTGATGAGGCGCAGCGGAAAAGAAATGTGATGCAGCTGTCCGGAGGCCAGCAGCAGAGGGTAGCCATTGCAAGGGCATTGGCGAGCAAGGCGCCCATCCTGTTAGCGGATGAACCGACAGGAAATCTGGACGAGGATACCGCGAATGAGATCATATCCATTTTTCAGAAACTGGCTCATGAACAGGAAAAATGCGTGGTTGTAGTTACCCACAGCAGGGAACTGGCAGAGCAGGCGGATGTTGTTTTGCGGTTAAAGAAAGGGAAAATCGCAGATGACACAGAGATCGGGGAAAATTAGATACGATTGTGAGGAACATGGATAGTAGCAGGTGGCAGAAATGTCAGAATGAACAGGCAGCAGATGGAGAGCAGAAGAAAAAAACAGCAGATAAGGTGGATATCACTATTAGTCAAAGTGGCGGTTGTGATTGTGATTGTGTTCTGTATCAGAAATATCTATGCCCGTCTGGAAGAAATGCAGATGGAATTGGAGCGGCTAGAGATACAGCAATATGGGATGGCGCAAACCAATGCAGATGCACAGTCGCCAGATAAATTGAATGATGTAGATTATGTTGGCAGCCTTGATACATGGGAGGTTGGTAAGCCTACAGAACGCACAGAAACGGAAGTCCTGCAACGGCTGGGTGAGCTGGGGCAGACCAGCTCTTTGATAGAAGGGATTTATCAAAATCATTCCCAGTATCCGAAGGAGCTGCTTGCAGCGTTGGCAAATAATCCGGAAATGGCGGATTTTGTTTCCGGGTATCCTGACCGGAACGGAGTGACAGGGGGAATTACTGCATCCGAAAAAGAGCAGGAATTTCCACTGTTCCTTCAATGGGACAGGCGCTGGGGGTATGAGTCCTATGGGGATAGCTGCATCGGGCTGGCAGGCTGCGGACCAACGTGTCTGTCTATGGTATTGTTCTATCTGACCAGGGATGAAACGTATACTCCAGACAAAATCGCCGCATACAGTGTGGAAAATGGATATTATGTAGAGGGAACTGGCACATCATGGGTGTTGATGGAGGATGTCGCAAAGCTGTATGGTATTAAAGTCAATTCCGTAAGTTCAACTGCAAATAATATGAGAGCAGTGCTTGATAATGGTGGAATTATCATATGTGCTATGGGGAAAGGGGATTTCACAATATCCGGTCACTATGTTGTCATATATGGGTATGATAACGAGGGATTTATGGTAAACGATCCTAATTGCGTAGCAAGGAGCAGTAGGAGATGGGCATTCAGTGAAATTGAAAATCAGATTAAAAGTATTTGGGTATATGACAAAGAGAAATAAACCCTACAAAAGACAAACCGCCGCACGATGGCCATCATCCGCCATATGCGGCGGTCTGCCTTTTCCGCAGGCGGCCGGGCGGCCTGATAAGGGAAATTGCTGGGAAAGCAATTTGGTGAAATGTCAAGAGGAAAATAAAAAAGATTTTCTTGAAGAAGGGTAACTTTAATAGACCTACCGCTCAAAAAGAACGTAAGTTCGGTACTCGTTATAGATTACCTACTCTTTTCCACAG
>CAJTCR010000106.1 GCA_910574915.1 Eubacteriaceae bacterium
GACAGTGCAGCGACACGTTGTCGCATATAAACTCTACGTGGGATTTTCCTGCAAAGAGGTAAAAGTGACGGAAAGGCTACGGCCTTTCTAACTGATATTCCGAGAAGTGGAATGACGGGGTAACGCCCTGAAACGCTTCCCTTGATACTGCGTTGGAAGAAACGGGACGTATTTCCCGCGACTGACACAGCACGCTGAAGTCGGCTGTCTGCACCCGCGACTGTCCCCTTTGGGGATAAAGCAAAACCGAGCCAGAGGTGGCCGGGGGTGTTAGGCCGGAGGTCTATAAAGTACCTATGTCCAGAATGCGGCTGACTACCGCTGACAAAAGCCCGAATGTACAGGTCTATAACGGGATATGGCAGAAATGCCATAGCCGTGAAAACGGCGTATGTGGGGTAAAGTAAGATTTGTCGATATGAAATTCCCTATGGTGTTACAGGCATCATCAAGCATACAGGCCTAAAGGGCAGGGTTAAGGGTATTATGCAAAGATAGGAATATCGGAACGTGGAAAGCCCCGGATGTGGAGTGGATACGCACAGTGAAGCAATGGGCGGGAAAACCGTGCCGCCTTTACGGGAGGTGCGGTATAACCGTTCTTAATCCGGGAGGAAAGAGCAGCCATGCTACCTGTGAAGCCGTGAATAAAGTAAGCGGCGGAGGGACGGGCTGTAGTCAGGAACAGAAACAAAACCATATTCAATAAACACGCATAGGTTCGAGTAGGACTAAGAAAGGCAAAAATCCAAACGAAAGTGGGGATAAGTAACCGACTATGGCAACAGGAAAGGCAAAGAAGAAAGATAAGATAAGACACGCCGAGTATTATGACTTCCAGGCAATTCAAGATAAGCTGTATGCCGACAGCAACAAAGGCAAAGTTTTCAAACATCTGGTTGAAATCATTGCATTACCCGAAAATATACGGCTGGCATACCGCAGCGTCAAGAAAAACCACGGGAGCATGACGCCTGGTACGGACGGAGAAACAATCACAGAATTATCAACACTCTCTGATGAGCAGCTTATATGCGCCGTACAGCGCAAATTAGACTGGTATGTTCCGCAAAGCGTCCGGCGGGTAGAAATCCCAAAAGGGAATGACCCGGCAAAGAAACGCCCGCTTGGAATACCAACGATTATGGACAGGCTGATACAACAGTGCGTATTGCAGGTCATGGAGCCGATATGTGAGGCGAAATTCCACGACCACAGCTATGGATTCCGCCCTAATCGGAACCAACAGCACGCAATCGCTCAGGTTCACAAAAATATGCAGAGAAGCAATCTCCACTATGTCGTAGATATAGACATTAAAGGGTTCTTTGACAACGTGAATCACGGAAAACTGCTCAAACAGCTCTGGACAATGGGAATCCGTGACAAGAAGCTGCTTAGTATTATATCAGCTATGCTAAAAGCGGAGGTAGCCGGGATAGGATTCCCGGAGGTCGGTACGCCGCAGGGAGGTATTATCTCTCCCCTGCTGTCCAATGTAGTTCTAAACGAATTGGATTGGTGGCTTGCCAGCCAATGGGAAGAAATACCAACGGAGTTCCCTTACAAGGAATCTGTCAATTACAATGGAAGCGTGAGCAAGAGCCATAAATTCGCCGCACTGCGGAGGACAAGGCTGAAAGAAGTCACCTGCGTCCGATACGCTGATGATTTTAAGATATTTACGAACAGCTATCAAAATGCGGTGAAATTATTCCACGCAACCAAAAGTTGGCTTCATGAAAGGCTCTCGCTTGAAATCAGTCCTGAAAAATCAAAGGTGATTAACCTGAAAGAGCAGTATTCAGAGTTTCTTGGTTTCAAGCTAAAGGTTATCCCTCGTGGGAAACGGAGCAATGGGAATACCAAATATGTAGTGGAAAGCCATATCAGGGAGAAATCTATTGCGAAAATAAAACCAAACCTAAAACGGCTGATTTATGACATTGAGTTCCCGTCACAGGGTAGGCGTACTGAATATCAAGCGATTTGTCGCTATAACGCCTATGTAATGGGAATCCATGATTATTACCAATTAGCCACAAAGGTCTGCGACGACCTTGCACCATTCGCCTTATCTGTCCACAAGAGCCTGCGGGCAAGATTGAAAAAACGTGTAAAAACTGAAAAACAGGTCAGGAAAAGGAAGATTCCATGTGAAGTATCGAAAGTTATCAGGGAACGGTACGGAAAAAGCAAACAGCTCCGATATGTAGCCGGACACGCAGTTGTCCCGATTGGTTACATACGGCACAAGCCCCCGAAGTCCATGAAGCGCAAAATCAATTCCTATACGCCGGAAGGCAGAGCCGAAATCCATAAGAATCTGGACAGAATCGACATGACAGTTCTTCATTACCTGATGAGGAATCCTGTTCTGTACCGTTCTATCGAATACAACGATAACAGGCTTTCGCTGTATTCGGCACAAATGGGAAAATGCGCGGTGTCTGGCAGGGTGCTTTCGATTGGTGATATTCACTGCCATCACAAAGTGCCACGGCACTTAGGCGGGAAAGACAACTATCAGAATCTGATACTGGTATGCGAAGATATGCATCGCTTAATCCATGCCACAAACCCTGATATTATCAAGAAATATATGGAAACCTTTAAACTTGACCAAAAGCAGAAAGAAAAACTCAACAAGTTAAGAAGCCTTATCCACGTTGAGAGTTATTGAGATGAAATAAAATCTGTTCCTGATGGCAAGCCGGGTGAGCTGAAAGGTTCACGCCCGGTTTAGGGCGGGGGAAAATCCAGAGATAACATCAAAGGATTACCTATCGCTATTCAAGGAGCTGCGTGACCTGACAAGCTATGACGAGTTGGGACTGGATATGATTGGGGATGAAAAGACAGCGCTGTTTGTCATTATCTCCGATACCGATGATACATTTAATTTTATCGTGTCAATCATGTATACGCAGCTTTTCAATCTGCTCTGTGACAGGGCGGACGATGTGTATCATGGCAGGCTGCCCGTCCATGTGCGCTGCTTGCTCGATGAGTTTGCCAATATTGGGCAAATACCAAAGTTTGAGAAGCTGATTGCCACAATCCGGAGCCGGGAAATATCGGCTTCCATTATCTTGCAGTCGAAGTCGCAGCTTAAAGCGATTTATAAGGACAATGCCGACACCATTGAAGGGAATTGTGATACCACCTTATTCCTCGGAGGGAAGGAAAAGACCACCTTAAAAGAGATGGCGGAAATTTTAGGTAAGGAAACGATAGACCTTTACAATACCTCTGACACAAGGGGTACGTCGCAGTCCTACGGTTTAAATTATCAAAAGACCGGAAAAGAATTGATGTCGATGGATGAGATTTCGGTTATGGATGGTGGAAAATGTATCATGCAGCTTAGAGGGGTTAGACCATTCTTCTCCAATAAGTTTGACATCACAAAGCACAAGCAGTACCGGCTTCTGTCCGATTTTGATGACAAGAACGCCTTAGACATCGAAAAATATGTGAAAAACCTGTGTAAAGCAAGAGTCAGGGACAATGACACCATTGATGAGGTGGAAGATGCAGGTGTGATTGAAGCATGACAACTGAATATGGAAAAAACTGAATAGGGAACTTGTAAACCAGCAACAGGACTTCTGGACAAAAAGTCCAAAAGTTACGGAAACGGAGTTTTGAATGTACTTGGGAAAGGACAAAACAAAGCGTCCGGCATAGCCAATCGCCAAACTGAATATGCCGGATGCCCGCAGGGTTCTTCCTAAAGGATTGCCCTGTCTTTATCTTACCATAAGGCAGGGCATTTTACACGAAAAACTCTTTCGGAAACCAGACAAAAATTATTTTTGAGAAAGAAAGAGGTAGAAACATGGCATTTTTTACAACAGCGGTAACAGGATTAAAGACAGTCGTAACAGCAATCGGAGCAGGCGTTGGAGTATGGGGCGTCATCAATCTTCTTGAGGGATATGGAAATGATAATCCGGGTGCAAATGCTCATGTACGGTAAAGAAGCAAGCAACCGAAAACAAGAGATAGACTGCCAGCACCACACTATTCCGAACCAAAGAAACCAAAAAGCAGAAAGCAAGCTATCTTATACAGTGCCATTCCCCAGTATTTTTTATTTTCCCAATCAAAGTTACAAATACATTTTATTGATACTCCATGCTCTGCCTTGAGTTCATTTCTATTATGCCGTATAATGAAAGCATATTTTAAGCAATCAAAATTAAAGTATACCCTACTTTATATGGAGGATATAAAATTGAAAAAAATAGCAATCATTGAAGATGATACCGATATTTGCAACATGATAACAAAGTTTCTGATAAATCACAATTATGAAGTGTATTCTGCCCCTAATGGAAGAGAGGGAATAGACCTATGCCAGAAATTTTTACCAGACCTTATCATTTTGGATTTAATGCTTCCAATTCTAAATGGCGATAGTGTGATAAAGCAATTAAGAACATATACAGATATTCCTGTAATTGTTGTGTCTGCAAAAACAATGGTACAATCCAAAATAGATTTACTGCGTTTGGGAGCAGATGACTATATGACAAAACCTTTTAACCTTTTTGAGTTACTTGCAAGGATTGAGGCTAACTTAAAAAGAAGTGTAACTGCTCCCATGAAAGCGGATATTCACTTAAAGTATAAGGATATTAAAATCGAAAACTGTAATGCCTATATAAAAGGAGCAATCGTACAATTTACATCAACAGAATTATCAATTTTAATCCTTCTGTTACAATATCCGCAAAAAATTTTTTCAAAACAAAATATTTATGAATCAATCTGGCAGGAAGAATATGCCTACGATAATGATACAATCAACACGCATATCAGTAACATTCGGAAAAAAATAAAAAAGCATACGGATACTGATTATATAGAAACTGTATGGGGGATTGGGTATAAACTGAAATAATTTTTATTTCTTTAGATTTTTTTTAGATTTGGATTGTAAATTAGCATGGAAAGGAGTTGGTAAAATGTCAGAGATTATTTGTCAAACAACAGAACTTTGTAAAAATTACAAAAATTTCCATGTATTACAAAATGTTAATTTTTCAATTAACCGGGGAGAAATATATGGGTTAGTCGGTGAAAACGGCGCTGGAAAGTCTACCCTAATCCGTATATTGACGGGATTAGCATTTAAAAGCAGCGGTATCATTACTCTGTTCGGAAAAACAGATTATTTGCAGCATGAACGTACTAAAATTGGCTGTACGATTGAAATGCCTGCATTGTATAAAGATATGACTGCAAAACAAAATTTAGAGATTCAGCGGGTACAAAGGGGCATTCCAGACCCAAAATGTATCTCAAAAACATTGGAACTTGTCGGACTGAATAATACGGAAAAAAAGAAAGTAAATAACTTTTCTTTGGGTATGAAACAGCGTTTGGCATTGGCTGTTGCTCTTTTGGGTGAGCCGGAATTTCTAATCTTAGATGAACCTGTCAATGGATTAGACCCAACAGGTATTATTGAACTTAGAGAGCTGCTTAAAAAGTTAGCCCGGGAAAACCATGTAACAATATTGATTTCAAGCCATATTTTAAGTGAGCTTAACCAGCTTGCAACTTGTTATGGCTTTTTACATCATGGTAAGCTGCTGAAACAAATTACGGCAGAAGAATTAAATGAAGAATGTAAGCGGCATATTAAACTGAAAACAGACGATACGAAAAAAACTGTTACTGTTTTGGAAGAACAGCTAAAAATCAAAAATTTTTCTGTATATCCAGACAATTTTATAAGGATATATGAGAAACTGGAAGAAACACATACTATTTCAAAAACGCTTTCTTCTAATGGCATTGTTGTTGAAGAAATGTCTGTACAAGGGGAAGAATTAGAAACCTATTTTGAAAATCTAATAGGAGGGTGCAGATATGTATAATCAGTTGAAATCTGAATTTCTGAAACTGAAATATTCCAAACTGTTTATAGCGGTTCCAATTCTTTTTTTGGCAGGGCTGATTTTGTATGGGAGTTTCAGCCTGTCCGCAGGGGGAACACAGCTCTTCGTTTCAGAGGGAGATGAAGAAACAAATGCTGCCATACAAGGAATTATTGGCTTTTTTGCATTTACATTTGAAAACATTGATACACCTAAATTTAGCGAAATTATGCAATCCTGTATATCCTGCAATGTATTTCTCTGGATTGTTACCCTCATTTTAACCATACAATTTTTCTGCTATGATTACTCTACGGGTACAATCAAACTCCCTGTTGCCTATGGAATAGATAGAGTAAAAGTTTACTTTGCAAAGACTATTGTTATTGTTTTATATAATGCAGTCTGCTATTTTATATTCAATACCATTACACTTTTGTTTACTTGTTTGCAGACCGGGTATCTCCCCGACACAACTGAGTTGGCACAATATTTAAGTTATGTCGGATTAAATTTTTTAGTATTGGTTTCATTTATCTTACTTTGCCTTACTATATGCATCTGCTTGAAAAATACCGGTATTATTGCAACTGTCATGTGTTTATTTACTTTGGGCGGCGCAGTAATATATACCGGGATATGGCAAGATTTTCACAGTCATGCAATATTAAAATATTTAGTCTGGCTCAATCCATTATACTATTGGATGAACATGGGAACTTTCCGGCTTGAATATGGGCTAATCAATGAAATAATCATATATTTTATTTTCAGTTTATTATTTTTACTGCCCCTGTCTGTTATACTTGTCAGAAAACAGGAGTTTAAGTAATTTTTATAAAACGAATAGTCAGCAGAAAATATTTTCTGAAATTCACCGAAGGAGAGAATGTTAATGATGTATTTATTACTGGTCTTATTAAATATAATATTGGCATTTTCTCTTTTTTCATGGAAACGCCAAATTTGTGAAATAACAAAACAGATTAGCGAAAACAAAAAACTGCGAATTTCCTTATCAAATAAGCAAATAGAAAAATTAGCAGGTATCATCAACGAAAAAAAACATTTAGAACAGAAAACAAATATCCAGATTATACAGGAAAAAGAGCAATTAAAACACTCTATTGCTAATATTAGCCATGATTTAAGAACGCCTTTAACATCAATCCAAGGATATCTAACACTTTTAAAAGATTGTGAAGATAAAGAAGAACAGGAACACTACTTTTCTGTTATTCAGGCAAAAACAGACTATTTAACAGAACTAGTGCAAATATTTTATGATTTGTCATTGATAGAAAGTGATGATTATATTCTGGGAATTGAAAAAATAGATGTAAACAGAATTGTAACCGACTGTCTGATTAGCAAATATAACGAATTAAAAGAACTGTCCCCCACTATTAAAATAGAAAATGCTCCTGTATGGATAACCGGAAATGCTGTTGCCTGCAAAAGAATTATTGATAACCTGGTTACAAACGCAATACGGTATTCTAATGATTATATTGAAATTGTGATGGACGCAGATGGTATCTTTACAGTAAAAAACACTACATCAGAATTAAAAAATATAGATGTTAATATACTATTTCAAAAATTTTATACAGTAGATACATCACGTTCAAACGGGAATACAGGGTTGGGGTTATATATTGTAAAAGAGTTATTAAATAAAATAGAGGGTGGTATAAAGGAAATTAGTTACAAAAATAATATATTAACAGTTTCTGTTTATTTTAAACTTTATAAGCAAAAATGTGATATTTGCTCTTTGGGGCAGAGAACAATATGATGTATCAGGCAGCCTGTATACTGTAAAACACCTGTTACTGAATGTGGCATATTTAGTGTTGGTTGCAGCGGCGGTATATCCAATAGCAACAATAAGAAAATGGAAGAAAAAGAAACAGACAACGAGATTGATACTCTTTGACATTATAAGGCATGGCATATTGCCACTACTGTTACTCTGTTTGCCCTATATGGTAAGTATTCCATTATGGGTAGTATGGTATTTTGTAAAAGACTTGTTCCTTGTTTTGTTGGTAAATTCAAGTCTGCTTTGGGTTATGGGATTATACAAAATATTATTTGCGGTATTCAAGACATGACAGACTACGTGCTGTTATTGCTCTGAATTATAAAAAGCAACTGTAAACCATACACTGTCCTATATGGGAGAAGGGGGGAATCATTTATGCCTTGTACAGAAGCATACAAGGAGCATATCGAATACACATTTAACGCCTTTTGCAGAGTTGTCATACACTATGCTGCTATCAACGCATGGCGTGATAGGGATAGGCGGCGGCAAAGGGAAATATCCTTTGAATACCTCACAGAAGAAAAGTTTTACCCGTTAAGCACAACAGATAAATATTTTATAGACCCTTGCAAGCAATACCCGGTTACGATATGCGGTCAGAGGGTTATCCTCACCAATGAGGAACTTGCCGAAGCCCTGTCCTCTCTGCCGGAGAAAAAGAGGGAAATCATCTACCTTTATTTTTTCGGGCGTTACACACAGCAGGAAATCGGGGAACTATATGGACGCTGCCGGAGTACAGCATGGCATCACATACATAGTGCCTTGCAAATGTTAAATGAAGAAATGGAGGTGATTTTCCGTGAGGAATCCTAAACTTGTGCCGTATGAAACCATTGTCAGAGCAACCAGCGGAGAGCCGGAAGCCGTGGACGAGGTTTTACGGCATTATGGCAAACGAATCCGGCTTGCTTCCCTTGAAAACGGACAGGTCAACAAGGACACCGAGGACAACATCAAACGGCGGCTTATCGCTGCCCTGTTACAGTTTCGCTTTGACGAACAGGCGACATAACGGGAGGTGAGATTTGTCGGGAAAATAGTCATGCTTATATTCAACGACACAGAAGAAAAAGCGGTTGAGAAAGCCATAGCCGCTCTTGCCGATATGATACCGCTGGAAGCCATACAGCCGCCCCATTCCCCCGCACTGGTTTTTCCGGGATTGGAAATCAGATTACACCAACGCCGGGTACTGAAAGACGGTGCAGACATCTATCTAACCCGTTTGGAATACGGCGCACTCTGCTACCTTGCCGCCAGTCCAGGGCGGGTATTTACAAAAGCGCAAATCTTTGAATCCGTGTGGAGCATGGAAAGCGAAAGCTGCCAATCAAGCGTTGCCAGTGTGATATGCAACTTGCGGAAAAAGATAGAGCCGGACAATAAAAACCCCACCTACATAAAGACGGTTTTAGGCATAGGCTACAAGTTTGCTTCCGGGGAATGACAACAGAATAACCGCCGCCCATCACAGCGGCACACCAAGACAGGAAATCAAGAAAAGGTTTCCTGTTTTTTTGCGCCCAAAACCGAGCCAGAGTTTGCGCCGGGCTGAAAAACTTCAAAAAGTTTCAGATAATGTTGCCAAAATTTCATTTTTTCCCGTAGTAAGTTATAGAGGGGCAAATGACCGCCCATATATTTCAGCGAAGTAAACGGTAGATAGTACGTACCTCGACTATGAGGGCAAAGTGTGTGACAATAGGCTATATTTCTATCATAAGTATTAAAAGTTAAGCCTTAACTTTTGATACCGTTATACGGAGGTAAGTCTATGAACTCAGCAACAACAGCAGTGGCTGTACAATACCGTTTAAAAGAGTGG
>CAJTCR010000107.1 GCA_910574915.1 Eubacteriaceae bacterium
GAAACTATCTTTTCACATGATTTTTTAGAGTTGTCTAAAAACGCTTTTATTGAAAAACGTAAAAAAAACCGACAGCAACTTTGTCAATTCAGCTAAAGTTGGTGCGAATGGGGCTCACCACCCACTGTGATGAACCCCACCAAGCCTTAAAAACCTTGATTTTAAGCCATTCTTCAATACTTTTGCCTGCGAGTACCAAAAATCCTATGGCATCAATTGGAAATAGCCGCCTGGGCGGCTGTTAATGATTGTCTGAACAATCTTCCAAAAGTGACCACGGGGGTTCACTTTTTTGACCACGGGGTTCAAACTGACCATGGGGTGTTCATTTTCTCTGACCACAGGGTTCAAATGCCCTTTGATGAGGGTTCAAAAGTGAACACCCCCTCTGCCGACCTGCCACAAATTTTCAGACCAACTAAAAAGCAAACAAAGGATTCCAGCGACAGCCAATGTGCCGGAATCCCTTGTTTTCAGCGGTTTTCCCGATATTCTGTTCATTTCCTTTGTATCAATTAAGCGGTTTACATTTCCACATACGTTTTTGCCAAATGCCAGCCCTGTTTTTTTACATAATCCGTGAGGATGGATTTCTGTGTGGCAATGCTCGCACTCTCATTATCCGTCCCATCATCCTTTGACAAGCGGCAGTAAATGCCGACTAAATAGATTTTCTTTTCTTCTTTGATTCCTGCCATACTGTGAAACCTCCGTCCTTGCTCTACTAAATTTCATGTTCCATTGCGTACATTCTAAGCGGATATATCCTCATTGTCGAAGGTGTCACCCTCGGCAATCTTCCTGCGGATGTCCTCGGAGATAATCGGGATAAACGCCTCCGCAACGGTCTGTGTGCCGACATATTCACGGCTGACAATCATCTGCACTGGCTCTCTTGCCACAATACGCTTTCTCTTTTTGTTTGCTTTCTTATCCTCGCCCATACTCAAATTTTCCTTTCCCGACAGGGCAGGGGAGTGTCTGAAAACGCCCCCGCCCTGCCAATCAGACACAATCAATCCCCGCTGTTCAATTCTTCCTGCAATGCTTTAAGGAGAGCCTCCGCTTCATCGGCGGTCAACGTGATTCCCTTTCCGCATTTCTCACGGTTGGGGGAAAAGCTGCGGATGTCATACTTCGGCTCTTTCCCGTTCCATGAGATTAAATTGATTTCCTTTGTATAGCCGCTGTCACCCGCAGACAATACGGCGATTTCCTTTACCATCTCATACTGGATTTCTTTCATTTCCTGCCCCTTTCCTGTCTTGGCTTTTCGCATTTTATCTGAATAAAGTAATATATTTACCTCCCGAAAAGAGAAGATTATCGGCTGTCCCTGTTCCGTTTCCTCTGCAATTCACGCTCTAAAAGTTTGATGATGGTGTCCTCCATCTGCTTCGGCGTTGTGCCTTTCGGGAAGTATTTCTTTAACCGCTCCATGCCGATTTTCACGGTTTCTTTCTGGTTTCCCTTTTCCTCCGTCATAATGGAAAATATCATATCCATGTCAAGCCGCCCGCTCTGGCTCAAGGTTTTCATCCGCTGTGCCTGTGAGAGTGAGGGCGTTGCTTCCTCGCTTTCCATCGTGGCGAATAAATTTTCCTGTTCGTCTTTCTTCAAAAAGGACAGCTCCACCGCAGGCGTGAGGGCGATTTTCCCCTCGTCCACCATCTGCAAAATCGGCGGTATCAGTTCCGTCAATCGGATAAATCTCTGCACGGTCATCCTGCCAACGCCAAAGCCCTGCGCCACCTTATCGTCCGTCCGCAACTTCGTCCCAACTTGTGACGAGGTTAAATCCGTGCGGAAGCCCTGCCGCTTCATGGCTTCGGATTTCATCTTGTAGGCAAACGCCCGCTCACTCGGCAGGATATTTTCACGCTGTAAGTTGCTGTCCACAAGGGTGATGATGGCTCGGTCACGGTCTAAGGGCAGGACAAAAGCGGGGATTGTGTTTATCCCTGCAAGCTCCGAAGCACGGACACGCCGCTGTCCCGCAATGATTTCATATCCATTCCCATCCTCTTTCGGGCGTGTGATTATCGGCGTTACAATTCCAAACTCTTTGATACTCTCTGCTAATTCTGATAACATTTCGTCCTCCACTACATGAAACGGGTTATCTGGAAACGGATATAAATCTGCGGTCTTTAATACCTTAAAATCCTGTTTCTTCATTCACATTCCTACCTTTCTTTCGCTCTGTTCCGATTACTTTTCTGCAATTCTTCCAATACCTCTGGCGGGATTTTGGAGAGCAGCCGCCCCATCTGCTCGTTGGTTCTCTGCAACTCAAATATCCTCTGGTTGGCTTTCTGTACCTTTAGTTCCTGCTCGTACTTTTCATCACGCATACGCCCCGCATAATCGGATTCCTGCCCGATTCTCTCTTTCAAGCTGTCGATATACGCCTGCTGTTTGCCGATTTCCTTAGAGAATTTCTCCACGTCTGGAAGCCATGCGGAGAGCAGTTCTAACGCCTTATCCCTTTTCTTGCCAGCGTTAAAAGCGTTGATGTCGGAGAGGGCAGATACGATTTCTTCATACTGTTTATCCAGTCTGCCGCCCAGTTTATAGAGCCATGTGGGGATGTGTTTCCGCTTCGTTTCCATTGAGGACTGCCCCCCGTTCAAGCTGATTCCACCGTGCGGACATCCTCTCATGGTAGGCGGTCTGCCATTCGGATAGGGATTTCTGGTTGCCTAAGATACTCTTCGCTGACAGCTTGTTGTCGGGCGTAAACGGCACAAAACATAAGTGCATATGGGGCGTTCTCTCGTCCATATGGACGACTGCGGAGAGAATATTTTTCTTCCCCACACGCTCCGAAATGAAGTCAAGAGCCGTCTGGAAATAGGCTTTTTGTTCTTCGGGCGGTAAGCTGTTCATAAATTCGGGTGAAGCGGTAATAAGTGTTTCCACCATCATCACGCTGTCTTTCCTTGTCCTGCACCCTGCTTCAGCCACCATTCGGTTTATCTCTTTCTTATAGGTGTAACGGGGCGGCTTCACAAGATGGTAGTTATCTTTGGAGCGTCCCACGTCAATGTCTGGGTTGCTTTTATAGGCTTCTTTCTTCCGCTCGTTGTGGCGTTCGCAAGCCGCAACGCCGCCTGCCTTGCGTTTCTGGAAACGCAGGATTGCATAGGGCATAGTTCATCTTCCTTTCTTTCGGTGGGTAACTGTCGTTTCCTGTCTTTGGTGCGTGACGGTCATGACGATGATGACGGTGTTTTTGGGATACCCCCTCATAAGAGCCGTAACCGTCACGCCGACATTCTTTTATCCGAAGCGGAAAGCGTAGGATAAGCAGGGCAAAGCCCTGCCATAAGGGAGTCCAGAGGGAACGTCTGGCAGACGACTTTGCAGGGCAAAGTGTAGTGTGTTACACCCTGTAAACGCAGTCGGAAAAATCAGAAGATTTTTCTGACCGCAGGGGTGGCATTACGAGCCGAAAAGGGCGAGTAATGCCTACGCCTGCATTTTGCGTTTACGGGGTGTTCTCCCGTAGGGATGACAGCGGCGGGGGTATCCCAAAAACACCGTCATCATCGTCATGACCGTCACGCAGTGGGCAGAGCCGCCGGTTCTGCTTAAGTCTAAATGTCGTTGATAACAGCAAGGGAAATCATCCGCCCGTTGCTCCTGCGGCTGAAATCATAGCGGATATGGTTTTCAAGCAGGAAATCAAGGCGGTACTCGTTCATCCACTTTGTCAAAACATTCGCCGCCGTCCCTGTTTCCCCCAGAGCGTCCAGTAACTCGGTGGCTGTGCCAGTCTATTCCTCCCTGCCCTGCATGAAATCCACTAACCGAAAAAAAATATCTGGTATCGCTTCTTCCGCAAGCTGTTCCTGCTCCTTACGCTCCACAAGCTCCCAACTGCAATCACGGAAACGGAGCGTAAACTCCTGATAGGGCGTGTCCCTGCCCGTCACATACAGCTTTGCGGCGTTGGACGCACGGCTTTCCTGTTCCAGGACAAAGGTTGCGTCCGCACTCCCCGTCAATCCCGTCGTGCCAGACACTTTGTTGAACACGTCGCTGTCGTTCTGCTTTCGGATGTGGTGTACGACAATGACCGCCAGAGAGTGCCTGTCGGCAAAGTCTTTGATAAGGGAGATGTCCCCGTAATCGCTTGCATAGGCGTTGTCTTTGGATGCGGTACGAATTTTCTGCAAGGTGTCAATGACAATGAGCCTGCTGTCGGGGTATTCTTTCAAATAGTCCTCCAACTGCACGATAAGACTGTCTGACAGCTTATCGCTTGCCACGGCAAAGTGAAGCCGCCCGCTCGCTTCATCCGTCAAACGAAACAGCCTGTCTTGAATGCGGCAGAACGTATCTTCAAGGCAGAGGTAAAGCACGTCACCCTCCCGTGTCGGCATATCCCATAAGGGGATTCCCTGCGACACGCAGAGGCATAGCTTTAACATGAGCCAGCTTTTGCCGATTTTCTGTGAGCCGCAGAATAGGGTTAAACCCGTGGGTATCAGACCGTCTACCACAAAGGACGGCTTTTCAAGCGGCTCATAGAGGAGCGTGTCGGCATTGACCGTCTGGAGCTTCTGCATGGGATTCCTCCTTTCGGGCGGTGTCTTTGGTTTTGTTGCACATAGGCGTTGACCTCCTAAAATAGATTTACTCCCACGAAAAGAAGTGAGAGTATGTAATGCCGCCAATTACGGCAGTCTTAAAATCCTCCGCAGCTTCTTCCGCAGATGGTCTAACCTTGCGTAGATTGCTCCCGTTGTCAATCCCACAAGTGGGGCAATCTCCTTAGTGGAATATCCCTGCATTTTCAGCAGGACGATTTGTAACGTGCGCCTGTCCACCTTGATTAAGGCAAGATACAGAGTTTCGTTCTCAATCTCGTCCAGTAAATCAGAGACAGACTTTACCTCTGCCTGCTTCTCCCTGTCCGCCATGCCCTCAAGGTATTCGCCGAAGTCGCTCGCCCATCGGTAAAACCGCCTGTTGGAATTAAAATCTGCCCTGTCGTCTGTGCGGATTTGCTCAATGACCGCTTCGTCAACGCCGCACTCACGCAAAATCTTTTCTTCCGCTTCTTTCCAGATACGCCATTTCCTGTCCTCCCGTCCGTGGTTATATGCCATGCTTATTTCCTCCAATCAGAATTGATTGAGAGGGCAGGAAAAGCCCCCTCATTTTCCCAAAGGAAAAAACAAGGGGGCTGAACGCCTTAAATTTTGTTTTCCATTATCTTTCTCAGCTTCGCAAAGATTTTGGCTTTGCGCTTGTTGACAACACTCTGTGTCACGCCTAACCGCAGCCCGACTTCCCGCTCGGAAAGTTCCTCAAAGAAAAGGGCTTTTATCAACGCCTGCTCACTGCCCGACAATAAATGCAGGGCGGCTTTCAGTCTGTCCACCATCACCGCATGGACAACGGTTTCCGCAACGTCTACCGTTTCATCAATAACGAAGTCAAGCACATTTCCCTCGCTGTCCGTAAATCCCTCCAATGAAAGCAGGCTGTGGTTTGTGTACAGTTTTTTCAGATAACGCCACCGCTCTTTCTCCTTGTAGAAATCTGCATACTGTTCCCGCACCACTTCAAGCAGACAGCCCTGCACGGGGATAAAGAGCTTGTCCATGTAACTCTGGTCGGCTTGCCTGCGGCGGCAGAAGTCCCTATAGGATAATTCCACATAACTGCCGCTTTCTTTGATATATACTTTTCTTGGCGCATACTTCACCGTAAGTACCTCCCATCTGAATTTTTGAAAATGTAAAAATCCAGATGGAGAGGGCGGGGAGCGGCAGTGAATACCAGATACAGCCCTGCGGCATAATCTGATAAAAAACGACAAAAGAAAAACCGCAAAGGCTCTGTGACCTCTACGGTTATAGGAGATATATATTCTGTTAAGCGGAGATTCTACTTCTGATTTCATGGTGAGAAGTAGCGTTGCATAGGCAGGGATTTTTTTAACTGGCTTTCTGCCATTCCTCGATATGCTATGTATGGATTAACTCTGCATTGCATGAGCAGATGAATTACTGCCCGAAAAAAGGACATAAAAAAATCCCTCCAAACTTTAAAACAGGTCTGGAGAGTGTCTGTTAAGTCTTTTCGGGCATAGCAATACCGCCCACCACACGCCGTTTTTTTATATGGTGGGCGTTTGCCTTAAAACCTTATGAAATAAAATAGAGCCAATGAACTGTGACTACTCACTTGTTCATCGGCTCTGCGGCTTAAGCGTCTGGCTCTTTGATGACTGTTATTTGTAAATTTTTTGCTTCAATCAATGTTTCCTGCTTGCATTTCGGGCAATAGAGAGGATAGTTTTTTAAAATCGTATCTTCTCTAATTTTGTCACGGGTCTTATTTCCGCAAACAGGGCAGCGTATCCAATCACTTTTAGTATTTGCCGTTTCCACTTAACCAAAATTCCTCCATAGCTGCATTAAATTTATTCGGCGTGTCCATATTCACACAGTGTCCAGCTCCCTCGAAAATAATCACACCACATTCTGGTTCATTTTTCTTCCACATTTCTACGGCGGATAGTTCCATTGGAATATCGTACTTTCCGCAGCCAATAAGCAAAGGGTATTTCCTCGGTTCTGTCTGCCGAACATTTATCATACTGCTTAAAGAAGATAAATACATAAATGACTTCTTAGAAAATTGAATATTCATCTCGTAAAAATCCTTTTGAGCCTGTAAAGTATAAGCAGATATTTTTTTATTCGACTTTGCAAACCATTTAATTGAAAATATAGCTTTAAGCATCATAAGTATCTGTGATGCGCTATTTTCCTTCTGCATTTTGACATCGAAATTGTTTATATCATAACCGCCGAAACAAGCAAGTGATTGTACGGCTTCTGGATACTGGTTTGCAAAGTCTTGCGCTAATACAGCCCCCAATGAAATCCCGACAATATGTATCTTTTCTATTTTTTCTGTTTTTAGAATTTTGTTTATCCACGATGACATTTTATCTATACTATCGCCTTTTTGTACTTTTGTTGATTTACCGTGACCGATAATATCAAGGGTAAGAATGTTATATTTATCTTGAAAATAGTCAATTTGTGCTTGAAACATATTGTGGTTTACAAAAGCAGCATGTATAAAAAGTATCCACTCAGCCCTTTCCTTTCTACTGATATAATAAACAATAGGCGATTCTTCTAAATGGTATTGTTTCATATTTCACCGTTCCTCATCTTTCTTAACAAGCTTTCAAACCAGTCGATATTAAATTTAATCAGTTCTTTTCCATAAAGAGCGGAAACAAACTGATAGTTAAGTATATCTTTATTTTCCTCTGAAATTTTGATATTTTCTGCTTCTTCACATATTGCCGATAATACATTATATTTTTCATTCAAAAATATTAAATGCTGTTGTATGCTTATTTCACGATTTTTTTTATCCGAAAATCCCATAAAATAGACCTTTGCCAACTCTGGGCTTTTGGGACTTTGTTCTTCTATGGGTGCATTTATCCATTCGAAAAAATGTTGCCGTCCACTTTCGGTTATGCAATAAACTTTCTTATACTTTCCATTATCAACTATTTCCTCATAGCTGATAAACCCACAATTCAGCAATTTTCTTATAGCTGCCTGTATGCTTCCCATACTACTGCTATACATCAAATTGATTCCTTTATCTATTCTTTCCCTTAGTTGATAGATTGTTCTATTGCACATAAGTAAAAGCCCAAGAATGATATTGTCCATCGTTAACCTCCATATATTACTATTAGTAACATTACTATTATACGCATCTTGTGTTTAAAAGTCAAGTAGACAGATATTTTTTAACAAATGCACAGCGACAGAGCTTTTACCCTCTGCCGCCTGTCTGTTATGCGTAGATTATTTCCTCGTTTACAATCTCCATTGCACAAGCCCGTATGTTGTTCATCCTCCCGACCCATTCTAAGGCGTTTTCAGCCTTTAGCCGTTCCGTAATGCCCTGTGCCTGTTTCATGCCCTCTATGAGCCTTTCAAAGCGTTCCTGCGCCTGCCTGTCAATGTCGGCAAGGTAGGCGTTGAGCCTGCCGCTTGTGAGAAGATTGGTGTATGTAACCTTTCGATACTGCTTCAGATAGTCCAAGTGCCGCTGTCCCCATATGCCTATGGGCTGTTCTTCTTCGGCGGGTACGATTAAGCACGGTATTAAGTAATCTCCTTGCCGCTCATATTTGCCGCCCAGTTCCTCAAATAATGATTTAGCCATTGTCTGTTACCTCCACATTCTTTTTTATTTTGAATGTCCGCAAAATCCGTCCTACATCACGAGGGCGCCAGGGTGCGTCCAGATCATGCAGAGCAACCAGCCTGTCCTGGACGTTGGTCCCGGCACCCGTCTTTTGCGTAGAACCAATCAGGACATGCACCTGTCCGCTGCGGACTTTGGCGAACAGCTCTTTTTTCTGGATGTCTGTTTTGGCTTCGTGTATAAATACAACCTGCTCCGGTTTCATGCCGCCGGCAATGAGCTTCCTGCGGATGTCGTCGTATACGTTGATGAAGCCTGTTTCTTCCCCGGATGTGCCTGCGGATGGTGTGGAAACGTCGCAGAAAACCAGTTGTGTAAGCTTTTCAGAGTCGCCCTCACGCCAGTGTTTCAGCACATTTGCGACGCACAGGTTGACCTTCGTCCCCGGCTCGTCTGGAAGCAGCGGGTTGATGATACGCTGGTCAAGCCCCAGCCTGCGCCCGTCGGACGTTATCTTTAATACCGATAGGTAACGGTCTGAACTGGCTTTACAGTTCTCGCCGCTTTCCCCCGGTTCGCACCGTGCATGACAGTTTCCCATCACACGGCGCTCCATCAATAATTAGATTGCAATAGTATTATCCAAAGAACTTATTTCTGTGTTTCCAGCTAAGTTTCTCAACTCATTCAGTTTGCGTAAATCTATGGTGTCTTTGTATTCGGAAATATACTGTGATATTGTGTCCTGCTTTGTCGCATGGATTAGCCTGTGGATGTCCTCATGCACGATTACCAGATTTCTATATTCATCTGTACCGCCTTGACAGCGTGGGGTTTTATGGTGGCAGTGGATGTCGCTGTATTCCAGTTTTATCCCTGTTACTGCACATTTCCCATACTGCCCGGCATAAAGTGAAATCCTGTTGTCCGCATACTGTATGCTCCTGTTGCTGACAGGGTTCTGCATGAGTTTCAACAGCGTAAAGGTGTCTATCCCTAAATTATTGTGGATTTCAGCACGCCCTTCCGCTGTGTATTTATTGACAGACTTTTTCTTACACTTAGGGATTTTGTTCTGCACATATCCTATCGGGGCTACTGCATAGCCGCTTATAAATCGGATTTGCTCGCTTTTCCCATAGTTCATTTGTAAGCGATGAATAACCCACCGTTCCACAGGAACTTGATTTTGCTCTATAATGGTATCAGCTTGGAGCGGATGTCCACATCAGTTCTTGATAAAGTAGCCCGGCAGCCGTTTATTGCTTTTC
>CAJTCR010000108.1 GCA_910574915.1 Eubacteriaceae bacterium
AAAAATCCCGCTTACGGTCACTCTCTGCCGACTTCACCGAGCTTTTGACGGTTAGGCAGTTGCATACCGCCGCCAATCGGAGTATCAGTGTGGGCGTTTCAAAGCGTTACCCTGTCATTCCACCCATCGGATTGTCAGTTCTCCTAAGATTTCAGGCTTTTTAGCCTTTCGACTTAGTGCGTAACCTTTTCAGTTACGAACGTGTCGCACGGTTATCATTGCCGTAACCTTCCAGCAGGTTGATGACGCCCCAGATTCCAAGGCCGGCTCCGAGTGCGATAACGAGGGTCTGCAAAACGTCGATTGCGCTGTTGAAAAATTCCATACTTTAATTTAGCCGGAATCGCTTTGTGGTTAGTGTTGGTTCATAGGCATACAAAAGCCGGACAACAAAACCGCCCTGCGTTTTGGACGGCTCGATTCCGGCTATCCTCCTTCTTCATTTTTTTGTTGAGCTGTCCGCTTTGTACGCCAATGGCCTCAACCGAGGCAGGTTTCAGGGACCCTGGCGGGTAGATAAAATCACTCCTTTCTTGCGGAACGGGATTATTCGCCCTCGGTGTCTACGTCAACTTCAAACACATCGTAGACCTCGTTGGGTTTTGGTTTGAGCCGGGTGGACAAAAACGCTTCAATGTCAAAGGCGTTCTTATCGTCCGCATCGGCGGTGTACTGAAAATTGGGGTGCTTGGTGATGTCATATTTATCTGACAAAAACGGGCGGACGCCCCGCAGCTGGAGGATACATTTTCCACCGTCCATAACCGCAAGCTCATCCTGGCTCATCAATTCTTTGACACATTGTCAAGTGAAGAATTCATTCTTTTTGCTTTTTCATACACGGAATCTTGTAGATGTTCTATAAATGTGCTAAACTAAACGCAATAGCAAATCAGAATATAAGGAGAAATATATATGCGTATTTGGAAAATAGTATTTTCGGTTCTGACAGTTGTTTTTGGTTCTATTGGATTGATGAAATTATTGCCTTACGATATAACGTTACCTATTATGTTTGTGTTTATGGGATTAGTTATGTCATTAAATGCGAAAGAATGCTATGATAAAAAATCGAAAAAAGATGCTGCTATTTTTGGCGGAGTAGCAATCTTTGTTTATGCAGTCACAGCATTTAATTTGGTTAGCCGGTTGCTATAAATTCAAATTTGCGAGGAAAAATGTATGATTAGAATAAGACCATATAAAGCTTCGGATGTAGATACAATATTATCGTGGTGTCAAAATGAAAAAGCATTTTATCAATGGACAGCAGGCATACTCGGTAATTATCCGATAACACAAAAGGAATTTTGTTTTGTTGAATCTCTAATGCCGTTTACCGCATTTGATGAAACAGGAATCGTTGGCTTTTTTACACTAAGAAACCCTGATGAATCATTGGATGAACTACGCTTTGGATTTGTTATTATAAATCCTCACAAGAGAGGAAAAGGCTATGGAAAAGCTATGCTCCAGTTAGGTCTAAAATTTGCATTTGAAATATATGGAGCAAAAAAAGTATCATTGGGTGTTTTTGAGAATAATCTTCCAGCTTATTACTGTTATAAGGCAGTCGGTTTTAGCGATATAGTTCTTGATACAACAGAAAGATATTGTATTCTGGGTGAGGAATGGAAGTGCAAAGAATTGATTATGGAAAATAGATAGATTCCAGTTTATAGATTTGAACAAATCGGGATTTGCAGATGAATTTCTTGAACTTTCCTTATTTTCAAGGCTTTTAGAGCCTTATATAGTGAATTGATATGTATTTTCCCTTGTTTTTGCCCTTATGGGTATTTTACAAGGGAAAGTTTTTGTGAAATGTACTTAATCGTTGCCTGCCACTTTATCCAAGAGCCTTGCGGAAGTCCGTTTTGCTTCCCTTGTGGCGTGGGCATATACATTCATTGTGGTACTCACGTCAGAGTGTCCTAAGAGTTCCTGCACGTCTTTTGGTGCTGCACCGTTCGACAACAGATTGCTTGTATAAGTATGACGGAGTTGGTGGAAATGAAAACCCTCAAATCCGTCAAGTTTCTTTGCGAGCGTCCTGCATACGATACTCAATGTACTCGGAGTTTCAAGGCAACCGTCTGATCTTAAACATACAAATGAGATTTCGTTGTAATCCATCGGAATGTCCTGCGTGTTTTCCAAGCTGTAATACTCATAGTAAACCCTGTTTTTGTCCTGCACTTCCTTGTAGTAATTGCGGTGGTACAGTTCCCCGTACTGCATTTGATTTTTAAGCTGTTCTTTCCTTGCTTTTTTCAGTATGGCGGTAAGCGTGTCCCCAAAATCAACCGTTCGCACTTTTTTGCGTTTTGTCGGTCCGATAATCGTTTTGTGCTTTGCACCGTCATAGCGGACACTGCGCTTTACTGTAAGATACTGTTCTTCAAGGTTAATGTCCTGCCAAGTCAGTCCGCATACTTCGCCAATCCTAAGACCGGCATAATAGGCTATCTGTATCGGCAGCACCGCAGGGGGATTTTTCTTTTCCAAGTACGCAATCAGCTTTTCGTATTCTTCATGGGAAATAGGCTGTGTTCCTGTATGCCCCATATCTTCCTCTGAAAATAAGTCTACTTCTTCAGCTTTGCGTTTCAGTTTGATGTACTGCATTGGATTGAACGTAATCAGTTGCTTTGGGAATACCGCAAAACGGAATGACTGCTGCAAAACCGCCGAGAAAGAGTGGATATAATCCTTGCTCAATCCCTTCTTCACTTTACCATCAGGGTAAGTCCCTCCGAAAGTAAGCAGGTCAAGGAATGTCTGCAAATGTTCCGCTGTTACGGTTTTCAGTCTGCGGTCAGCAATCGGATGTTTCTTAATGCAGCGGATAGCACCGAGATAATTCTCAACCGTACCATTGCTGAGAGTGCCAACCTTTAATTCTTCCTCCGCCCATGTGTCAAGCAACTGTCCGAGAGTGATATTGTCCGCTTTTGCAATAAATTTCTTGCTTTCATAGTCCTCCATTGCCTGCCTTAACAGCTTTTCCGTTTCGCTTTTGCTTTCTGTTCCAGCACATTCTTTCTGTACCAAGTTGCCGCTTGCATCCTCTACATAGAAGCGGTAGTACCATTTTTTACCTTTCTTCCGTACTGATCCCTTTGCCATAATCGTTTCTCCTTTCAATGAACGCATTTCTGCGTATGTAATCATTGAACAGATATGGCAGTCGGAACTGATGGAATGCTTTCTGAAAATAAGGATAGCATAAAATCTGCTGTCCCGCTATACCGAATCGGAATCTTTCCCTGATAAAAGAACGAAAAGCCTTGCAGCGGCGGCATCAGGGTTTTTGGAGTAGAGCCTCACTATGTCGCCCATATCATTAAGGGCATTTACGGTGTGGGTAATCTCCCGCAGGAACATGATTTCATTATATTCCCTGTCCGATTCAAATCCCATTGTCTTTGCAAGCTGTGCGCTTTCCCCGTTGCCCTTAAACTTCCTGCACGCAAGGCGGAACGAATCCACAAACAGCTTATATTCCTGCAACATCAGCAGCAACAGGTCTTTTGAAAAGTCTGATTCGGAAGTTTCCATGTCATAAGGCAGCTTTGAAAGAATGGAGGACATGGCATCACGGATTAACATTTCCTTTTTATCCGTAATGTCAGATTCATATTCCTCCGTTTCGCCTTTCAGCCATTCTACAGAAACATGGAGTGCGTCTGCCAGCCCATCAAGGACTAGTTTCTTGGTATTGTCAATCGTTCCTGCCTCATACCTTTGGATAGTGGATGCGGTGACGCCCATTTTTGCAGCAACATAAGGCTGGTTGACGCCTAATTCCAATCTCCGCTGTTTTGCCCTGCCGCCGATTATCCTGCGCAGCTCTTTGTCTTTCATGTCGGTTTCCTCCTTTATCGGTATGGTAAAAGTATACCATACCAAAACCATTATTGCAATATGCAAGATAAAAATAATTTTCAAAATCACATAACGCTTGACAACGAAATATAAATGATGTATAGTAAGCATACTATAAAATTGCATAATGCAATTTGAGAGGAGGAGAATGAATGACAGAAATGAAGATTGCCCTTTCCATTGAGGAGGCGGCAGACTACACCGGAATAGGTCGGAACACACTAAGGAAACTGGTGGAGTGGAATAAACTCCCTGTATTAAAAGTGGGGAGAAAGGTACTTATCAAAAAGGACATTCTGGAACTGTTTATGACGGTGAATGAAGGAAGGGATTTGCGGGACAAGGGAAACGTCAAGGCTGTCACAAGAAAGGCGGTTGTATAAAAGGCAGGCTCACAGTTACAGTGAACTTAAAAAATACAATCATTTTTGAAAAATGAACTCAAAAAATGCAGTCACTTTTAAAGAATGAACTTAAAAAGTAAGTTCACTGAAAAAAACTGTGGGATATGTTCCGCAAAAATGAACTTAAAAAATGCAATCACTTTGAATAAAGTCAGTTGACCGCCGGAAACAGCAGAAATGTAATTCAGCATAACCAGTGTATTTGGGACAGATAAGGATAACAAAGACGGGCAGAAATAAAAGGATTGCTAATAAAACAAGCATAAAGTAGCCGGAAAATTGTTTCCAATATGCTGAAAGCACATTTTGCTGAATACCCTCGGAGAGCCCCCGCAGTATTGGCGAAGGCAATGGAACATTGACTTTGACAATACTGCTAGGGGGTTATCATTATCGGCAGAGCCGAAATGATAACCGCACCCCGCCACGTTCCCATCAGCCCAAAGGAAAATCGGAGACGTAAAATGATTGATAAGGAAACCAGCCGGAAAGGAAATGACAAATAAGAAAAAAATTCCTCCGGCAGAGAGGGGGATGTGATGAATGAAGTATCATACAGTGCCCATATCAGCAACGGGAAAAGTGCCCTCAACAGCAAAGGCAGGCTGTCCGGTGTGGCAAAACACAACCTGCGGAAATACCGTTCCAAAGAGTATGACAGGGAGAACATTGTCCTGCTCTTTGGCAGTACAAATCTTATGCGGGATGTGAAAAAAGTCTATCAGGACACTTTTTCAGAAGCACTGGAGCAGTATAACCAAAAACAGACAAGGGCAGACCGACGGATTGACGATTATTTTGAACATCTGTCCGGCAAGAACCAAGACATGGCAGTGGAGATTATTTTCCAGTGCGGGGATAAGGATTTCTGGGAAGATGTCTTTATGGAAACAGATAAGGAAAAGCAAAACAAAGAAAATATCTGCAAGGTATATGACACCTTACTGGAGCAGTTGCAGAAAGAAATGCCGGATTTCAAAGTTGCAAATGCGGTAGTCCACTTTGATGAAGCAAGCCCGCATATGCACGTTGTAGGCGTTCCCATAGGCAGGGGATTTAAGCGCGGGCTGGAAACAAAGGTTTCCAAACGCTCTGTTTTCACTCCGAAAACGCTGGAGAATATTTTACAGAACAGCCTGCGTCAGACCGCAAGCGTAGAAATGCTTATCCACTTCGGAGTGCTTGTAAAAGATAAGCAGAAAGGGAAAAACTATGACCTGACCGTTGCGGAATATAAGGTGCAGCAGGAAACGAAGCGGCTGGAAATGGTGGCGGGATTCCTTGAAGAAAAACAGGACAGGCTTTTTAATGCCAACCAACGTCTGGAACAGGCAGAAAAAGAAGTTTCCGAAGCAGAACGGCGGTTGTCTGACACGAAAACAGAGATTATCGGAGCAGAGGAAGATTTGATACAGATAAAAACAGAAGGCAGGGAAATGAAACAAAAACTGATGGCAGAACAGGAGGAAATACGGCAGGAAAATTTGTCCTTAAAAACAGATACGCTTATCCTTCATTCTGATAAAGAGCGTCTTTTGCGTGATGTCAGGAAAGCAACAGATGAAAAGGAACAAATACAGGTAAAAAAAGAGGGGTTTTTAGAGGATATCGGTGTGTTGGATAAAGAGTTTGAAAAGCGTCTGGATTTCATCAACGTACTGGATAAACTCAAAGCACTCTTTTATAAGCTGTTATCCATGATTCCGCTGGTGCGGGAGTTTGCAAAGTTTGTAGAAGAAAAAAAGGATATACGGGCCGCCTCCCCTTATGGCTATACCCCTCTCGGCAGGCTGTTAAGGGAGTACCGTACCTCTCTCCCTCAGCATGTCATACATTTAATTTTGATACAAAGCATAGCAGCAGAAAACCCCAGTATTATAGGGGTTTTCTGCTGCTATTTTGGTTTTTGGAGTGTGTTGAGTATTAACCCGGGTGTGGCTACAAGGCTTTTTTGGTGGGATTTTTGATGACTGAATAGTATGCAAGTTTACACGATGCACCAATGATGCACCAAAAGCATAAACGTATTTTAGCTTTTTGCACCAGGCTTGCACCAACATGAGATTTTTGGTCATACTAAGAAACGGCAGCATCTAACTACTGCCGTTTCTTAGTGTTGTTTTATGCTACTTTATGCTACTTCATGCTACTTTTCAGGTATTTTGGTGCCATATTGGGCGGTTCCGCTAATTGCTTAATATTTCCTTAGTCATGCGTTAAAAGTTCTAGTAGTAAATGCGCTCCAGCTCGCATACCATGCTTAATATACTCGTGGCTAATATCAAAGATAGCGTCTAATAAGCCTGCGGCGTGTTTTTCCATAATAAAGGCTGTTTCTGTGTCATTTGTTTTAGTCTTGCCTATCCGCATAATGGTTTTGGTGTAGCTAAGTAGTTCCGCCATGATTGCGCCTTCATTCCGGTTTATAAACTCTGGGCAGATTTTAAAGGTATCCGTGATAGCGGTATCTATAATGTGGTCTAAGCTGACCGCATCATAGAAATTGGTGTTTAATTTGGACATAATTTTTGTGTTCTCCCTTCTATGATTGATCTTTATAACGCTGCTATGGTAGCTCTGGTAGAAGAAAAACACAAGTCAAATTCTGCCGGGATTTCTGCCCAAAATTATGTAATCTGCACAGTAAGTCTCGCTTAGCAGAAAGAATAGAAACGTAAGGATTCTGTTCTAATCATATTCTTTAAATAACACAAAAGGCTGGTACCACAGGCTTTTGTGGTTACGCTTTAACGCCTCGAACCGTCTGCCGAAACGTTTATGTATATTTAGAATAACTCTACAGAAAAATAAGCAGCGTCAAGCTCGTCCTGGGTAATGCCGAGGTAACGGCGGGTGATTGTATAACTACTGTGATTATAGATTTCCATAATAATAGCGGGCGGAACCTTCTGGCTGGTACAGGCGTGGTATCCCCAGGTCTTTCTGAGGCTATGGCAGGAGATTTTACCAGCTATGCCTAAAGTAACTACTGCGGCATGGATAATCCGCCAAGCCTGAACGCGGGAAATCGCTTTATCAATTTTACGGTTGCTGGAAAAAATAAACGCGCCTTTTCTATGCGGGAGACAGGCGCGCAGGGCTGCGATAGCCTGATGATTTAAGGCTATGGTACGGGTTTTTCCGGTCTTCTTTTCTGTTACTGTTATGTGTGTATAGATCTCATCTTTTTCTGCGTTATACACGTCCGACCATTTGAGGGCAAGCAGGTCACTGATCCTTAGTACCGTACATGCGCCCAGTACGATTAACGCATAATTGCGCAGTTTGCCACGCTTTAAAAAGTAATCTGCAAGCTGTCTTAATTGTTTCTTGTTTCTGATTGGTTCTGTGGTTGCCATAATAATAATGAATCCCCCTTGTCTTATAATAAGCATTAGTATAGCTTATTATAAGGCCGGAGGACGTTGTAACATTTTAATGATTCTGATACCTTAGTCTAGCATTTCTCGTGCGTAGTTTCAAGTGGTTTTAGCATTTCTGGTACAGAAAATTTTCCAGCATGGTGATTTTGATGTTGATAAAGGTTGTCTGCCCCGGTTTCTCTAGTAATTTGGTATGGTACTGCCTTACCTAATGTAACAATTTCATTATTATGTTACATCTTGTTATTTTTATTAGAAACAGGCACTGTTTCTAATAAAAACCTCTGGCAAAAGCCGAGAAATGGAGGGAGAAATGAGAAAGGGATTGAATCAACTTTTTGCTGCATTTGCTATAACCACACTCTGTGTTACATCAGTGAATTTGGCACCTATATCTGCGGCCCAGGCTGCAAGTCCTGTAATTAAGTTAAACTATGCGAAAAAGTCCATGAATGTAGGAGACAAGCTAACTTTAAAAGCTACAATTACGAAAAAGACTCTAAAAAGTAAAAAGCTGGTTTGGAAAAGCAATAAGGCGTCCATAGCTTCTATAACACAAAAAGGTGTGATAAAGGCAAAGAAAGAAGGTGTAGCTAAAATCACGGTGACAATTAAAGGGACTGAGCATAAAGCGTCCTGTTCGATAAATGTTCAAGATACGAAAAAGGCAGATGAGGAAATATTGTTTACCGTAGAAACATCCGTCCGCAAAGTAGGTGACACCGACAAAACCTGGAAGAAGGAAGTTGATGCCAAAATCGGCGACAAAGTAGAGTTCCAGATTAACTATAAGAATATTAGTGACGCGACTCAAACAGATGTTGCTATCAATGATATTCTACCATCCAATCTCAGGTACATTAATGGTACCACTAAAGTCTATAATAGCACTTATCCAAAAGGATTTTTGGTAGACTCTAACGAGGTTGTCGGAGAGGGTATTCGTATAGGAACTTACGATCCGGGCGCAAATGCACTAATCCGTTTCCAAGCGGAAGTTGTTAATGACAACTTCACTTGTGGTAAGTTCGTCCTCCATAACTGGGGACGTGCAACCGTCAATAAAAACAATAAAGTTGTCCAGGATTCTGCTGCTGTTAATGTTCAGTTAGCGACTTGTCCAGATCTGGCGGTTGAACCAGAAAACTTAGTCACAACAGATGATAAAAGCTAATATGGGGACGGCAGAAAATGGCTAAAAGAATTATATTAGGTGTATCTGTAACTATATCATACATATTTTTATCCTTACAATGCGTTCTCGCCTGGGGTCCGGAACGACCAACTTATACGATGAAAAACCCAGCAGACCACGTGACTTTTAACTCGATTACGAATAATTCCACAATCGGGGATGAACGCGAGTTCGTGCGAATTGTAGATAAAGCGTCTGGCGGTAAATATGTTACCGAAATGGAAATTGAGGCTAATAAGGACTACGAAGTGTATATTTATTATCATAATAATGCTTCAAGGACTTTGAATGATAAAGCGCATAATTATAAGGGTGTAGCGTATAATACGTAAACGGTAGATAGTGCGTACCTATACAAAACTGGAGCAAACCTGTAAGATAGAAACAGATTTGCTCCAGTCTTATTTCAATTCATTCTTACCAGTCTTCCGGCAGTTCTCCGGCAGGCTTGGTGACCAGGGGAGCAGGTCATCC
>CAJTCR010000109.1 GCA_910574915.1 Eubacteriaceae bacterium
CACTCTTTTAAACGGTATTGTACAGCCACTGCTGTTGTTGCTGAGTTCATAGACTTACCTCCGTATAACGGTATCAAAAGTTAAGGCTTAACTTTTAATACTTATGATAGAAATATAGCCTATTGTCACACACTTTGCCCTCATAGTCGAGGTACGTACTATCTACCGTTTACGTTTGTGTGTAAAAATCTATACATATTATATAATTAATTTAAAAGAAAGGATGTGAATAATATAATTTACTAAAATTACCTATAACAGTTTCCACATGCTCCATACCCTAGCGATACAGCCTCATCTAAGCTTATATAATGAGCAGTATTTGGATTCATGTTACCACAATTGGATTTATTATGATATTTACTGCCAGTAGCTGGTATCCATACCATTGTTGTATATTCATTAGATGAATCTGATAAATATGTATTAGCTAATTCAGATTGTAACCAATTATTTTCTGTTGCAAGTTCACTATAATCATGTTGCAATCCTTCATATTCTGAATTTAATTTACGGTATTCATCAAGCACTTGATTATATTGTTCGCGATAACTTTTTATAGTGGTTATTTTGCTTTTTAGTTCTGCCACTCTGTTTTGTAATTTTTTAATTTTTTTATCGTTCTCTACAGAAGTATCATTTAATACTTGTTTTTCATCTTGTAAATTTGAAAAGTCATTTTGCAATGATTGTTTCTCTAATATTAAATTATCTCGTTCCCTGTTAAGAGATTCAATATCATATTGCAGCGAATCTATCTGATTATTAGCATAATAACCAAAACCACCTATTACAAACAAACATATAATTATAATACTTGTGAGTAATCTATTATAAAATTTAATGTTTTTGATTTTTTTGTTGTTTTTAATCAGTTCTTCCTTTAGTTTTGATTCTGCGCTGATTGATTTATTTGAACGTTGATTTTTAAACTGAATCAATTTGAACAGGCTGCAGCTAAATACTGATCCACATGAAGAACATTTCCATGATACTTTTTCATCTGGTGTAAACACCTTTTCACATTTTGGACATTTAGGATACTTTGGCATATTTTCTTCCTTTTCGTTTACAGTTATTTTGTTTTTTTATATTAACAATATTACTGTTGAGAATATTAACAATAATAAAGAGATATAATTAATAATATTAGTAAATTTATAATTATCTTTATAGAAAATTAAACTAGCAATAGTCAATATCAATCCTATACAAACAACTAAGATTTTAGGAATTGAATCGATAATATTTGAAAAACTAATTCCAATATGATGAATGCATATATTAATAGCATTTAAAAAGTAAAATATTTCTGTTGACAATCCTATTATTGATAAAATTATATTAACCTTCTTATTCATTTGTTCACTCTCCTTTTTTATTTACTCTGCCATTATACCACACATATTTAATAATGTATATCTATAATACATTAAAATGCGTCTCCACAACGCATAATTGACTCTCCACAAGTCAAAAAGTAATCCTCCACAGATTACTTTATATATTAGTATGATATTCAAACAAATACCAACAATTATTTCTGGTATTAGTCAGTTAGGTGATGCAGCAAATAAATTAAAAAATATTAATTTTTCAATAGTTGGATTAAATACAGGCAATATTGATGCTTATAGAAATGCTATATCTGGTATTTCGAAAGAACAAGCTTCTTTACTATTATCAACCAAAGGATTAAATCAAGCACAAATTGAATTAATTTTAAGTAATGAAAATGTTACAGCAAGTGAAATAGCAGAAGCAAGTGCATTAAACAATGTTGCCAAAACAAAGAATATATTAACTATAGAACAACAAAAACAATTATTAACAAGTAATGCATTGACTCAAGAAAAGCTTGCTGAAATTGCTGCTACAATAGGATTGGAAACCGCTGAAAATGGATCTCTAATTTCAAAACAAGCATTAAATGCAGAGATGGTAAAACAACAATTAGAGTCTATTGGTATTGTAGGAACAACTCAAACACAAATTATTCATATGCTTGGATTGGCTACTGCAGAAACAACGGCTGCTACAGGTGCCAATGTTTTATCTGGAGCTATGACAAAATTAAATATCATCATGGCAACTAATCCAATTGGAGCATTAATTACTGTTATTGGTATTGCTATTGCGTCTGTCTATGGACTTACTAAAGCATTTGATGCATTAACTGATTCTGCGGAAGAAATTGATAAAAGAGCTAATAATTTAATCGAAAAATACAACGAATTAAAATCAACAGCCGATAACAATGCTGCAACCGTAGAATCATTAATTTCTGAATATAAGATATTATCAAAAGGTGTAGATAAATTAGGAAAAAATGTTTCTTTAACTTCTGATGAATATAATAGGTACAATGAAATAGTGAATCAGATAGCAGATATGTTCCCTAAGCTCATAACAGGCTATACTGATGAAGGTACTGCTATATTATCTTTAAAAGGTAATGTAGAAGAACTGAGAGATGCATATCGAGAAGTTCAACAAGAAGCATATAATTTAATAATTTCTACTGGAAAAGATACTGATGGAAATGATATTGTTAAATCATATAAAAATCTATCTACATTAGATTGGTGGGATTCAGATCACGTATTGTTTGGCGGAGAAGATGTAACAACAGTAGTAAAACGTGATATAACAAAACAAATTTTAGATTTGATGAATAATATGGATACTGCTGTAGATGAGTATAATAAAATAGCACAAGAAATTTTTGATACTTATGGCAACAAAGGATATAATTTCTTAGAAGAAATGGGTCTTCCCGCAATTAAAGATATCTTTTCTGATACAACAAATATTACAGAAGATGCGCTAAAAGCAGGACGAGCTACGGTACAATCATATTATCAAGGATTTCAGGCAGAAATTGATAATGGTCTATCTAATTACAAGCTTGCAACAAATGCTTTTTTAAACGTTAATGATTTTTATAAAGATGAAGATACACCAGAAGAAATTAAAAATGCCTTATCAATCATTGTAAATAATATTAATGAAGATATAGCTAATTCATTTAATAGCATGAATGATATAGGTACATATGTAAATAAAATTATAAATAAAATCAAAAACAACAAAGAAGCTCAACAATCATTAATAGATCTATTTACAATTGATACATCTGATATTCCTATCGAAGATATTATTTCACAGGTAAATTCATACATTAATATTATTTCTAATACTATTGATGAAGCTCCTGTAGAACTAAAAATCAGACTTGGATTTGAAGATATTGATAACCTTGAAGCACAATACCAACGTGCATTAGATTTTGCAAAAGATAAATTCAATGGATATGATCTAACTGATTTCTTTAAACAGCACTCTATCAATACACAGGAAGAAATCGACACATGGCAGGAGATAGCACAGCGTGTTAATGATGCCACAGAAGCTGAAAAAGAATATTTAAAGGCTTTAAATTCAGGAAAAGACACCGAAAAAATCACCACCATCTCAGGCATATTAGAAAAATTCGGACAGACAGAAGCCATTGACGAATACAAAGACAAAGTATCTTCTCTACAATCTTATCTTGAAAAATTAGAAGATGGCAGCTTCTCTCCTGTTGATGCTGAGGCGTTAGCAAACGAATTTAATATAGTCGGTGATACTGCTGAGGAATGTATTGATAAAATTAATGCTAAGATTCAGTCAGAAAAGAATAATATCATTGCTATAATTGATGATATTATTAAACAGGGACTTGCGGATGGAAGCATTGGTGATGCTGAATTAGAGAAACTTAGAAGTTATAGGGATATACTGGCTGAAATAGCGGATGTTAATCTGGATAATCAGTTATCACTCAAAACTGGCAATGCCCTTGCAGATGTACAATCCCTCTCCCAAGGTTTAGATCAGCTAGACAAAATCTACGCTGATATTCTTGACAAAGAAGCATTTGACTTCTCTTCCATTTTGAATAATGATTCATTTAAAGAAGCATTTGGCACGTATACAGATGAGTATGAGAACTTCATCAATACTGTGTCTAAATCTCCTAATGATATCAATGCGTGTCAGGATGCGTTTAATAAAACTACTGTATAAATCACATCAATGCTGATATGATTTATAGAGCAGTTTTATTCTGCAATAAAAATACAAATTAAGAAAGGATGTGAAAACTTGGTCTAATTATTCTTTAACATACTCAATACAAAAAACTTTATCTTCTTCACTTATAAAAGTTGTTACTACCCCATCTTCTTTTGTACAGATAACTTCATTGTCATTTACTGTATACGTTCCATTTTCAGTGTTAACAATTTCATTACTGGAAGTTACTGTGTACTCATAGGATTTATCTTCTTTAAAATTGTATGTAAGCAGTAAATCTCCGAGTGTGTTTGTAATGGTGGTATCTTCATATGTTTTTGGTAATAAACCATTCCATATAATACATATATAATTATTGTATAGAATTCCTACCTCATATTCTTTCAACGATTTTTCACCTTCATATATAGTTGTATCAACAGCAGTTATTACATTATAATCGTCTACAGTATATATAAAATTATTTGTGGTTGTCGAAGTTCCATTGTTTATATCATTCCATAGACTATTTGTAAAAGAACCATCTTTATTAAAAATTAAATAGCTTGTTTCATTGTAAATAGATACATATTTTCCATCCAATGTTTTATGATTTGATGAACATCCTGATAAACCTAAAATAGATAAAAACAACATTATAAAAATAAAAGAACGTTTCTGTTTCATATGACTTTCAAACTCCTTTGTTAAATTTATGTCTTATTATACTATAAAATCAAATAGAAATCTACAACTAACTCTCCACAGGTTAGAAAATACTGTCTCCACAACAGTATAGGTGCCTCCACAACACCATCTCTGTACTCCACATACAGAAAATAATAGTATGATATTTAAAACATTTAACGGTGATTTAACAGTATTTAATAGGACATTGATTTCCACAAAGGATCATTTAAAAGAATTACAGACAGTAAATGCAGCTATTCATAATAAAAATGGTGTTTTTAATTTACAGGGATTACTAGTAAATTCTTCACAGTCTGCAAGTACATTCTCAAAATTAAACAATGCAGTTAAATCATATAATGGAAATTTATCAAAATCAACACAATTACAAAATACATATGTTCAGGCAGTTGGAAAACAAAACCTTGCCTTAGGTAATTATTTGGCAGGATTAAACGGTGCAAAGGCATCTATCGGTGGGTACATAAAATATCTTGTTGCTGCAAAAGCAGCGAGCATAGGATTACAGGCAGCATCAATTGCTCTTAATACTGCTATATCTATGGGAATAACCCTTGCAATAAGTGCCCTGGTATCTCAAATTTCAAAATGGATTCATGCACAGGAAAATGCAAGACAAAAAGCCATAGAACTTACTAATACCTATAAAGAACAGAAAGATTCTCTTGATTCCCAAATTAAAAAATATCAAGAATTAAAAGAAAGTCTTGACAAAGGCAATCTTTCTACAGATGAAACACGTTCTATAAAACAACAGTTATTGGAAATTCAGCAGTCATTAATTGAATCATATGGTTATGAAGCATCTAATATTGACCTTGTTAATGGAAAATACAGAGAGCAGCTTGGATTACTTGGAGAATTATCTAAAGAAAAAGCAACGGATTATGTTACTGAAAATCGTGATGTATTTTCTGATGCAAAGAAAGAATTAGAAAAAGTAAGAAAATATAATCTTGGAACGATAACCAGATGGAGTTCATATGTGCCAAAAACGAAAGAACAGCAAGCTCTATTAGACTTTATAGAATCATATAGTGAATTATTTAATATTACCAAAGTTGGTTCGGTTAGTTATGGAGTAGAACAGTTTGATGTTCGTAACCTATCAATTAAAGCGGATGTCAAAAGCGCTGATAAATTACTGCATCAGTTTGCTGAAGATTTAGAACGGTTTGGTGAAGATAATAACATTGATGTATCCAATATTTTGAATAATATTTCAGAGCAGATTCGCAAAACTCAAACTGACGAACTAAAAGAATATAAGACAATATATGATGAGTTTCTGAAAGCAGAAGTTATCCGTAACGATACCCTTCGACCACTCTATCAGCAATCTATCCAGGCGGTTGAGGAATACAATAATGCTCTTTCATCTGGTGAAGGTGTTGAAAAAGCAAAGAAAAATTTAGAATCTGTACAGCAATCGGTACAAAATGCAGCAAATGAAGTCGAAGGTTCACAAGAAGTATTTGATGGAATCTACGATGGAATCAATAAAAGTACTGAAAGTGCTTATCAGTTAGAGCAAGCTTTTAAAAACGACGAATCTGTAAAAAGATTTGCTGAACAGTTAAAAGGACTTACTGATATTGATTTAAAGGCAATCAATTTTAATGACATTGTAAGAAGTCCTGGAGAAGAAGCATTTGGTGCACTGATTGACATTCTTCAATTGTCAGAAGATGAAGTGCAAAATCTCATAGATAAACTTGTAGAATTAGGATATGTACAAGGAGAAATTCAAGAATCATCCTCTAATGATACTAAAATTACCAACCTTACAGAATTTATAGGAAAACTTGATGAAGACGCAATTAAGGATTATAACGATAAAATTTTGTCTTTAAAATCCTACCTTGACAAAATAAAATCTGGTGATTTTTCTAATGCAGATAACTCCTCTCTCGCGGATGATTTTGGTATAACTGGAGACTCTGTTGAAGAACTGACTGAAAAGATTCAGGCATTAATGGATGCTGAAATGGATTCCATTATAAAACAGATAGATGAAATCTTAAACAATGAAACTCTGGATGATAAGACAAAAAAAGCTGTTGAGAATCTAAAGCAGTCACTTATCGGAACAAATAAAGAAGCACAAAACTTAAACAATAGTCTTTCTTTTAAACTTACAAACAATCCTCTCGCAGATGTACAGTCCCTTTCCCAGGGTCTTGACCAGTTAGATAAAATCTACGCAGACATCCTTGACAAAGAGGCATTCGACTTCTCTTCCATCCTAAATAACGACCAGTTCAAGGAACAGTTCAGCGCTTATACAGATGAGTATGAGAACTTCATCAATACTGTGTCTAAATCTCCAGATGATATAAATGCTTGCCAGGATGCATTTAATAAATTAACAGCGGCATATATCAAGGGTTCTGGTGTACTCAGTGAAGTAACAGAAGGTACAAAAGCTGCCACAATCGCAATGTTAAAACAGATGGGTGTATCCAATGCTGCTGCTATTGTTGAACAGGCTCTTATCGAAAATGAAAAGATGCTTGAAGCACAGAAGTATGCAACTTCACAGGGATGCAAAGACCTTGAAAAAGCTACTTATGAAGAAATCAATGCCCTGATTGCAGAAGGCGAGACTACTGAGGAAGTAATCAAATACCTTGCCAAACTTGCAATTGAGAAATGGGAATTAAACGAAAAGAAACTTGATACACAGGCTGATTGTGAGAATCTCCTGAAACTTGCAGACTATGCGGGTGCTACGACTGAACAGATACGTGATCTGAAAAATGCAATGGCAAATCTTAGTACGTTCGATTATACAAATCCTATGGGCAGCGCATTCCGTATGACATTTAACAGTGCTTTTTCTGCCCTAGCTGATAAACTTCCTGAAAGTTTTAAAAAGACCAAACTGTTTCAGAATTTTGCTGAGAACAGCGGGTTAAATGCAGAGGAAAGCATAGTAGATACTATGAAAGAAATCAGAAAGAATCTGGACACCAAGTTAGGCATTTCTGATTTCAAAGTTAATTATTCAGGTGGAATTACAACCAAAGATACACTTGAAAAACTCCAAAAAGAAGCAGAAAAGCAGGATAAAAAGAACGAAGAGACAAAAGAACAGTTTGATTGGATGGATATCAAATTAAACAATCTGATTAATACCGCATCCAAATTGAAGGACAAGATCAGCGACCTCCTCTCTTTTGGTTCTAAGAAGAAACAGACACAGAAAGCTATTGAAGCAACAACAAAAGCATTGGAAGCAGAATACAAGGCAATGAAGAAATATGCAGAGGTTGCCAAGACATTATCTGCTGATGCTGCAAAGGAAACAACCGAAACTGTTACTGAAAGCATCTCTGGTGCAGTGAGTGATGCTGTTAACGGTGCTGTATCTGATGTTTCCAGTTCAGTTGCGTCAGATGTAGTTGCCGAAGCAATGAAATATGTCGGCGTGCTTGATTATGTCTGGGGAGGAACAAGCCTTACAAAAGGTGCGGACTGTTCTGGATTTGTACAGCAGGTTTATAGAAAGCTTGGTATGGAAATCCCAAGAAATACCACTGGGCAGTATGGTGATTCAAACAGTATATCTGTCAGTAAAGCAGATTTACAGCCTGGAGATCTGGTATTTTTCCAGGGATCTCTTGGTTCACCTGGAAATCCAAGGCACGTTGGAATTTATGCTGGAAATGGGCAGTTTATAGATTCACCAACAACAGGTAAAAAAGTTCAGATTACATCTTTATCCGGGCGTAGTGATTATATCGGGGCAAAACGTTACGCTGGGGCATCTTCCGCGCCAGTTAATTCCTCTGTATCCTATGACACTCCATCTACGACAACAAAGACATACACAAAAGTTGTTCCAGGTGTTGACGCAAAAACCCTTGCCCATTACCAGAAACTTGTCCGCGAAGGTTCTTTTGACATTGAAACAATCACCAATGAAAAATTAAAGAACGCAATCAAATCCTATCAGGAATGGTATGATAAGATGAAGTCATGCCGTGATAAGATTGAGGAATTAAATAATACCCTCAAAGAACTGTACCAGACAATGGCAGAAATCCCTATCGAGAAAAGGGATAAAAATGTCGATACGCTGGATACAAGGCTGGATATTATCAATTCCAAGCGTGACAACATCAATGCAGTGATTGTTGATCCTAAGAAGTATGCTTCTACAAAGAAAACACTTAAGCAATCCAAAAACAGTGTCAAAAAGGGAATAAAGACCAAAGCACAGAGAAATGCAACTGGTTTATCCAAGACTGAAATTGATACAATCAAATCC
>CAJTCR010000110.1 GCA_910574915.1 Eubacteriaceae bacterium
GGATGACCTGCTCCCCTGGTCACCAAGCCTGCCGGAGAACTGCCGGAAGACTGGTAAGAATGAATTGAAATAAGACTGGAGCAAATCTGTTTCTATCTTACAGGTTTGCTCCAGTTTTGTATAGGTACGCACTATCTACCGTTTACGAGGAACCACCTAACAAACCGAAATCTCTCCGTGTGTTATAAAAATATCTTCCGCTTATTTAAAATTTCTTCAAGAAAACAAATAAAGACACGATGGCCTAATAACCATTGCGCCTTTGCAATTTTTGTTCCTCTTTCTGTAATTATAGTAATTTTAAATCCCTTTTTCAAAAAAGTACACTCATTATTTTTGGAAAAAAGAGGATTATTTTTTGATTCAAGTATAATCTTTTGCTGATTGTAGCAAAGATTCATGAAGTTAGTGAAGATACATTTCCAATTGTCACAGCTAAATTTCTTTTTACAACACCCTTTTAGAATTTTATACAGATACTGCCCCCTGCATACAAAAAGGCAACTCTAGTCCATGTGCCTCCAGCAATTCTTTGTCGAACAGTATTTCCTTTACATCACCGTCTCGTATAATTTTCCCATCTGACATTAGGATAACACGACTACAAGTATCCAAAATCATATCCAAGTCATGAGAGGCAATAATTTTCATCTGCCTGAATCCATTCAATATATGAATCAGATTTCTCCTGTTTTTCGGATCTAACGCAACGGACGGCTCATCCATTAAAATCACATCTGGCATCATGGTAAGTATAGTCGCAATAGAGACGAGTTTTTTCTCGCCACCTGACATTTTATAGACTTGCTTATCCTTTAAATGCTCAATATGAACCATTTCAAGAGCTTTCTGCACCCGTTCTTCCACTTCTGATTCCGATAATCCATAATTTCTGGACGCAAATGCCAGATCCTCATACACATTGGACATGAATAACTGACTGTCTGCATCCTGAAAAACATATCCTATATTTTTCCGGATTGCAGAAAGGTTTTTTTTCACCACCGGAATTCCTCCTACACAGATATTACCCTCATAGCCTAAATTCAATCCCACCATAAGTCTCAATAATGTAGATTTCCCTACACCATTAGCGCCAATCAATCCAATACAGTCATGTTCCTTTGCTGTAAACGTGATATTCTTTAATATGGGATGGGTTTTTTCATAACTGTAATTAACATTTTCTACACTGATATGTACTGCATTCATGTGTTTCCTTTCTCTTTTTGACAAATCTTACATGCCTATATGCGTCATCATAAATACTGCTGTCATTTATATGATTACCCTAAGACAGTAAAATACGGTACACCAAGTTGCCAGATATGCATAATCCTTTGCCCGGCAGGATATCCTTGTATCATAATAAAACTCTCCATTATATCCTCGAAGCAGCATACTTTCGTACACCCCATCTGCACGGTCTATACTTTTCAAGAGCAACTGCCCTACTAAGGAACCCCATACTTTGAAATGCAAACCTTTTTGATTTGGTGCCCGCAGAGAATATGCCTGTATCGTATGGCGTGCTTCATTCATAAGAAGCCTTATATAGCGGTAAGTCAACAATATTTGTGTTACTATAACAACCGGCACACGCAGAAGCCGCAACGCATGACATATTTTTTCAATCGGTGTAGTAGCAATAAGTAAATACGATGCCAATACACTGTAAATTCCCTTTACCATCAAAGTAAACATAGATACCATACCTGTCGTCACTGTGACACCTGCAATCTCCAACATTGGCTGACGGTCAAAAAATGGGTTAAAAATCCCTATCAAACAAACTACAGGAAGAATTACCCGCAATTTTCTTAATGCATCCTGAAAGGATACTTCTCCCAAAACAAAAACTATAATTGGATACACGCCCATGCGTAAAATCCCTGCCAGATCATATTTGGAAAAGGATATGGTAGTAGTGATGAAACATATTGTAACAACCAACTTAATTAGTGGATATATGTGATTTAACCATCGGTTTCTCTCAACAATGACATCCATATAATGAATATCACAAAGCGAACTATCTAATTTGTTCATATTGTTTTCTTTTTCCTTCTAAGATATCGAAATGCAAAACAGACAACCAGGCAGATTCCAAGAACTGCCATTGATCCTATAATTCCAGAAAATGAAGTACCAAATACAGATTCTGTCCCTTTAAAACTATAGTCCGTAAGAACTGCTGTGGCTTTCTGAATATTTTCCAGAACTATATGTACATGACTATTGACAGTTTCAATTTCTGTAGAACCTGTAATCCTTTCTATAGACCATTCCAATCCGTCTGGCTGAGTGGATGCAAATAATGAAAAAATCCCTCCTATCAGCAATGCTATAATAACAAAAAATGTTATAACTTTGCGTAAAGAAAACTTGCCTTCACTCTGATTTAAATTTGTTTTCTCTGTACCTTGAAGCATCTGTGGCCTTGACTCATAGACGAACAATAAAACCATCGCAGTAATTAAACCTTCTACGAATCCAATAACAAGATGAATCGGCTGCATTGTGCCTACAAATAAAGAAAACGGTAGCTCTGTAATACCAGAAAACATAGTTTCCAAAGTAACACTAAAAGCCCCCAACTGCAAAGCAACTATTGAACCAAGCATGGATGCACCTATTATCTTTGCCCTGCTAAAACCATGTTTTACAATAGGATGCCAAATTAAAAAATACCCCACAAAACATCCGTAAAAAGCCATATTCCATATATTACATCCCAATGCCAGAAGGCCACCATCTGCAAACAGCAGGCATTGAATCACCAATACCCCAATCATTGATAAAAATGCCGCATAAGGCCCTAACAAAGCTGTCAGCAGCATTCCTCCACATAAATGACCACTGGCACCAGTTCCCGGAATCGTAAAATTAATCATCTGTGCCGAGAAAACAAATGCCCCCATTACTCCCATAACCGGTATTTTTTTTGGTTCGTTTTCTACCCCTACTTTTTTTACGGAATAAGTTGCTGCCAAAGTGGAGCATACATACATTGTACCAGCTACCACTGGTGCTACTAATGCATCTGCCATATGCATTAGATATCGCCTCCTTCCTTATATGGCTAGAATAGCACCATGCGGAATTCTCCACAAGCCCCCATAGGGGTTAATATATTTTTAAACCCTACATATGTATAAGATAAAAAAAACGGTTCACATGGTGAGCCGTTTTAAGAGTATTCGCATTCATATTGCTATTTTTCTCCTGCTTTCATAATAAACTCCGAAAAAATTTTTCCGCTGTTTTCATCCACTAACCAAGAAAATTCCGGATGCCACTGTATACCCCAAATAAATCTTTTCTTTGGCACACACACTGCCTCAATCAAACCATCTTCTGAAACTGCCATGGCAGATACTTTGGGCGCCAGTTTGCAAATTGCCTGATGATGATAACTATTGACCATAAGAATTTCCTTGTTCAACAACTTATACAATGGGCTATCCCCTATGATTTTTACAGAATGCACTGGCACATCATATGGCGGCATCTGGTGATGTTCCGTGTCAGAGGGATGTTCTGACGGCAAATCCTGGTATAATGTTCCTCCCATGACTACATTGATGTATTGTATTCCCCGGCATATTCCCAAAAGTGGTTTATCCTGCTCATATACCATACGAAATAATATTGTTTCCATTTCGTCCCTCTCACGACAACACTGCCCACACATCTGGGAACGCTTCTGTGCATACATACCAGGAGAAATATCCTGCCCGCCGGCATATAAAAACCCATCCATTTCATCTGACAGCTGTTGTAAATTCTCTTCATCTGCTGTTAATGGAAGCATAACCGGAATTCCCCCCGCCTGTTCAATCCCCTTCATGTACCCTGGCAGCATCCAATAACTTTCCCGTTCTATATCTACCAGTGGAACAATCCCTATGATTGGTTTCTTCATAAGCATCCTCCAAAACAATGATTGTTCATATCTCTGATATTTCACCATATCAATACTTTTCTATTAACTTTATTACCGCAGTATTTGCGTATGTCAAAGGTTCATTATGCACAAAAAAGGCAACCCTGTTAGAAGGAGCATAAAGCGTTTCTAGGATATCGCCCTCATATGGATTTAAAATATTTGCCAATGGCTGCCCGGTCTCTACTTCCTCTCCTGCCTTTACCATAGGTTCAAAAATACCGGACTTTGCCGTTTTTATTAAAAACACTTCCTCATCATGCACAACCTTTGAATCTATACGGTGCGGGACATTGTATTTTATCATCCCCTGCCCTGACAAAAAATTCATCACTGCCAGAACCGCCTGGCCTGCACTATTCGGATCTATCCGGGATGTGGTAGACGTATATAGCGAAAATGCCTGTGTCTCCCACACCTGCCAGTTATAGTTTAACGTGGCCGTATCATAAGGCCTTACTCTGCGGATAATCACATAAGGGAGCCCAAACTTCTTTGCTGTCTCAGGATCACTGAATCCCTCAGCCATCAGCCGCACATGTGGCACAAAATCCCCCGGCATGTAAAAAGATGTAAACTGAATACCAAACTGATACTCTGAAATCTCCTGAAAAACACCGTCTGCAATTCTCTGGGTAGTTTCCCCCAGATTATATCCTGGAAACATTCTGTTAATATCCGTATTATCGGTTGACCAGAACCTTTTCTGTATATTCATGGAATACGGATTGATAGAAGGCAGGATTAATATCTTAATGCCATCTGCAATCCGTCCCTCTTCCTCAAGCTGCTTCATTTTCTTTACCAGCCTGGAACAGCAGTACAGCTGCTGCACTTCATTTCCCCTGGAACTCCCCACAATACAGACTGACTTTTTTCCTGTCCCAAACTCATATCCTTTTACACGGAATGTATCCCTATACAACCCCCTCATTTCATAAACCACTCTTTTATTCATAACCGCATACCTCCTTTTTCAGCAATCGCCCCATAAGAGAACCTTCCACTACAATCGGATAATCTCTTATGGTAAATAACATGCCGTCCTCAGGAGCCTGCACCTCATCTAATATTTTTCCACACAGCGGATCTACAATCCGTCCTACGATTTCATCTTTTTTCAGTTTTGCGCCATGCTGCACCGCCGGAATAAACACGCCGCCAACACTTGCGTTCAGATAACAGACGTCCTCAGGATTTCGTGAAATAATTGGTTTTCTTACCGGTTTTACTTCTCCCTTCCAAATTCCCATCTTTTTCATCAAATGAAAGATTCCGTCCACCATCTGGTTCCCATACTCCTGCGTGATGCGCATTCCTACCCCCATTTCTACTACCAGCACCGGAGTCCCAATATGGTTCAGGCTGTATGCAAAGGTAGATTCCAGCACTGTGCTGGCTCCATGTACCCATATAAAATCAACATTAGCCTCCTCTGCCATTGGCACAAGAATATCCTGATGCAGCTCATTAATACGGATCTGCGGTATCTCTGTCAGATAAATATTGCTGGCATGAATATCAAGCACACAGTCCGAGCCTGCCACATCCTCCATAATCCGGGCGACTACGTGTTCCATCATACTTCCGTCAATATCTCCCGGAAACAGACGGTTCATATCCAGATCAAATGCCGGAATTCCCCTGGTAATAGAATCAATTCCCAGAGGATTCATTGCCGGATAAATATCTACAATTCCTGCCAGACGTCCTTTGTCCTGTTCGATACGCCGCTGCAGTTCAAAACATACATACTGCCCCTCCAGTTCATCTCCGTGAATACCCGTGACAATACTAATGCGCTTCATATCGTCTGTAGGATTCTCCGGCATAATGCGGTTTTTCCTGATTTCCAATACCTCGTCCACAGGCAGCCCCACTGATGCTATCGTCTTTATCATGTTATTCTTTCCTTTCTCATTCACATTTTTCCACCAGAACAGATATCGTCTGAGACTGCGCCCCGCCATTCCACATAAGGCCGCGGTTAATCGCACAGTCTGCTGCATCCCTGCCATGACCAAGTTTTATATAATGATCTAATACCAGACAGTCATTTGTTGGATCAAATGCTACCCACCGGTCACCACAAAGCGCCTCTGCCCATGCATGGCTTGCACCCTCACCAATAATCAATCCACACACATAACGGGCGGGGATTCCTGCCATCCGAAGCAGTGTAATATAAATATGTGCATAATCCTGGCAGACACCTCTGCCCAGCTCCCAAGCCTCATCCGCTGTAGTGCCCACCTGAGTGGCTCCCGGCACATAGGAAAAATCCTGATGCAGACTGTGCATCAGCGCCATACATATTTCATAATGGCTTTTACACCCTGAAAAATCCTGGGATTTATAATATTCTGAAAGTCCGGGACCGGGTACACACTTTCCATGGGGAACACGGAAAATACCAGTCGTTTCATCCCCGGCCTCCTCCTCATAATCTGTCTGAATGATTTCCACATCCCCAACTGCCTGAAATACAAACTGATTATGGGGCTCTGTCTCACAGCCATATATCTGCCTGTTTCCAAAAGAATCCTTACCCCAGGAATACGCCACCTCAGGCAATACAGAAAGCTTAAGTCCCCGTAAATGCTGCCTTGCATCTTCCTTCGGGATACACTTAATTGTAAAATAACACCTGCCGACATATTCCTCATACTTTATTTCCATCTTATACTCAAAGTGCAATACTGACACCAAATCACTCCTAACCTGTCATATTACTATACAATTGCTTCAACATTAGATACAATCTTATAGTAATCCAAATCAGGATTTTCTACAAGGCTTTTCATCTGATTTATCCTTGACTTATCATAGCGCAGCCCGCTTCTTTCCACCCTCGGAATCATGCGGCACACTTCTCTTACCAGTTCCTCTCTTGATACTTTCAGACGTGCATATAAATCAATACGCTCAATCCGTTTTCCGGCCTTAATCATATTCCTCACTTGTTCCGAGTCAATCTGGTCATCTGCAATCCCCCAAAATGACAGAATATGATCCATAAGATACTGCAGCTCTATCATCGGAGAACTACTCGCTGATGCTTTATTCATGTCATAGATAGCAAGCTGAACATAAGAGAGCGCCTCCGATCCAATACTTTCCCTAAGTACAATGGCATTGTCATATGCCCGGTTCAAATTACTGATAATCGAATCCGGATTATCTGCATCAAAGGGATAACGCCTCAAAAAATCTTCTTTTGATGAATAAATGTTCGGTATATCAATGGATTCACAAAATGCCTGATAACTGTCAACTGTTTCATCAATCATGCTGTCAAATCTTGGAAAATAGAAACGAAGTGTCGTGTATACACGCTCCGTATATCTTCCCAGCCAAAATAAATGATCTGCCTGTTCTACTGATATAATACCCATGTGTCTTTAAAACCTCCTCCCTGTGATGAATTCACAATAAATGAATCTGTATTTCTGGAAAATCTTGTAAGCCCGCTTTTCCAAACCATTGGTTCCTCTGCCATCAGGACAAACGCCCGAAGGTCCGCCTTTCTCGGTACAATCTCTCCCTGCTCCAAAATATCCAGATCCTGAAAATCAATGACCTCCTGGGCAATGAACCTTCTTGGCTCTCTCTGTAACAGATCAATAAAATCCTGTTTCTGCTGCTTTGTCATAGAATTGCCAAATACGACACCATAGCCACCTGCTTCCGCCACATCTTTCAATACCAGTTCATCAAAATGTGACAGAACATACTTCATATCTTCCTCATAAAATGGCAGATACGTCGGTGCGTTGCAAAGAATCGGTTCCTCATCCAGATAATACCGAATCATCTTAGGGACAAAATAGTAAATACCTTTATCATCTGCCACACCATTTCCCGGTGCATTGATGAGCGCCACATTCCCTTTGCGGAACACCTCATAAATATGTGGAATACCAATCAGGGATTCCGGATTAAAGTTCATTGGGTCCAGATACTCATCTGATATTCTGCGGTATACGGCTCCCACCTTTTCCCTTGTTCCGTCTGAAGAAATATAGTACAGTGTATCATTTTCTACAATCAACTCAGAACCCGTCGCAAGATGTGCCCCTGTCTTTTCTGCCAAATAGGAATGTTCAAAATATGCGGCATTATATCTTCCAGGTGTCAAAATCACTGTATGCCCTCCCGGATTCACATAATCCATCGCTCTTCGGAGTAAATCCGCATAATTACGGTTGTCCTCCAACCTGTAATTGTGAAAGGTATCCGGGGAGCTTCTTCTGCATAAATCCCTGGCAATCATGGGATATGATGCCCCGGAAGGCACTCTTAAATTATCTTCCAGTATATACCAGTTATCATCCTTTCCTTTTACCAAATCAATTCCAGATATATGGGAATAAATCCCCTTTGGCGGAACTGTTCCCTCACATTCTGCCATATATCCACTGGAAGCAAAAATAAAATCCTCTGGAACAATTCCATCTTTCACAATCTGTTTCTTACTGTAAATATCCTTTAAAAATAAATTCAAAGCCATAACACGCTGCTTTAATCCTTTTTCCAAATGACTGAATTCCTTATGTTCAATAATCCTTGGAATGGAATCAAAGGGAAATAACTGTTCTTTGAAGATGTTATTTTTATAGATTCCAAATTTCACCCCGTAGCGTGCTAACAGTTCATTGATTTTGTCTGTGTGCTTTAATAATTCCAGCTGCTGCATGGCGATTCCTCCTTCCAAATGCTTTAATAGAATGCCAAAAGGCGTCCTGCTTATTGCAGAACGCCTTTGTTCGTGAATCAAATATAGTATATTCTCTTTGGTGTCACATGTCAAGTTTTATTATTTCTTGACAGAGATTTCGCTTTTAGTATTTATATTTATTCAATTATAGATTTTTAAAGAATAGGGATAAAAAGAAGAATGCCTTTTGAGTCAATCGTACAAAAAATATATTTTCTGTATCATAGAATCAAAAAAA
>CAJTCR010000111.1 GCA_910574915.1 Eubacteriaceae bacterium
CGTCATATTTTTTAACAGATTCACAACAAAAAAATATACTAAGCTATAGGTTCTAACCTATGGCTTAGCACCATATTTTACATATCAACTCCCAAAGACAGGAAGTATATCACATCCAGAGTATAAAGTCTATTAAATTGTCAAGGTGTTTTTGGTTTGCTGTTGTTTTATTTGATGGGTTTATTATATACCGGGCACAGTATAAATGCAATAGGAATGTTTAACAAAATAATATAAATAAACTCAAACTTCGCACATAAATTTTGGTTATGCACCTTGAAAATTCAATACCTGGCAGTGATTCAGTTATCAATGTTCTATAATTTTCGCTGCTTGTAGTTTCGATTTTAACAGAGCAGGAACAGCATCCATAAATGCATCTGCTAATGTATCGATCTTATCATCTGTTGTGTCAAGATGATCGGCGGCCAGCTCTCTGAACATTTGAAGCAATAATTGAAATGCCTGTATCCATGTTATGTCAGACATTTCATCGGAAAAATATAAAAAGAGTTCACCAAGAGACCGTTCATCGTTTGATTCACGGCTTTCAAGGGATAACATCATATATCGGGTAAAGACTACTGCGGTATGTGCTGTCATCGCATCATAGGAGATGGATCTGCATTCTTTACCCAGATGCAGGTAACTTTTGCAGACTTTAAAAAGACTTCAATATCCCATCTTTTTCCGTAGATGCGGATAATTTCATTTTCATCCAATTCCGTATCGGTTGAAATGATGCAGAGATATTCTTTGCGTTTGTTTCTGTTCCGAACATAGACCACTTTGGCTGGAATGGTCTTTCCATCTTTTACGACATCAACCATGGCAGATAAAAGATATCTGGAACGTCCCCTGCGTTTTTTGTTTTTGCTGTAAATGGCTGTTAAGGACATGTCTTCCCCATTGTAACGGAAAAACATTTTTGGTGTTTTCTTAACCATGGCAATGACATCATATCCGATCCCTTTCACGGCATGGATGGAACTCGGGGAGGAAAACCAGCTGTCAAAAAGGACGTATTTTGCCGGGATAACGGCGCTTTTAGCATGCTTTAACAATTCAAGCATTACAGAAGCCCCCTTCTGCATAGACAGCCGGCGCCGCTTGTATCCGGCAGTCCTTTTATCCATGGCAGACGCTTCGTTTATCCTGTTCCTCTTGTTTTCAGAAGAAAGAAGCACACTGTTAACCGGGAGGAAAGTGCTGCCGTCCGACCAGCCCAATGTAAGCATTCGAAAGCCAGATTTATAAGCATGTTTTGCATGATCATATACTTTTGCAAGCAGTTCCACTTTTTTAGAACGGTTCCTTTCAAACATGGAATCATCAATGATCAAAACATTGGCACGGTCTTCAGAATCCAACGATACAACAGCTTCCTTGATAATCCTGCTTGAAAGAATTGTTGTGAAGCGGATCCAATTAATCTGGATCATCTTCATAAAACGATAGACAGTATCCTTTGCAAACGCCGGGGTATTTCTTCCGGTAAGAAGGTTCATGTACATGCTTCTGTTGAAAAAAACCAGCAAAAACAGATACTGAAAGATTTGTACAACAGGAAATCCTTTTTTCTTATAGGCATTAGCAGATTTCAGTGCAGAAGAAACATGGAATCTTGTAAAAAATCTTCGGATAGTTTTAGAAATCTGGTTATCATTCTGAGCGTCTTGTGTTATACTTTTATTCATAGCATGGGTCCTCCGGTTTTAATTGTTTCTGAGCAACTCAATTATACCAAACCAGATGGTACTCATGCTATTTTTATTCCGGTTATTATTGAATTTTCAAGGTGCATACGCACTTATTCAAGTGCGAAGTTTGAGTAAATAAATTTGTACAATATGAATACTGGGTACAGTATAAAAAGAAGTAAAAAAATACTGCTATACATAAAATATAGCAGTATTTCAATCTTTTATTTCTGGTATTTCTTTTTCAAGTAATCTATTTATCATTCTATTTACAGTTTCATTATTTGATTCAGCATGTTTTTGAATGATATCTTTATTACCTTTTTTTACTCTGACTTTGATTTCGTCATAAGATTTTTCATTATACTTTTTTACAGCTTTTTTTTGAGCCACACTATATGCTATAAAGCATCACCTCTTTAAAAATTTACTATCTAATAATAACACTTTGTAGGAAATATTTCAATACTGTACACAGTATAAAAATCAACAAAATATAATGGGTACATTTGTAGAAAATGTCAATAGATATTATACTGGGTACAGTATATAGTAGTCTAAACAACAAATGAAACACAACAAGCAACAAGAAATATCGGAGGCACAGAATAGAAAAGTAAAAGGGGTAAGCAGATATGAAAGAGAAATCACCATACGAAGCATTTTTTGATAATACGCAAGATATTCAATGCATTATTTGCCTGGACGCATATGTACTTGAATATTATATTTGTGATTGTCGTGTAAGGGTAGAAAGATTATATAACAGTAAATTTAATATTTCTATAATTGCGTATGATGAAAATGGTAATCGTATAAGCCAAAAAAGATTCGACAAGACATGGAAAGAAAAGAATATTTATAATCAGGCGATAGTAAAGAAGTTTGTAAGTGGGGATTTTTTTCATTAATAATAAGCCTTGCAGTTCAATTACAAGGCTTGTGATTGTTAGTTAGTGGGATTTTGTGATTCATCTGGTATGTATTCAAGTAAATCTCCGGGTTGACAATTTAATAAACGACACAAATCTAATAAAGTGGATACATTTACATTTCTATTATTTTTTAGCGCATCCACTACTTTAGGATTAATACCGTTTTGTCTTAACCAGTATTTTTTTAATCCTCTTTCTTCCATTATATTAAATAGTTTTTTATAAGAAACTGACATATAAATATCACCGCCTTTTATTGTTACTATATTATACAATTTATCAAATCAGAAATCAATATGTTACTATTTGGTACAATTATACAAAAAATAAACGTTACTTTTGTATACAATATCTATTGAAAATATGTTACTTTATAGTACAATAATCTCAACAACAAACGAAACACAACCAACAATCATCTCAGGAGGCAAAAACAAAATGAAACGCATATATGAAAAAGAATACAAAGCATTAATGATAGCAGGAACAGTAATTACAAACAAAGGGCAGGCTTTGAGGCTCATTAAGAAATTCAATCAATATTTTCAAGAGGACAAGAGTGTAGAAATGGCACTTGCTATTGATAATTATACAGAACGGCTCGTTACTGCTGGATTCCTCACTTGGGAAGAAGCAGAGGAAGCAGCATTTTAATAATCATTCAACCACATCAACCACCCGGCGGTTTTTCTGTTGATGGGATTCAGAAAGAAAAATCAGCCTAAACAGTTTAATCGGAATTCGATTCCCCGATAGGCTTTTACCAAAATAAAAAAGAAAGGTTAAAAGGTGAAATATATGAATAGAGATTTTATCCAAAAACTAACATATGACACAAACAACGGAGGAATACTCGAATTGATTCAGCGCGGGCATGATGGAACCGTTCTGATTGCGGGCACAAGCAGCCATTTAAGCAAGACAGAATTTATTCCAAACGGTGATATGGTTATGCTGATCAATTTATATCGTTATATAAAAGATAACGATATTCAAAATGAGTTTATCAATCCTAATGGTAAAAATCACGAATAGGCAGACCAGCGGCACAGGGAGCGCAAGCCCTTGTCTGCCATTTATCAATAAAGTTTAAGGAGGATTTGAAATATGAAAAATTATGAAATAGTCGGGTATGAAATTTACGAATACCCGAAAAACCAGACAAACAACGGCAGATATTACGGCAAAACACCCATTCTGGAGCAAGCAGAAACAGTAATCAGAAAAGCTAAGGAAAGCGGTATTCAGCTTTTTATCAAAGCAGTATGTAACGATGGAAACAAAAGATATTTATAGCTGCTCCGAAACAAAAAACAAGCCTTGCAGTTAAATTACAAGGTTTGTAGATCAGGATTCACCAGGAGCTTCTGGGGTGTCTGGTACGTATTCCAGAATATCTCCAGGTTGGCAGTTTAAGAGAAAACATACTTTATTTAGGGCTTTTTGTGTCAAAAGTTTATTATCCCGCATTTGTTGCAACTGTGCCTCAGTAAAGATTTTTTCTTTTCTGATTTTATTAGTATTATAACCTTTGTCCTTTAATGCCAATAGTAAATTGATTTTGTATTTAATCAAGTAAAAACACCTACCTTTCCAAGTCTATTATACTGCAAATTACACTAAAATCAAGTGTAAAATATACACAAAGATTTAATGTAAAATTTGGTGATTTTATCAATAGAATTACTCTAATATTTAGTGTGATATATATTTATAAGATACAACAAAGCAATGCAGAACAGCACATTGATAATTTAATAAGGCTTTACACCCATTACATAATCCGCTATAATAATTGCAACAATTAACAGTTGAATCAATCAAAAAGGCGGTGAAAGGATGGTACAAGATATGGGCATGACAAATAAACAGTTTCAAGGTTTTATTAGATTGGCTTTAAGTGTAATTAACGAAGCATTGAAAATAACTCCTGACAATGAAAAACTATTAGAATTAAAAGATATTTTTCAGTCAATGCTTGAAGATGATTGACAATTAATTGAATAGAAAAACGAACCACTAAACCAAAAGGTGTAAAGTCTTATTAAATTATTAAGGCTTTGCACCTTTTTAATTTGTAAAATTCAACAGTGAATCCAAGAGAACAATCCACAGAAAAATGGGTAGTGTCAAGTGAATTATGAAAAAAATTAGCTAAAAAAATAATTCAATATAACGAGTATTAACAGAAATTTTACGCTTTGTAAGTTACTAAGCGGCAGTTTAGAACTTATAGTTTACACTTTGGTAAGCCGCCGCCACCCTTGACCGCATACAGAATAAACGCTGTCCGTGTTCCACCGACGGCGAAGGACTAGAGAACAGTCAGTTTTTACGCGCCGGTCCAGGCAGTGTAGCGTTTATTCTGTATGCGGTCAAGGGCAGGCCGGAATCGGAGATTCCGGTGGCTTGGTATTCGCCCTCCGGCTCTGGACCTTGGAACAGTCAAGCGGCACCGCAGCCCTGCTTTTGAAGGTTTAAGATTGTCTGCTGGCCCAGGTGGATCAAAAGCTGCCATTTGCCCGGCATTGTCCTGGCGTTTTCCAACGCGTCCACTTTGTTCAGGACGTCAAAACAGGCGTGTTTGTGAGGGCGTAAAAAGTTGTAATAAGCCACCCACAGGGCAAGGTCGTAATTTGCCCCGTCAAAGCTGTCAAAGCCGTTTGTCGGGCGGTAGGACGCCTTGTAGGTACGGTTGACACGTTCGATCATCTGTTTATAAGGTCTGAACTCTGTGGAGGCTGCGTCACCATTTGTAAGGCCGATGACCTGGGTGACTTCAAACTTAAAATCTTGGCCGTATTCCTTGTAAAACTGCTGCGCGGCAAGTGGGTAGGCACTGTACCCGTCGGCAATAAAATGGAAATTTTCCGGGAGTTTTTTCAGGTTCCGAAACGCCATGCGCATAGCAAGGATATATGGGCCGACACCCCGGTTGTCAGAAACCTGGTAACCAATAATGGAACGCTTTGCGGCATCCATAATGAGCCAGATATATCCTTTCACACCGCGGACTTTGATATAGGTTTCGTCTGCTGTAAAGACAGGGCCGGTGCCATAATCGTAACGGTCAACGAATGGCTTTATGCACAAAGCAGCGGTTTTACAGTAGTCGGCAACCTGCTGGTGTGAGACCTTTATTCCATAAAGGTCTTTTAAAGCCTGTGTAGCCTTGCGTAAAGACAGGCCAAGGTTGACGCGCAGCGTCAGACACAGTGACATGACATGTGCGCTGTGCCTGGTAAACCTGAGTGATGATGCGTTTTGGGGCAGGGAGTTTAAGTCCATGCGAAAAAAATCTACGTTGAATTCACGGTAGATGTAGTGGAGTTTATATTTATTTTTACCGAAGTCTTCTTTGAGGTCCTGCTGATCCACTTTTTTTAGGTTATGGAGATAATAAGGGCATTTCGGGTTCACGCATTTATGGACAGCAAACTGCTTACGCTCTTTTTTACGCACAAGAGAATGAGAGCAATACGGGCATCTGAGGGTAAAGGGCTTTGTAAAGAGGTTTTCTTCTGGTGAAAACGTGGTGGAGCAAACTTTGCACAGGACCTGGCCTTTGGCGCCATTGTTTTTATACAGAAAAGGTTTTGGGGCATTGCAGCGTGGGCAAGCACATTCATCCGGGATATTGCATTCCTTACGGCGGGTGACAGGCTTCAACTTTTTGCCGTAGCGCCATTCAAGGTAAGGGATGTAATCCCTGTAATCCCACTTTTCGTAATAAAGGATTTTAGGGAGTTTATCCACCTTGAATTTCTGGTATTTGGGAGAATGGGAATCATCATGTGCCCACTGTTTAAGCGGAATATACTTGCAAATAAACAGGATCAGCCAGCGGTTCATGTAAGAAAGGTATTGAATTATATTTAACAAGTATTGTATAATGTCCATGAGCAATGGCTCCTTTCGGTAAGGTCGTTTTCGCGAGTGATATTATACCATAAAAAGGGAGGTCATTGCTCATTTTTTTGCAGACTTCCTGAAATAAAGGCTTTTAATAGAAAAATAAGGTAGTAGACTTGACACTACCCGGGAATTAGCCAAGGTTATGGATATGGGAATTCAGGTAAAAGCCACACTGAAACAGATCATTGGCGGATACAGCTATAAGGAAATGCTGGGCGCATTGGTTAACATTGCCATATGAGTATAATTTTAAGCATTCTGGTGATATGTCAAGAACTTTTTGAAAAAGATTTTGATATGTTTTTCAGAAAAAAGGGTAACTTTAACAGACCTTCGGTATATTTTACGAAAAACCGAATATCAGTTCGACTCGATATTATATTCGGTGTCCAACTTTTCGCCGGTGTACAGTTGGTTTTTGACCAGCAATCCAAAAACGAGTCGTACAAATTTACGAGATGTAAGCGCGAGTGCTCTTTTGTGCTGATGTTTGGTTACCTCAGCATATTTTCTGGCATAGAAATCAGCATATTCAGGGATGTGTTTCCTGACGCTGTTTGCCGCTTCACCAAGATAGTAGCGAAGATAGGGATTTCCGGCTTTCGACATTTGGTTGTCTTCGGAAGTAAAATCCCCGGAATCACCCTTAGGCCAGTAAAGCCCGGCATATTTGGCAAGGGCATCGGACGAATGAAACGCTGTTATATCGCCTATTTCTGACAGGATCCCGGATGCCCATACCGGACCTATTCCAGGTATGGCCTAAGGATGATCAGGGCGTTAGGGTTCATCCCGTTGATGCATTTCTCAATCGCCTGCTCTATCAGCCTGATTTCTTTCTGATAGGCATGGATGCAGTTAAATGAGCTTGCCAGTGATATGTTCAGTGGTTCGTACATGCACTTGTCTAACCGGTAGGAATCCCTAGCTGCCTTCCGTAGGAGTTCGGAAGTTTTGGATATGTCAGAGATGCGGTTCCTGCTCTTTTCCGCAAGGAAGGTAAGCAGGCCCTCTTCCGGCATATCGATGATCTCCTGTGGAGAGAAAAATTCCGTCAGGACAGCCGAGGACGTGGCACCATAGAGACTGCCAAAAGGCTTGTCATCACCTTCAAGGAGCTGAAGTTCACTGAACTTCAGATAAAGATTAGAGACCATATAGGTCTTCTCCCTGGTGATACACTCAGAAAGGTGCATACGGTGCCTGGTAAGGCGTTTCAGTGCGATGAACTGCCCGCCGCGCCATGGCTCCAGTTTTTTCGTACGGCCTACCCTGCCAAAGTCCGCAATAAGATATGCATCCATGGGATCGGTCTTTTCCATTCCGATATAGGACTTGCGGTAATTGGAAGTGGCCTTTGGGTTTACACAGAAGACGTAAGGCTTGTAGGGCATGAGAACCTCGGAGGCCGATAGGAAGTTTGAAATATGCACGCTGTATACAGAAGTAGATTCCAGCACGATAAGAACCGTATCCAGGTTTTGATGTTTCTGCATACATTCAGCAATCATATTTACAAGCTTATCGGCACCCGGCTGATTATTGCCAAACGATGATGAGATGTATTTGTTTTCCTCAAAGTCCATGGCATAGACAGCATTGGTCTTTGAGCTTACATCAATACCAACAAACAAGGTGGACATATAGTTGATCTTTAACATGATATCACCTCCATTCCGATGGGGATTTGTGAAGCCTGAATCAAAAGGTTTATCCTGTGCTGCATACGGTGACCGAAACCTCGCGCAATGGGCATGCACCCAGTCAGCCTTTCTTGCTGGGGCTAACGGCTGGGGATGAAAATTCTGTGTCAGCGGAATATGCCGTATGTGCCAGGCTGAATGCTTAAAAAGCAGTCTCGGGCTAAGCCGGCTGAAAGGAGGAACAGCAGTGCCTTCGAACATCAGACTCTGCCTGATATCATACCACAGGATAAACAATTATGAAACTGGGTTGTACAGGTGATGAAAGGGTGGGAGGGGAATCCTCCTGATTGCCTTCACCTATATCATTAAGAAAGGATTATCAAAGTAACTGTTGACGTAAACGGTAGATAGTGCGTACCTATACAAAACTGGAGCAAACCTGTAAGATAGAAACAGATTTGCTCCAGTCTTATTTCAATTCATTCTTACCAGTCTTCCGGCAGTTCTCCGGCAGGCTTGGTGACCAGGGGAGCAGGTCATCC
>CAJTCR010000112.1 GCA_910574915.1 Eubacteriaceae bacterium
GGATTTGTGGATTGCGCTAACGAATAATGCTCATCTTTTAGTAGTAAAGTGCCTTATTTCTCAGCATTCTTTAAAATGATTAACATTTTGGAATGCTGAGTATAACGCCTGAAATGTTGATGTATCCATTTGAGGCCGAAAGCGTCGCCTATACTGTCTGCCAACATTACGGGCTTGACACGTCGGACTACTCTTTCGGCTATGTCGCCGGGTGGAGCAGCGGGCGGGAGCTGTCCGAGCTGAAAAGCTCCCTTGAAACGATACGCAACGCAGCCGCCGAGATTATCAATTCCATAGACGCGAATTTTGCGGAGCTGCAAAAGGCACAGGACAAGGAGCAGCCCACCAGAGAGGAAAAGGCAGCCGCACCGGAGCAGCCGGAAGCCCCGGCAAAGGCAGATACAGCCGGGAAAGAGAAGCCGGAAGCAGCCGCACCGGGAAAATCCGGCGCACAGGAAAAGGCGGGCGCAGCCCCGAAAGAAGCCTTTACCCCGGAAACGATTTACAGAGTGCGCCGGAACCCTTACAGCGACAGCCGGGAAAACAGCCACCTCTTGCAAGCCTATGTGACACAGGAGAACGGGCGGGCGAAAATGGGCGACGTGCTTTATACGGGAACGCCGGAGAAATGCCGCGAGCTTATGGGGCAGCTCAAAAGCGGCGAGCTGACCGAGGGCGACGTAAAGCAGCTTTACGCAAAGGCACAGGAAACGGCGCAGACCGCCGGACAGGACAAAGACACCTTTTCCATTTACCAGATAAAAGGCGGGGACGAAACAAGGGATTTCCGCTTTGAGCCATACGACCGCCTGCAGGCGGCGGGAAATGTGGTTGACAGGGCGAACTATGAGCTTGTCTATTCCGCGCCCCTTGCGCCGGAAACTTCCCTTGAAGATATTTATACCCGCTTCAATATCGACCACCCCAAAGATTTTAAGGGACACAGCCTTTCCGTTTCCGACGTGGTAGTGCTTCATCAGGACGGACAGGACGCGGCGCATTTCGTTGACAGTGTAGGTTTTCGGGAAGTGCCGGAGTTTTTACAGGAGCAAAAGCAGCTTACCCCGGACGACTTGGAAACGGGCGAAACTGTCAAGACACCGAGGGGGACTTTCCATGTGACCGCCATGAGCCGGGAGCAGATAGAAGCCGCCGGATATGGCTTTCACCACCAGTCGGACGACGGAAAGTATCTGATTATGGGGAATGGGACGCGGGCGTTTGCTGTTGCCGCAGAACAGGCGCAGCGGGACAATCCCTTGAAAACCGCCGAGCAGACCACAGAGCAGAACGGAAACATGATTGACGGTATCATCAACAACACCCCCACCGTTGACGAACTGGAAGCAAAGGTAAAGGCGGGTGAGCAGATTTCCCTTGTTGACCTGGCTAACGCTGTCAAAGCCGACAAGGAGCGCGGCAAGGAAGCGAAGCCGGAAAAGAAGCCCTCTATCCGGGCGCAGCTTAGAGCCGACAAGGAAAAGGCGCAGAAGAAAACCGCAAAGCAGAAGTCACAGGACTTGGAAAGGAGCTGACCCATGCCGGAACAGAGTAAATTTGAAAACGTGGATTTGTTTGCTTCCCTTGAAGCGATTATGAAGCAGAACACAGGCTTTTACCAGAGCGACTTAGACATTGACAAAGAGATTATCGCAAAGGCGGCGGCAAGCCCCCACAGGGAGGACAAGACCCTTTTGTGGTTCTGCCGCCCGTCCGGGACGCACTGTTTCCGGGAGCGCGACGTTTTCCTCAAAGACACCGCGCCCCACAACACATGGCGTTTCTACATGGAGCAGACAAGCGACCGCGTCCTTGCCTATGCAATCGAGCTGACGGGAAAGGAACGCGGGAAAATCAAGGGCAATCTGTACGAACTGGACTACGCTAAACATTATGAGCGCGTCAAGGAAAAGGAGCTGCCCGCCGATACGGTCAAACTGATTTATGAGCGTGGGGAAAGGGAGATACCCGCCGGACAGTTTTTCAATGGCAAGCCCGACCCGCAGCTTGGGAAGTTTGAACGCTTTGAAGCCCTACCCAACGACCCGGACGCGCTGCAATCGCTCTTACAGGAAGAACGGCGCAGCCGGGAGCAGCTTTCACCGGGGGATTTCAAAACGCATATCGCCGCTTTGCGGGACGGGCTGATTGAAACGGAAGCGCGGCGCATTGTGCGGGAAATGAAGCGGCACTATGAGCCGAACAGCCCGAACAAGACCCATTTCATGGCAGAGCTTTCCCCGGCGTTCATGCGGCTTGCAGCCACAAAGGACACTGACCGCCTTTTCTCCATGCTGCCCTACAAGACACTTTCCTTTTCCAAAATCGAGGGCAGACATGGGACGTATGCGCTGATTGACAAGGGGGAGAACCGGGACAGGGAGATAAGGAAGCCCCGCCCCTCTATCCGGGCGCAGCTTAAAGCAGACAAGGCAAAGACCGCCCCGAAAAAGGCGGCGGCAAAAACAAAAAATCACGATATGGAGGTATGAGCATGATTAGACTGACTGTTGAAGAAACAAACCTTTTGAGCATTTACAACGAGGGCGGCAAGCGGGCTTTGATTGAGAATGTCAACGCCGCGCTGCCCTACATGGACGCGGATATGCGGGAGCTTGCAAAGCGCACCCTTTCCAAAGTGGACGCTTTGACCGAAGCGGAATTTGCGGAGCTTCCCATTTACGCCGCTGATGAAGTATGAACGGGGTTAAGCGGCTGACGCCGCCCCAGAGCCGGAAAGTCAACGCCCTTGTGCGCCGGACGTGCTGCAATTATGATAACGGGAACTGTATCTTACTGGACGACGGGGACGAGTGCGTATGTCCGCAGCTCATTTCCTATTCGCTTCTCTGCAAGTGGTTCCGGGTTGCGGTGCTTCCCGCCGACAGGCTGCTTTATGCGGAGCTTTACCAGACAGGGGATAAGAAGAAATGTACCGAGTGCGGCGCGTTCTTTGCGTCAACCTCTAACAGTGTCAAATACTGCCCCGTCTGCCGGAAACGTATCACCCGCAGACAAGCCGCCGAGCGCATGAGGAAAAGACGCGCCCCTGTTACGCAGTAGGCGCAGAAAATCCCTTGATTTACAGGGCTTTCCGGGCGTGAAAACCGGATAGGCGATACTTTATACCTTTACCCCCGAAAATGGCGTTCTACTGCGTAACATTCACGAAAACAGCACCCATAAAAAGACAGGGCGCGGAAGTCATATACCGGCTTCCGCGTCCTGTTCTTTTTTTGCCTATCTGACATTTCCCTTTTCCATTTCTTCAAGCGGGAACTGCGGGAGGGCTTCTATCAGCTTCTTTGTGATAGACTGGCGCATATCTTCGTTGATTTCCTGTTTCGTGCTTCCGTCCGGCTGTCTGACCGCTACCGTCGATAGCCTGTCGATTTCGTCCTTGTAGCACTCCACGACTTTCTCCACCGCCCATTTTTCCCCGGCAACGGCGGCGCGTATGGTTTCATATTCCGGCATTTTCTGGTTTTCCATGCTTCAACGCTCCTGTCTGTATTTGATAGCCTTATCATAGCACAGCGGCGGGGATTTTGCTATCCTTATCCGCGCTCTGTTCCCTTTTCACGTTCCGGCTGCCTGTCTGCCTGTAAAATGCTGTCAATGTTCTGCTTGATAATATCATATTCCCGGACTTTCTTTTTCAGCTTCCCATAGTCGGCGTAAAGGGCTTCTTTCTGCGTTTGGAGGGCTTCATACTCCGCTTGCAGCGCGGCGAGGTTCGGGAGCTTCGCAATGCCCGCCGCTTTCAGCGACCTTGCGGCGGCTTCATGTAGGATAATCGCCTGTTCCTGTCCGGCGCGGTACTTCTCCCTGTTCCTTGCCTTGCGGTATGCGTCATAGACGGGCTTTGTCTTTTGGTAGGTGGAAACATTCTTGATAAGCACCGCCATGTCCGCAAGCCGCTTTTCCGCGTTCTTCAATGCGTCTGCCGCCTGTCCGCTTTCCGCTGACATTTCCTCAATCCGGCTGACTAAATCCGCGTACTGTTCAATCTTGTGTTCCGTCAAGAAATTCATGGTTTTAGCTGCCTGTTTCAGATTGTGGATTTTCGCCCACTGTTCATAGCCCTTACTCTGCGCCGCCTTGATACTGTTCTCAATGTCGATAAGCAGCGACACGCCGCGCTGTTCTCTGGGAGCTTTCGCCGCTTTTGCCCGTCTGCCCGCTATCCGTTCCCTTATGGCTTCCTCTGTATAGTCTGCGCCGAGGGTTTTAAGGCGTGTGAAGCGTTCCTGTCCGGGGGCGCGGCATGACACATATTTCCCCGGCTTTATCTCATAGCCCGCCGCCTGTAACCGCGTTAGCAATTCCTCAAAACTGGAAACTTGGGGGATAAGCGCGTCAAGGGCGGTTTTCAGCTTGCCTTTCCAACTTGTACCCGTCTTTTCAGCTTGATATTCCGCATAGCTCTTTCCCTTGCTGCCCTTGCCGGGAACAACGACGGACAAGCCATTTTCCCGGCACAGCTTGTCGCTCATGTTCCGTATGCCGTAATAGCTCCTTTTGTTGGAATTGTATTTGTGGTGGTCTACGAAATTTACGGCGCAGAAAATAATGTGATTGTGGACGTGTCCTTTGTCAATGTGCGTCGTGAGTACATACTCATGCTGCCCCTTTGTTACTGCGTCGGCAAGCTGCTTTCCGATTTCATGGGCTTTTTGATAATCTACTTCCCCCGGCTCAAAGGACTGTATCAGATGAAAGGCTAAATTGTTCCCCTTTTGGAGTGCTTGCGACAATGTATATTCAAACTCAATATCTGCCGTTTCATAGGAGCAGCCGAAAGAGGACACAAGCATTTTTCCGTCCGTCTTGTCCGGGTTTTCGATATAGTCAAGGGCTTTGCTTAGAGTGCTTTTAATAGGCTTAATCTTTGTAACCGCCATATCTCCGCAAGCACCCCCTTTATTTCCTCTATGTCCTCTTGGTATGCGTTCCCCGTCGCGTTTACGCGGCGTGCTATCTGGTTGACGTTGACACCGATTTTCTGTATCTCTGCGGTCATTGCCTTTATATCGGCATGGTCTATCTGAATGATATACCCGTCAATGGCAATCTTCCGCAGATATGCCGCCATGTTCCGGGTGGGTACGAGCTTCATTTTTTCCAGTATTAAATCCCGTTCCGCTTCCGTCACTCTGAATTTGATTTGCACCGTTCTTTTGCGTCCGTTCATGTATTCGCTCCTTTCCTTTCCGTTCCGAGGGTTTGGGACACTTCCCAACAAGCAATTTTCAACCGACGCGCCGCAGCGCGGGAGGGGAAAATACGGAAGTGGGTACCCGCTTCCTATGCTTGCTACGAATGTTTTTTATCCTTTAGGCTCTTATCCTCTACTACGGAGAAAAAGCGATTTTTCCAAACTTACGCAAAAGAAAAACGCTGCAATCTCAAAAAAAGATTACAACGCTTTCTAAATCCTGTTCAGTTTTAAGCCGGACATTTCTATTCGCCCTCTTTTTCGACTTCGGAAATCTCTTTTGCCGTTGCGGTCACAATCCGTATGCCCGTATCGCTCATACCGTCAAGGAGCGCGTCAAGCTGCCGCCGCTTTGTGTCCTTTACGGCGGGCGTGTCTAACAGGAATTGGTCTACGGATATATGGTAACGCTGTATCAGCTCAAAGAATATCTGTAAACTTGGGTGCTGCCCCTTGTTCTCAATATTCGCAAGATAGCGCGGCGAGATAAACATTTCGTCGCTTACTTTCTTGCGGCTCTCCTTGCGCCCTGTCCGCGCCGCCTTTATCGCTGCCCCAAAAGCCTTGAAGTCGTATTTTTCTACTGGTCTTTTTGCCATAATTATTCACCCTCTTACAGTTTACAGTTCCCCTTTCTTCTTGGATATGTTTATATAGTTCTATCAGTTGGCTAAAATAATTCATCTTTTTATTGTACGATTTGATGAAAATTACACCTGTAATAATTAGTTCATCAAATTGTGTTGACAAATTTAATAAACAAATATATAATAAGTTTGCAAAATAAGAAAACGAAAGGAAGAAAAACATGGATTACAGTAAAGTTACATTAGACGAGCTAAAGAAAGGATATAGGTATAGCAAAGATAATAATGCTTATATCTGCAATTATTGTGGGCAACATTTTGAAGTTGGACAGATTTTTTCAATCGGTAACAACCTTTATACGGCTGAACACGCTATTTCAAAACATATTCAAATGGTGCATGGAGGTAATTTGTCACAACTAATTTCCTCTGATACAAAATATAATACATTAACACAAAACCAAAAAGATTTAATAACACTTTTTGCTTCTGGTATGTCTGATAAGGAAATGGCAAAAAAATTAGGGGTTACAGAAGCTACAATCCGGCGGCAGCGTTTTACATTTCGTGAGAAAGCAAAACAAGCAAAATATTATTTAGCAATATATGAACAAGTATTTGAGAAACAAGCACATTCGGAAAATGCTATCATACCAATTCACAACAACGCTATTTATGTTGATGACCGATACTTGATAACAGAACAAGAACGGCAGCACATTTTAGAAACTTCTTTTAGTAGCTTAACTCCGCTTGTTTTGAAGTCCTTTTCACCAAAAGAAAAGAAAAAAGTAGTTATTCTCACTAAAATAGCCGAGCAATTTGAAAAAGGTAAAATATACAACGAGAAAGAAGTCAATCAAATTTTACAACCAATTTTTGATGATTATATGTCTCTTAGACGCTATCTGATTATGTATGGATTTATGGAACGTACTCAAGATGGTTCAAAATATTGGTTGACAGAATAAAGGAGGAATTATGCAGCCACTTATAGACCATATACAAATAACAGTAAAAAATATGGCACAAGCAGAGCCTTTTTATGACAAATTTTTAGAAATTATAGGATTTGATATTTCCAAAAAAGTTAGCGCAATCATACAAGAACATGATTTATATGTTGTTGAGTATTTGAACGATAACTTTGACTTTGCAATCTGCTCCCCGCGAACAGCATTTAGAAATGATATAGTTCATAGACGCAAACCTGGGGCTTTTCATCATTTAGCCTTTCGTGCTACTTCAAGACAAGAAGTTGATGAATTATATCTAAAAATCAAAGCTATCGGGGCAGTAATAGTTCACCCGCCACAGATTTTCCCGGAACATGGTTCTAATTACTATGCAACATTTTTCAAAGATTTGGACGGTATAAAGTATGAAATTGTCTATAATCAACCTATTTAGAATAAATTTTCTTTAATGGAATTGAGGTGACTTAAATGGAACAAGGTAAATGGTTGCTTTGTCCTGTCTGCAACAACAAAACGCGGATAAAGTTAAGAGCAGATACACTCCTTGAAAACTTCCCTCTGTTTTGTCCAAAATGTAAACAGGAAACGCTAATCAATGTACGACAACTAAATTTATCAATTATTAAAGAGCCAGACGCACAGACGCAGAGCCGATAGCAAGCAGAACTTCTAATCTGCTGTTATCGGCTCTTTCTTTAATAATAAAATCAATCTGCCGCACGACGGCAAAAGAAAAAAAGCCGTCGTACAGCAGAGGTATTTTCGCGCGTCTATTCATAAACGGCGGCTTTTGAGAAATCGAAGCCGCCGTTTCTTTTTATCTTCTAATGAAATGACGCGGTATCACTGTTAAAAGCGGCGGCTAAAAGGAGGTAGCCGCCATGAAGCACAAAGCGTATCGACAAAATCCGACGGTCATTGACCTATCAAAAAAAGCCCGACCACCGCCGGGAAAAACTACGTCTATAAATATTACATTTTACTGTTCACCTTTCTTCTTGGATATGTCTACACCGTTCTATCAGTTAGCCAAAATAATTCATAATTCTTTGCGGAAGAAGCCTTGTATTTATTCGGCTGACCGTATATAATTATAGCGATAGAACTTATAGAAAGCAATTTGGTGAAATGTCAAGAGGAAAATAAAAAAGATTTTCTTGAAGAAGGGTAACTTTAATAGACCTACCGCTCAAAAAGAACGTAAGTTCGGTACTCGTTATAGATTACCTACTCTTTTCCACAGAGTAGAGTTTGCCATTGGCCAGCAGTCCAAAAAGCATGCGTATCAATTTACGGGAAGTCAACGCGAGTGCACGTTTGTGCTGATGGGTTCTCACCTCAGCAAATTTCTTGTCATAAAAGGCTTTGTATTCGGGGCAGTGCTGTATCACGCTCCCGGCGGCTTCAATCATGTAATACCGAAGGTAGCGGTTGCCGGCTTTGTTCATGGGCGTATCTTCCGCCTGGAACTCTCCGGACTGGTTCTCTTTCCAGACGATGCCGCAGTATTTGGCAAGTGCATCATTGCTCTTAAAGCACTTGATGGTGCCAAGCTCAGCAAGGATGCCGCTGGCGTAGACAGGGCCAATACCGGGCACGGAGGTCAGGATCTGGTACTCCGTGGGATTAAGGCCCTTTACGGCCCTGTGGATGGCGCCATTGATGGCTTTAAGCTCTTTTTCAAAGGCGCTGATGCAGTTGAAGGAACAGCCGATGGAGACCGTCAGTGGCTCGTAAAGGCACTTGTCCAGCCGGTAGGAGTCCTGTGCAGCCTTCTGCAGCAGATAAGTAGTCTGCTCAGGATC
>CAJTCR010000113.1 GCA_910574915.1 Eubacteriaceae bacterium
TAACATTACTATATTCGGTTATCGCACTGCAGATACTAAATTTGACTTATTTAGGAAAAAAATGTCCGGAAATCTCGAGTGAAATTGTGTTTGATAAAGAAGAATGGAAAATATTATACTGCTGTGCAAGAAAAACAAAAGAAATTCCTGAAACATATACATTGAAAGAGGCGATTTATGATTTAGGGGTTCTGAGTGGAATAAAAGGTGCTCCGAGCGATGGTATGCCCGGAGCACGTTCTATTTGTCAGGGCTTAGAGGTTCTTTGCTCATTACTTGCTTATCGAAAATATATGTTATAATTGTGGGTCAAGTTAAGACTCCCTTTATGCGGTTCCGCCGAAATGATCTCCCCCTGCACGTTGGATTCATCCGAATCCCCGTCCAGCTCATCTTCGTCAAGCTGCGGCTCCACCGCTATCGGGTCATCATCATAGACCGCCGGACCGTCATCCTCAATCTGATGCACGGCATCCGGGGCGGGGCTTCCCTGTGTGGTGCATCCGCTGATCGTGGGAATCATCATTGCCGTAATAAGTAATGCCGGTATTCTGCTGACACGCATTTTTCATATCCTCCGCCGTAAATTGATGGAACCGGCCATCTGCTGATAATACGAACCGGCCCTCAAAAAAGTTTCATTCCTCTTATCTGCTGCGGCGGCCCCTCTGTCGTTCAGGGCCGCCTATGCCCCCTTGCGGTAAGTCCGGGCATGATCTTCCTTACTTCAAAATGCCCGTCATGGTTAAAGCACTCATTTCATAACCTGCAATCGCAGAACGCAAACTCCCCGGTGTTCCCGCATATGTAACTCCGCCTGTTTGTATTACACGACTGGCAAGCATTTCTTCCATAGTCTGTTTCCTATATGCTATCTCCATTTCCTGCCTTCGTTTCTCCGCCGCTTCCTGACTGCGTTTCAAATTTTCCTGATGCCTTGCCGCTTTCTTTTCCTGTTTTGCCTTTTGTTCTGCTTCCACCTTTGCTTTCTTTTCGGGCGATTCCTCACCACTAAGATAATAGGTCACGGTTCCGTCCTCATGCACTACTACCCCACAGGAAGTGATCTTATGTCCAACTGCTGCCATAAAAGCCTCTGTCTGCGGCAAAGAATCAAAATGTTCCTGTATCTTTTTCTCATAATAGGCTGCTTTCTCTGGATCATTAGCCATCTGTTCCAAAATATTTGATGCAATTACAACATTGCCTGTTCCTGCTGTTCCCGCACCAATATTGTCCATGCTTCTTTGGTCTTTTCCTACATTCTGGATAGACACCCCTGCCCCGTATTTCTGTCTTAAATATTCTGTATAGGAATCTATCTTTGATGTTTCCGCCGCCTCGCCCGTTTTCTGCAACTGCTCCGTAAAACTTGCCTTGTTTGCTGATGTTTTCTGTGCCTTGTTCGCATACTGGTATGCGCCCGCCAAAGCTCCGTTTACTCCTAAAATGCTCATAATAATTTTCTCCTTCCTGATGATCAACTTTTTACCATGACCGACAGCGTGAATTTACTGCCTTTTACAATGCAGTCTAAATCGCCGCCATATTTTACTGCACATTTCCTGATATTCTTAAGTCCTATCCCATGCACCTCCTTATCCTTTTTCGTTGATATGGGAAGGCCGCTGTCCTTATGGAACAGCGCCACGCCATCAAAACTGTTTTCAATCTCTATAAAGTACATATTCTTTGCCTTGAAAGACCGGATCGTGATATAGGCTTTTGCATCCGGCTGTTTTTCCCGCATCCGTATGCAGGCTTCAATTGCATTGTCCAGCCCGTTGTTTAAGATGACTCCCATGTCATAAGCCTTTATCGTAACGGCATCGGTCAGCATGAACCTGCTGGCATCCAGCCTGATCCCCTTTACCTTCTTTGCCGCATAGCGGAACTTGCTGCCCACCACCGCGTCACTGACTGCATTTCCCGTATGCACCCTGCTGTCGATCTGCTCCACTGACTGGCGCATCCCCTCAAAATACTGCCGGATTTCCTCATCTTCATCAGCGCCCTTTTTCCGCAGCAGATTCTGCAAAACCGCCATATGGTTCTTCATATCATGTTTGACCGAGCGGATTCCGTCATACAGATGTTCCATCTCCACCATAGAACTCTGCATCTGTGTGATCTGGTTTTCCAGCACGATCTTTTCCGCCCGCTCTTCCTGCAGGGCTGCCATGTCCTGATAGATGCGGAAACTGAACACGACAGCCCCAAGCAGCACAAACGCTGTCAACGGAATGATAAGATACAGCGCCGGATATTTTTCATACAGCAGTACCGGGGTGCCGTCCGTAACGGTGATCAGCAGCAGGCGTACAAGCACCGAAACCAACACGCCTGCCACGGAAGGCAGCAGATAGAATATCACTTCCCTGCCCATCCGCCCCCTTCCCTTGCTGCAATAACTCCCCACTATCTTTCTTGTGGAAACCAAAAGCAGGGCGCACCTTGCGGCTCCCACAAGGGCAACCCCAAAGCAGGACAGGATGCCTGCCGCCGCAGGCAGATATTCCGCCGACGCCGCACTGGTGCCTGCTTTATACACCAGTACCTCTATCATCTCATTTACAATGTAGAGCAGGCTGTACCCCGCCCAGAATGACAGTTCCCGCAGGGAGATGAACTGGACAGCCAGAAATATCTTTAACAGGATATCCCCCTGATACCAGCACACACAGAAAACAAATAAAGCGCAGAATGTAAAAAGCAGCTCCAGGATTAACGATACGCTGTCCGTATCTGAAAACAGCCCTTCACTGAATGCCCTTATCACAATCCATGCAGCGCCCGCCGCCCATCCCGCATTCCTTATCCTGCACAGCTTTGGCACGGCAAACCTGCCAAAAAAGGACTGTATGCAGTACCCTTCAAACAGGCACAGCAAAACACCTGTCAATCCTATAACCCATTCAGCCATCAGCACCCACCCCGTTTCTCAGATACCGCATATAGGCTTTCACAAACTCCCCGTATTTCTCTTTTGCCAGATAGACATACCCTCCGTTATTTAGGGCAATGCTCCCGCTGTCATATTCCGCCACATATGCCATGTTCACCAGATACCCCCTGTGGCAGCGGAAGAACCCGCCTCCAAGCTGCCTCTCCATTTCATTCATGGACGCATATGCCTCTATAGTCTCCCCCGTGGTGTGTATCTCCACTTTCTTCCCCCTGCTCTCGATATAGAGGATGCTGTCCTTTTCCAGCGAAAAGCTCCTGTTCCTCGTCTTTATGAACACCGTTTCCCGCCGTTTGCTTTTCCTCTTTTCCAGCTCCCGTCCTGCCCTGCGGAACACCTCCCGGAACTTATCTACCTCAATCGGCTTTAGCAGATAGTGGAACGCCGCCACGTCAAACGCCTCGAAAACATACTCCCGGATACCCGTAATAAAGATCAGTATGGTATCTTCATCCCTCTGCCTGAGCCTTTTCGCCGTTTCAATCCCGTCTGTTCCCTCCATCTGTATGTCAAGGAACACAATGTCAAACTGCTTCCCAGCGGCAAGCAGCGCATCCCCCGTCTCATATAATCCGTCACATACGCACGGCATTTCTTTTTCTGCCAGTTCCTTTATCTGTTCGCGGATGACCTTCTCATCATCACATATGGCTATGTTCAATCCCATCACCTGCAATTCATTTCCCATGGGCATAGCTTCCCCACAGGCAGTTCTTTTTACTTTATATATCGGCAGAATTTTGGCTCAGTCAGCCGCAAGGGAACGAAACCCTATTTGAAAGGGAACGAAATCTTTTTCTTTCCCATAAAAAGTTCAAAATCAGCCCTAAAGTTTTTCGTCTTTCGCCCGATATAGGTGAAACGCAAACCGCCGTGTAAGCATATTACCTCTGATTCCCCCGCTTTCCAAGCGGTTTTCTGCTGTCAGACCTGCCTGCGGGAACGGCAGACCGCCGCATATGGCGGCCTACCATATGCGGCGGTCTTTGCATGATCAATGGTATCCTTTCCAGCCTTGCCACATTTATTTCATCATGAAAACACTTAATCCTTTCGATTCATTAGACATAAAATCTTATTTTTCAATCTAATCCACTATTTGATTTTTTCCATAAGTGCTTTAAATTCTTCCAAGGATTTAGATGGCATGAACTCAATTATTTCATATTGGGCAATATTTTCTTTAAAGAAAGGGTCTTTTTCCATAATCTGTTCTGCCTCCTGCTTTGTAGCACAATTACAAAGAATTACCTCGCCAGTTCGTGGATTCTTTCTTCCAGAACATATAAATTTTTTTGCGTTGTAGTTTTCTTTCAAATAACTAATGTGTGCCGGTAACATTTTTTCAACTTCCAAAATTGGCTTGATATAAGTCAGATTAAAGATAAACATATTGTACCTCCTGCAAAAATGTGATAGAATAACAGTGACCTCAGTCAATGACCATAGTCACTATTTTAACTACTACCACTCATATTGTCAAGAGCACTTTAAAAGGAGTCAAAGAATGAAGCAGAAAAAAACACGCAAAGACAGGGCTGCAGATACAAAGAACAAAATTTTTGAAACAGCAGTCACACTTATAAAAAGCAAAGGGTACAATAATGTTACTGTAAGTGAAATTTGTCAGGAGGCAGGATTGGCAAAAGGATCATTTTATGTTCATTACGATTCCAAAGAAGATATTGTAAGGGAAAGCTATTATGCTGATATGGGAACCTATATTTGCACCCATTACAATGAATTTATAGCCTCCAACCCTAATAAATCCGTAATTGAACGTATTACCTACTTTTTAAATCTGGAATTTGAATTTGCAGAATATGCTGGATATGAACTTACCTGTTTGGCTTATTCGCTAAATCTAAGTGCGTGTATACCTGGACCGTCCCAACATTTCAGCAAACGATATTTTATCAAAATATTGCAGGATGAAATAGAATCAAGTTTAGAGTATTCATCCTCCGACTTTTCATCCACTGAAATATTCAATTATTTTGAAAGCATTGTGAGAGGCACAATGGCTACATGGTGTTTCTCAAATAACTCTTTTGACATTGTTGAACAAGGGCGAAAATATATTAAACAGGCTGTTCATAGCATTTACCAAATGCAATGAACCATCCAGCCGCCATGCTGCACAAAAAAATCAGCAGGAGAACCTTGACTGGCTTTCCTGCTGACATTTCATAACTGTATATCCGGCCCCAATGAGAAAATCCCGTTTTCAAATATAAGCCGGGAAACCGATGCGTTTTTTACCTTCCCCAATCCGCTTAACTGCTCCGGCGCAAATAGGTGGAATATGGTCTTTATGGCAAAGGCGTGTGTCACTATCAGTATATCGGTGCTTTCCTGCATCCCGTCCTTTTGGACGGCATCCGCAAATACGCTTTTCAGGCGGCTTTCTATTGTCTGGAACGGTTCCGCCATTCCTGTCGTGTCATGCTCATAAATGGCAGCCGCCACGTCAGAAAGCCTCTCATTCAACTCTGCAAAAGAAGTTATCCCTCCCAGCCAGTCTGATACATTCTTTACGAAAACTGCATTGTTCTCCGCCTCCATGCACCCCAGGCACCATTCCCGAAGCCTTGCGTCCTTTACTATTGGCACACCGCCCTTTCCGCCCGCTTCCAAAATCATCTCTGCCGTCTGTACGGCACGGAGCATATCGCTGGCATAAGCTGCATCAAAATCAATCCCCTTTAATCTTTGCCCTATATCAGCCGCCATCTGCTTTCCTGCTTCGGTGAGCGGTGAGTCAGCCCATCCCTGCGCCCGGTCTAAACTGTTCAAAAGCGTCTGCCCATGCCTGACTATGTAAAAACGAATCATGCTTATCACCTCCGCTGACAGTATACGGAATCGTTGTCAAAATAACAAGCAGTAACTTTTTGGGTAGTACCTATTACATTGCAGAACATCTTGAAAAAGAGCCATCAAAACAGCCCTTTTCTCATATTGTCATTTATCCATTCATCTATTACCGTTTTATCCATATATAAACACGGAAACTCTGTATATTATCACGAAAACCCTTATATATCACGAAAACTCCCATCCTGTTTCCGTGATAATACGGGCAGTTTCCGTGTTCGTATATGAGTTTTGCCTGCGAGTATCGACTTTTGCGTGATAGTATCGAGTTTTGCCTGCGAGTATCCGAGTTTCCGTGATAATAAGCGACTTTTGCCTACGAGTATATACTATTAGGCAAAAGAACCCCAGAACAAATGTTTGCACCCTCGCAAATGTAAAAATGCCCTTAAAAGCACACGGAAATAATGTAACTTTGGAACCTATGTAGTGCCGAAAGTGCCGTGTTTACGGGCTTTCCCGGCTTTCCGTGTCTGTATCTGCCGGGGAAGGAGACACCCTGACAAAATTCGATAATATCTCCCATATTTCAACAGCGTTTGCATACAAGAAACCTTAAGCAATCCGAAAAAAATCTGTAGTTTACTAACCGCCTCTTTACTTTCTTTCATATTTAATATCCACTATTTCAACAGGCAACTCTTTTGCCATTTTATATTGACTTGCATTTTCCGAAATACAGACACTAAAAGAAAAAATTGGGTTAAGAAATAACATCACTTGTACAATTAATTTATTTTTGGCATCCGGATGCATAAAGAGCATATGGCAATTTATCCCTTTTGCCTGACTCAACATTTTACCAATAAATTCTGGGGCCACACATACGTTGGGACATTCTTCACATTCTTCTTTCATTTCACCTCTAATCGCTCTATACAAATACTCCTTTATTTTTTTTGCAGTAACATCTTCTAAATAAATATCCCCCAATTTATAAATAGCATATTCATATGCTATTTTCAAAGCTTCCATGTAAAATCTATTAAATTCCACAGTTATATCATATCCGATTTCTGGTTGGTACTCTGCATTCTTGATATTAGGTATCTTCTTAAATTCACTCTCTATTTGTTCGTCTGTCATGTTCATCCTTTTTAACTTCTTATAGGCCATTTTCTTTGCTTCTTCAATAGATGAAGCAACAAACTTTATTTTATTTTCATTCTGTTCCACATACTGAACTATATGTGGTTTATAGTTCATATCAACTCGTATCAAATGTCCATCCTTATCTCTTCCTTCTTTAAAAGCATTTGGCACCTCTCCACTTTGTCCTTTTAGCCCCAAATCTTGCCTAATTATCTTAACTAACATATGATCCACAAAATACTTATCTACATATGTTCCTAATCCACTATTGCATTTCTTACACACATCATATATCTTTAATGTTTCATTTCCTAAAGATTCCGGAATTATATGTTCTTCTGTCCACTTATTGCCATCAATAAATTCAGCTTCTGTTCTGCCACAAAATATACACCTTCGCATAATATTCCTCCTACTACAATTTTTTATACATATCAATCCTGCCTTTTTTCATTAATCACATATATCTTTTTCCTATGATAATACTCTAAAATATTTGTTTTCTTCCAGCAACTCCACTTCGACTCCCCTAATACAATATGAATGATAGACTGACACATTAAAATTGTTATTTCTTAAAATATCTACAATCTTATTTTTACAAATTATGTTATCTGACAAAGTAACTTCTAAGCACATTACCTCATTCACATATGGAAATTCCATCTTTTCCAATTTACCACCAACAACGAGATAATCTGCCTTAGTCGCACATACATATGACCTATTACGAACATTTTTTAAAAGTTCCTCTATGTACTGCTGTGATGTACTTCCTAACGGATTTTCTTTATCCAACACCTGAATTTTGAATGTCGGATATTTCACATATACTATTGGTCTTCCACCTGCTACAACAAAGGCAGGCATATTATCAGACAACTTGTCTACCTCAAAAACACAACCTGGCGTATGTAATATCTCCCAGCATTTTTCAGAATATTTCTGCAATATTTCCATGCTAGTATTAGGAATGAGTCCTTCGTAATCCTTACTTGAAACAATCGGAATTAGCTCTCTTAAAATATCAGATTTAGACTTTCCTGTTTCTTGAACCGTATTATCTAACATTTCTGCTACCTCATCATTCACTGTAACCTTTATCACTCTATCCAATCCCTCTTTTTTAGGTCGTCCACTATTACCCATTTCAGTTCTCCTTTTTATTTTTGGTACATATTATTATTTTAAGCACCTTTATTGTATTCCATGCCACACATTTTGTCAATATAAAATCATTTTTTTATTTATCCGAGTATGCGAATTACATATTTACTAATATAGTGCAACCATTAACATATATTGACCAATTTCAACAGCATTTGCATACAAACAGGCGAAACTCCAAACAAACACGGAAACCCTTATACTATCACGCAAAACTCGGATACTATCACGGAAACTGCCGACTTTTGCGTGATAGTATAATTTTGCCCCAATCGCCATCCTATCAGCGGCATCAAAAACACGAAAAAAGGGGCTCACCACCATACGCACCAACTTAATTAATCTTCCATAATAAATCATTTTCTGATATCATTAGACAGAGGTGAAAAATATGGAGATAAAAGAATTGATAGATTTATTAC
>CAJTCR010000114.1 GCA_910574915.1 Eubacteriaceae bacterium
TGCATCCATAATCTTAAAAAAACGTGATTTCAAACGCTGATCAACAAATTTTGCATCTACAAATTCCGTTTCCCAATTCGTATATTCTACCGTCATATGGATCACCTCTTTTTCTTTAGTATAGCATAGAAACAATAGGATATCCACATAAACTTGTGGGTCAAGTTAAGAATATTGTATGGGGAAGCCACTTTGAATATCTTCTCAGGGAAAAGCTGGATGTTCCCAAAGAACAGCTTGCTGCTCTGAATGATGATGCGGTAAAGGATATTCTGAATGCGTTGTTTGCGGACTTATCTTTTCGCCGGACTATGCAGAATATTTTGACAGAAAAAGTAAAACCACAATCCCCGACGGAATGAAATTATCTGCCGAAATGTGGTGGACGGAACTGCAAAACTTTGTGGGCAGATAAAGGCTGCTTTTTAGCCTTTATCTGAACGCAAAGTCCACTAAAGGGTAGGGCGGAACGCCCGTAGGGGAATTGTCGTTTCCCCTGTTGTCTGCCGCAAGGCAGGCAAAGCCCCGCAGGGCGCACACACGCAAGGCGTGTATAAGTGCGCCCTATCCAAGAACTCGGATAGGGCGCATTATCCGAGATAAAAACTTATCCGAGGTAAATTGATTAAATCCGATGAATACAGCATTTGAAAACGATTATCTCGGATAATTAACCCCGCTTTCAATTGTGGGTGATTTGTACTTATCCGAGATAATTGGGTAAATCACACCTTTGCCTCTGATAATTTTTGAAATGGCAGTTGCTCTTTTCATAAATAATTATCCGAGGTAATTTCTTTGAAAGCCTTTCATATCGGCAGCTTTGAGAGTTACTTCGGATAATTGGAAATCTCGGATAATGCGCCCTTGTCAAACGCAGCTACGCTGCGCTCTCCGTCGGGGATAGAAAATAGCGCAAAAAGGGGGGGGGTGATACACATAAGCACGAAAATGATACATCTTAACGCAAAGATAATCAGCAGGGGCGGGGAAAAAACACAGTCGGCTGTGGCTTCAGCCGCATACCGGAGCGCAACAAAAATCTATTGCGAATATGACGGGGAAGTGAAAGATTTTTCAAGGAAAGGTCATGTGATATATTCTCAAATCCTACTGCCGGAATATGCGCCGAAAGAGTTTGCAGACCGCTCCGTTTTATGGAATGCTGTCGAGAATTTTGAGAAAGGAAGCAGGGCGCAGCTTTCAAGGGAAATTGAGTTTTCGCTTCCCTGTGAACTTGATGCGGACGAACGCTTAAAGGCGGCGAAAACGCTTGCAGAATTTTTCAGGAATAAGGGAATGGTTGTTGACATGAACCTGCACAATCCTGACCATGAGAATCCGAACCCGCACTGTCATCTCATGCTTACCATGCGCCCGTTTCAAAAAGACGGAACTTTTTTAGAAAAGAAATGCTGGCGGGAATATGACCTTGATAAAAACGGACAGAAAATCCCCACAAAGAAAGGCAATGATTATAAGTCGCATAAGGTTTACGCTACCGACTGGGATGACAGGGGGAACGTGGAAAAATGGCGGGCACTGTGGGCGGATATCGAAACGGAATTTTATAAAAAGAACGGCTATGAGATTACAGCGGAACACCGCTCTTTTGAAAGACAGGGAATAGACCTTTTGCCAACAATCCATATGGGTGCGGCAGTGACCGCAATGGAGCGCAGGGGCATTCAAACCGAAGTCGGCAACATGAACAGGGAGATTAAAAAAATCAATGCCCTTATTTTATCCAGCATGGAGAACATAGAGCGTCTGACGGATAAGATAGCTTTCCTCGAAAAAGAGAAAAAAGCGATTGTACAGGAAAAGAAAAAGGATTCCTTAATTACAATCCTGATGGAGTGGCAGAAAAACCGCAGCGCATTTATTCAGGGCAACAATATCCGGCAGCGCACAGACACGAAAACAGGCAATATAAAAGATTTTTCCTCTATGGTGTCATTCCTGCAATCGCACAAAATCGAAACACTTGAAGATTTAAGCAGGCTGACGGAGGACACCAAAAAGCGACGGAGCGACAACATTCACAAACAGCGTGAGTTGAATGCAGAGCTAAAAAAGATGTCCAACATCGTAGACATTTACCAAGCCTACAAGCCATATGCGGAGTACCGGAAAAAGTATGAAAGTCTTTCCGGCAGACAGAAACAGTCTTATTACAACAAGAATGCGGACAAGATTGAAACTGCCCTCTCCTACCGCACAGGACTGAAAAATATGAGTGGAACGGATAAACTGCTTCCGAAAACGTGGAAAAAGGAACTTGATGAGCTGAAAGCAGAAAGCGCAAGGATAAAACACGATTTGGCGGAAAATGACGCCATACTTGGGGAACTTGCGGAGATTGCGGACAAGGCGGCAATGGTACAGAGGGGTAAATCAAAACAGAATGAAATACTTCCCAATCTTGAGGAGAAAAAAAGCAAAAAGGAGGTATCGGCACAGAAGCGCAGACATCAGGAAGAAATTTCATAACGGGAAACAGACATGGATTCCAATGTGGATATTGTTTTGGGATTTTTATTTTTAAGGGAAAAGAGGTAAAAATTATGGCTGAGAACAAAAAATATTATTTCCTCAAGCTCAAGGAGGATTTTTTTGACCAGAGGGAGATTGTTGTACTGGAAGGCTCAAAGGATGGTGTCTTATATGTGAATATTCTGCTCAAGCTGTATCTGAAATCATTGCAGCACAACGGAAAACTGCTCTTAAACGAGAGAACGCCGCTTTCGGCAGAGATGATAGCACTGCTTACAAGGCATGAGGTCGGCACGGTCGAGAGGGCGATGCGGGCATTCATGCAGCTTGGGCTTGTGGCAGTGCAGGAAGATGACATTTACTATATGCCTGAAATTGAGCAGATGACCGGAAAAGGCTCGTCCGATGCGGAACGAAAGGCAAGATACCGCAGGCAGAAAGCAGAGGAAAAGACACCGCTCCTTGAGGACAAAAATACGGATATGGGACAGAATTGGGACAATGTCCCACCTGTGTCCCAAATTTTTCCACCAGAGATTAGAGATAAGAGTATAGAGAACAGAGATAAGAACTTAGATAAAAGAGAGGGTAGGGAACAAGGGCAGTTCCTGAGAGAAAAAGGCACTCTCCCACGCCCTTATGGGAAATATGGCAATGTCATTCTTACGGATAGGGAACTGGAAAAGCTGAAAAATGACTTTCCGGCAGATTATCTGTCCATGATAGAGCATTTATCAGAATACATGGAATATTCGGGAAGAACATATAAAAACCATTTAGCCACTATGGAATGCTGGAAAAGGGCAGATTTGAAAAAAGAACAGGAAACAGGGAGAGGGTATTCTTACAACAGCAGTTTTAAGGAGGGTGACAGTTTATGATTGGTTCGGTTGTTGATGAAGTGCTGAAAGAAATTGGAAATGCCGCAAATGAGGGAATGAAAACGGCTGATGATTATATGGACACTGAAACGGGGCTGCTGATGTGCGGAAGATGCCACACAAAAAAGCAGAAAAAAATCTCATTCTTGGGGGTGGAGCGTGTTGTCGGCTGTCTTTGCCAGTGTGCGGCGGAGGAAATGGAGAGGGAGCGTGAAAAACACAGGGCAGAGGAAGAACTTCTGCATATCCGGCAGATGAAAAGCGCAGGATTGCAGGACAGCACTTTCTTTGATTATACGTTTACAAACTGTGATGAAACGCACCCCTGCGCCAAATATGCACGCCGCTATGTGGAACACTTTGCAGAATTTCAGAAAAACGGTCAGGGGTTATTGTTCTGGGGCAACGTGGGAACGGGCAAGACATTTCTTGCAGGCTGTATTGCCAATGCGCTCATGGAGAGAAATATCCCTGTGCTGATGACAAGTTTCCCGAAACTGTTAAATGCACTCGGAGGGCTGTACAGCGGCGAAAGGAATGAGTATCTGAAAAGCCTGAACCAGTACAGGCTTCTTATCATTGACGATTTAGGCGTGGAACATGACACTCCCTATGTGCTGGAAACAGTTTATCTTGTGATTGATGAACGCTACAAAAGCGGGAAACCATTTATCATTACAACAAACCTGTCACTGGAAGAACTGCGCAATCCGGCAGATTTGGAACATGGGCGCATCTATGACCGTATCATGGAGAGGTGTGTTCCTGTTGCTTTTTCAGGGAAAAATTACCGGACAGACAAAGGCAGGAAGAACATGGTGAATACTTCGGGCATTTTAAGAAGATGAAACAAACAGCGTGAAATTCTTGAATTTGAGGTAAAAAAATGATATGATAAAGACACAAAAAGGAAGGAATTAAAATATGGCAAATATATATGATGGGGCATTCCGGACAATCCTCAATGACTGCCGGAAGCTGATAATCCCCGTAATCAATGAAATTTTCGGCGAAACATATACAGGGGACGAAGAAATCCGATTTTTCCCCAATGAACATTTTTTAGACCAGCAGGACGAAGCGGACAAGGAACGGATTACGGATACAAATTTTACGGTTTACGGGAAGATACCAAAGAAATACCATGTTGAGTGTGAAAGCAGCCTGCCGGACGGAAGAATCACCATAAGGCTCTTTGAGTATGACGCGCAGATAGCACTTGACGAGGGCGAGGTCACGGAGGAAACGCTGACAGTGACATTTCCCAATACGGCGGTTCTGTATCTCCGTACTTACAAAAAGACACCGGACAAAATGAAGTATGTGATTATTACGCCGGGTGGAACGGTTCAGTATGACATACCGATTATGAAAGTACAGAAATATTCACTTGACGATATTTTTGAAAAACGTCTGCTGATGTTAATCCCGTTTTACATTTTTTCACATGAGAACAGCTTTCCGGAGTATAATAGTAACGAGCAGAAACTGGAAAAACTGAAAGCAGAGTATCAGGTTATCTTGGAAAGGCTTGACGGACTGGAACAGCAGGGAGTGATCGGGGCGTTTGACAAACGCACAATCATAGAGCTTTCCGGTGATGTGATTAAAGAGATTGCACAGAAATATGAGAATGTGCAGAAAGGCGTAGGTGATATGATGAGCGGAGCATTGATTGAAACAAGTGCAAGAAGATTAAAAAATGAAGCTGAAAATGAAACAAAAAAGAGAACGGCACTTAGAATGATTAAAATGGGAAAGTTGACAATTGAGGAGATTGCAGAATGTTCCGAACTCAGCGTAGCAGAGGTAGAACGGCTTGCAGGGCTTCAAACGGTGTAAAGTAATAGTGTTGGAATATACAGCTAAACAATAATTTAAGTTTGGTTAGGCTATTCATGGCATATATGGTTGCTTTATTTTTAGCTAACGCCAAAAATATTTATGTACAGCAGTAAGATAGGAGAATGTATGGATGGATATAGAAATTAACGATTATGAAATCTTGGATAGAGCAAATCAATTTAGAGATGCAGTTGAAATACTAAAGAAGTCGAATAAATTGATACCAACAGAATTAAATGCATGCTTGGCGTGTGAATTGTACTTGAAATATTTAGTTTATTTTGAAAAAGATAATATCCAGACGAAAACTAAGAATCAGTTAGATATGGCAATACATGATTTAAAGGAACTGTATGATAAATGTGGTGATGGTATTAAAATTCAAATTAAAGAGAAAATGGATGGTGATTTTGTAACTAATTTAGAAAAAGTAAAATCAAATTTTACTATAATAAGATACGATTACGAACATGAAAAAGTCACATACTCACCTATGTTTGTGATTAAATTTATGGAAATATTATCTGAAATATGTTGTTGTCGGCATAATCAGTACGTTACTTGTTAAAACCAAATAAAACACATAGTTGAAGAAATTGCAGAAAATTTAGGTTTTGGTGTAAAAAAGCAGAACAGCCTGCATAGCTTCAGACAGAGTAAGGCAGAACAAAAATTTAATATTGTAGCCATAAAGCAAGGAAATAACTGACGATTCAGATTTGTTTCCTTGTTTTTTTATGGCATTTTTTCAGAAACTTGTGGATATGGCAATGCCAATAAGTCCATTTCCTTACACAGCGTCAGGGCAATTACGGAAAATGGAAAGGATTAAAATTATGAATAATGTGACAGGTAATTGCACCAGTGCAAAAGCGAATATTACAGTAAAAGCGGTTTTTGACGGCAAACAGAGCGGACAGCAGGCATTTATGAAGCTGATACAAAGACAGTACCGTATCAATGGGGCAGATACACAAAATACTGATATTGACAAAACAACATACAATATTGACAAAACACAATATATCGATTATACTAAAGACAGTGAAGCAAATGTTGGCGGTACAACTGTTGGTTTTGCGGAAAACGGAGGACAGCATGATGGATTCTAATTTCGCAGCATTACAACAGCTTCACGGCAATTTACGGGTTGCCATATATTGCAGGCTCTCAAAGGACGATAACCTTGACGGGGAAAGCGCAAGCATACACAACCAGCGTGATATGCTGGAAACGTGGTGTCAGGAGCATGGTTTTACCGTTGCGGGTGTATACGCTGATGACGGATATTCCGGCTTATACATGGACAGACCAGACTTTCAAAGAATGTTAGCCGATTGCAAACAAGGCAGGATTGACATTGTAGTGACAAAGGATATGTCAAGGCTTACCCGAAACAGCACACATTCAGGGCAGTTGAGGGACGAATTTTTCCCAAAACACCATATCCGCTACATAGGCGTCACAGACGGCGTGGATACGGGGAAAGATGATGACCTTATCGCATTCCGCAGTGTTTTTAACGAGATTTATTCAAAGGACATCGGAAAAAAGGTACATTCCTCTTATGTCATCAAGGCGAAAAAGGGAAAATTCACAGGATGCATCGCACCGTTTGGCTACATGAAGTCACCGGAGGACAAAAACTTCCTGATACTAGACAAAGACACCGCTTGGATTGTGCAGAAGATATTCGGATGGGCGGCTGAAGGGCATGGAACGAACTGGATCAGGCGCAGACTGGAGGACGAGAAAATCCCCGCCCCCTGCTGGTGGAACAGAAAGAAAGGCTTGCGTAACCATGTGACCAAATGGGAAAAGGAATACGGCGAAAAAGGCATTTATATGTGGGATTTCTCTACAATCAAGCAGATACTCGCCAATCCTGTTTATATCGGAACGATAGCGTCACAGAAGGCGGACTATCGTTTTAAGGTCGGCTGGATTGGGGATAAAAAGCCGGAGGAATGGATTCAGGTGGAGAACGTGCATGAGCCGCTTGTGGATATGGACACTTACAATCTTGTGCAGGAAAAAGTGAAGATGCGCAAAAGACCGGACGCATGGGGCAACTACGGGATATTTGCAGGACTTGTCAAATGCGGGGAATGCGGCAGCACCATGAACCAGCGTGTGGCAAATGCGAAGGCAAAAACAAGGATACTGACCTGTGCAAAGTATAACCGTTACGGTGTGGCGCATTGCAGCCAGCACCGGTTGGAGCTTGACACGCTGTATCAGATTGTTTTGGAGCAGATACGCTCGTGTGCGGCACTTGCCCTTGCAGACGAAACAAAAGTCATGGAGGAGTTACGGAAAAGCTGCCAGTGTGACAGCGAGGAAGAAAGCAGGCGCATAAAAGCAAAGCTTTCCGAGAGTGAGCGCAGGCTTTCCGAACTGGATTCGCTGATTTCCAAACTTTATGAGGACTGGGTGGCGGGCAGGGTTAACGAAACGAATTTTACCCGCATGATGGAGAAAGCACAGACTGAACAGGAAACCTTACAGAAAAAGGCAGATACGATGCGTGAGCGTCCTGACGGGGCGGCAAAGGAACAGGAGGACAATTCAAAGTGGCTTTCACTGATAAGGCAGTATGCAGATATCAGGGAACTTGACAGGGAGATGCTGCATCTGCTCATCAAAGAGATTGTTGTCCATGAGGATATGGCGGATGGAAAATGCAACACAACAGTGGAGATACACTTTAATTTTATGAAACAGGGAAGCCAGCTTACGGTGAAAAGTTAAGCTGATGCTTTCAAAAACCGCATACAGGGGAATAACCTTTATCCCCTGTGGCGGAGAAATATCTACAAAACACAATCAAATCTTGAAGTTTCACAATCATTTCGATTATTATTCAACTATTTAGGTATGACACAGCTTATGGCGGGCGGCGGCGTTGCGCTTATCGGCACAACCTTAATCCCGCTGCTTTCCGGGCTGTTCGGATAATCCGGGGAGGTAGCCGCTTATGGAGAGCATATTTGAAGCCATTAACGAATGGCTAAAGGAGCTTTTAATCGGGGCGATTAACGGAAACCTGTCAAATATGTTCGGGGACGTGAACGAGAAAGTAGGCACGATAGCAGCGCAGGCAGGGCAGACCCCCATATGCACTAACTTTGTTGCTGCAAATTCATAAAATTCATGGTATAATCAAAAAGGGTGATTTTATGGATACAAATGATTTAGTAAAGCTGCTGCCGTCAGGTTATGA
>CAJTCR010000115.1 GCA_910574915.1 Eubacteriaceae bacterium
GAAAAGATTACCTTATTATGCCGAAACTTTGTAGATAAATCCTCAAGAAATCATATCGGTATCAAAAACCTCGGAATAACCATTTTTTCGGTATAAGACGCACAGGGGAGTCTGACCGCAAGTTTAGGCTTCACGGAGCCGGACAAGCTGGATGTCACCCTTGCGAACGTATTGGAAAAGGTTATCAACGATGAAGAAATGGAGCCGGATTACGGTATCTTGAAGCATGAGGAAGGCATTGACCTGATGCCGGGGAACATTGAGCTGTCCGGTCTGGAGGTTTCCCTTGTGAATGTGATGAGCCGGGAGATTATGCTGCGCTCCTATGTGGAGAGGTTAAAGGACGGGTACGATTACATTTTAATCGACTGTATGCCCTCTTTGGGGATGATTACCATAAATGCCTTTGCCTGTGCCGACAGCATACTCATTCCGGTTAAGGCGGCATACCTGCCCGTGAAAGGATTGGAACAGCTTATCAAGACCATAGGCAAGGTGAAGCGGCAGATTAACCCGAAACTTGAGATTGAGGGCATCCTGCTGACGATGGTAGACAACCGCACGAACTACGCAAGGGATATTACGGCGCTGCTTATCGAAACCTACGGAAGCAGGGTGCGGATATTCGAGAACAGCATACCGATGTCGGTGAGGGCGGCGGAAACGTCCGCAGAGGGCGTGAGCATCTATGAGCATGACCCGAAAGGCAAGGTTGCCGGGGCGTACCAGTCCTTGACAAAGGAGGTGCTTGGCAATGGGCAGTAAGGCAGGGAGCGCATCAAAAGTCAGGCTGAACAGCTTTGATGATTTATTTGGCGGCGCAGAAAACACGTCGGGGGAGCAGATTATCCATGCGAAGCTGGCGGATTTACATACATTCAAAGGACACCCGTTCCGTGTCCTTGATGATGAAAAGATGGAGGAAACCACGGAGAGTATCGGCAGGTACGGTGTGCTTGTACCCGGAATTGTAAGGCCGAGGAAGTCCAGCTAATAAATGTCAATAGAAAAATGAAAAATATTTTCTCCTAAAAAAGGGTGCACTTATCCCTTGGTAAAAATATCTTGTTTAAAAAGATGTTGACTTGTTGGATTTACAGTATTTTATGCGGCTATGTCGCATTTAGCAGCATTATATTGTTTCATATGCTCCTGTGGAGTGATGATTTCAAAAGGCTTATTATCTCTGAGTATTGCAAATATCATGTTGCATGGGCGTGCTTTAGCCGTAAGGAGAGTAACGAGTAATAAAGGTAAAAAGACAGCAGGCGTAGACAAAGTTTTATGGTCTACCCCAAAACTGAAATACGAAGCAATTCTCGATTTGAAACGCAGGGGTTACAAGCCACTGCCACTAAAAAGGGTGTATATACCGAAGAAAAACGGGAAAATGCGCCCGTTAAGCATTCCATGCATGAAAGACAGGGCAATGCAGACATTATATAAATTTGCATTAGAGCCGATTGCGGAAACCACAGCAGACCCGAACTCCTATGGATTCCGGGCAAAAAGATGTGTGCAGGACGCTATCGAACAGTGCTTTACCTGTCTGAATAAAGGGAAATCACCAAAATGGGTGCTGGAAGGCGACATTAAAGGCTGTTTTGACAATATCAGCCATGAGTGGATTCTGAATCACATTCCAATGGATAAGGACATTCTGCGGAAATGGTTAAAAAGTGGGTATATCGAAACAGGGAAATTATTCCCGACCGATTCGGGAAGCCCACAGGGTTCATCTATCTCACCAACTATTTGTAACATGGTGTTAGACGGTTTGGAGATTCAGATTAAGAAGAAATACCACAAAACGAAAGTCAATGGAAAAGCATATTTTCCGAAAGTGAACTTTGTGCGTTATGCTGATGATTTTATTGTCACTGGCGAAAGCAGGGAGCTTTTGGAAAATGGCGTGCTTCCCATTATCCGCGAATTTCTGCCAGAAAGAGGGCTGGAGCTGTCGGAAGAAAAGACAGTCATTACCCATATCGAAGATGGGTTTGATTTTCTCGGAAGCAATATAAGGTGGTACAAAGATAAACTTTTGATGAAACCGTCCAAAAAGAATTATAAAGCCATAGTGAACAAGATAAGGGAGATAATCAAGAAAAATCCGTCCATGAAACAGGAAGATTTGATACGAAAGTTAAATCCGATTATCCGCGGATGGGTGAATTTCCACAAATATAATGTTTCATCACAAGCATTTGAAAGATTTGATTTTGATGTGTGGAGATGCCTATGGCAGTGGTGCAAACGCAGACACCCTAAAAAGAGCCATAAATGGATAGCAAAGAAATATTTCAGACAGGCCGGCACAAGGAGCTGGACATTCAGCGTTAAAATGTCCGATTCGTTTGGACTCAATCTGATTTATGCTACTGATATAAAAATCGTAAGGTGGCTGAAAACAAAATCAGAAGCGACACCATTTGATGACAGGTTTACAGGATATTTTGAAGAAAGGGATACAGAGAGAATGTTTCGTGAAATCAAAGGCAGAAAGAAACTGAATACCCTCTACAAAGCACAAAAAGGAATCTGCCCTATATGCGGCGGTGCTATTACGCTAGAAAAAGGGTACAGAATCCATGAAGCTATGGGGAACGATTATAAGCTAACAAGAATTTTAGTAGACGCAGGCTGTCACAGAAAGCTACATTACTCAAAAGAAGTTGTTGAACCGGCTCTGGTGATACAGGGCTTATAAGTGCTTGAGCCGTGTGAGGGGAAACTCTCATGCACGGTTCTTAGAGGGGAAAGCGGTAGTAATACCGCTGACCTACTCGACCAGCTAATCGAAAATAAGCAGAAGTTCATCGGGCAGATCATGACGAGCAAATCCCCGGTGCGTAGCTGTGAGGACGTGGACGAGGCGGCGCTCACTTATGCGGAGGTGAAAGCCCTGGCTACCGGGAACCCGTACATTAAAGAAAAGATGGATCTCGACATTCAGGTGTTAAAGCTGAAGCTGATGAAGGCGAACCATACAAGCCAGAAATATAAACTTGAGGATAATATCGCAAAGCACTATCCGCAGCAGATCGCCATCCTGAAGGAGAGGATAGAGGGCATGGAGGCAGATATTCAGACCGCAAAAGCAAACCTCCCGGCAGATAAAGAGCAGTTTTTGATGAAAGTCGGGGATAAGGTTTATACGGACAAAAAAGAAGCTGGGGCTGCCCTTGTGGAGATGTGCAAGGAGATGAAAACCGTCAATGTGCCAGCAACCGTCAGGGAGTATGCTGGATTTAAAATGGCGGTGTCCTTTGATTCATTCAATCACAAATTTGTGATGAATTTAAAAGGGCAGCTTTCCCATAACTTAGAAGTCGGTTCTGACCCTCTCGGCAACATCGCCCGTATCAACCACGCCCTGGAATCCATGTCGAAGCAGCTTTCTGAAGCGCAGACGAAACTGGAAACTGTGCAGCGGCAGCTTGAAACCGCAAAAGTGGAGGTCACAAAGCCATTCGTACAGGAAGCGGAGCTTGCGGAGAAGCTGGAACGGTTATCCGCCTTAAATGCCCTGCTTAACATGGACGAAAAGGGCGATGACGCACTCGGCATGGACGATGCTCCGGAGGAAGAAAACGGAGGGCAGGAAACTTCTGGACATGATGTCCAGAAGTCAGCACAGGAAGAAAAGACTTCCGAAAGACCGGAAACAGGCGAAAGAGCCGCCAATGCACCGATACCGTACCCGGTAGAAAACGCAAGGCATGATTACACAATGGGCAGTGGAGGACTGAGAGCTGCGGCGGCAATGGCTGACAAGCCTGCGCAGAGGGCATCGTTAAAAGAAAAGTTGGCAACATACAAAGCGCAAGTGTCCGGGGCAGACCGGGCAGATACTGATAAAGCGAAGAGGAAGGAGGAAACGCTGTAACAATCATAAAACTAATCAAATTTCAATTATTGTCCGGGATGGCAATTATAAAGTTTCGATTGATTTAGCCGGGATTTCGGGGTATAATGGCATTGAGGTCATATACCTTTTGGGAATGGCTTTTGCGTTTCCAACATACAAAAAGGAGGTTTATGGCTGATGGATACGGAAATAAAGAATGCGGTCAGCATGGCAGACCAGGACGCACAGTATGATGATAAGGCAAAACGCCTGTTGGGAAATAAGATCATTCTGGCGCATATCCTGGTAAAGACGGTTGATGAGTTCCGGGGAATGAACCCGAAAGATGTGGTGTCTTATATTGAGGGAGAGCCATTTATCAGCGTGGTTCCGGTAGAGCCGGGGCTGACCAATATTGAAAAAGAAGAAAACGGGCAGCGCATTGTCGGGATGAATACGGAAAATGCGGAGATAAACGAGGGGCTTGTAAGGTTTGACATTATCTTTTATGTGCGCATGAAAGACGGTATTTCACAGGTTATCGTAAACGTGGAAGCACAGAAAGATGAACCGTCAGGCTACCATATCTTAAACAGGGCAGTTTTCTATGTGAGCCGCCTTGTTTCCTCGCAGAAGGAACGGGATTTTGTCAAGACAAACTATAACGACATCAGGCGTGTATTTTCGATTTGGGTGTGTATGGGCATGGACGAAAGCAGTATGGCTTATGTGCATCTTGCGAAAGACGATCTGCTCGGTGCCTATCCGTGGAAAGGCGGGCTTGACCTGCTGAATATTGTCCTGATAGGTATATCAAATGAACTTCCGGAGCATGATGAAAAGTATGAGCTGCACCGTTTGCTGAGTACGTTGCTTTCGGCGGAATTGACCGTTGATGAGAAATTAGGGATTATTAAAACTGAGTACAGTATTCCGGTAGATGAAAAATTGAGAAAGGATATGAGCGCTATGTGTAATCTTTCACAGGGGATCAGAGAAAATGCAACAGATAATGCTATAACTGGCGTGATTATGAATATGCACAGAGATGGTTATTCATCAGAACAAATAGCAAGGATTGTTGAAAAGACCATAGAGGAAGTGGAGGCTGTCATTAGAAAAAGAGAGCCAGTATTAGCATAATTACAGCAACTTAATAACACAAGTAGTAAAGCAGTGAATTTGTTTTTGCATTATATAAAACAATTCGCTGCTTTTTTGTTTTCGGGAAGAAAGACAGTCATAACAGATTGTCTTTTTTTCATGCAAAGAAAGGAAATCAAATATGGCAGATGCAAAAACAGAAAAGCAGAAAGTAAAAGAGATTACTGAAAAACTGGAGGAAGGCTTAAAAGAGCTTTTCGAGAGCGAGAAATACAAAAGCTATCTCTCCACTATGTCAAAATTCCATAATTACAGTTTCAACAACACTCTGCTGATAGCCTTACAGCGCCCTGACGCAACCTTAGTGGCAGGCTACCAGGCATGGCAGAAGAATTTCAACTGAAGTGGTCACGGTTTTGACCCCTCCCCTTGTATAAGTGTGACCTCTCTGTGTCTTAGAGAATTTATGTGAATGAAAAATGTGCAGTATCCCTGAACAATATTTAACAGCCGCCCAGGCGGCTATCTTAAATTGATGCCATAGGAATTTGGGTACGAACAGGCAAAAGTATGGAAGAATGGCTTAATATCAAGGTTTTTTAGGCTTGGTGGGGTTCATCACAGTGGGTGGTGGATCCCGCTTTTTCGTATTTTTTTTACTGCTGATAACATGGCGATTGGGGCAGAATTATACTATCAGGCAAAAGTCGGCAGTTTCCGTGATAGTATCCGAGTTTTGCGTGAAAGTATAGGAGTTTCCGTGTTTGTTTGGAGTTTCGCCTGTTTGTAGAAAAATGCTGTTGAAATATGGGGGATATTATCGAATTTTGTCAAGGTGTCTTAGTTTCCGGCAGATACGGACACGGAAAGCCGAGAAAGCCCGTAAATCCGCCACTTTTGGCACTACATAGCTTAGAAAGTTACATTATTTCCGTGTGCTTTTGAGGGCATTTTTACATTAGTAAGGGTACGAACTTTTGTTCTGGGGTTGTTTTGCCTGATAGTGTATACTCGTAGGCAAAAGTCGGTTATTATCACGGAAACTCGGATACTCGCACGGAAACTGCTGTACTATCAGGCAAAAGTCGATACTATCAGGCAAAACCCTTATACGAACACGGAAACTGCCTCTGAGTTTTCGTGATAATATAAGGGTTTCCGTGATTGTATAAGCAGTTTTCGTGATAATACAGTAGTTTTGCGTGATAGTATACAGAAAAATGGTAAAAACAGAATGAAATAATGGAAAAGAGGGCTGGTTGATGACTCTTTTTTGCTTTCCATTCCCGAAAAATAGTCGTTTCATGCCATCGGGTGAAAAACAGATAAATTTTATGGTATAATTCAGTGGATGCTTTTGCTTTAGAGGGAACGGTATTCTGCCGAAGTAATAGGAAACAGCAGAGAGGATGGTATGCAGATGTATGATGTGATAGTGGTCGGGGCGGGGCCTGCGGGATGCACGGCATCCAAGGTCTTAGCGGAAAAAGGCTATAAGGTTCTTCTGGTGGAGAAGTTTAAAATGCCAAGGTATAAGTCCTGTTCGGGCGTTCTGATAAAGAAATCAATGGAACTTGTGAAGACCTATTTCGGGGAGGATGTGCCGGAATCTGCCATGTGTACCCCGACAGAGAACAGGGGAATGATCTTCACAAATGACGAGGGGAAGGAATACCGTTTCGAGCAGGAGGGGCTGAATGTCTGGCGCAGCCATTTTGACGGATGGCTTGCTAAAAAGGCAGGGGAGAGCGGCGCAGAGGTCAGGGACGGTGTGGTGGCACTTTCCTGCACGGAGCAGGACGAAATTGTGGAAGTCAGCCTGCATGGGGAAAATAATTATACGGAAAGCGCAAGGTATGTGATTGACGGTGAGGGTGTTGTCGGAACATTGAAACAGAAGATTACCAGAGAGATTCCCGGATACATAACAACATTCCAGACATTCAACGAGGGCAGCATTGATTTAGACCCGCATTACTTTTATGCGTACTTGCAGCCGGAGCTTTCGGAGTATGATGCGTGGTTCAACGTGAAGGATGACCTGCTGGTGCTTGGCGTGTCCGTGAAGGAAATGGATAAGATCAGCCATTATTATAAACATTTTATTTCTTACATGGAAGCAAACCACCACCTGCGTATCAGCAGGCAGACGAAGGAAGAGAAATGGCTGATGCCGCATATCCGTCCGGGATGCCGTGTAGACTACGGTGTGGGGCGTATCCTTTTCGCCGGGGAGGTTGCCGGGTTTTTAAACCCGATGGGCGAGGGCATATCTGCCGGGATGGAGAGCGGGTACTGTGCCGCCTGCGCAATCATGGAGCATTTTGATAATCCGAAAATGGCTTGTGAGGCATATCGGCAAAGCACGGAAAATCTGAAATCCTATATGCAGCGCCAGTGGAGCCTTGTGGGAGGAATGGCTGGCACGTTCAGGGAGATGGAATAACGGCAGATTATGGAGAAAGTAGCACTTATTTGTTAAAATATGTGACAGGGAAATATTTTATAGATGCGGCAGGAGTGGAAAATATGCGTTACTATCAAAGTGATAAATACCCAATCGAGTTCGTGTTGTCGGAGAATATTGATAAGCATTTTGATTCCCATAACCATGTAGGGCATTATGTCATATCGGTTGTCATGCAGGGAACAGTTACTGTTTGTCTGGAAAACAGGGAAGTGGTGTGCTGCAGAGGGGATGTGTTTATCATCCCGCCTTATGCAGTACATTCCGTGCGCCAGAGAAGAGATGTGCGTCTGCTGTCTATGTGCATAGGAACTGCTTTTGTAGAAGAAACGGATGTGGAAATGGCAGAAAGTATTGTCAGGGAATTGTTAAAGGATGCAGCGGTACAGGGGATTTTCGGAAAGGAGCAGGGAGATAAATTGCTGGTTTCCGTGCGGGAGGTTTACCGCCTTCGGGATAGCGGACAAAAAGAGATTGATGCAGGCATAAAAATTCTGGCTGATAAAATTGCCGGTCACCCGGAACAGGAACTGCCTATAGAAACATTGGCGGCGGATATTTTTGTCAGCAAATATTACCTCATAAGAAAATTTAGAAACAGTGTTGGAATGACACCGCATCAATTCTGTATCCAGAACCGCATACGGAAATCACAAGGGCTGCTGGATGAGGAAAAGACGATTAGCAGGATTGCCGCAGAAATGGGGTTTTATGACCAGAGCCACTTTGACAGGGCTTTCCAAAGAATCGTCGGGATATCCCCGTCAGAATATGTTCGCTCAAAAAAGCAGATAGGGCAGGGTACATAGGGCAATTTTTTACAAGACATGAGAGCCTCCGGAGAATATGATTGAAACGTAAGACAGATTACATATTGTGTAGTCTCGGAAAGTCCATGAAGAAACAGAAAAGAATTATGTTATATGAATGGGAGTGACGGGGAGGAATAAAAAATGCTTATTTCTGAGTGGTTTTCAGACAGTGGTTAGAAAAAAGGACATG
>CAJTCR010000116.1 GCA_910574915.1 Eubacteriaceae bacterium
AGATGAAATAAAATCTGTTCCTGATGGCAAGCCGGGTGAGCTGAAAGGTTCACGCCCGGTTTAGGGCGGGGGAAAATCCAGAGATAACATCAAAGGATTACCTATCGCTATTCAAGGAGCTGCGTGACCTGACAAGCTATGACGAGTTGGGACTGGATATGATTGGGGATGAAAAGACAGCGCTGTTTGTCATTATCTCCGATACCGATGACACATTTAATTTTATCGTGTCAATCATGTATACGCAGCTTTTCAATCTGCTCTGTGACAGGGCGGATGATGTGTATCATGGCAGGCTGCCCGTCCATGTGCGCTGCTTACTCGATGAGTTTGCAAACATCGGGCAGATACCAAAGTTTGAGAAGCTGATTGCCACAATCCGGAGCCGGGAAATATCAGCTTCCATTATCTTGCAGTCGAAGTCGCAGCTCAAAGCGATTTATAAGGACAACGCCGACACCATTGAAGGGAATTGCGATACCACCTTATTCCTCGGAGGGAAGGAAAAGACCACCTTAAAAGAGATGGCGGAAATTTTGGGTAAGGAAACTATTGACCTTTACAATACCTCTGACACAAGGGGTACGTCGCAGTCCTACGGTTTAAATTATCAAAAGACCGGAAAAGAATTGATGTCGATGGATGAGATTTCGGTTATGGATGGTGGAAAATGCATCATGCAGCTTAGAGGGGTTAGACCATTCTTCTCCAATAAGTTTGACATCACAAAGCACAAGCAGTACCGGCTTCTGTCCGATTTTGATGACAAGAACGCCTTAGACATCGAAAAATATGTGAAAAACCTGTGTAAAGCAAGAGTCAGGGACAATGGCACCATTGATGAGGTGGAGGATGCGGGCGTGATTGAAGCATGACAACTGAATATGGAAAAAACTGAATAGGGAACTTGTAAACCAGCAACAGGACTTCTGGACAAAAAGTCCAAAAGTTACGGAAACGGAGTTTTGAATGTACTTGGGAAAGGACAAAACAAAGCGTCCGGCATAGCCAATCGCCAAACTGAATATGCCGGATGCCCGCAGGGTTCTTCCTAAAGGATTGCCCTGTCTTTATCTTACCATAAGGCAGGGCATTTTACACGAAAAACTCTTTCGGAAACCAGACAAAAATTATTTTTGAGAAAGAAAGAGGTAGAAACATGGCATTTTTTACAACAGCGGTAACAGGTGTGAATTGTGAGTAAAGTGAAAAATGGGAAATATAAGCAAAGAGAATATCCGGTGTATGTAGATAGCCCTCAAAGTGATAAAATTCTATGAGAAACGAGGTAAATCAATATGGAGAAACAGGCATACATCACAGAGGAAGAACGGGAAAAGTGTCGCAAAGTGATTGATGCATTTACGGAACTGTACGAAATAGAAGATGAAGATATTTTAGTGGTTGATGTTGGCAGGTATGGTTTTATTAAATTACAGTGTTATACACCATCATATGGCTTTGAAGTGCTTGACACATATACAGACAGTAACAGCTTATTTGAGGGGCTTTGGAACGAATGGCTCAGTCTAAATGTGTTTTTACTTGCTAAGGAAATGCAGTTAGATGATATTCTCTATGAGGATGTGTTTAACATTCTGCCAAAGGAAAAACAGTCGGAACTTATCGGGAGAAAAGATGACTTTGCAAAAAAGGCGGGTATAAATCCGTAAAATGAATTTTACAGAAAGAAAACGCTCTATGTAGAGGGAAAAAAGAATAGAATGGCTCTGTGTATGATAATATATGCAGAGCTTTTCTTAATCAGCAAGTATATATGCAATTTACCATTACCTTCTATTGAATGGGGAATACAGCAAATTTTCTTTAAGATTACTTTCCCTCATCTTCAATCATTTGATAGAAAATCCGCACCATTTCATCTGGTGATTCCTTAAAACCACGCCGTACCCATTCATCTAGCAATCCAAAAAGCCCATATGAATAAAAACGAACTTGATAACATTCTTTTGCGTCTGTACTGTGCTGTGGCATCATTACCTGATAGAAGGCATCATAAACTGCCGATTGCATATCAGCATCATACACGACCTGCAAAATATGTTTGATTTCATAATTGAACTGAAAGAAATCACTCGCATTACTAGGATTGAAGCGATTTCGGATGGCAATGGCATGTTCGTCAGCCCAACGGTTCCATGCCTGTATGAATTTAAAAGTAAGTGCCTCGCCTTTGCTTGTATAGTTGCGGAACCATGTGGCTCGTCCTATTCCTGCGGTATTTACAATATCCTTTATTGATATTTTTTTAAATTCATTATCACGCATCAGCCGGATTAGGGCATCAGACAAGCATTCTTTCAAGAATTCTGTTGTTTTTGTTCCTCTTGCCATAAGCTCTCCCCCCCCCAAAAAAAATAATGATACTTTTATGTCAATTAGTCTCAAATAAAAAGTAATCTATTGAAAACAGCCTCATAAATTTGTATAATGCCAAAAGGATACTATCGTATCTTTGACGAACTATTGTCTACTTGTGCGCTTATTATATCAGACCGTGCAATGCAGGTCAAGAAATATCACAGATAATACAATAAGGAGAGTTAAAATGAAAGAACAAGTTATTATGCAAGAACCCTCTATGGGCGATAAATCCGACAAGTCAAAAAACAAAAGGAAGAAAAAGAAAGTGACAATTACTCTTTCAATTATAGGAACGGTTTTATTCGCTATTATCCTTACTGTTTTATTATTCTTTAACGATATACTTAATTTTTTTGTTAATACAACAATGGGGAAAGATTTACCGCAATTAAATGGTGAACCCGAAGTTGGTAAATGGTATGCAGTAGATGTCGAAGATACTGTTAGTTCGGATGGAAGTAATTGGCAAGGATATTTTCGCAAGGGAAGCGAAAACAAAGTGGTCTTATACTTCTATGGTGGCGGTTTCAGTGTAAACGACTTTACGGCGGCAAGATCTTTGGATATTGAAGGTGGGTTTTATAATGCACATTTGAACACGGGACTTAACGTTATGACTTCTGCTATCAGGAAATGGGGTATTGGTAATTCCGCAAAAGATAATATGCTTAAAGATTGGACATTTATAGGCGTACCCTATTGTAACGGTGATTTTCATTCAGGAACGGGCACAAAAGAATATACAGCATTGGATGGAAGTACAAAAACAATTCATTATGTTGGATACACGAATTATCGTAGGTTGATAATGAAGATATTTAACTACATTGATGATTCGCCAGAACAACTGCTCATTACGGGTTCAAGCGCAGGAGGTTTTGGGACAGCCATACTGGCAGACGATGCCATCGAATTATTCCATAACCCACAAGATGTCACCGTGCACGTTGATAGTTCGCTACTTATCAATGAAAATTGGTACGATGTTATGGTAAATGAATGGAATACGCCCAAGGCATTCAGTGATGTGGTTACAACTGATAATATAACCCTTGATTCACTTGTTGCATTACATAAAAAGAGAGACAATGTGAAAATCTTATTTGACTGTTCTGTACGCGACATTGCTTTGTCTACGGCGCAGGTATTTTTCGATGAAGGCTGTAAAAATGATACGCCTTCTACAGTCGGAAAATCCGAAGGCGATAGATTTCAGCAATTATTGAAAAAGATGGTGTCCGAAATGCAAGCTCAAATACCCAATTGTGGAATATATATTTGGGACGAGGAAACTCAAAAAGACGGACATTTAACAGTTCATACAGCAACAGGTACTAAAATTTATTTTAATAAAAGAGGCGAAAATCCGAGTATTGCAAAATGGCTTGAAGATTCAATTAATGGGAATATAAATAACTACGGATTAGAATTATTGGATAAGAATTTTTGATAATAAACTGAATGAACCCGGCTGTGCGAATTTATTACTGAAGCAATTTGATTAGTGGAGAATATTGTATGAAAAAAATTGAAAATGATAGGCAAGGCTTTTGTTGGCAAAGAAGTAGAGATATTATCCAATGCGAATTGGCAGGATATAGAGAAAAATTAATAATTAAAATCAATTGGAAAGGAAAATCACTATGAATGGTATATTAGTAAGGAAAAAACATCGTGCATTGAAAATTCTTGGAATCATTTTGGCAATCATCTTAGTATTGGTGTTAGCTATCTTCATCTTTCTGAAAATGACGTTCCTAAAATCGTTCCCCGAATTAACGGGGGAGCCGGAAATCGGCAAATGGTATCGTATTACGCCGGAAAATACAAAGTCTTCTGACGGAAGCGAGTGGCATGGTATATTCCGTAAAGGCAACGAGAATAAAGTCGTTGTTTATTTCTTCGGTGGTGGTGTTAGTATTACCGGTGAAACATCTGAAGGCGGCAAGAATTTTTTTGCGACCACAATATTCGGACAAGACTTTGTGGCACAGGGAGGCATTGGTAGTACAGTTGATGAAAACCCGTTTAAGGACTGGACTTTCATTGTGATTCCATATGCTTCCGGTGATTTCCATTCTGGAACAGGCGAATATCATTACACAAAAAACGGAAAAGATAAAACTGTTTATCATAACGGTTATAATAACTATTCCACATATATAGATGAGGTAAAAAAATATATCAGTGAACCTGATACATTGCTTGTGACAGGCTTTTCCGCAGGCGGATTTGCCACCTCACTTCTTGCGGATGATGTGATTGACAGGTTTCCAATGGCAGAAAACATAACAGTTTGTGTTGATAGTTCGCTCATTCTCTATGATGGTTGGCACGATACGGCGGTCAATTTATGGAAATCACCGTCGGAAATTTCCGACAGACTGATGACCGATAACCTCGTACTGGATAGCTTAACAGCACTCCATGAAAAGCGTGGAGATAGTGTGAAAATCCTTTTTGACTGTTCCTATCGTGATGATACCTTGCAGCAGTATCAATCTTATATTAATAGCGGAAAAATGGATAAGACAAAGGAACTTGGAGATCAATTCCAAGAGGCTTTAAAAGATATGGTGGAAGGGTTACAGGCAAATATTCCTGATGTGGGTATTTATATTTGGAGTTTTAATGAGGATGATGAGACAAAAAACACGCAGCACACCATTATTTCAAGCAATGTTTTTGACAAGCTCGAAAACGATAAAAGTGTCTGCGAATGGATTTATGACGCTGTGAGCGGGTATGTTCGAAACTACGGTTTGGAATTATTGGATAAGGAGTAGTAATTGGAGAAGCATGGATAAACATATGAAAAGGAAAGATATTATGACAAAGATTATTTTGCCATGTATATCCTGGGTAAGACACAGAATAATGCGCAATAGAGAGAATCAAGTTTTCTGTATTTATATCATAGACTCCTAAAAAGTCAGCTATGTGCAAAAATATTATAGCAGGAAAGTAGCCATGAGGAGTTTATTGTTTTATCCGGTCATTGCTATGATATTTTATATTGCTTCCACTAAGAAAGTGAAATAAATTTAGAGAATTACATAAAAGGCTATCAATTGGCATGGAAATCTGCAAACAGAATTGAAGTACAAATTTGGAAAGAATTATGATAAAAGAATATGCGAATGTATGGAAGCGTACAAAGAGAAAAATATCGGCAGATTGCCGCACATAAAGGTGTATCGTAATGGAGTAAAAACTTCTAAGCGATACACCTTTTTTAATGTCGAATTTTAAGCATTTACCGATTTTTTTGCGGTTTCTCTCTTATAGATTTGTGTGAAAAAAATCATCTATTGATGTACGGTTTCAGATGCTTTTTAGATTTGGATTACTGTTTCATGTATGGCTGTTTTGACAGCATAGTTTTCTGCGTATCCCACACTTTTTTCATCAGCTCTTTTACTTCCTTTACATCAGATGCGTAGACAGTGCCTGTTGCGTTCATGCGCTTGGCAATTTGGTTTAGATTGTTGCCGATTTTTCCAAGTGCTGTGTTGTATTCCCGAAGCTCCGAATAGTCAATGTCATAGACATAGCCATACAAAATCTGATGCCGCAGGAAAGATGATTTATCCCTCATGCCGGACGCTTTGACTTTCTGCTCCAGTATGTATTGCTCATTGTCACTTAGGTAAATTTTCAACTCGTTTTTGCGCTCTCTGTTTGCCATTTTAATGTCCTTTCTGTAATGGGATGATAAAAGAATTTTACACAATATTCTATCCCATTATGGGGGATATTCGTGCAAAAAAATGAGTGAAAAAATCAGAAATTCCGGCAGAACATTTTGTGGATTTTTGAGCGCAGAGGGGGCTAGGGGGAGACTTCCCCCTACAAGCATTTTTTTCAAGTTTCCGTCTTTTGGAAAATTGGAAAAAATCAGCCTGTGAGGGAACACAGGCAGTGCTTGCTATTCTTCCCTGAAAAGGTAAAAGCCTTTTCAGGCATTGCGGAAAAAATTAGAAATTTTTTCGGGCAATATCCCAACAGAGGGGATATTACTTTATTTACAATTAACATCAGAAACAGCGGGAAAGGAGGTGAAAAAAATGGCAGACCACGCATTCTGGCGGCGCAGGGAAATGGAGAGTATGTTACTGGCGGGAAAAAAACTGACTGTGGCAGAGCTTGTGGGCAGGTTTTGTGTAAACAGGAAGTCCATAATCAGGGATTTTGAAATCATAGGCGAAGCACTTCCCGTTATTGCGAAGCAGGGCTATAACGGTGGCTACTTCCTCATGGACGGGGTAGGAAAATATCAAAACTCGCTATCCCAAGAGCAACTGGAATGTTTGGAAAAAATCGCTGTTTCCTGTGCGGCAGAGGACAGGGAAACCATTCTGTCAATCATACATGAATTTGGACCATACTGTGAGAAATTTACATAGACACTGATTGCCATTCTTATAAAGCATATAAAAGATTTTGGGATGTTTTATGTGCTTTTAGGGCTGGCAATCCTGAACAGTTTCCAAGCCCAAAAATGAGGGGAGGTGCGGCATGGGTTCAGCACACCGGAGAATGGAAATCATCAGCATTTTATCCGCCAGGGGTCATGCGACAATGCGGGAACTTGCATGGGAACTGGATGTTACAAGGCGAACGATAATGAATGACATTATTGCATTGTCTTTTGACTATCCAATCTACACAAAACCGGGCGAGGGCGGCGGGGTTTTCATTACGGAAAACTACAAGCCTTATGCCAACACCCTCACGCAGACGGAGCTTGAAACGCTGTGCGGATTATACGGCAGGGCAGAGGGAAAAGAGAAGGAAATATTGTTCCGCATTATCCATAAGTACGGTGCGGACAAGCTGGAAATTTAGACGGACAGACGGGAATGATTTTCTGCTGGTGCGGGCTTAACTGCATGGCAGGCTGACAACTGAATATGGATAATCCTGCAAGACGTATGAAACAGCCGAGCTATGCAGAAACACGCCATGATTGCCTTTGATGAAAAGGACAGGAGCGGTAAATGTTTTACTGTAAACAAGGTGTGGGAACCTTGTGCCATGACACTGTTTCCTGATAATGATACTTCCGTAAAACGGTCACAAAGATGATGGTGCGATTCCAATGTGGGCTTTTCTCCCGAAAGCCACTTGCAGGATATAAAATTTTGTAAAAAAGAGGTTTTTCAGAAAATGGCGGATGAAGAAATATGTCAGGAGTTTCGGGATTTCATTGCAAAGCGGAGGAAGTCTACGATTATTTTGAATGGAAAGCAGATAAAGGCGTATGACATCAGGAAAATCACCCTTGAACAGTTCCGTATGCTGATCGCCTGCGGGAATGACAGCCACAATAACCAGATAAGGGTAACAAAAAGCGGCATGGTCTATCTTTCGGAGGATATCGTCGGCTCGGAGCAGCTTGATGATGTTGCGCTCAGCTTTGAAACATTCAGTGCGCATAACGGGTATGTCGGAGTGAAAGCAGCGGAGGACAACAGCCACATTATACCGTTATATTATGCGCTGATTGGGAACTGGACGAGTGGGTGCAGCCATACATATATAGACAGCTTTTAGATATTGTTAAAGAGAAGATTGCGGGCATTGCCTGCTGATAATGATTTACACAGCGTTAGGGCAGTTATAAACCTATTGGATATGGGTTTATAGCTGCCCTTTTTGGTGTGCCCGGTGGGCACACGTTCTAACGGGTGAAAGTCCCCAATCCGCCCGGCAGTGGGAAGGATACAGCCGAAGCCAAGGGTGTCCATCGTGAGGTGGAATCTGAAGAAAGGATTAGGC
>CAJTCR010000117.1 GCA_910574915.1 Eubacteriaceae bacterium
CCACTCTTTTAAACGGTATTGTACAGCCACTGCTGTTGTTGCTGAGTTCATAGACTTACCTCCGTATAACGGTATCAAAAGTTAAGGCTTAACTTTTAATACTTATGATAGAAATATAGCCTATTGTCACACACTTTGCCCTCATAGTCGAGGTACGTACTATCTACCGTTTACGGTGGTTCCTCAGTGTTTGCCAATATGTTAAATTTGGTCCAGGGGAATTACTATGCTGTTGCACAGGCCTGCTGTTTGGATTTACATCATCCTTACAAATATTTGAGGATATCGTTACAGCATGGATACCAGCCGTACTTTTGCTGACTGGTTTATGGTAGGAAGGTGCATTATGAGAAAAAACAACACTATGCCCGGGATTGCAATTGTCAATAATCATACTTATGATGAAGCAGAATTAGCTGAATGTATCACTAATCATGGCTCGTACATCAATGACTTGACAGAGGATTTCATACATCATTATCTAAATAAAAAGGATGTTACCCAAATGTGGTTTCGCATAAATATGGTGTCTGCCCTGCAGCGTATTACCGAAAATTTATGCAGGGAATATGAGTGGCTTGAAAATATTATACCGCCATTTGTATATACGAAACAGCATATTTTGGATACTGCTGATATAGAAGATATTAGTTTATTCATAAAAGATTATTTGTCCATGCTGCATAAGAGATTTGATGATTATTATCCTGGCAATAAATCTGAAATGATCCAGAGAGTGATCCGGTATGTTCTCGGCAGACCGTTTGATAAGCACCTATTGCCGGAGATTGCCGTGCTTATGGGTATAAATCATACTTACTTAAGCCACAGTTTTAAAAGGGATGTTGGTATTTCTTTTGTGGATTACTGCAACCATTATAAAATTGACAGTATGAAAATGCTTCTTCTTTATTCTGATTTAAGTATAAAAGAGATTGCAAATAAGCTTAAGTGTGATGATAAATACATGGGAAGGCTGTTTAAAAAAATAGTGGGTGTTCCGCCTTCCAGATATAGGAACCATTATAAAAATCTGTGATAGACAAAGAGGTCTTTCTGAAAGGAGGTCTCTTTTTTTATATATCCCAAAAATATTTAAGGAGGTAGAATATTATGCGTTTGAATCCAAAAGAACAGGAAAAACTGATGCTTCATATGGCAGGAGAACTGGCGAAGCAGAGAAAAGACAGAGGGCTGAAGCTAAACTATGTGGAATCTATAGCTTTTATCAGTTCCGAACTGTTAGAACATGCCAGAGATGGTAAGACTGTTGCAGAGTTAATGTCATTAGGTACAAAGCTTTTATCAAAAGACGATGTTATGGAAGGTGTGGCTGATATGGTACATGAAGTCCAGATTGAGGCGACATTCCCAGATGGTACAAAGTTAGTAACTGTACATAATCCAATTCAGTAAGGAGGAAAGAAGGATGAAAATAGGTGAAGTAATTCCGAAAAACGGAGAAATTGTTATTAATGAGGGAAAGGAAACAGTTACTGTTATCGTAAAGCATACTGGCGACAGACCGGTACAGGTTGGTTCCCACTTTCATTTTTTTGAAGTAAACCGTCAACTGGAATTTGACCGTGCATTAGCTTATGGGTACCATTTGGATATTCCTTCAGGTACATCCGTGCGGTTTGAACCAGGTGAAGAAAAAGAGGTACAGTTGACAGCAATGGGAGGGGCTAATCGCATTTATGGACTGAATGATCTGACATGTGCACAGGCTTCAGAAGCAACAAAAGCGACCGCCATTCAATTAGCAACAGTAAAAGGCTTTATGTAAACAGTGTAGAGGAGGTAATCAAATGAGTAATAAAATTTCCAGAGAAAAATATGCAATGATGTATGGTCCTACTGTGGGCGATAAAGTTCGTCTGGCAGATACCAGTCTGGTGATAGAGGTGGAAAAGGATTATACGACTTATGGAGATGAAGTGAAATTTGGCGGCGGAAAGACTATCCGCGATGGAATGGGACAGTCCGTAAAAGCCTGCAGTAAAGACGGGGTGCTGGATCTGGTCATCACAAACTGCCTGATTCTTGATTATACAGGTATTATCAAGGCTGATATCGGCATCAAGGATGGGAAAATCGTTGGAATAGGAAAAGCAGGAAATCCAGATCTGATGGATGGTGTGACACCTGGAATGACGATTGGCGCATCAACGGAGGCTCTGGCGGGAGAGAATCTAATTGTGACTGCCGGTGGCATTGACAGCCATATTCACTTTATAGCCCCGCAGCAGATACCATGCTCTTTGTATTCAGGCGTAACAACAATGATTGGTGGTGGAACAGGACCGGCAGATGGTACAAATGCTACAACCTGTACACCGGGACCATGGAATATCCGTATGATGTTAAAAGCTGCGGAAGAATATCCGATGAATCTTGGCTTCTATGGAAAAGGAAATTGTTCTGATGAAAAACCGATTATTGAGCAGTTGGAAGCTGGTGCAATGGGGATGAAAATCCATGAAGATTTTGGTTCCACTCCGGCAGCGATTCATCATTGCCTGAATGTGGCAGACGAATATGATGTTCAGGTTGCTATTCATACAGATACACTGAATGAGGCAGGCTGCGTGGAAGATACACTGGATGCCATCGGTGGCCGTACCATACATACATTCCATACTGAGGGCGCAGGCGGTGGGCATGCACCGGATATTATTCGTGCAGCGAGCAGTCAGAATGTACTGCCGTCTTCTACGAATCCAACCATGCCTTTCACCGTAAACACCATAGATGAGCATTTGGATATGTTGATGGTTTGTCATCATTTAGATAAAAATATTCCTGAAGATGTGGCTTTCGCAGACTCAAGAATTCGTCCGGAGACGATTGCAGCAGAGGATGTGTTGCATGATATGGGTGTATTTTCCATGATGAGTTCTGATTCCCAGGCGATGGGGCGTCCAGGCGAAGTGATTACCCGTACATGGCAGACAGCACATAAGATGAAAGAAGAACGTGGACCTTTGGGCGTTGATAAGGAAAACGGTAATGATAATTTCCGAGCAAAACGTTATGTTGCAAAATATACCATTAATCCGGCTATTACAAATGGTATAGCAGATTATGTTGGATCGGTTGAAGTAGGAAAATTTGCTGATTTAGTGCTTTGGAATCCGGCGTTTTTTGGTGCAAAGCCTGATATGATTATCAAGGGTGGCATGATTATTGCTTCCAAAATGGGTGATGCCAATGCGTCGATTCCTACCACGCAGCCGGTATTATATCAACCTATGTTTGCAGCACATGGAGATGCAAAATGTGAGAGCTGTCTGACATTTGTATCTAAGGCTGCCATGGATCAAAACATTAAAGAGAAATATGGTTTGAAAAAAACGGTAGTGCCAGTATATGGCTGTAGAAATATTGGAAAAAAAGATATGAAATTAAATGATGCAACCCCGGAAATTACTGTAAATCCAGAGACATATGAGGTATGTGCGGATGGTGTGAAACTGGAATCAAAACCCGCAGAAACACTGCCTTTGACACAGCTTTACAGTTTGTTCTAATCTGATATGTTTGGAGGTATCTGTTTATGTTAGGAGTTTGCTTACTTTTTGTAGGAATTGTTTTAATAAACAATGGCATTTGTTCTTTGGCAAATGTAGATAAGAAATCTGCTGCAGTTATGAATATTTTGACTGGCGGACTTTCCCTTTTTATCAATTTTGTCAATCTGGTACAGGGGAATTATTATGCGGCTGGTACAGGGCTTCTGTTTTGTTTTACTTATCTGTTTGTAGCAATGATGAACATTTTTGATTTGAACCCACTCCCATTTGCATGGTTCTCCAGCTTTGTTGCTGTTAATGCAGTTGTATTTGGTATTATTGAGGGTGTAACCGGAAGCGAGGCGCTTGGTATTGTGCCGGACTGGAGATGGGCAGCAATCTGGTGGCTGTGGGCAATTCTGTGGGGGACATCTTTTGTCACCGATATCATGGGAAAAAAACTGGGAAAATTTGTGCCTTGCCTGCAGGTTTTTGAAGGGATTGTGACAGCCTGGATTCCAGGTGTGATGTTGCTGCTTGGCGTTTGGTAAAATGGGAGGAAATCATAATGTTGTGCGAGGAAGTTTTAGGAACTCTTTCAGATGAGAAGTTTTCTGGCCGCCGGGTGGATTATGTAGATATTGAATGGCATGAGGCATTTTCACGCCTGCACCGGAAGACTTCAGCAGAGGGTGAAGATATTGGTATCCGTATGGGAGATGATGTACTGAGCAGGGGACTGAATCAGGATGATGTACTCTATGCAGATGAGCATAAGGTGATTGCAGTTAATATTCCGCCCTGTGAAGCGATTAAGATGGTTGTGCGGCAGGATCATCCCAGGCAGATTGCTAAACTCTGTTATGAGGTGGGGAATACCCATACGACAATGTTCCGTGGAGAGGATGATTTTACCTTTTATACGCCTTATCATGAGTCTTTGATGGATAAAGTAAATCATATCCATGGCGTATCGGCAGAAAAGGCAAAACTTAGATTTGATTTCAGCCATGCACTTTCATCCTCAATTAATAATCATCATCATTAAGATGTGTGCCAGAGCAGTTCTGTAGAAATATTGGAATGAGTTCTGACAGAATTTGGAGGAAAATATGAATTTACAAGGATGGAGAAAAAAATATCTTCTGCTCCAGGTGAATGATGCATTATTTCCAATTGGTGCATATTCCCATTCTTATGGTCTTGAGACTTATATTCAGAAAAATTTGCTTACATCTTTAGATGATGTATGGGAATTCCTATACCATCGTATGTGTTACAGTTTTTGTTACAATGAATTTCTGGCTGTCCGGCTGGCTTATGAATATGCAGCAGCCGGACAGATACAGAAAATTGAAATATTGGACGATTTGCTGGAAGCAAGCCGTGTACCAAAAGAGACACGGGAAGCCGGGCATAAGCTTGGTTCACGTTTTGTCAAAACGGTGATGGGAATGGATATCCCTTATGAATCAGATATTTTTCAAAGGTACTGTGGAAAATGCAGGGACAGGACAATGACTCATAGCATTGTATACGGTGTATTTTGTGCCGCTGTAGGGATTCCCTATGAAGATGCCATGGAGCATTACCTTTATGCCCAGACATCTTCTATGATTACAAATTGTGTAAAGACTATACCTTTGAGTCAGACAGATGGGCAGCACTTACTTTATAGAAGCCAGGAACTGTTTCCAGAACTTTTGGATCAGGTAAAGGGACTAACGGAAGATGAGTTGTGTCTTTCGGCGCCCGGAATTGATATTCGCTGCATGCAGCATGAGGGGCTTTATTCCAGAATTTATATGTCTTAGTAAATAGAAAGGCGGATTTAATAATGTCTTATGTAAAAATTGGCGTTGCGGGACCTGTGGGTTCCGGCAAGACAGCCCTAATTGAATGTCTGACTCGTGAAATGGCAGACGACTATTGTATTGGTGTGATTACGAATGATATTTATACAAAAGAAGATGCAGAGTTTTTATGCAGGAATAGTGTATTGCCGATGGAACGTATTATCGGAGTAGAGACGGGGGGATGCCCTCATACGGCAATCCGTGAGGATGCTTCCATGAATTTGGAAGCTGTAGATGAGATGCTTAAGCGGTTTCCTGATATAGAAATTCTTTTTATTGAGAGTGGTGGAGACAATCTTTCTGCCACGTTTAGTCCGGAATTAGTGGATGCTACGATTTTTGTTATTGATGTATCAGAAGGCGATAAAATTCCGCGAAAAGGTGGACCAGGGATTACCCGATCTGATTTGCTGGTTATTAATAAAATGGATCTTGCCCCATATGTAGGTGCAGATTTAGGCGTGATGGAGAGGGATTCCAAAAAAATGCGTGGAGATAAGCCGTTTATGTTTACAAATATCCGGAACCGGGATGGAATTGTCCCTGTTATTGACTGGATTAAAAGAAATGTATTGTTAGAAGGATGTCAGTAATTATGAATAATCAGTTTGGAAAACTTTCAAAACTTCATATTAGAACGGCATACAGAGAAGGAAAAACGATTTTGGAAGATGTATCATTTACCGCTCCTTTTAAGATTATGCATCCATTTTATGAAAAGAAAGATTTCATGACAGTTATGCTTTTAACAGCCTCGGCTGGAATTATGGCGGGTGACAGGCAGGAAATAGATGTTTGTGTCAAGGAAAACTCTAATATGGAATTTGTTTCCCAGGCATATGAAAAAATCCATCAGATGGAAGGAGACTGTGCCAAAAGACATGTGCATCTCACAGTGGGTGACAATGCCTGTCTGCATTATATGCCTTTGCCAGCCATTCCATTTGCAGGTTCCGATTATCGGTGTACAGTGAATGTGGAACTGGAGAACGAAACTTCACAGTTTGTTTTTAGTGAAATTTTAAGCTGTGGGCGCATTGCGCACGGCGAAGAATTTCAGTATCGCAGATTTCAGAATAGAATCTGTATTTATCAGGGTGGACGGATTGTATATAGGGATTATGCCTGTTATGAACCAGAACGAATGGACATGAGAAACTTTGGAATGTATGAAGGGTTTACGCATCTGGCAAATATGGTGATTTGTAACAAGCAAAAACCAGAGGACTGGGTGCGGCAGGTGCGTGAACTGCTTGACAATTCCAAAAACATGCAGGGCGGGGTAACACGAACATCCGCAGGACATATTGCCTTGCGTATTCTTGGAAGAAATGCCCATAAATTAACAGAGATAACAGAGAAAATTTTAACATTATAATGGATTTGCATACCCACAAAAGAATGGAGATGGTAATATGCACGAACATCAGCATCCTAATGCAAAAGCAGTTTCCAATCGTCTTGCGAAGGCAATTGGTCACCTTGAAAAAGTGAAACGGATGGTAGACAATGGTGAAGATTGTTCGCAGGTTCTCATACAGCTTGCTGCAGTAAAATCAGCAATCAATAATGCCGGTAAGGTGATTCTGGTGGATCATATTAATCATTGTATTGTTGATGCAGTCCAGGAAAATGATTTTAATAAAATTGATGAATTGAGTGAAGCTATTCGACAATTCGTTAAGTGATATTGGAGTTTATATTAATATTTGCAGTTTCAACCAGGGACAGTGTAGATTTTTATTAAAATATGAGTGAAATTTGTACAAGAAGGAACAGCAAAGGAAACTTCACGAACGAGAGCAGGTATGGATTTAGGATGCGCTATTTTAAAATATCATGGGTTTTTGGATGATTCAGTTAGCGTACCATTGAAGTAAGCAACAGATAAAATAATTACAAAAATATGGCTAGGGTGGCGGGAGGTTTCTCGCTGCTTTTTTTGAAAGCAGATGTAGTTATGGGCAGAATAAAGGTAAACGGTAGATAGTACGTACCTCGACTATGAGGGCAAAGTGTGTGACAATAGGCTATATTTCTATCATAAGTATTAAAAGTTAAGCCTTAACTTTTGATACCGTTATACGGAGGTAAGTCTATGAACTCAGCAACAACAGCAGTGGCTGTACAATACCGTTTAAAAGAGTGGGCGGAGCAGATCAGGGAGTGCCAGAACCGTCCCGCAGGCATGAGTGTTGTCGATTGGTGTGCCGGCCACGGCATTACGAAAGCAAACTATTATTACAGACTGCGCCGCGTAAGGAAAGCGTGTCTGGAATCCCTTGCTCCAGAGGCTCCGATGCAGCAGATTGTCCCGGTAAACACCTGTCTGCTACAGCAGGAAACACAAAGCGGCAGCGGTATACAGCAGGGGCTTTCCATCTCTGTAAACAGTTTTTCCATCCACGTAACGCAATCCACACCCATGTCGCTGCTTGCGGCAGTCCTGGAGGTGGTGCGGAATGCTCAATGACGCAACCTGCTTTAAAGCCGTCTACATTGTCTGCGGCTACACCGACCTGCGCGCTGGGATGGACTGGCTGGCGGCACTCGTGGAAGCTCAGACCGGGAACAGGCCATATGTCCCGGATACCCTCTATCTTTTCTGCGGGAGGCGCACAGGCCGCATCAAGGGACTTGTATGGGAAGGGGACGGCTGGCTCCTGTTATACAAGCGGCTTTCGGAAAGCCGCTTCCAGTGGCCGCGCACCCCAGAGGATGTACGTGAATTAACGCCGCAGCAGTTCCGATGGCTGATGGAAGGGCTG
>CAJTCR010000118.1 GCA_910574915.1 Eubacteriaceae bacterium
ACAGCACAGATATTAAGCGTTGCCCTTACCAATAAAATAATAGCCAAGCTGGGCTATATCTCCATGCTTGACTATTATCTAAAAGTATCGTGAAAACTATTGAACCGCTGTATACCGAACGGTACGTACAGTGGTGTGGGAGGTCGGCTACTCAACTAATGGGTAGCCTCCTACCCGATCGTCAAACTGTCCAACTTTTTTATTTCCCAGTAGGTATAATGTTAAAAAACAAGGGAGGGGTGAAAAGAGATTTGATTAAATACCTGATGTTGTCAGGGATTACCAAGCGGTTAGAAATGTGATTTGTGAAATACATTATAAATGAATTCCCAATTCACATTTTATAGCAATTAGGTCAGGAGGCGAGACATGGTTCAAAATAATTGGAGAGGTCCAGTGGTAGATGAATACGAGTTTGATATTTGTGCAGGCTGTAGTTTTTACCCCTGTGAATATATAGGGGAATTTACAAAATTTATGGAAAATCATTCCAGACCCCCCGATTATGATAGTTTAGATGGAAATATATTACTTTCGGAATGGGATGAGGCGAATAAAATCATTAAGACTGTTGGGGCTACAGTTGTTGAGATCGACGGACGCATGATAGAAGAAAGTACTCCAACAGAGGTCGTCGATAATAGACGCAGCACCGGATTCCTGTCATACGACCGGGTAGGATTACAGAATGGATGCATCATGGGGCCGCGATATGTTAGACAGGTGGAATGTGGAAGGAAAAGCGTTGCTGACGGCATTGGCGACCATTATCAGGTACAGCTTGATTTTGACTATAGGATTGAGGAAAACGTTCCTGATAGATGGGAGCCGAAACAACCAGTAGTCCTTTCAGCCCAAACTGGACAAGGGAAAAATTATTTCATCGAAAATTTTCTAATTCCATATCTGGAAGATCTAAACTACAGAAACAAAACTAAATTCAGAATATTAATTATTAGTAATCGGCTAGCTTTGAAACGACAGATGGAAATACATATCAGAGACCAGGATAATGATAATGAAAAAGATGAGCAAAAAATCTATTCCTTTAAAAATGTAGCGGATGTTATGACATACCAAGGATTGCTCAATAAAAAGGAATTTTTAGAGAGAGTGCAGAAAAAAAAACGGTCAGGTTATCTTTTTGTGATTTGTGATGAGGCACATTTTTTTACCTCTGACGCTATATTCAATCCCTACACGCAGGAAATACTGTCCTTTATTGTAGTTCTGTTTAAAAAGGCAATACGGATTTATATGACTGCAACGCCATACGAATGCCTACAATATATTTGTGAACATGAGGAATATCCACCCGTTTTTTATCATTTTCAGCGTGACTACAGTTATCTGAATGTGAAGGCTTATTCAGAGATCCGGGAGCTTTATGATGACATCATTAAAGGTGTGAACAGGGCGGAAAAATGGTTAATTTTTATTGATGACAAGGCAAAGTGCCAGAGAGTGAAGGACGAACTGGAGGAAAAGGGGGAAAAAATGGGTATTTCTTTACAGAATGATGATTCTAAAGCAGGAAAAGTATATGCCGTCAGTGCAGACAGTAAAAATGATGAAATTTATAAATTGATTGTTCAAGAAGAAAAACTTGTGAAAGGCATTCAGGTGCTAATTACAACTTCGGTGTTGGACAATGGCGTCAATCTTACAGGAATTGACCATATTGTAGTGTCGGACATGTCGAAAGTAAAATGTTTGCAGATGGTGGGCAGGGCCAGAAAGAATGGAAGTAACGATTCAAAGACTTTGTACCTCAAGAGGTTCGACAAAAAATACGTGGCAGACAGAATCCATGATTTAAAAGAACAGCGAAAAGCTTATCATGATTTTGATCTGGCATATGGGGATTTGAATGACCAATTTTTTTCAAGAAATCGTGATGAATACAGCTTTCTTTTCAAATATTTTCATGGAAATGAAACTGACTGGAAAAATGCGAAACATTGGTTTGGAAGATTACAAGAAGAACCCGTCCGGTTGTTTCCTAACATAATTGCGAGATATTTATTAGATAGGTACCTTTCCATGTACGAATATATTTGTCAGGAGATGGAAGATGAGCTGAAAAGAATTGAAGCATCTGGACAGAAAATAAAAAGGCTTCCGGGGCAAAAATATTTGGAACATCAGCTTTCCTGGTTTGGAAAAGAGTATTGTGCAGATGATGACCAGACCTTGTGTGATAAGGATAAAGCAGAAAAAGAATTTTTAGATTTTTTGAAACTATATTCTGAGGAAAAAGGGTGTATTGATGATGAGGAAAAGGAGGTGTTCAAAAAAGAATTTACCCGATTGCATGATGCGGCATTTCCAAGGGAAGATAAAAATAAGAGTCGTAATTATGGCATTAACTTAATGAATAAAATTTTGGAAAAGAAATCGTTGAATTATAAAGTAGAGAGCCATTCAAAATACTGGCAGGTTGTTGATTTCATTAGAAATCCAGATAATACAGGTCAAAAATAATATGCGTATATTTGTTGGAGAAAGTTGACAGGAAACATAAAAAATATCTTAGACCGGCAGATAAATCGTATTTTCAGTTTTTTTGATTATATATTCTTGTTTAGAGGAGGTGCACTTATGACAGAAAAGGTTCCTATTTGGGAGAAAGCCACATTAACTTTGGAAGAGGCTGCAAGCTATACAGGTATAGGGGTGAACAAGCTCCGTGACCTTAGTAACTGCAGGGATTGTAATTTTGTCCTCTGGAACGGTTCTAAAAGGCTTTTGAAACGTGAACGACTGGAAGCATATTTAAACAATTCTTATTCGATCTAAAAAATAAAGGCTGTGGGGATTATTTTCCACAGCTTTTTTGAAAGGAGTATTTATGGGAAAACGTTATGACAAAAAACACAGGCTGCTGAAAACCGGGGAAACAGAACGTGCAGACGGTTATTATACTTACCGCTGGACATCAAGGGACGGGAAACGCCACAGTGTTACGACAAGTACACTGGAAGAATTAAGGGAAAAAGAAGAGGAAATCCAGAGGGATACATCAGACGGTATCCGGTCCGATTCACAAAATGTTACTGTCAATGACTTATTTGAGTTATGGAAAAGCCTGAAAAAAGGGCTGAAAGACAATACTTTCCAGAATTACTGCTATATGTATAACCAGTTTGTGGCAGAGGATATTGGAAAGCTGCTTATACGTAAGCTGAAAAGGTCGGATGTCAAGCGTTTTTATAATAAGCTGGCAGATGAAAGGGGGCTTAAAATAGCTACAATAGACAATATACATACTGTTTTACATCAGGTTCTGCAATTAGCAGTTGAAGACAATTATGTACGGAATAATGTTTCTGATAACCTTTTAAAAGAGTTAAAACAGACACATCATTTTGACGACAGCCATAAAAGGGGCCTGACTGTCCCGGAGCAGGAATTGTTTCTGGGCTTTCTTTCATCAGAAAAGACGCAATACCACCACTGGTATCCGATATTTACAATTATGACAGGAACCGGGATGCGTGTAGGTGAAATCTGCGGGCTGCGCTGGGAAGACATAGACCTTGAAAATGGGATGATCAGTGTCAGCCATACACTGGTATATTATAACCATGCGGTAAATGGATGCTATTTTAATATTCACACTCCAAAAACCAAAGCAGGGGAAAGACAGATTCCGATGCTTGAAAATGTAAAGAAGGCATTTCAACAGGAGAAAGCTTATCAGGAGTATAATAATATGAAGTGTAAGGCAACGGTTGATGGATATACGGACTTTATATTTATCAACCGTTTTGGAAACCTGCAGCATCAGGGGACTTTAAATAAGGCTCTACGCAGGATTATAAGGGACTGTAATGATGCACAGTTATCGAAGGGAAAGAAAAATCCGGTGCTGCTGCCGAATTTTTCGTGCCATTCACTCCGTCATACGTTTACAACAAGACTGGTAGAAGCCGGGGTGAATATTAAGGTCATTCAGGAATTATGCGGACACAGCAGCAGCGATGTTACATTAGACATTTACACGACAGTCACTAAGGAGCTGAAACAAAGAGAATTTGGAAACTTTGAAGAAAAGATGAAACAGCAGAAACAGGAATGGGGGCAGGCGTTAGAGCTAGATAATGAAGCAGAGAACGAGGGGGAATGATTCCTCTCGTTTTCTTTATAATAAAAAAATGTGATTCCTGTTATAAAAATTAATTGTACAAAGCGATTTTATGAAGTATAATACAGACAAGATGTATATGTACGATGCAGAGGAGACAGAATGAATATAGAAAATACGGCAAAAACAAAGAGGACTGTAAAAGACAGTGTATTTACAAATTTGTTTGGTAATTCTAAATATCTGCTTCAATTATATCAGTTTCTTCACCCAGAGGATACAGGTGTCAGAGAGGAAGATTTAAAAACGGTTACACTTGAAAATATCTTTACAGATGATGTATATAATGATTTGGGATTTACTAAAGGTGATAAATTAATGGTTTTAATGGAAGCACAGAGTACATGGACAGTTAATATTATTATCAGGGCATTGGAATACCTTGCAAATTCATACAGGAGATACTTTTCTGAAAATGGGCAGGACTTGTATAGCAGCAAAAAGGTAACACTTCCAAAACCAGAATTGTATGTTATTTATACAGGTAATAGAAAAAGAAGACCAGAGGAAATCAAACTTTCAGAAGAATTTTTTCAAGGGGAGAAAGTTGCCATAGAGGTAACAGTAAAGATGATATATGACGGTAAAAAAGGTGATATTGTAAATCAGTATGTCACTTTTACAAAAGTACTTGACGAACAGGTTAAAATTTATGGAAGAAATAAAAAGGCTGTTCAGGAAACAATCCGTATTTGTAAGGATAAGAATATACTTAAAGAATATCTGGAAAATAAGGAAAGCGAGGTTGTGGATATTATGATGCAGTTATACGATCAGCAAGAAATAATGAGAGTGCATGATAAAAGAATTGAAATGAATTCTAAGATTCAAGCAACAGTGGAAACTTGCCAGGAATTTGGAATGAATTTTATAGATACAACAGATAAGATTGCTAAAAAGTATTCATTATCCAAAGATAGGGCTGAAATAGAAGTAAGGGAATACTGGATTAAGCAATAATCAGATATAGATATTATGATTGTTTTAAATTGTGAGCCTGGTGAAATAAAGAGACTACGAAAACCAACAATAGAGATGACAAGTGAGATATCTCTTGAACAGGAGCTTCCTGTATAATTCAAGTATAGGGAATTCCAAGAAAGAAGGTTGAGAAAAAAATACCTCAGAGTAAAATAAGATTACTGACTTTGGAGGTTAGTAAAAATCTTATTGAACAGAGAGGTATCTGAAATGAATTATAACACACAGAACGCAAAAATTGCATCCATTACTGAAAAAACTTTGATAGTTGGTATTGATGTCGGAAGTGAAACTCATTATGCCAGAGCTTTCGACTGGAGGAATTATGAGTATAGCAAAAAACCGTTAGAATTCAGTAATACGGAAGCGGGATTCCTGACATTGAAAGCATGGATGGAAGATCTCTCAGAAAAGTATGGCAAAACTGCTGTGATTCCCGGAATGGAGCCGACTGGACATTACTGGTTTGCGTTAGGGAAATTCCTGCAGGACAGCGGAATGAAGCCGGTGCATGTGAATCCCCATCATGTTAAGAAATCGAAGGAACTGGACGACAACAATCCGAACAAAAATGACCGAAAGGATCCGAAAACAATTGCGGCACTGGTCAACGAGGGACGTTTTTCGTATCCCTATATACCGACCGGTATTTACGCAGAGATCAGGAGTCTTTCCAACCTGCGCTTCCAGACCCAGGAAGAACTCACAAGGATCAAGAACCGGATTGCAAGGTGGTTTTCTATCTACTTTCCGGAATATAAAGCCGTATACGCAGATCTGAAAGCAGTCAGCGGCAGAATGGTGCTGAAGGAATTTCCGTTGCCGGAGGATATCGTAAAGCTCGGGGTAGAAGGGGTGAACCAGATCTGGAGAGATGCAAAGCTGAGAGGCGCTGGAATGAAGAGGGCAAAGGCCCTGGTATCAGCCGCAGAACATAGCATTGGGAGTAAGGAAGGGCCGGAAGCAGCAAGAATCGAATTAAAAAATCTGCTGAATGACCTGGAGGTATATGCGTCAAGGCTAGAGGAACTGCTTTGGAGTATAGAAGAAAAACTAAAGGAGATCCCATATATTGATAAACTGATGGCGATCAAAGGGATCGGTCTGATTACAGTCAGCGGTTTTATAGCAGAAGTGGGGGACATCGGACGTTTTGATAATCCCAAACAACTGCAGAAACTGGCGGGATATGCAATCGTGGCGAACGAGTCCGGCAAGCATAACGGAGAAAGCCGGATCAGTTACCGTGGACGGAAGCGACTGAGATATGTGCTTTATGAGGCAGCGATATCGCTGATTGGAAAGAATGAACAGTTCCGAGAAATACATGAGTATTATCGGGGCCGGAAGGAAAATCCGCTGAAAAAGATGCAGTCAGTGGTTGCTGTAGCCTGCAAGGTTATAAGGGTATTCTACGTAATCCTTACAAAAGGTGTAGATTATGATGCAGAGAAACTGATGAGAGACATCAAGAGGCCGCAGATGCAGGCAGCATAAGAAGCAGAGAGAAAACATGTAATACCCCTGTCACAGTTGAATTGAGCCTTTAGAAAACAGATCTGAGAGCTGAATTCAGCTGTGTCAGGAAAGCTGAAATGTATGAGAAACGGGCCGGGAAAACGTCCACCACAAGGTGCTGGTTTGTGGAACATACAGAAGAGGTCAGTAAGACTTAAGAAAAAGAATGAGCCAGTAGTCGGCAGGAATGATCACCATAGGGCATGACCCTGACAAGGAGCTAAGCTGACACCCTGGATATGGACAGGCGGGACGAAGGAAGTTAGGACCCTACAGAAATGGAGGAGATCCTGGTAGACACGGGAGGTGCGCTGCCATAGATGGATGGGTATACACAAGGCCATGTAGAACGGAAAAGCAAGACGTTTTACTTCGTGTACCCAGAACCAGCTATTTTCGTACCAGATACAGAGAAATGCCCATACCAATGGCTCTTTCTTCTGAGATATTTATTGATAGTATATCGAAAAATCCTTGATTTTCAAGGAAAAAAGGCTTGACTAAATAGGGAGGTTTTACTATCTATTTTGTTAAGAGATAAAAAACATTTTGAGGTAATCTGGATTTTCTTCCATTTTACAGAAATATTGTAAAAGAAGGAGTAATGATTTATGGATGAAAAGAAAAGAATTTATGCTATTACCGTTTAGAAAAGGCAGAAAAGTGTTTGAAATCTGCAAAAGTGCTAGTGCAGTTAGAAGATTATTGTAGTGCAGCGAATCGTTCTTATTATTCAGTATTTCATTGTATTAGAGCATTATTAGCATTAGTTCTGGCTTGTACCAATCCTGTACCAATTTTGTACCAATCGTGCGGAGATTTGTACAGAGTTAAATAGAAATATGTAATAACCGGATCGTGCGAAGCTGTTGATATATAGGGATTTGCAGAGTAACATAGACTTTCTGAAAGAGACATACTAACAATCCCGACAATGAAAACGCTTGGCGGAAAAGACCAGTAAAATCAAGGGTTTGCGGACTTAAAGACAGTATGGTACGACAAGAGTACGACAAAATAAACTCTCTTAACGGGTTAAAATAAATGATTTTAAATTAAACTCGTGTCAGTTCAAGTTAATATTTTGTACGATAAGGACATTTTTCTAAAAGAAAATTTTAGGGAAGTGTCCTTTTGTTATGGTCAAAAAACAAAATAAGAAATGGAGGAAATGAACATGAGTAGTACGTAAACGGTAGATAGTACGTACCTCGACTATGAGGGCAAAGTGTGTGACAATAGGCTATATTTCTATCATAAGTATTAAAAGTTAAGCCTTAACTTTTGATACCGTTATACGGAGGTAAGTCTATGAACTCAGCAACAACAGCAGTGGCTGTACAATACCGTTTAAAAGAGTGG
>CAJTCR010000119.1 GCA_910574915.1 Eubacteriaceae bacterium
CTCCATAACTACTAACTACAGTTCCGTGCAGTTATCGGACTTTGGTTTGTTTGGCAACCTTATCCCTGTATTTAGCCTCAAATGTAGCAAGCCAGAGTTTTGCCTAATCCTTTCTTCAGATTCCACCGCGCGGTGGACACCCTTGGCTTCAGCTGTATCCTTCCCACTGCCGGGCGGATTGGGGACTTTCACCCGTTAGAACGTATGCCCACCGGGCACACCAAAAAAACAGCACCTAAACCGTTTTTGGCTTAGATGCTGTGATTGCTGTCCTTATTCTGCCCCGCCGCCCTCCGTTTTGCCTTCTGGCGGGATTTTCTCTGTCTTTTATCGTACATATCGTGTATCCAGTCCTTTACGGGGGCTTTCCACATCTCGCTTTTGTTTGGGATATTTTTTATAAGGCTTTTCGGGTTCAGCCCCATTTCTTTTGCCATGCGGATTTCTTCATCCCCGATACGGCATTTTTTCTTTGCCTCATCCCACAGTTCCTGCTTATATGCCATTTCTTTTTTCCTCCCATAGTGCAAGGAAATCCGATACAAGGCTCTCCTCCCTCTTATCCGTACATTTTCCAAGCAGGGCTTCACTGTCATTTAGCATATCTGCCGTGTGGTATATGCCGAATTTCTTATTCAGACGGAGGATGGACTTTATAAGTTTGCCATCTGCCCGTATTCCTGCGGCTGCAAGCATTTTTTCTATGCCTGCCTGCTCCCTCCGTTCCGCCTCCACGCTCTGGTATATGACTTCTTTATGCTTCGTGTCTTTATTTTCCCTCACAATCCTTGTTATCTCATAACGGTATGGCAGGTCACGGAAAAAAGAATCCCTGTCACGGTCATTCTGGTACGTTGTCATAAAAGAATTGCAGTGGTAAATGCCTTTGCCCCTCTCTGATCTGACAAGCCCCAAATGCAGGATTTTCTTTCCCGTCTCATGCACAAGCAGGTAATCGCTCTGAAACTCCGATTCCTTATTCTTCCCTTTTTCATACAGGTACAGCTTTGAATAAGACGAAAACATTTCCCCTAATTCCCCAAGGTTATCCAGTTTCCGGTGGATCATTTCAAGCATCCTGCGCTGTTTTTCCTCCGTCTTATAGTATTTCCGCACCAGCTTTTCCACCGATTCCATTGTGATACGCTGCTTTTTAATCGCATAAGCGCCGAAGTCCCCGGTAAACTGGTTTGGCTTTCCAAGATACTGCATCCCCATTAAATGCGGTATCTTAATCTCTGAATTTGTAAGGTGGAAGATACGCTTCTGTGTGTGGATATAATAGTCATACCTGCACAGTGTCTCTTTCGTATCCTGAAAAATCTCCAAAAGTGTCCGCATTGTCTCATCCTTCCGTAAAAAGAAACTGCCTGAGCGGTTAGGCTCAGGCATTACATTTCTTTTTTGAATTGCAATTCTGGGAGCAGTCCTATGATAATTCCATAGGCAGAGACGACCTTTGTATTTCTATTGCCCGCAAAGTCGGGACGGGTAGCTCCTCTCTATCGCCGCAAAAGCACTGAAGCTTTTCATTACCTATAATTTATCATGCCCCTGCCGCATTGTCAACCGCTTTCCCGCTTTTTTCCGCCATTTTCTGCATCTGGATTTTTTCATGGATATTTGTGTTGTATAAATTATAGAGGTCTGTCCCCTTCTCAATGGTATTGTCAAAAGGGATTACCACGTTTCCGCACTTCATAAGCCCCATTCCGCTTGACGTATTGGTTACGAAGCGCAGCTGCGCCTCCGACACGCCGATGACCTCCGCCATGTGGGAACTGTCCGTGTTCGCCTGCTTTAAGAGCGCCACGAACTCCGAGTTGGCAAGCATGGTAGTAGCCGTATAATTTTGCAGCAGGTCAACGATGTTCTGCGTGATCCCGGTACACAAGCCGCCCTGTTTCCTCACTTTCTTCCAAAGCTGCTGTAAATACTTTGCGGAATACTCCGAATTTAACAGGACGTGGAACTCGTCAATGTAGAGCCATGTTGCAATGCCCCTCTTGCCGTTGGCAATGATGCGGTTCTGTATGCTTTCCATCATTACAAGCATGGTGATAGGCGAAAGTTCCGTACCCAGGTCACGGATTCCGTACACCGTAAAGCGGTTATCCACATCTACATTCGTCTGGTGGTTGAAGATATTCAGCGAGCCGTTTACAAACAATTCCAGCGACAATGCTATATCCTTTGCCTCGTCCTCCGGCTGGCTCATCAGAATTTCATAAAAATCGGACATGATCGGCACATATTTCTCCCTGTTCCTTGCAATCTCAATGTAAAGCCTGCGCACACAGCGGTCAATAATGGACTTCTGCCTTGAATTAAGGCTCTCCCCCATGCACTGTTCACACAGTCCGAGCATAAATTCGCCTTTTTCCCTTATCATGCCCTTACTGTCGTTCAAATCAAGACTCCATACGTCCATGTCAAGCGGATTGACATAATTATCCGTATAGGTTGACATATTTACCACCGTTCCGCCGTAAGTCTGGCAATGTCAAAATATTCATTCATCGGATCAATGACGATAATCTCATCATTGCCGGAAAGGAACACGTTGCCCATTTCCATTTTACAGAAAAATGATTTGCCCGAACCGGGAACGCCGAACACAAACCCATTGCCATTAATCAGTTTTTTGCGGTTGCCGATATTGATGTTTTTTGACACCTGATTGATGCCATAATAGCAGCCCTGTTTGTCGTTCAATTCCTGCACATTGAAAGGCATAAGCACCGCAAGGCTCTGTGTCAGCATGGTACGCATAGTTTCCACCTGCCTTACCCCAATCGGCAGCGCAGTATTTAATGACTCCCTCTGTTTCAGATAGTGTTCCTCTATCGTGACGGAATTGCGCTTGCCTATGGTTTCCACTGTTTCTGTCATGCTGTCAAGTTCCTCTTTCGTATCTGCCATAAGGATAACCGTCACGGACACATAATAAAGGCACTGGTCATTTTCCCTCACGTCGTCCATGATCTCCTCAATCTCTTTTTTCTCAATCCGCTTATTGTACGAGATTTCTGAAGAAAAATCGTTGTTCCTGTTCCTCACACGCTGCTGCTTGATGATGTCCGATTCAATGCCGAGGTATTTTTTCTGCAAAATCTTCGTTGTCATGTCCTTTGGAATCGGCACTACATCAATGCTTGCAATGGAATGTACCGGAAGGCTTGTGATTTCATTCAGAAAACGGTCTGAAAGGCTGGACGGATATTTCTTGATGAACAATGCCCGGCAGAATTTCTTCTCATCCTTAAAATAATCCGGGTAAAACTGTATCATTCCGTTGCACAGGTCATTGCGGAAGTCCGCACCAACCTTTTTCGCATCCCTTATATCAAAGTCAAAGCTGTTTTCATCCCCAAGATGGTAGTAGTCATACAGTACCTTGATTCGTTCATTGCCGGACAGCGGCACAATCTCTGCGCCAAGCTCCCCAAACGCCTTATGCACGGATGCCTCTATGGTTGCAAACTGCGCCTTTGCCTCCTCAAAATTCTTGCGCTCAATGGTAATGGTAAGATAGCGTTCCTGTTCAATCCCCTGCCTGCCTTCATGGATCTTCTGCTCCATGATGTCGTTGTAAATCTTTCGGAGCCCATTATAGCCATCGTCCTTCTTCTGTAAAAACACATAATCCCTGACCTGCTCCATGTCCTTGTTCCTATTGTTGATTGTGATTTTAAAACTTACATCAAGCGAATTTAAAAACTTGCAGTACCTCTCAAAAATGTCAATCTGCTCCGTTTCATTTGTAGTAGTGTAATTGATATCCTGAAAACGGTAGCACTTTGAAAAGCGGTTCCTTGCCACTTCAAATATGCCGTTCTCTGCCACCTTCATGATCTCAATCGTCTGTTGTATGGATTTCGGAGTCTTGTAAAGCGGTTCGCCTGCTTTTTTCAGCTCCTTGAATCCGTCTGCAAATAAGCCCAAATCTGACCTCCCTTTCTATGCTGCTTTCAGCATTGCCATACGGCATTGCAGCCGGAAAATTCCGGCTGCATGATACCGGAACTTTCCGACCTGTAAAGGTCAGTCATTCCATAATAGTTGCTTCTCTTTATCGGTGTTCTGTACGGTGCTGTCCTTCCCGTCCATCTCTTAGCTGTTCCCTAACCTTGCGCATGGTTTCGCCACAGTCAATCATGAGGTAGCTTCCGGCAGGAAGTTTTGACACATCGCCCATGTTCTTTCCCGAACACAGATAACAATGGAAAGCGGATAAATCCACCTCGCTGTCAATCTGTTCATACAGAGTCAGCCCCGTACCCTCTTCCAGTGTAACAAGACCTCCGTCATTGCAGAAATCCTCATGGTAGAATACTTCATCTGCGCTCATTCCCTTCATTTCTTCCGTGAGTGTCCCCCGCCTGTCCGACAGGTTCAGTGTGAGTTCAGAAGAATCATATTCTGTAATGCCTTCAAAACTCACATCCCCATTGCCCTCCACATGGAGCAGGGCAAACGGCTGTCTGTTGTTGACCAGCCTCTCTGCCAGTTCCCGGCTGGCTTCTTCCAGAATGTTCATTCCATCAGACCACCCGGCTGCCAGCATTTCCCCCATACTTTTAATCACCGGATTTCCCCCTGACGTCTGATCCTGTACACGATCACGCCGGCTACGGCTGCGATGGCTGCTGTGATTGCGATAACTTTCCCCATTTTCTTTTTCATGCGTCTGCCTCCTTTTCTTTCTATGCGATCCTTAATGCCTTGCCCTGTAAATGGCTGTACCGATAACGGCTGCCACTGCTGCAACGATCACTGCTGCTTTCACTGTTTTCTTTTTCATTCTCATTTCCTGCCTTTCTTATTTTTTTTTGCTGTTTTTCTTTTTCCCGCCGTCTTTTTTCCCGCCTTTCTTTTTATCCGTCTTTTTTGCCGCTTCCTCTTCCATGCGGATCTGACGGATGGCTTCCTCCCCTTCGGTGGACACATAGGCAAGCGGGCGGTTGGCAAAGAGCATACGCATCTTCCTTCCCATATACTCATAAAACCCCATCCCGTTGAATGAATAGAACCCTCCGAGCGCTATCGGGGCGGCAACGGGGATTGCCACGTATACACTGGGGGTAAGACCGATATAACGGTACAAAAGCAGCACGATCCCGCCGCCCGCCGCAACCGACGCCACGGAGAAGATAAGCTGCTTTGCCGTCAGCCCCATGACAACCGATTCCTTATAACGGTCTATATCCTTGTTGATTTCAATTACCATCCTTGCACCTCCTGCATAAATTGTGTGCTCTCGGAAACTCGAACCCCTTGTTCTATAAGGCTTCAAAAATTTCCGAAATCACATTTTCACCTCTATTTTTTACCTTCATTTTGTAACATTTCCGCTTTTAAATAACTTCCTGCTCTCTAAAAATATTTCTTATTTTTTCAAAAAACAGCTTGACAAATACCCCGAAATGTGCGGTCGTTTTCGCTGATAATGCCAGCGAAAACGACCCTTTGTTTTATAAGTATCTTCACTCTTTCTCTTATAAAACAAAGGAGGTCACATTTTATGTTCAAACCCGAATTATGGCAGAGCCATGACGAGTATAGAACCATCATCACTACGATTGGCCGCAGGCTTTCCCGTAACAACCCTAAATATTCCTTTAACGAATATGATGCGGAACGCCAGAAACTCTTAAACCTCAATCTTGACCCGCTTTTGGATTATATCCCTGGTTTTTATTCCCAGAGCGGCCGCCCTGCAAAACACCAGGCACAGATCCTGCGCTCCCTGATCCTTTTTGTCCTGCTTTTTAATAAAACCAAAGCACGCACAAGCCTTACTTTATGGGTACGTGAAGTCCTTCCCAACTCCATTTCCCTGGCTGTCCTTATTGGCTGCTCCTCTCTGGATGAACTGCCGCCCCTCGGCTCTTATTATGATTTCATGAACCGCTTCTGGATGGGCACGAGGAACCTGTATTCCCGCACGGCGCTTCTTCCGGCAGGCAGAAACGGCAAAAAACAAAAAAAACTGATTGGCGCCGATGGAAAACTGGAGGAACCGCAAGACCCCTGCACGGTTACCTGCAGGGATATCGCAAATGATATCATGGACGGAAAGCCTGCCGCTGACAATCCACATGCCGCACTCCAGAAAATCTTTTCCATCCTTGCCGTACTTCCGTCTATCCGCCTTGGGCTGATTGATGCGCAAAACCTTACCCTCTCCGGTGACGGCACCGCTGTGGTTTCCCATTCCTCCCCTTACGGCAGGCATCTTCACTCCTGCGGCAGGGACTGCCCGTTCCGGGATGGCTGCGGACGCCATTATTCTGGCCCGGATGCCTCATGGGGATGGGACAGCGATAACAAAACATGGTTCTTCGGACATACTCTTTATATGCTGTGCACCAGGAGCAATGCGTTGAAAATCGAACTCCCGCTGTTAATAAAGTTTACCGATGCCAAACGCCATGACAGCAAAAACTTCCTTTATGCCATAGATGATTTCGGGCGCAATGCCTTTGGCATTTCACCGAAAAATGTCTGCCTTGACTCCGCACACGACAACATCCCAACCTATGAACTGCTGGAACACTGGGATATCAATGCGCTGATTGACATCAACGGCAGGGCAAAGTCATCAGAAAACGCCCCTGCGGATGTCACTTTTGACAAGAAAGGGCATCCTGTCTGCAAGGCTGGGCATGAAATGTGCCCCTGGGGAAATGATCCAGTCAAGGATGCTCATAAATACCGATGCCCCTGGAAATGCGGCCGTATTAAGGAATGCCCTTGCGCCGCCGAATGCTCCCCTGGCAGCTATGGGCGCACGGCCTACATAAAGAATAAAGGAGAGCTCCGTTTCCAGCCGCGCATCCCCAGGGATTCCCAGCAATATAAGGATATTTACAAGGAACGTACCGCCTGTGAACGCGTCAACGGCCGCGTTCTCAATGACTATTGCCTGCAGAGCCTGAAAATACGCGGCAGGGATCATTTCTCATTCTGGAGTATGCTCATTGGCATCTGCATACATCTTGATGCGAGATATAAAGTGGCACATTTGTACGCTGTCTGATCTAATATGAATACACTCGAACTCTATAACCAGCCATTTATCCTGTTAAAAAACGCATTTCTAACAGGCTTACTACTTTATGCCCTTTTTTCGGGAAAGTTCCCCTGAACAATTTTAAAATGAACATTTTTCTCTCCCACTTGTTGAATTCGTTTATATGGCCTGTTTTTCTGTTGCATCTTCAGTGAGTTTCCGAGACTACTCAAATTCCCTATCTGCTCTTTTCCTTTTTCTCCGTTTTTTTGTCCAGCCCGTTTTTCCTCTCGTATGCCGCCATCCCATCCGGGCAGAGTCCACGCATTTTATCCGCATCAAACAGATAAAGTGGATAACTGTAATGCCCGCTCCTCTGTTCCAGCCCGGTAAACTCTGCAATTTTATTTTCCACAAGAAACTTCTCAAGTTCCGGCATGTTGTTAGTATCCACAAAAGCACAATAAGGAGGGACGGATTCAAGCAGGTTTACCGTCATATCCCCGTAATATTCCGGCACTCCATACGGCATGGCTGTCAATCCCACATAAAGGCTTTTGTTATCCACATAGGCACTGACTTCCAATGTTACATTCTGCGTAGTTCCAAACCGGGTTTTCAGTTCCAGTGTCCCCTCCGTTTTTTCTTCCTGCACCTGCCCTTTTTCCTCTGCCTGCACTGGTTCCGGTTCCACTGGCGTATATTCCGAGCCGTCCCTCTCCATGATCTCTGCAAACTGGCAGATGTGGTACAGGTTATTGCCGACTTCCGTGTGGTATTCGTCAATATAGTGGCAGACATACTCTGATTTTCGTAAGCGATGAATAACCCACCGTTCCACAGGAACTTGATTTTGCTCTATAATGGTATCAGCTTGGAGCGGATGTCCACATCAGTTCTTGATAAAGTAGCCCGGCAGCCGTTTATTGCTTTT
>CAJTCR010000120.1 GCA_910574915.1 Eubacteriaceae bacterium
CATACGCAAAACAGCACGTTTCGGCGAAAAATACGCCCTTGCCAAATATGATGCCATATGCACTGCCGCAAAGGATGCCGCTGTTTTCGGACGTGCGCTTCCAAGCAATGCGCTCCGCATCCGGCTGTATATCAAAACTTACCGGGAATACCAGGAGCATCTGGATGGCATACTGGAAGAACTGCATAAGGCTGTTGATAAGCCGGAAGGGACACCGGCCTATGACCGCATCGCCCTTCTACAGTCCCTGCGGGGCGTTGGCTTCCTCAGCGCAGTTGTCCTGATTGCTGAAATGGGTTCCTTTGACCTGTTTTCCTCCCCAAAGAAGCTTTATGCCTACTTCGGTTTGGATCCTGCCGTAAAGCAGTCCGGCAAATTCAACGGTGACAAAGTCCACATGTCCAAGAGAGGTTCCAGCCTTGCCAGGCGTATCCTGCATATGGTAGCGCTCAATAACCTTAAGATAGATAAAGGGACAAAAACACCAGTAAATCCGGTGATCCACAGTTACTATGCCAACAAATGCAAAAGCAAGAAGAAAAACGTGGCTGTCGGGGCTGTCATGCATAAAATCTGCAACATCATTTTTGCCATGCTCCGAGATCATAAGCCGTTTAAGATCATCACTCCCCAGGAACATTGTGAGCAGTATCTTGCAGCGCATCCTGGCAAGACACACAACGCAGCTTAACAGGTTCTCATAAATTTTTTAAATTTCCACATAGGTGGTTTTATTAAAGTTACACTTTTTTACATCAACTACTTTAAAAAAAACTTTTTTAACATTTTTCATTTTACCTATTGACATTTCTTAGCTGGACTTTCGGGTTGTTTCCTGCCTTTATCATACTGGCTTGCGATGTCCCTTGCAAATGTGCGGTTCTGCCGTTTTGCTTCGATTTGCACATTTCGGACTGCCGCCGAGATTTCCCGCAACGCCATCTCGGAAATGTCGCTCGTGGCGATGCCGATGGCGTTCAATGTCTGGGGCGTGTTGAAATTTATAATCTCCGCAAAGTCCTCACGCTCAAAATACCCGTCCGCATCCAGACCGCAGCGGGAAAGAAGCATATAAGCGACGCTGTTTGCGGCAAGCCGTCTGTAAATCACTTCTATATTATAGTCGTCCAGTTCCTCTAAAAAGCTGTCTTTCGTGTAGCCCTTTAGCTGTGAGAGGTAATCGGGTAAGTTGTCCTCCACGGCGTTCTCCGCCGTCCCTATTAAAAACGTGGCAAAATCGCCGCCCTCCGTGCCGCCGAACCTGTCCGCAAGCCGTTCCATGACGGGCTGCTCGTACCGCTTATCCATCTGCCATATCGGGACGGCTCGGCTGCCATAGTAGCCCTCATGGGTGTCGGAAACGTCAAAATAGTATTTCAGCGTGTTCCTGCGCCCTTTCGGGTCAAAGACCGCTATGCCTTTGCTGTCCTTATTTACCCATCTTTTAAAAAGCCTGTTCCATGTGCCAATCTCGGCTACGGCGGTTGCGTCGGGGCGTTGGGCGTAGATTAAGAGCTGCTCGTCAAAGCGGCACTTGTAATTGTGGCAGGCAGAGGATAAGAAGCCCTGCCAAGCCTGCGGGTTCTTTGCGACCGCCATCCCCGTGCGGCGGTACAGCTCCGTAATAAGCTGGTACTTTGCAGCCATAGGCTCACACCTCCTTATCGTTCCATTTCTTTGTTTTTCTGCTTCCTGTCATATTCCCCGCACCGCTCGGCGATTTCGGAATACATCTTTTCCCGCATATCCCGCTCATAGGCTCGGTACTCCTTTGCCTTTTCCGTGGGCTTGTACCAGACACTCTTTTTATCTGCTTCATCTAAGCCCTCATAGCGGTCATCTATCTTATCCATATATTTCTGATAAATGGCATGGGCAGCAGGGGCGTCCTTTGCGTAACGGTAACGGGCAAGGCTCTTATGAGAGCCACGAAGCTCGGCATACTCATAGAGCATACGGATAACCTCACGGTCAAGCCCTTTCTGCCCCTCGGCATTATAGATTTCCGACAGTCCCCTGCACCTCCATGAATGGTAGGGAGAGGTGTCGTTGGAGCTGTGGGAAGACACATACACGCCGTCTTTCTTTACCGTGATGCGGTTGATTAGCTCGGTACTCACTTCATACCACCGCCCGATAAAACAGTCTGTTCCATAAAAATATCAATCCTCCTCTTTGTCCATGCCCGCCTTTAGGCAGGGGCATAGCTGATTTTGTTTTGTTCCATCCTCCGTTCAAACTCCCGAACGGCGTACCTTACGCAGTCAATCTCTGCATGGGCTTCGTCCAGATAACGGCAGACGGCAAAATAATCTTCCCCGTTCCCGTAAAGCATACGGATGATGCCGCCATCGGGGACAGAAAAAAGCGTCCTGCCTTTGCTGTCCGTCATGCAGACCTGCCTTGCTGCGTTCACTCCGTGCCACCTCCCAGAAATGAGATGACCTTATTTCCCTTGATGCTCTTTTGCAGCTCGTTGATGAGCGTGATGTCCGCCACCGTGATGCCCTGCATGGTGAGAATGTCGTCCATAGTCATAGCGGCAATGGCTTTTTCCTCGGTAAATCCTGCGTCCAGAACCTTGTTTAAGGCTCTAACGGCTTTTGGGTTGACTGGCATACTAAAACCTCCTATCGTTCATGGTCTTTATGCTTCGGGGCTTTCTGTGCGGACGGCGGCTCTTGCGGCTTTGGCTCATAACTGTGTCCGTTCCTTTCCATACGCTCGGCAAATTCGCAGATGTGATAAAGGTTGCTGCCCACCTCGGTATGGTATTCGTCAATGAAACGGCAGCTCTTTTCCGCCTTTTCTCCCCAATCATAAGTGATAATGATTTTCCCACCGTCTGGGATGCGGAACTTCTCTTTATAATGTGGGTCGATAAAGCGGATTCCCTGTTCTGCTTTTGCCATATGCTTATCGAGCCACTCTTTCACATAGCAGTAGCAGTAAAAATTGTAATCGCCCTTTGTCAGGTTGCAGCGGAGCAGGAAAGCGTGCCTGTCGGTATCCGCACGGAAGCCGTACTCGGTACAGTAATTGCCCTTAAAGGCACTTTCGGGATTCTCTCTCGCAAACGCCGTCATGTCATAGCGGTTGTGCAGAAGCCCCTTATCTTCACGCAGGGCATTGATAACTTCGTCCAATCCTGCCTTAAATTCATCAGTTTTCCATTGCTCCCTCGTATCAGTCCAAGAAGTATAAAAGCCATATCCAGAGGGGGCAAAATCACCTCGGAGATGACCGATACACCCCGTCTGCCCCTCAAGCTGCATACTCTGGGCGTAGGTGTATTTCTGTTCGGATTGTGTCAAAGCCCGTACCTCCATCAGCGTTCCTCCCTGCTCTTTGATTTTTTTGCCTTTTCCTGCGACTGGATTTTTGCAAGTGCTTCCTTTGCCCAGACGGGCATCTTCTCTGGCTTGATTTCCCCAAGCACGTCGTACCTTTCCCATCGGGCGTGCTTGCCGTCTGCAAGCGAAGTTCCAAACACCGCCTGCCCCCTGCCGCCCAACGCACCGTGACCGCCGTCCGCCAGTACAAGCTGGTAGGCAGAATGCCGATATTCATGGCGGTTGACCTCGGCATTGATGACAACGACCTTTCCCACAATGCTGCCGCACTTATCGTCTGGGATGCAGTCGTCTATGGTAAACGGGGTCATGTCAAACTTGAACTGTTCCTGCTCGGCTCTTACACTCTCTATCTGTTCCTGCACCCTGTCGGTAAACATCTGCATGGCTTCCAGATAGTCGTCAGAGCCGACCGCATCCGTCACCCATTCTGCGGACAGCGGGTTATCGTAAGTGCAATAGCAGACAAGATACGGGTATTCCTCTTTCTCATCTATGCCGAACACGACTTCCTTTTTGCCGATGTGGATGCTCTGCGTGACCTCGTAGGAGCTAATCATCCGCTTTTCTTCATTCTCCATCTGGCTTCTCCTTTCTTTGCTTTTTTTCTCTCTGCCAGTCTAAAACCTTTCGGATGCAGACGTCGCAAAAGATGACACGGCTGTCCTTATATCGGGGGTAAGGACAGTCCGTGCAGTCATATTTCTTTTCCTTACCGCTCTCGGTCATCGTGCTGCTTCGCCTTTTTATCGTGCTGTTGATTGTACGGCATCTGGCACTCTGACTGGTAGCGTTCGTTCAGCTTTTCCCTCGCCGCTTCAAGGGTGTTGCAGTAGCAGCCCCAATAATAGTTGCCGCCGCCCTTGCAGTACCAGCATACATAAGGGTTCGGGGCTTTCGGGTGATGCCCGATGACAAGCTCCGTGTTCCCGATAGTGCAGCCCTCTATGATTTCATAGCCCTGATTGGAGCGTGTTTCACCGTTCATAGGCGTTCCTCCTTTCCTGCTGTTTTCCGTCCATATATTGCTGCAATTCATACTGGCAGGGGACGTACAGCCTGCCATTCTCCACGCAGCGGAAAATATCACATTTCTTATCCGTGGATGCAGCATAAAAATCATCGTAAGAATAAGGGAATTTCTGGCTTCCCCTGCCGTAATAATCAGCGGCGAAAAAGCCAAGTTCCCTGTCTGTTTTTAATCTGCGGGTAATCTTGAAAAAGTCATTTTCCCGCTTTTCAAACTGCCGCTCTGGGATAAAGTGATGCCCGCCGTATTCAAAAGACTTATCCTGCATCTTTCACCTCACGATTCTTTGGCATATCTGCGGTATGCCTGTTCCCCTTTGGCTCTGATTTTCTGCATCCGCACGCTCCCTAAAAGCTCTGGGCATTTCTCCTGCAATTTGCGGCGTGTCCTGCCCACGCTCTCAAAGCTCGGCAAACCAAGCTCCTTATGGTTCAAAAGTATCTGGGCAAGCGGCATAGCTCCCGCATCTTTCAGATAAAGGTTGCAGAGGGCAAGGTACAGCACCATGTCATCATTTCTGGCGTCCTCATTCTCTTGCAGGACGGCTCTGACTTTGCCCTCAATGGTTTTCAGACTGTCCATAAATTCCTCCGTTCCGTGCAATTTTTAGCACAACAATCTCTATAAATGGAAAAAGGGCGGTATCTTTCAACCGCCCTTTTTCATATCAAAATCTGTCTAATCTATTTCTTCCTACGAATATGCAGCCATGCAACCGCACCGCCGATAAACGCCACAAGCACAATGGCGATAATGGTTTTTCCCCTCATCCTGCTTAGTCCTCCTTTTTCTTTCTTCCGCACTGGTAGCCTGCAAACCCGAAGATTCCCGCACCAACTGTAAATGCCGCCGCAAGGCTCACCCACAAGCCGAGATGGAAGTCGTCGCCTGTTTTTGGTGTATCACGCAGCTCGTTGTGCATGGTGACAACCGCTGTTTCATCCGTCTTGATGGTCACTTTCTGGTCGGCGGGCAGGATATAGCCAGCGGATGCCTTGTCGCTGACCTCAGACACGGTGTACTCGCCGATACGCAAGCCGTCAACCACGATTTCGCCGTTCTTGTCCGTCTTGAATGTCTGGTCGTAATCCCTGCCGATGACACGGAAAGAGAAGCCCTCCACCCTGCCGTCAGAGGATGTCTTGACGATTTTTAATGAGCCTTTCTGCGCTTCATTTAAGAAGCCTTTGCCCGCTTCATTCTCCACGTTGTAGGTCTTACCGTTTTCTTCAATGGATACGGGATAGACGTTCTCATCCAGAACAAAGCCTGTCGGGGCGGTTTTCTCACGGACAAGGTACTTGCCGTATCTGAGGTCGTTCATCTGGTACACGCCTTTTTCCACCTCGCCCATCTCGCCGAGAAGTTCATCCTTTTTATCCAGTTTTCCATCTTCGTTTATATCAGAGTAAACCTCGAATACCGCACCTGTGAGCTTGTTGTCGGGATAGTCCTTGTCTACTTTCGTCAGAGCGATATTGCCTTTGATGAAATAATTTACAAGTTCAATCTCCACAACTTCGTCTACTTCGCTGATTGTCACGCTGATTTCTTCCTCGGAGAGTACATATCCTTTCGGGCTTTCGATTTCACGGATTATCCATGTGCCATACGGTACTTCCTCAAAAGAAAAACTGCCGTCATCCTCGGATGTGGCAGTTGCGATAGCATTTTCCTTTGTATATTCTGTTGTGCCTGTCTGAAAGATGCCGATTAACGCACCGCCTAAATCTTCGCCATCCTCATTGGACTTCTTACCGCTGACAGAGCCGTAAATCAGTTCGTTTTCAATGGCTTCTCCCTCGTTGGCTGTGATACGCACAACGGCGGTTTCCTGCCCTGCATACTCAAAGTCAACAGGATACTTTTCATCACTGACAAGGTATGCGGAATTTGTGCTGATTTCCTGCACATAGTAGCTGCCTATCGGTAAATCGCTGACTGCCTTTCCATGACCACTTTCATCAAGGAAGATAACCTCAATCAGTTCATCCGCAGGGATTGTCGTGCCGTCTGCGGCGGTCAGTTCCTCGGCGGCATACAGACCAAACGTGACGTCTTTGATTTCTCCGTTATTGCCCACGCCGTATGCTTCGTCCACCTCAAGGCTCTTAATTACGTCAATTTCCACACGTTGACGCTCATTGTAAAACTCCGTGCCTGTTTCTGTCACTTCAATTTCCTGCCCTGCATACACAAGCTCCACGGCATGGGCTTCATCATTCAGCACCATGCCATACGGGGCGGTCACTTCCCTTACCTCATACTTTCCGAGATAAAGCTCCTTAGATTCCGCTGTTCCGTCCTCGCCAGTGGTAAGCGTGTCCACAACCTCGCCTTTCTCGGCTCTTACCGTGCCGTCTGTCGTGATGATGTCCTCGGCTGCGGTAATCTCATAAACTGCTCCCTCTAAATTATCCACGGCAAAAATTGGCTGATATAATCCCTTGTTTCCTGATACCCTGCTGAATACCTCGCCAGATTTTCCTACCGTGATTTTCCCTTTCTGTGCAATATTGGAGCGTTCCACCTTTACAATGGTGACGCCGCTTTCCTCCTCGGAATTTTCCTGCTCCACGTCAAAATAGACTGGCTCGGAGTCAAGGACATAGCCGTATGGGGCTTGCACCTCAACAAGCGAATATCCCTTGCCGTATTCTAAGGTCTGCGGCGTGATAAGCCCGCCGTCCGCCGTGGTGTAGAACGTGTCAATCTCCGTCACTTCTGGATAAGTGAATTTCATTGTTACAAGGTTTCCCTCTGGGTCGTAAATCTGGAAGCCTGCGCCCGCATAGGGAATAACTTTGCCCGTTTCTATATCCTTTTTCACAATCTTGATATAGCTTTCAAAGTTGGCATTGTTGATAAGGTAGCGGTAAGTCTGGCTGTCCTTGCAGATGAACACGTCGAAGTCTTTCATTAGCTCCCGACCATCCCATCCAGAGGTCTGATGCACGGTATAAATGCCATACGGCATATCCTTTGTCTGGGCAAAGCCGTTCTCATCGCAGATAAGCGTGTCACGCTCGGTTTCCTCCGCTGCATCAAAGCCGCCTGCGGATTTTAAATATACCTCAAAAACAGCCCCCTCCTCTGGCGTTTCAATCTGGGTTTCGCCGTTGTCAGTGTGCTTGATGATAGCGATATTTCCCTTAATGACCTGCTCGTTTACGTCATTCTTTGCAGAATTATATTCCACGGTGTAAAGCTCTGGCTCTGCCCCATTCGCACCAACTTTAGCTGAATTGACAAAGTTGCTGTCGGTTTTTTTTACGTTTTTCAATAAAAGCGTTTTTAGACAACTCTAAAAAATCATGTGAAAAGATAGTTT
>CAJTCR010000121.1 GCA_910574915.1 Eubacteriaceae bacterium
TACTATTACACAGTCCCTTGGCGATATCGTAAACGAGGTTCATAATGCTTATGTTGGCATATCTTCTGAATTCCAGGGGTTAAAAGATGCAATTGCTTCTATCGGTTACCAGGGGAAATATGATACTTCTGATCCTGATCATTCAGCTTCTTCTGGAAATACAACGGAAAGTACTGTCAACACACCTACCCAATCAGGAAATACAAGCACGCCAGCAGGCAATGTTACAAATACGGATTTGGACAAACTGCCAGACATGGATGCTGTAGGGGCAGCAACCAAAATGGCTATAAATAAGCTGTTACGTAATGGGACAAATACTTATGACCCAAAGACAACATCAAGCTTGAACAAATACATCTATGGGAAATACGGGAGCGCGCTGACCGTTGATGAGATGGCAAAGCTATCTGGATATCTTGGATTTAATTATACTTCCAAACAGTTAGCAGCAGAAAACCCTAACCATTCAGAACGTAAGATGAAAATGCTTAAAAAGCTACAAGCATATGGGTTTGCAAATGGTGGGATTGTTCCAGATGATGCTTTGAAATTAAAAGACCTTGGAATGGGACGTGCTTCAAATGGGGATACGGTGATCGGCACATTAAAACCAAAAGAAAGCGTGTTCAATGAAAAACAGACAAAAATGATCCAGGAATATGTGAACAAGGCACCAGATTATAAGACTGTGATGGATATTGGGAATTACATGGATAAGATGATAAAATTACCAGAAGCACAGCCTAAGCCACAGGAAACTTCTGTAAAGGTGGAATATGATAATGTGAATATCAACCTGCCAAATGTAATGAATTATGAAGATTTCATGTGCAAGATGCAAAAAGACCATGATTTTGAGAAAATGATTAATTATATGGTTAGCAACCAGATGGGATTAGGAAACCGTTATAACAAATATTTTGTTAATTTCAGAAATTAAAAATGGATAAGTAGATGAGTAGTCTCGGAAACTCACATCAAGATGTATGCAGATGCCAATGAGCATACTCCAGAATGAGAAATGATCCCTGCCGCGTATTTTCAGGCTCTGCAGGCAATAGTCATTGAGAACGCGGCCGTTGACGCGTTCACAGGCGGTACGTTCCTTGTAAATATCCTTATATTGCTGGGAATCCCTGGGGATGCGCGGCTGGAAACGGAGCTCTCCTTTATTCTTTATGTAGGCCGTGCGCCCATAGCTGCCAGGGGAGCATTCGGCGGCGCAAGGGCATTCCTTAATACGGCCGCATTTCCAGGGGCATCGGTATTTATGAGCATCCTTGACTGGATCATTTCCCCAGGGGCACATTTCATGCCCAGCCTTGCAGACAGGATGCCCTTCCTTGTCAAAAGTGACATCCGCAGGGGCGTTTTCTGATGACTTTGCCCTGCCGTTGATGTCAATCAGCGCATTGATATCCAAGTGTTCCAGCAGTTCATAGGTTGGGATGTTGTCGTGTGCGGAGTCAAGGCAGACATTTTTCGGTGAAATGCCAAAGGCATTGCGCCCGAAATCATCTATGGCATAAAGGAAGTTTTTGCTGTCATGGCGTTTGGCATCGGTAAACTTTATTAACAGCGGGAGTTCGATTTTCAACGCATTGTTCCTGGTGCACAGCATATAAAGAGTATGTCCGAAGAACCATGTTTTGTTATCGCTGTCCCATCCCCATGAGGCATCCGGGCCAGAATAATGGCGTCCGCAGCCATCCCGGAACGGGCAGTCCCTGCCGCAGGAGTGAAGATGCCTGCCGTAAGGGGAGGAATGGGAAACTACAGCGGTGCCGTCACCGGAGAGGGTAAGGTTTTGCGCATCAATCAGCCCAAGGCGGACAGACGGCAGTACAGCAAGAATGGAAAAGATTTTCTGGAGTGCGGCATGTGGATTGTCAGCGGCAGGCTTTCCGTCCAGGATATCATTTGCGATATCCCTGCAGGTAACCGTGCAGGGGTCTTGCGGTTCCTCCAGTTTTCCATCGGCGCCAATCAGTTTTTTTGGTTTTTTGCCGTTTCTGCCTGCCGGAAGAAGCGCCGTGCGGGAATACAGGTTCCTCGTGCCCATCCAGAAGCGGTTCATGAAATCATAATAAGAGCCGAGGGGCGGCAGTTCATCCAGAGAGGAGCAGCCAATAAGGACAGCCAGGGAAATGGGGTTGGGAAGGACTTCACGTACCCATAAAGTAAGGCTTGTGCGTGCTTTGGTTTTATTAAAAAGCAGGACAAAAAGGATCAGGGAGCGCAGGATCTGTGCCTGGTGTTTTGCAGGGCGGCCGCTCTGGGAATAAAAACCAGGGATATAATCCAAAAGCGGGTCAAGATTGAGGTTTAAGAGTTTCTGGCGTTCCGCATCATATTCGTTAAAGGAATATTTAGGGTTGTTACGGGAAAGCCTGCGGCCAATCGTAGTGATGATGGTTCTATACTCGTCATGGCTCTGCCATAATTCGGGTTTGAACATAAAATGTGACCTCCTTTGTTTTATAAGAGAAAGAGTGAAGATACTTATAAAACAAAGGGCCGTTTTCGCTGGCATTATCAGCGAAAACGGCCGCACATTTCGGGGTATTTGTCAAGCTGTTTTTTGAAAAAATAAGAAATATTTTTAGAGAGCAGGAAGTTATTTAAAAGCGGAAATGTTACAAAATGAAGGTAAAAAATAGAGGTGAAAATGTGATTTCGGAAATTTTTGAAGCCTTATAGAACAAGGGGTTCGAGTTTCCGAGAGCACACTAGATAACCGGGAGGTGTAAAAGCCTCTCTGGGTATTGGATTAAATGTATGAAAATGAAAGTGTTTCACATAGAAATTAATATCTGGACAGTTTGATACTGTCCGATTTACATAGACGGAGGAAATAAGTAATGTTTAATAAAAGCAGGACAGAAAAACAGTTATTATACAGTGAAGTAGAGAGATTAAAGAAAATGAATGGGAAACTGGAGGATGAAAACAGAAGATTGAGAGAAGGAATGAAGGTTATTGAACAGTTCCGTCAAAAGTATAAGGAATTAATTAGTTCTATTGGGATGATAAAGAACAGGTATAGGGATAAATTAAAGACTTTTGATGGGATGGAAGCTTTGTATAGGAAAGAACTTGGAAGATTGAAGAAGTAAATAGAAAAAATAGTTGGTGATGGTATTTGGGAATGGTGGATGATGAAATAATTATAAAGGCATTGCTTGAGGTGGTGGTGCCTTTGGAAAAAGAAGTATGAAAGTTACACTTTCATGATTGTTTGTGGCGCACAGAGGCATGGATACAAATATGAAAGTTATGCTTTCATGATCGTTTGTACCGCCCAGGGGCATGGCCACAAATATGAATATAAAGAATACTGAAAATAGAAAAATATAGAAGATGATTATAGAAAATGGATTAAAATTTTGAATATTTTTGAATGGAGGACGACATTTATTGAGTAGTAAAGAAATGGAAGTGCCTATATGGGAAAGATTTTTATTAACTGTTAAAGAAGCATCTTTGTATTTTAATATTGGTGAGAATAAACTACATAGAATGACGAATGATTATATGGAATCAGAATATAAATTTGTGATTCAAAATGGCGGCAGAAAAATGATCAAACGTGAAAATTTTGAAAAATTCCTAAACGAAACAAGCTCAATATAAATATATAACTACAACACACAAGTTAATAAACACAAATAACAATGGTAAAACAGCTCTGGTTGTGATACTATATTGATATTGCACTAGAGCTTCTTTGTTGCGAAAGGAGCATAGAATATGAGTGAAAAAAGACGAGATAGTAAAGGACGGATTTTAAGAAATGGGGAATGCCAGCGCAAAGATGGATTATATCAATATGATTATGTAGATATGAACGGAAAACCGAAATGCTTATACAGTTGGAAGCTTGAAGCGACTGATCCTCTGCCAAAAGGGAAGAGAAAATGCAAGTCCCTGCGGGAAAAGGAGCGGGAAGTGCAGAGAAATATTGATGACGGGATTGTACCATATGGAGGGCAGCTTACAGTTCTGGAACTTGTAAAAAAATATGTCCTTCAAAAGACAGGCGTAAGGCCAACAACGAGGGCCGGATATAAAACAGTTATGAATATTCTGGAAAAGGAAGATTTTGGAGCAAAAAGGATTGATAAAGTGAAGCTGTCGGATGCCAAGGGCTGGTTGATAAAATTACAGGATAAGGACGGGAGAAGCTACAGTTCCATCCACACGATCAGAGGGGTTTTAAGGCCAGCATTCCAAATGGCAGTCGATGATGACCTGATACGCCGCAATCCGTTTGATTTTCAGCTTGTGACCGTGATTGTCAATGACAGTGTTACAAGGGAAGCGGTTACACATGATGAAAAAAGGAAGTTTCTGGAATTTGTAAAAAATGATAAGCATTTTTCAAAATATTACGAAGGCATTTATATATTGTTTTATACCGGAATGCGTATTTCTGAATTTGTGGGGCTGACAGTAAAGGATATTAATTTTGAAGAAGGTACAATTAATATTGACCACCAGCTGCAGAGGACAAACAGTATGGAATATGTAATTGAACCAACAAAAACAAATGCGGGGACAAGGGTGATACCTATGTCGCAGGATGTATGTGAATGCTTCAGGCGTATTATTGAAAAAAGGAAGAGTCCGAAAGTGGAACCGATGATAGGTGGGAAAACAGGCTTCTTGTATCTGGATAAGAATGATATGCCAATGGTGGCCTTACACTGGGAGAAATATTTTCAGCACATCGTAGAGAAATACAATAAAATCTATAAGGTACAGATGCCTAAAATAACTCCCCATGTATGCAGGCATACCTATTGTTCCCATTGTGCATCAAGCGGCATGAATCCAAAACATCTTCAGTATCTTATGGGGCATTCGGATATTGGCGTAACATTAAATACATATACACATATTGATTTTGATAATGTAAAGAAAGAGGTCAAAAGCCTGGAAAAAGCCGTTCTGTAAATTCGAAAATACAGGCTGTTTTACAGAGAATTTTACAGAAAATGACCATAAAGATAAGTGGCAAAAAGTGTCAAAATGTGAAATATCGGGAAGCATTTTATGCCAGTCAGATTTTTAAAAGTATTGAAAACACTTGAAAATACAGCATTTACGGAGGTTTTAGCACAATGATTAAAATTCTGTTTATATGTCACGGCAGTATCTTGAAGAATCCCGGAAAAGCCCATAAAATCAATGATTATACGGCTCAATGAGGTGCTTACTACACCACTACTACACCATTTTTGAAAGAGCCTTGAAATGACAATTACCAATATAAAATAGATTTTGCAAAAAGATAATTAAGCGGTAGCTTCCTTTTATGAAAAGGATTGCCGCTTTTTTAGCAAGATTATGTACCTTGTGTAAATGCTCATGTACGGTAAAGAAGCAAGCAACCGAAAACAAGAGATAGACCGCCAGCACCACACTATTCCGAACCAAAGAAGCCAAAGACCAAAAGACAAGCACCGTGGAAATGTGTATAACTTGCTATTTCGTCATGGAAAAGTCCGTTCACAGAACATGGAAAAGCTAAAGTGCAGCTTTCCCACATTCTGCAAACAGACTTTCCCACAACTCCATAAGATAGCAAGTTATGCACATTACGCACAGTGCCGACTACTACGGAATCCCACACATCGCATATATCTTTCTTGATTGATAAATAGTATTTTCAATTTTGTTTGAAGTTGACAGCTACACATAGTATAATATCAAAAAAAGCCGAGGTGATATAGCCCATGAAAAATAAAATGCTTTCACAGAGTATCGCAGACACATTATTGTCTATGATAACAATAGAAAAACGCTTTTCAGCCGGGGATAAATTACCCAATGAGAATGAATTGTCAGAAGAATTGAATGTCAGCCGGACAACCCTAAGAGAAGCCATACGGATTTTAGTAGCTTATAATGTGCTTGAAATTCAGAGGGGAAAAGGAACTTTTGTCACCCAAGCAGCATTTGAGCAACAATCCAACTTAGGGCAGCTATCGGATATAAAAGTAAATGCAAAAGACCTTTACGAAATGCGTTTGATTTTTGAGCCGGAAGCCGCCTATTTAGCAGCTATCCGGGGTACAGACGCAGAAATAAAAAGGATTTTGGATTTCGGTGAGAAGATTGAGCAGGAAATTAAATCCGGGCAAGACCGTACAGACAATGAACATTCATTCCACAAGGCGATTGCACAGGCAACGCATAATGAATTTATGAATCAACTTATGCCCATTCTTTATCAAGCGATTGCAAAGGGCGTTACCCTATCGGCTATGAGCCAAAAAGCCGTTACAGATACTGTCAACGACCACCGTATGATTATGGATTTTTTGGAGCAGAGAAATGCGGAGGGAGCAAAAAACGCCATGAAAATTCATATCATGCACGCTATACGGGAATTGGGAATAGAATAGTATTCTACTTAGTAGGGCTTACAAATGTGTAAGCTCTCTTTTTTGTCCATAGACATCATACAACATATTGACATCATACAACAATAGAGATATAATAACCACAGGGAAAATATGCGAAGATAAAGAACACATATTTACCCATATTACGACAGGAGGAATATTCTATGAGAGAAATTGATTTAGCAACATGGAATCGGGCTATGCACTGTCAGATTTTCAGAAACAGTGTGCAGCCACAGTATTGTGTAACCTTTGAGCTGGATATTACAAATTTTTTGCGGAGAATCAAAGAACGGGGCTATTCCTTTACATTTTCTTTTGTATTCGCCGTGACAAAGTGCGCGAATGAGATTGAGGAATTTCGTTGCCGTTTTTGGGAGGGAAAGCCCGTTATCTATGACAAAATCAACACATCATTTACCTACCTTGATAATGGCAGCGAGCTTTTCAAAGTAGTCAATGTGGAAATGCAGGACACCATAGAGGAATATGTTTCACTTGCAGCCCGTACCGTAAGGGAGCAAAAAGAATGCTTTACCGCACCTATGGGGAATGACATTTACCAGTTTTCTTCCTTTCCGTGGGTTTCTTTTACCCATATTTCGCATACGGAATCCGGGAAAAAGGATAACGCTACCCCAATGATTGACTGGGGGAAATATTTTATCCGTGACGAAAAAGTAATGCTTCCGTTTTCAGTACAAGTACATCATTCTTTTGTTGACGGTGTGCATATCGGGAAGTTGGCAAATTTATTACAAAGCTATCTTAATGAGTTTGAGTGAGTAATGAGCAGTTTAGGGGCAGTATGCTAAATGCTGCTACCCCTTTTCAGCATAGCAACTATAAACCATGCACCGCCCTATGTGGGAGAAAGCAATTTGGTGAAATGTCAAGAGGAAAATAAAAAAGATTTTCTTGAAGAAGGGTAACTTTAATAGACCTACCGCTCAAAAAGAACGTAAG
>CAJTCR010000122.1 GCA_910574915.1 Eubacteriaceae bacterium
AAAACGCAATGTCATCCTTTTATGTGACAGCTGGTATGCAAAAAAGGATCTGCTCCGCTTAGCGGATGACTATGCCACACTGGACATCATTTGCAATGCCCGCAGCGATTCTGTCATTTATGACTTGCCGCCTGAACGCGCAGGAAAACGCGGCAGGCCTGCAAAACATGGGAAAAAGCTCTCTATCCATGAAGATTTTCTCCTTTCCGGCGAAAAAATCGGGGATTATTTTACCGGAATGCGCCGCGTCCTTACAAATATATTTGGAGAGCGGACAGTCCTTGCATATGTTACCGCTTCCGCCAGGGAAGGAGGCTCCAGGCGGCTGTTTTTTAGCACAGTGTCCCCAGAGCGGCTGCAGATATTTTGTGCATGACAGCAAAAATCCCCTTTGAACCAGACCGGGAGTGAATGGATGCAGTATATCCCACTGTTCCTATACAATTTTCGTTGGCCGATTGAAGTCAGCTATTACGAGCAAAAGACTTTCTGGTCATTATGCAGCTATATGGTCCGCAGCCAAAAAGGAATTGAAATGCTGGTAAACCTGATCAATCTTGCATACTGCGCCATGAAGCTTTTGCCATATCAGGAGAAAGATTTTGCAAAATACCGCGGTGAAAGCGCCCAGGAATTTCGGTTTATTCTCAGCAGGCAGATTCGTGAGCAGGTATTTTTTGCCACTTTCGTGCAAAACATCGAAACTACAATAAAGTCAAATAGCATAATAGAAGCCTTGATGTCACTGTTTCGGCGGCAAGGCTTTATTTCGTAATCTTGTAAAGTAGTGTAAATTACTATATGAAAGTTTTTATATACCAAAACAGTACCAGAATGGATTTGAATTTGCATGACAGGGATGATACTGCTATGCAGCTTTTGATTAAGAAAGGAAATTAGAAAATGACTAGAGAAGATAAATTGAAGCGTATTGTAGCTGATCCTATTTTATGGATCAAACACTTTTGTGTGATTGTTGACAAAGAGGGGCGTAAAGTACCATTTGAGCCAACATATCATCAAAAAGTACTGTCAAAGAATTTTACTAAATATAATCTGGTGAGCAAATCAAGACAGCTCGGAGTCACAAGTTTTGCTTTGGCATATAGTTTGTATTTAACACACACAGAGCCTGATACAGTATGTATGATCATGAGTTATTCACTTGATACAGTAGATATTGTATTTAAGAAGCTGAAAGCCATGTATGATGATTTAAGTGCAGTAGTAAAAATAAGGGATGTTGCGAATAACAGAAAAGAACTTTTGCTTGAAAACAGAAGCAGGATCATATGCTGTGTATGCGGTTCCAAGGATGCTGCAAGGGGAAGCACATTAAGATACGTCCACCTGACAGAAGTAGCGTTCATGGATGATGATAAATTAAAGAATCAATTAGTTGCTATTGAAGCTGCACTGCGTCCAGACGGACAGATGGTATTAGAGTCTACAAGCAATGGAATGAATATGTGGTTTGAATTATGGATGAAAGCTGTAAACAAAGAATCACAATATAAGCCGTTTTTCTTTTCGTGGCTGGATGATAAATATTTATTCTTAAAAGCATATAAAGAAAATTCAGAAATTTATAAAAATCGGAATGGACGCTATCTTGTAGTGGATGATCTGGATGAGGAGGAACTGGCATTGTACCATAAAATGAATGGTGAAAAGAATCCGCTTGCATTAATGAAGCTGATGTGGAGGAGGATGAAAATAGCAAATATCGGATTGGAGAAATTCAGACAGGAATATCCGTCTAACGCAATGGAAAGTTTCATTGTATCTGGAAATAATATCTTTGACTTACAGTCTGTACAGTCACGTCTAAATTATGTCGATGATACTCCAAAACTTGAACTGCCTGATAAATTATCCCCTGTTTTTAGAAAGTGGAAGAACAGCATTACTATCTGGAAATATCCGAAGGCTGGTAAAAAGTATTATGGAGGCGTTGACACTGGCGAGGGGATTGGATCAGATAACAGTGTGATTACTATTGTGGATGAAGACGGGTTCCAATGCTTAGAGTTTGCAAACAATAAAATCAAGCCGTATGCTTTTGCTGAACTGGTTAGGGAAATTGGAAAATATTACAATACATGTCTGCTTGTAGTAGAAAAATTGTCTGCTGGACATACAGTTGTAGACAAGCTGTATGACTCAAATAACAGATATATTAACCTTTATAAGTATCGTTCATATGATGCAAAAGGAAAAATGAGAAAGAAGCCTGGATTTGAGACAAGTGCCAAAAGCAGACCAATCATTATAAACCGATTTGTTGAAATGTTTGAAAAGGGAGAAGTGTGTGTAAACTCAAAAGCACTATTGAACGAAATGAAATCATTTCAGGTAGATAATAATGGAAAAGTTCAGGCTGTAGCGGGTGCAAAAGATGACAGGGTATTAGCGTTCTGTATGGCGTTGGAAGGAATTGCAAGCGGTATATATTACATTTAATGTACTGAAAAACGCATACAGAGGCATTTTTGAAAGGAAATTATAGAAATAAATATGGAATATACAGAATATAAAAGCATTCTGGATGCAGCTTTAACGGATTATATTAACAATGGCGGGAGCGTGTTCTATATGGCAGATGCAGTAAAGGAATATATTTTCGATTATGATAATGGAACTATGCCATTTGACACAAAGAACCGTCTGGAAGACAAGGCGGTTAAAGCCATTACAGAGAAAAAGAAGCTGCCTGATGGAGTGCGTCTGATTAAGTGCATCTGGCATGGAAAGGACAGACAGTGAAAAATGAAAAACGTAACCCCATATTGAAATTAGGGGATCATATAAAAGGTTTGTTTAAAAATCCAGACAGAAGGAAGGTGAAGGACAGAATAATGGGAGATAACGGATACTGGTTTGAATCAGAAATTAAGAAGAATAAGCATGTAGACAGGATTTCCAGAATCAGCAGCATTGATGAATATTTGCGGAGGGAACATGCGATACTTGCACGTCCTAATTTTGAATTTAAGGGCAAGACATTTGAAACAGCTAAGATCATATTGCAGACTTTGAAGAGTATTATAAGGTTCCATACGGGTTATATCTGTTCTAATCCGGTATCGCTGACAGGTGACAAAGAGCTTGTGTCATTTCTGAATAAAGTTTACAAAAAGGGCAGCTATAATAAAACAGATATGGAAGTTGCAAAGGAACTTGTGAGCTATGGAGACGCATTCGAGTACGTCTATCTGGATGATAACGATATTATACGTTCAAAAATCATAAGAAATAAAGACTCCTATCCGGTTTATGACGGGCATGGTACATATATAAGTTTTATTGAATACTGGAAGGATGAAGAAACAAGAGAAGATAATTATGTTATATATTATCCAGATCGGGTAGAAGTATATGAGAATCAAAAACTGGTTGATACAAAAGTTAATTTAACGGGGCTTCCTATCTGGTATTCGGCTATGGATAAGTCAAGGTATGATAAATTCGGTGATCCGTTTATTCTGGACTTAATTCCGTTGATGGATACGATTGAGAATCTTTTATCAAAACTGGATGATGCAGTAACTACACTGTCACTGAATCCGCTTGGAGTCGTTAGCGGGCAAAGGATAGATTCATCTATACCAAATAACATTGTTGGTACTGTGCTGAATCTTGAGGATGGATCAGATTTCAAATATGCATCGGCGGATATGGACAGGGATTCTATCAAGCTGGAACTGGATTATATCATTCAGCAATTCTTTAGTGTTGCGTGTGTGCCAAGTTCGATACTCGGACAATCGAATGTTTCAAACGTTTCGGAGACAAGTATCACTATGCTTTACCAGCAGACAGACAATTTCTGCAAACAGTATATTGCAAGTATGCAGGAGGGATTTGCTAAACGATTGGAATATATGCGGAAATTGCTTGAAATTAAAGGCATTACCATTACAGATGAAGTATTTGACAGCATATCAGTTTCATTCAATGTAAACCGTCCAGTTGATAACAAGTCTGACATGAAAAACATGAAGATGCAGCATGAATGCGGTGCTATGTCGAAACAGACGATTATAGATAGGAGTCCATATACAACAGATACCAGCTTGGAAATGGAACGTATAGAAGCGGAAAGAATTAAGGAAGAACAGAATACATCTGGAGATAGTCAGGAAGTAAATAGAACGGATGCTGATATGGAAACTGATAGTAAATTGGAAAATATGATTGACGGTAAGGCAGATTAGACTGCCTTATCGTTTTATGATTAATAGAAAGTGAGGATTTTAATAATTGTGCTCAGAATATAAATTAATTCAGATCATTGAAGTACCGCGAAATGGAAAGTCATCCCCATATGCTGTAAGATTTTATGGACGGATGGAGTATTTTGAGTTTGATTTCATGTGCAAAAATACGCTGAAAAAGTTCTTTACAGAACATGATATGCAGGATGGCGATTACCTGATTATCCATAATAATGAGCATTCCGGGGATGTTTTTATTATAGATGCTGTATGCAGCTACCGTACGAAAGAAAACAGAAAATTCTTAGACTTTAAACTGCCTGGAAAAGAATGGACTGATCTTGTTAATAATGTGATGGAAAAGACGGAGGTTGTAGACATTGGATTGAAGATTAAGACCAGTAACAGGGTTAATATTCCAAAGATGATGTATGCATCTGAGGATAAAGTGGAAGATGCGGGAAATAAGAAAGATTTAACGGAACATTTTAGAAATAAATTGCCGATGGTGTAAGGGTTATAGGATTATAGTAGATGTAAGAGTTATGGGGGTTGTATTTTGTAATATGACCCCTGTTTGTATATTTGTATTTAGATATAGGTGCATTGGTTTGTGTGTGTGATGGGAGGGTGTATCTGTATGTGAGTATAAATATTTTGGTGAAAATCTGTCATGTATGGTTGCAAATTGGTTCTGGGTGTAGTATTATTTAAAAATACTCTAAAAAGGAGGATAACGAAATGCTGCTTTATTTGTCGGAAAACAAAATGCATAATTTATTATTAGAGACGGAAATTAATATGAATTTTACTGATCTTGTTAGAACATTTAGCTTAAATAATATTAACATTAATGCGGAAAAAGATTCATTATCTGCAGATATAAAAATTTCTCCTTTTCGAAAAGTAAACAAGGAATCGAAGGATATGTCATATGTTTTGAAAACGTTAAAACGTAAAGGAAAATTACAAGATTTATCTCCTGATTTGACAATTGTACCTTTATCATACATAATTTCAAGAGGGACACTTGAATATGTTAGATTTGAAGATGGGCATACAGCGTGTAGCTTAACTCAAGATGATTTAGAAAAAGTTAGATGGGATGAGGATAGTTTTTTTGATGATGATAAATTGATTTTTGAGATAAAAATAGGACATAATAATTACGATAGGATAACTATTAAGTGCACGGCATCTAATATAAAGGTTTTTGGCGGCAAAAATTTAAGTTGCCATTACGAAGATTTATTTAAGGATAATTCAATTTGGTTAAGATATCCTCATTCTGGTGATCCTGGTATCTTGTATAGAAAAATATCTGTGGAATTTATTATTTGGATACTTGATACTGATTCCAATAATAGAAATATTACTGGGAGTCCAGTTATTATATATTGTTAATTATATAAGTGTTTTTCAATTTATGATTTTTTATTTAATAAAAATCTTCTGTATGAAGTTTTCAGACGTTCAAAGTGGATAATTGCACATTGAGGACATGAAAAACGCATAGAGAGGTGATTAGAATTGAAAAATTTTTGACTTGAATTATTCTGTCATATAGCTTATAATCAGTATAGAGGTAACGGAGATATTGCAACGTCCCCATTACCCTAGACGGAAACTTGATGAAATAACTAAAAGTTATAACAGAGCAAGCTATCCCCTATTTGCGGTAGAGGATAGCTTTTTTCCTGTCTAGTTACGGTTGTTATGATTATCTATGTATGTTAATGCTGCGAATACTACTAACAGCAATGTTAAAACTTCTAACGTGTTCATAGAATCCCCCTTTCCGTCTCCAAAAAGGGCAACCGAGGAACTATCCCCATACTGTCTACACTGATTAAAAAGAGTATAGCATATTTTGGTGGGGAATTGAATAAGAATATATAAAAATATTATTCAAATTTAATCACTTAATTATAAGTTATATCATCTTTATCTTGTGCGTAGTTCACTTACATACAACATATAATTGACATCCAAAACAAAGTCATATAAGATATCAATAGTTAAGAAAGTATATAAGGAAAGGATTATCATATAGCAGACGATTATCCTAAAATTTGATAGTTATATTGCAAAGGAGTAACTGTTCCGTTTCTCAGGCGGTGAAATAGTTACTCTTCTGCATTCTTACCATTTTCATAACCAATTCTATATGTAATATATAGAATACTGATTATACAAATAACGTAAAATAATTCTTGCGTAGCATTGCATAATATATTAGACACACAAATAATATAATACATTTCTTGTAAATTAACATTATTCATTATCTATACCTCCTTTTTGTATATTCCTTAAAAGAATGTCATTTTTACACAGACTTCTCAAAAGGTTTTTGCTTAAATAGAACTTATACTATCTGAAGGAAGATAAATTCATCTGCTATATTTGATAATCTTATACATAAATTCTTGATAAGGTAATATATTTATTATATATAGCTGTATAATAAATATTTTTCAAGAATAAATGTATATATTATAATATGGTTGTAATTTAAAAAATATGTAATATATAAATGTAAAAAATATTCTTTAATTTAATGGGTTTTTTGTTTGATTTGACGAAAAAACTAAATTAAAATCTCTTTATGGGTAAAAATGTAAAAAGATTTATTTATATGGTTGTCCTCTAAATGTTAAAGTTAGAATAGAAAGCGTTAAATATTAATATACTTTCGTGTAGTTGATATTAATGTAGTTAATTAAATAATTATAAAATTTATATGTTTTAACATAATAATCTTATAACAATGACATAACAAATTTACAGTTAATACAATAAATAAACAAAATAATTCAGATAATTTCTTGTCAAGACATTTTAAAACTGCATCCAAAAAATTAGAACTATCTTATGAAACGTACACTACATAGCACATGATCAGTAAACGGTAGATAGTACGTACCTCGACTATGAGGGCAAAGTGTGTGACAATAGGCTATATTTCTATCATAAGTATTAAAAGTTAAGCCTTAACTTTTGATACCGTTATACGGAGGTAAGTCTATGAACTCAGCAACAACAGCAGTGGCTGTACAATACCGTTTAAAAGAGTGG
>CAJTCR010000123.1 GCA_910574915.1 Eubacteriaceae bacterium
TGAAAAATATCGAAAACAGCATAAAATCCAAAACAATAATGAATGCCTTAAAACAGTTAATTCGGCAGCAAGGGTATCATCTATAAAAGTTGTAAAGTCGTGGTATTATAGATATTTGTTGTTGAATGTGGTATAATGTGTGAAAAGGAAAACCTAGGGGCAGGAACATATATGTGGAGTGGAAAATCAGATAAGAATTTCAAATATTAAAGGTTATTTGCAAGGAATCCCAATAAGGTTTGTTCGGAAAATAAAAATGGTACAAAAGGAGAGAAAAATGGCAATTACAAAATACGAATCTTATTATTTAAAAATACTTGAAAAGTTGAAATTAATAAAAGCAGACAATGAATATAAAACAGATTCTATCGCATTTGCTCATTGGTATTTGGAGAATTATTATAAGTTGAATACCCAAGATATTGCCGAGGCCATTATTGATGGAGATGGAGATCTGGGAATTGATTCTATATTAATAGATGAAGACAACAGTGCTTTGACAATTATGCAATATAAGCTTCCGTCCAAAAAAGAAAATATTAATTGTGAGATTGATCAAGGCGATATACTAAAAACATGGAATGGTTTCTTAACTTTAATATCAAATGACAAGCCGTATACTGGAAAAAACCAAAAGTTTGAAGAATTTAAAAGGCAACTCGAAAACACGGTAATAACGAATTTTAGGATATGTTTTGTGAGCTATAACAAAGGGGTCATTGCCAATAGGTCTATTGTAGAAAGTAATGCTGAAGTTTTTAAGCGTGATACCGGTAGCAATTTGGAAATTATTTATCATGACAGAGATGCGATCTCTAACATTTATGAAAAGCTAAACCGCAAAAACAATATTTCAATCACCCTAAAATATAAACAAATGCAGTCTGCTTATAATGTACAGGGGAGAAAAATCGACTCATTAGTTGGCTTTGTCAATGGAAGGGAGCTTGTGGAGTCAATTGCCAGTAATATTGCAACGATTTTTGATGAAAATATTCGTCTTTATGAATATGGTTCGAATGTTAATATAGGCATTAATAGAACGGCTACATCAACTGATCAAGCAGATATGTTCTATTTTTACAATAACGGAGTAGTCTTTATTTGTGACAAAGCAAAAAACAGTCCAGCTTCAAGCGAGATCATCTTGGATGGAGCTTCTGTTGTCAATGGATGTCAGTCAGTAAATGTTCTTTATAATGCAATGCAAAAAGGGAAACTGAACGAATCGGTGTATGTGCTTGTTAGGGTAATATCTATTGCAGATTATAGCGAAAGAATGAGAATAACTGAATATTTAAATTCTCAAACTCCCATTCGTGATAGCTATTTTATTGCCAATCATCCAATAGTTCGAGACTTGCAACAGCAATTGTTAAAATGTGGGTATTTTCTTGAGAGGCAGAGTAATGAGGCTAATTATATGGCAGAGCGTGGGAGCGAAATCAAGGATAAAGTAACAATACAGTTGGAAAAAGCTATCCAATATTATGTCGGATATTGGATAAATAAAAATGCAAGTCTTGCTAAACGTGGTAAAAATGCATTGTTTGATAAAAAGATGATTGAAGAATTGTTATCTGGGATTACGGCAGAAAAGGTTGTTGAAGCTTATGCTACATACCAATCTATTTCTCAGGTATTAACGCTATACAGAAAAACAAGACGAAACAATCAGAAAGATGATTTTTCCAAGTATATTGGTATCCCTCAATCCTGGGTACTTGAACATATTGAAGATTTTCGTTTTATGAATACTGGGGATATCATCTTACTGAATGCATATGCAAACTTAAAAAAGCAGTATAAAGAGCTTGGCATACCTGATATAGGCGAAAAAGAAATGATAAAAGACGCAATTTTTGTTGTTAGCAAAGTTATTTTGTCAGAATCCGAAAATAATACTTCGTTGCTTACTAAAAACAGCAATGTTTTTAGTAAGGTTCAAATAGAAATCAGTAATTTGACAAAGAAATATGATCCTTCCATTTGTTGAAATGTCTTGTATCTTCCTGTTCGGCAGGGGAAAGGAAGCAGAAGCCCTCCCCGTCGGAAAGCCCGCACAGCAGGAATGTACCGCTGATCCACTCGTTTACAAAGGGATTGCAGCGGTTGGGCGGCAGTCCCTGGCGGCTGGCGTCCTCGTTGTAGAGCAGCATAACCCGCTGGGGCAGGAAACAGCCCATTGCCAGCTCCCCGCCAACAATCTGTAAAAAAGTTTCCAGCGAGTAGTCCACCCGTGCCGGCCTGGGCGGTCTGCCCGGTTCCACCACCAGAATGTTGATTTCATGTTCCATGCAAAAGTCCTCCTTTGGTTTGATTGATAACTTCTCGGAATCTTCAGCCCTTATTTCATGGGGCTTTCAGAACCTATTTTTCAAAAATCACCCACTTTTTTCTCAAAAACACTTGACAAACCAGTCAAAAAATGCGGCGCTACGCGCCTTTGATCAAAAAGTACTTTTTTGATTGGAGGCGATTTTTGATGTTACCTTGTAACCCTGGCGGTCATGCCGCCTTTCAGGATACTTTCGTATCCCAGTTCCTTAAATTTTACCTGGATCCCTTTGCGCTTCCCAAAAGCACCTGGGATTATATCGTGCAGTTCTGGTATCTTGATCTTTCCAAGACGGATTCTGTCATGCAGGAATGTTACTCTGTTTTTGGCCCGGAACCAAGGCTCCCTTCCTGCATGCTGCGCTCCTATCTGCTCGCTTTGAAACTGAAAGTTACTTCCATCACTGTCTGGTGCCGCATGCTTAAGGAAACTCCCCTTTATGCCATCCTCAGCGGGTTCTCTTTCGGGAATACCCCTGGTGTCGGTACTTTTTATGATTTCTTTTCCCGCATCTGGCAGCATGACTCCAACAACCTTTCCCCGAAAGACCGGTTCCCTAAGATAAAGAAAACTCCCAAAGGCAAAAAGAAAGGCGATAAGACTCCCTGCGACTCTTCCAGCATGGCCTCCAAGCTTCTTCCCCTGCTGGAACGCTGGCAATTAAAACCGCAAAATCCCTTCTTCCTTATTTTCCGCCTTTATCAGCAGCAGTTCCTGGACCAATCCATCCACAGGGGGCTGATTAATCCCCGGCACCTGGCTCTTGCCGGTGACGGCACCCCTGTCCGTACTGCCGCACAGCAGCGGAAAAAGCGCATTTGCCATTGTAAGGAGAAAGGCCGTTCTTCTTGTGACTGTAAACGCCATTATTCCCAGCCCGACTGTAACTGGGGATGGGACTCCCGCCGGGAATGTTATTTCTTCGGCTACCACCTCTACATGTATGTGGCTTCCGATTCCTTCAGCGACCTCCCTGTGTTTCCGCTTTTACAACGGGCCTCCCGGCATGACATGCTTTCCTTCCTGCATTCCTTTTTCACCATGAAAGCGTATCTTCCGGAATTCCAGATTGAAAAGCTCCTTCTGGATTCTGCACACGACGCTTACGCTGTTTATGAATACTGCAGACGAGAACATATCACACCGTTTATCGACCTCAATCCCGGACATACCGGGCATTTTACCTATAAGGACGATTTTACAATCGATGACGATGGTGTCCCTGTCTGTAAGTTGGGCTTACGTATGCATAAAGATGGATATGAAGCTGCCAAACACCGGGCAAAATATCGCTGTCCTAAATCAAACCGGAAACGTGGCTGCTTCTGTGAACACCCTTGTTCACCGGCGAAATATGGTAGAACCGTACACATCTTTACTGATGACAATCCAAGGTTATTTAACATACCGCCAAGGGACTCTAAAGCGTGGGAAACGGAATATGATAGAAGAACTTCCGTGGAGCGCTCCAACAAGCGCGAGAAAGAGGACTATAAATTAGAAGACGGCAGGCACCGCTCTACGAAGATGTGGTACTGCCGCCTCTACGGCATCATGATGCTCCAACACCTTGATGCCTGGGAAATGCCCTCCGTCAAGGCATTTCAAAAATCATTCTTAGGTTTAGCCGCCTAATAATGATATATTAAGCGATTCCATAAGATTTTTCAAGGCATAGTATCCGCTATGTCCAATGTTTATGTCCTTTTTTCTCTAATTTCTTTTCCTGCACCATATTCAGTTGTCAATCTTCGGTTGGAATCTCATTCATTGAGATTCCGAGAAGTTATTGATTGATGTATTGCAAAGCGCCGGGCGGCTTAACCGTCCAGCAGCCCATGCGCCATATCGTGGCTGACAAGGGATGTGTAATACTGCCCCATCGTGACGGGGGCGTTGTAGAGTGCTGCCAGCGTGTATGCCTTGATATTGCCGATTTTGGCAGTATTGCTTTTCAGGCTGTCCATGACGTAGCCAATATGTTCGCTGTTCAGCTTCAGGAACCGGCTTTTGACAACCTCGGTGGGTACTTCCTGCCCGCAGATACGGACAGATTCCCGTGTGGAGCAGCAGATTTCAAGCATTAACTCCACATAGCCGTCCAGCAAGTCCTTGTCGTAGGGGTTCCGTTCCAGAAGAATGTCATAGTCAATATTTTCTAAAATCAGTTCGCGGTAGCTTTCCATCTCATCCAATCCCATCCTGCGCGGAGCGCGTTTACCAGCAGGGGAAGAAACCGCTGAGGGGGCAGGGGGTGTGATGGATAGATCAGTATCGCTTTTTTCAGTTTTATTTATATCAGTATTATTAGGGGCGGAAAAACCGCACTCTTGACCGCTGGTTTTCAGGGGTGCAGACTGCGGTTTTTCAGCAGTCTTGACTGCGGCACTGTCAAGCGGTCTTGACTGCTGGTTTTCCTCAGTCTGAACCGGCGCAGAGTGTTCCGGCTCCAGAATGAAGTTCTTAACGTAAATCCGGGCGGGGTGTCCCTGGCCCTGCTTTTTCCGTTCCACAAGGCCGATGCCCTCCAATTCGCGGAACAGCTTCGTCGCCTTGTCCTTGCCGCAGTCCAGCATGGTCATGACTTCCTCTTGGGTGAAGTAGAGGAACACGCGCCCGTTATCGTCCAGCCAGCCATTGCGGGCAGACAGCCCCATGCGGTCAAGCAGCAGGCCATACAGCACCTTTGCTTCCAGCGATACGCCCTTGTAGCGGCGGTCGGTCAAAAGGATTTTCGGGATGCGGTAGAAGCTGTACTGGTCGGCTTCATTCCCGTAGTAGTAATTCAGATTCAAAGTTTCCGGCATTTTCAAAGCCTCCTGTCTAAATGAAAAAAGCCCCGGCGATCTACGTCACCAGGGCAGAGTTATCTATAAACAAAAAAGCCGCACAGTAGCTGATTGTTCGTCAGTTACTGCGCGGCTTGTGGTTTCGATATTCGGTTTTTTTGTGGTGTGTGCCAGAGTAGGCCACTTTTTCTACATTTTTTGTCGGAGTTTTGACAGATAATCGGGCATTTTCCCTGTTTTTCTCGGCGTTTTCCTCTACGTCTATTCGTCTGGTCGTCAGAGGACGAGCTTTCCGGGGAATCCAATTCCATAAGCAACCAGAAAAGAATTCTTGAAGCCTACGCAAAACAGAACGGCTTTACCAACCTCAAATGGTACACGGACGACGGATTCTCCGGGGCGAATTTCCAAAGACCCGGCTTCCAGTCCATGCTTGCCGACATTGAAGCGGGGCTTGTGGGAACAGTCATTGTAAAGGATATGTCACGGTTAGGGCGAAACTATCTTCAAGTGGGAATGTATACGGAAATGATTTTCCCACAGAAAAACGTCTGTTTCATTGCTATCAATGACGGCGTTGACAGCGCACAGGGCGAGAATGACTTTGCACCTTTGCGTAATATTTTTAACGAATGGCTGGTGAGGGATACGAGCAAGAAAATCCGGGCGGTAAAACGCTCAAAAGGCATGAGTGGGAAGCCTGTCACAAGCAAGCCCGTGTACGGCTACCTCATGGACGAGGACGAAAATTTCATCATTGACGAAGAAGCCGCCCCCGTGGTGAAGCAGATTTACAGCCTTTGCCTTGCCGGGAACGGACCGACCAAGATAGCCCGTATGCTCACGGAGCAGGAAATCCCCACGCCGGGAACGCTGGAATACCGCCGGACAGGGAGAACCCGCCGCTACCACCCCGGCTATGAGTGCAAATGGGCGGCGAATACCGTGGTACATATCCTTGAAAACCGGGAATACACGGGCTGCCTTGTGAACTTCAAGACCACCACACAATCCTACAAGTGCAGCAAGATTATCTACAACAGCGAGGACAAACAGGCAATCTTCGAGAACCACCACGAGCAGATAATCGACAGGGACACATGGGAACGGGTGCAGGAGCTGCGCAAGCAGCGCAAACGCCCTAACCGCTATGATGAAGTGGGCTTGTTCTCCGGCATACTCTTTTGTGCCGACTGCGGCAGCTACAAGAAGCGCACGGCAGACTGTACGGCGCACTTTATCCGCACCGACCTGTTGACCGAGGGAGTGACCGAGAACTTACGGAAAGTCACCAGCTACGCCGCAAAGCACGAAGCACGGTTTATGAAGCTGTTGACCGAGCAGACCGAGGACGGGAGCAAACGCCGGAACGCCGCCAAGAAGAAAGAGCTGGAAGCGGCAGAAAAGCGGATTGCGGAACTCTCCGCTATCTTCAAGCGGCTGTATGAGGACAGCGTGGCGGGGCGCATATCGGACGAGCGTTTCACGGAACTTTCGGCAGACTATGAAGCCGAGCAAAAGGAACTGAAAGAGCGTGCCGCCGTTCTGCAGGGCGAGCTTTCAAGGACGCTGGAAGCCACGGCGAACGCCGAGAAGTTTATGAAAGTAGTCCGCAAGTACACCAGCTTTGAGGAACTCACCCCTACCCTGTTACGGGAGTTTGTGGAGAAAATCGTAATCCACGAATCGGAAGCCCTTGACGGGAAACGCCGGGGGAAGCTCCGCAGACAGGAAATCGAAATCTATTACTCTTTTGTCGGCAAGGTAGAATTGTCCGACTAAAGCCCGACCCGTCCGGCAGTCAGCCGGACAGGGAACGGCAAAATTTTTTACACTTCTTTTACTTCTTTATCTCACATGAGCAAAATCGCAGGGCATGAAGCAGGTCATGGCTAATTAGAGCCTGAATCCGTGAACCCAGCCTCGCATTTCCAAATCCAAAGCTAGTACTTATGCTGTTTTGCTGAGCATTTGCGTATTTCGAGTATTTAACCCAATGGGTTATGGCAAATAGTTCATTTTTTAATGCATTGCAGTACCATATCCTGTATAATAAAGGTATCAATTTATACGGAGGTATTGCAATGAAAACCATACATATAGAGTTCAGTGATGA
>CAJTCR010000124.1 GCA_910574915.1 Eubacteriaceae bacterium
GCCTAATCCTTTCTTCAGATTCCACCTCACGATGGACACCCTTGGCTTCGGCTGTATCCTTCCCACTGCCGGGCGGATTGGGGACTTTCACCCGTTAGAACGTGTGCCCACCGGGCACACCAAAATAAAAAAACCGGAAGAATCCGGTTTTTTGCTAATCTATATCGTTATTTAGGAATACCATACTCCCTTTTAGAAGATTTCCAAAATAGAGCACTGTTTACTGATATAAATTTCTTAATTAACTTTTTTAAATCGCGTTTGGTTTCAACATCCAAATATTTCCATTCTTTGCCTTTTATCATCTTCCAAACTTCATTTGAATCATGGTATGTCCGCATATTGTAGCATTGAGAAATAAATTTTTTTATATCACTATAATCGGAAGATACAAATTCATAATGATACTTAAACAGCTCATATGCTTTAGCCCGCATTAATTGATAATTAAATAGCTGAATGCCAAAATCGCTGTCGCTTAATTCACTCTCACTCATACCCTTCATTTGTTGATACAGCATTTCTTCAATGAAAAAAAGCATTTTATAATATTTAGCTTTATAAGTATAAACCAGTTTGTTATCATTTACTATTGGCACTAATACTATAGGATGAAAATATTTTACTAAATAATGCTCTTTGTCAATATTTGATATTGCCGATTCAGGTGTATTGCTAATAAGTTTAAAAATAAAATCTATTTTCTTATAAAACTCCAAATGGTAATAATCCATCGTCATATAAAAATATTTCTCTGGCGATTCATTATCAACAGGCAGCAATATTTCTACAAATTTATTATATTGGCCTAAATCTTCAAAAAATGTTTCATAAGAATAATTATGGCTGTCCATTGTAAGCTGGCGCCGATATTGCTTGTAAGTAATCATATAATGATTATAAAATAAATGATCCCATACATATTTGGGTTTCTTTTTGCTAATATTTTCTCTGGATACAGGTGTAAAATATTTGTCGTAATTATCAGGATACACCCCTAATTGCAAAAGCTCTTCTCTGAGCTGTGGAGATTTCATCATTTGGTAGTTTTGCTTCATGCTTCTTTCAATAATCTTGTTTATATTATCTTTAAGATTGATATCTCCAAACTTTAAACTAATTATTTCTGAATATTTATTTTTTGTCATTTTATTAGCCAGACAATGATCTGAATATTTATCAAATAATATATCAAATATCAATTGATTAACTAATAACTCAGAATTCAATTTTCCATAATCAATATATATATTATATTTACCATATATTTGATATACAGCCGACAAAAGCTGTTCGAATACAATCCTTAGATCTTTTATAGATACTGCTTGAATGCGTTTCTTTTTTTCTCCAATTTCAATTGTATTATTATTAATTAACATTTCCCTATCTAAACAGCTATAATCTGTCCCTAATATATTATTTTCTCTATCGAACAAATCAACAAATTTTCCGTCTTTGTCAAATGTAACAGCTATATTTCCGTTAATATACATAGACCCTCTTCTCTTTCGCCAAACAGCAGTCACTACATTTTGCAGAGCAATTAAGGAACAGCAGTCACTAAATACATTTTCTTCATATTTGCCTGCAAAACAACCTTTTCAGAGATTTATACCGTCATAGCGTCTGTTTTAAATTCTTTGAAACCAAAACCTGTTTAAATATATCATCGTATACTGGAAAGATGACACCTTCTTTTCTTTTTCTATTGCAGAGCAATATTTCCAGTTTATCCATATCGACCTTCATATCTGGTGATTCTTCTATGCATCTCAAAAGTGTTCTAATATCAAGCTTACTTAATCCAGATTGGGATATTTTGCAGGCAGCCTTAAAAGTTATCATCTTCCTGTCAAGCATTCGTCCTATATGGTCAGCTATATCATCAGGTAATTTAATGATACTTCTGTATTTACTTAATGTAGCTGTGGATATTCCAAGTTTACGGGCTATCACATCTCTTGTATTCATCCGTTTCGTTTTCTTTTCCAACTTCTGTCTACCCTCTGTATTCTGTTCAGATTTTTCTTCCAACTTCTGTCTACTTTTTACTAATTCCCCGTCTTTTTTTCTGTTCAGATTTTTTTCTTCCAAATCCGTTCTCTTTCCCTGCTGCGAGCATTCTTTTATGATCCCGTTATAATATCTGACTACTTCAATCTTCTGTAAATAGCTACAGCCAGAAAAAGGATGCCTGCTTAATTTGATTTCATAAAACAATTTTAATGCGTCATGATCTGATAAATCATCCATTTTTACTTCCCGTACTTCATTCTTTTCTTTATCCATAGCATCCCCTTCTAAAATTTACTATAATTATATTGGAAGAAGCTGATTTATTCAAGAACTATATTACAGGTATATATGAAGTATTTTAATAATTCTATATTTACGCCCACGGACGAAATAATTTTTTAGATATATTAGCATCGTGGGCATATGCGGCGAAAATGCGGCATATCTTAGCTGTTGCAAATATAACATCATTAATCAAAAACTATTTACATGCTGCAACAAAAATATACACTATTATAAATATAGATGGTATATCAGTTAGACAGGTCATGGATATTGTTAAATGTAGACACTGGCAGCAGCAATAATAACATGTTAAAAAACTTTCAAACTGTTTTAACCAGAAAGGCATCCAAACTTTTTGTTATAGCTGCCATAACCCCTGTTAAGATATTCTTCCATCCACTGCTTTTGCATCTCTTCTTTTTGTTTTTTATCATAGTAGGTATACAGCAGGTTTGGGATATGCCTGTATCCCCATTCTTTTGGTATGGTAACAGGATTTACATTAATACTGGATAAATCATTTAAAGTCCGTTTAAAAGTTTCCAGGTCTTGTCCATGATAACACTCTTTTGCTCTGGCAACGCTGCGTAATTGGTTTATAATGTTCAATGCATCAATCAATCGCTTTTCTTTCTGGCTGTTATAGTTACAGGATTTTACCATACGGACGGCATCTGCCAGAGTATACCAGCCGCTTCTTCCAATGGTTTTTTTATAATAGTAATTGATTACTTCGTTACAGGTTTCATGGCTGAGCAGGCTTTTATATTTATTCTTATCATAATTTCCTGATTCTTCTGCCCTTTGTGAAAGTATATACATTTTATGGTATTTACACTGGACTTCAAAACGGATAATATTTTTTGATACGTCCAATGTTTCTTGTGGTATAGGCGGATATCCTTTTTCCCTGTTTTCCTGTGAACGTTCCATCATCTGCATATATTTGCTGTAACAGTTGATATTGACAGATGGATTTATCAGGTAGAAGCTGCCGGGCCTGCTTTTCTTCCGGTGGGATACCGGATCATATGTTGTCCATTCTTTAAAACGGGATGGAATGTCACTGCGCCTGATCAGGTTCATGATCTGTTCCGGACTGATTCCGGCTATTAGTTCATCTATACAGAAATTGATACAGTAGTCAACCCGTTTTAGACTGTAACAGTCAAAAGTTTCCAGTATTGGTGATATCCTTTTTGCTTCAAGATTAAAATTAGTTATGGCAGCATCCATATCTTCATAAGTGGCAGCGGTTATATAATCATGGATGCCTGCAAGTATTTTGGGATTTATGGTTGCTTCGACCATATATGACTGAAAGTTTATGTCCCAGTTATTGCTGCGGATACTCCATACAATGCCCTTGTCTTCCCTGTAGTATCTGATAAAAATTTTATTTTTTCCATCACGGTATATCTGTACAAGCCCTGTATCCCTGCTGTATTTCTTAAAATCCCTGATTAATGACCGTACCGTCCTGGTTTCCATTAGTAAAGATAAAGTCATTGTATGGAATCCTAAAGATGAACGTAACATTCTATTACTCCTTTCGTTAAAATATAATGACTGCGTTCTTATCAATATATCTTTCATTAAGCTTTCTATATATTAATTTACATATATAGTATTTTACTCCTGTACTTATTAAAATTTTCAATGTTTACTTAAATAAATTAAAGCAATGTATGATTCTGTATAAATCATACTTATATAAATTTCATTATGTATATTCCCTAACACTATATTAGTTTATTTCCTAATACTTTTATCCTATGTAAATTATAGTATATTATTAATAGCGATGAATTATATTAATCAAAAATATATCAGGCAAATTTTTATATAAACTTTAACACGGTTATATTTTATTTATTCTATACATTTCTAAATATGTTACATAATGATCAGGGAACTATATGCTGATATTTATAATTCAAATTATATAATATTAAATATGATTGTATACGCATTTTTAGATTATATAAATATAATGGATTATTAGTATAAATTGATTATATAATACGTATAAATGCTATAAATATATAGAATTATATCAATGTATATATTATAAAAATTATATAATAAATAATACTAATATTATACAAAAAGCAACAATAGCATTTACACTGTCATAAAAAAATCAAAATGCGAAGTGGCTTCTAAATGGGGACTTCTGAAGTCTAAAACAGGATGGATTTCATTGGATTATACAGAAAAAGTATAATAATGACAGATAATAAAGATAGGGTGGAATTTCCACCCTATCTCTACTGATTATAACTATTTATTTTTTCTCTTGTCTTCTTGGATGGTATTCATATCACTTCTGTAATCAGGAATATCAATGTTTACAGGAAGCTGTTTCTGATCTGGGTTATTATCATTCCATTGACCTACTATATATTCCCAATTTGTTATTGATGTAAATGTTCTGTTTTTCTTTCTAAGAAATGCAATTAGTCCATCAATTTCTTTTGGATTCATTTTTTCTGTATGAGTTCCATGAATGAAATAATTTGCAGATTCTATACATAAGCAGCCTCCACTAGCTTTTTTCTCTTCTGGAATACCTTTTTCTGGAGCACATTCCTTATAGAAATGAAAATGCGGATATTTACCTTCTTTGCCATAGACAGCTAACTTAATACTCATAAATCCCCATTTGACTTGCGCCATCTCATAGTATGATTCATAATCATCTATTTCCATATCCAGAATATTTTCGTTCATTATATCACCTGATTCTGTACTTTCTGTTTTAGCATTGGTTTTCTTTGATTTTGGAAAGTGTATTTCCAGATAATACATCTGATTCTATCGGTATATCCATTATATCAATTTCATTTTTCATTTTGTAATCCTTTCTATTCCATATCTGGTAATTTAGCCAGCAGTTCTTCAAGAGTAACATTAGGATTAATTAAATCATCTAATGACCATTTGCATTCCGTTGGTATATATTTTTCACCATCTTTCAGGTCTGGATATTTTTTAGCGGCATGCTTATAATTTTTGACTCCAATTTCATAGGAACGTTGAAGATTATTACTCTTTACATATGCCATAAGTTTTTCATTATCTTTTTTAGACAACCCTCTGGCATATGAAGAAAATGCACCTATATGCGTTGAAAATGAATTCCACCACACTCTATAATTCCTGTCATTTGTACAATATTTCAACTTCAATAAATGTTCAATCGCTAAACCTATTTCAGTTACACAATCATCTTTCTTATCTCTTCTATTTCCCGATTCAAGAAATGCTTCGATATATGATTGCATTTCAGACATTTCGGTAAAATAATCATAATCATCTATTTCCATATCCAGAATATTTTCGTTCATTATATCACCTGATTCTGTACTTTCTGTTTTAGCATTTGTTTTCTTTGATTTCGGAAAGTGTATTTCTGAATAATCCGGCATTATATACAGTCCAGTTTCTTCATCTACTTCAAAGTATCTGGTCGGATCTTCTGGGCGATATGTCTTTATCCATATATCAACACATTCCTGCCAGCAATTAGCAGGAATCGGATTACCATCTTTACTTGAAATAAATACACCTTTTTGAAATGTATTAAAGAATTTAACTAATGCTTTTCGTTCTTGAGAATTGAGAATCTTTGTTTCTTTATCATGTTGAGGAGAATATTCATTACTACCTAAACATATATATGCAACATCTTGCTTTGAATCCTTATGTTCAAAATAAACATGGACATGTGGAACAGGACCTTCACCGCCTTGTACAACCGACACTTTGAATCGATTACGTTTTATATTATGATCATCATTATATTTAGGATATATCTCCGCCATCTCCATAAAGAAATGATCTGCATTATCGATATTTACTGAATCGGGAGCAAATCCATTCCATTTACCAAGAACACCAGATAATTCATCTGATTCTATCGGTATATCCATTATATCAATTTCATTTTTCATTTTGTAATCCTTTCTATTCCATATCTGGTAATTTAGCCAGCAGTTCTTCAAGAGTAACATTAGGATTAATTAAATCATCTAATGACCATTTGCATTCCGTTGGTATATATTTTTCACCATCTTTCAGGTCTGGATATTTTTTAGCGGCATGCTTATAATTTTTGACTCCAATTTCATAGGAACGTTGAAGATTATTACTCTTTACATATGCCATAAGTTTTTCATTATCTTTTTTAGACAACCCTCTGGCATATGAAGAAAATGCACCTATATGCGTTGAGAATGAATTCCACCACACTCTATAATTCCTGTCATTTGTACAATATTTCAACTTCAATAAATGTTCAATCGCTAAACCTATTTCAGTTACACAATCATCTTTCTTATCTCTTCTATTTCCCGATTCAAGAAATGCTTCGATATATGATTGCATTTCAGACATTTCGGTAAAATAATCTTTATCATCTATTTCCATATCCAGAATATTTTCAAAATAGTCCATATTACTTAATCCTTTCTTTCATTTGTAATTTTATCTTATTATACTATGAAATATTATATAAGAGATCGGGTAGGAGGCTACCCATTAGTTGAGTAGCCGACCTCCCACACCACTGTACGTACCGTTCGGTATACAGCGGTTCAATAGTTTTCACGATACTTTTAGATAATAGTCAAGCATGGAGATATAGCCCAGCTTGGCTATTATTTTATTGGTAAGGGCAACGCTTAATATCTGTGCTGT
>CAJTCR010000125.1 GCA_910574915.1 Eubacteriaceae bacterium
ATAAATCTATCAATTCTTTTATCTCCATATTTTTCACCTCTGTCTAATGATATCAGAAAATGATTTATTATGGAAGATTAATTAAGTTGGTGCGTATGGGGCTTCCCAACCAGCCAAAACATAAATCACCACCGAATGGACGGACAGACTTTCTAAGAGGTTTCGCCAGCCGGAAAGGCTGGTTCCCAAGGAGTGAACGTCAATGATCCTGCCTTCAGTGATTATACCTCTATATTTTGTCTGGCGCATGAAGGAAACCTCAGACAAGGTAAATAATGTTGTCTTATAACTTCTGATGGAGGGGGATTCCTCCTTCCGTTATATCTATATAGATTTATTAGATTGGACTTTGTAACTATTAACCAGTAGTCATTCTTGACTACATCATTATTATACTAGGAGTGTCAGCAGATTATATCTAAAATCAAAGCGGAAAGCCGAGAAACCATTCCCCCACAATCCACGCTCCCCAATGCCGAAAATGAAAGCGAGGGCGATGCGGAATGACAAGGGCGAGGACACTGGAAAGCCGAGGTAACGTATTCACCCCGTTTACGGGGTGCGCACATACCACCAGAGGTGGTATGTGCGCCCTTCGGAGACTCCTGCGGAGAGCATTGTCTGTCTTACGACAGCCAACAGGGGAAGCTACACTTCTCCTACGGCGCAAAAAACGCGCCTACCCCTTAGTGGAACTTTGCGTTCAGACAAAAGCCAAAGTGCGGCTTTTATCTGCCCACAAAGTCTATGGGTGTGCTCCACTACCCTATTGGCAAAATGTAGGTGTTGCGTATGGGTAATGTCACGAAACAGGCAAGCACACGTTTTTCCATAGTCAAGCGGAGCAAAGGGCAGTCGGCAGTTTAGAAAGCGTCCTACATCAGCAGGAGCGTTCTTGTGAGCGAATATGACGGACAGACATATCGCCCAAAATACCATGAAGATTTAATCCATAGCGAAATCACTCTTCCACCCAATGCGCCCAAAGAATATGCAGACCGAGCCACTTTATGGAACGCTGTTGAATTTTCAGAGAAAGGACAGAAATCACAGCTTGCAAGAATGCTGAAAGCATCACTCCCCAACGATTGGAGTTATGAACTTGCGGAGGAAGTTGTGAGGGATTATGTGCAGAGGAATTTTGTTGATAAAGGAATGTGTGCTGACTGGGCAATCCATGACAGCGAGAACGACAAAGGACAGCGCAATCTCCATATCCATGTTCTACTCACTATGCGCCCTCTCACTGAAAACGGGGAATGGGGAGCGAAACAGAAGAAAATCTATGACCTTGACGAAAACGGCGAAAAGATACCAGTGATTGATAAAAAGACAGGTCAGCAGAAAGTTGACAAGCGCAACCGCAAACAGTGGAAATGCCACACCGCCGACAGTACAGACTGGAACAGCCAAGAAAACGCCAAAATGTGGCGCAAGGATTTAGCCGACACAATCAACGCCACCAATGAGCAGTTGGGGATTGCGCTTCATTGGGAACACCGTTCTTTTAAGGAACAGGGGATTGACAGAGAGCCGACAATCTATATCGGGGCGGTTGCCAACGTTTTAGAGCGTAAGGGCATACAGACCGAGAGGGGCAACATCAATCGTGAAATCATCAGGAACAATATGCTGTTGGAACAGGCGAAAGAAATGCTCATGCTTGCCAAGCAGGAACTTCACAGCGCACAGTACGAAAAGATTAAAAATACGGCGGTCAGCGTAAAGAATGAAGTCATGAAGATGATTGCAAAAGTGAGGGAGCGCAAAGGCAGATTAGACTTGCCGATTGTCAGCGGAAAGCATTTAAGAAAAATAGCTGACCGAACCGCCTTGCAGTCAGCCGACAATGCGGAGAAATTCATCACGACAAGGAAGATAGACAGCTTTGAGAGCCTTGCGAACTTTACAGCGGATAAGGAACAGAGATACCAACAGTTGGAAACGGTACATCTTTCAAAGGGGCAGAAACTAAACCGATTAAAGGAACTGTCAAAAATGTATGCCCTCTATGCGCCAATCCAAGCCACCTATAAGGAGAGCCAGTCACTCAAAGGATTTGCGAAAATGAAATACGATAAGGAGCATAAGGACAGCTTATCGAAGTACCCCGAATTAAAGGAACGTATGCAGAGCCTTTTACAGAACGGCGAGAAGATAACGCCGAAACAATGGAAAGCCGAGATACAGTCTTTGCAGTCTGAATATGACAGTATCGGCAAAGAGCAGACCAAGACCGCCACAGAATTAGCGTATGCGGAAGTTATCAGCTACAACAAAAAGAACCTTGAGAGGGAGCTTCAGAACGAGAGCCGACAGCAGAACAGGCAACAAAACAAAACTAAGCGGAGGGAGGAAGAAATTTAATGTGAATTTTATTGTAAAGATAAGCGGTTTTTTGTATAATTGAAGTGTGGCAAGAGCAGGATATATCATATCTTGTACCACAAATTTTTAGAAATCGAGGTGGTAAGGTGTCAGACGATACAAAGCAGACACAGGAAGTTAAGGCAAAACGTACCGCAAAAAACAGTGTGTTTTTAGACCTTTTCCAAGATAAAAAGAATTTGTTGAAACTGTATAAGACATTGCACCCAGAGGATACAGACGCAACAGAGGACACGCTGGATATTGTAACGATAGACAATGTTTTGACAGATAATCTCTATAATGATTTGGGCATAATGGTAGGTAACAACAGATTGCTTTTGTTGTTGGAGGCGCAATCGAGTTGGACGGTAAATATTTTAATCAGAATACTACTGTATTTAGCACAGAGTTACCATGCATATTTTGAGCGAACCAGTCAGAGCCTATATAAGAGCAAGAAAGTAAAAATGCCAAAGCCCGAATTATATGTGATATACACAAGCAACAAAGGCAGAAAACCCGATACAATATCTTTAGCGCAGGAGTTTTTTGACGGTGCGGATATTGATATTGAGATAAAAGCCAAAGTCATATATGAGAGCGACAAGGACAATATAATTAATGAATACATTGTTTTTTGTAAGGTTTTTAACGAGCAGATAAAAGAGCATGGAATGACGAAACAGGCGGTTACGGAAACAATCCGCATATGCAAGGACAGGAACATCTTAAAACAGTATCTAAGCAGCAAGGAAGTGGAGGTAGTGACGATTATGATGAGTTTATTTGATGATGAGCAGATTATGAGAACTTATACGAAAGACATCGAAAAAGAAACGGAAAGAAAGACAGCAGAAAGAATGATAAAAAAAGGGAAAATGACATTGGAGGAAATTGCAGATTATATTCCGGCATTATCTTTTGATGAATTAAAAGAAATCGAAGCCGAGGTTATGCAGTTAGCATAATCAGAGAAACAATATAATATTAAATTAACAGCGTAAAGGCGCATGGAACAGTGAATTGTAAACCATGCGCCTTTTTTTGCGCCCAAAAGGAGGAACATGAGCGACAACATTCAGACCAACACCACAGGGCGATTAACGCCCTGTCTGCAACAGAAAATTGACAAGACAAGGTATTTAGTCGAGGTACACTTCTCTGATACAAGCACCCAAAGCGTAGGGGACAAGTTAAAGCGTGTCATTCTCCACGATTTAGAGCATGGGAAACAGGGCAGACCAAGAAAAAGTGATGGAAAGTATCTCATTAACCTCTAGTTCTTGGCAGCCTCTTAAAAGAGGCCCCTCATCCTTCTATCCTACTGCACTCTTCCTGCTCTTCGATATACTTCTTGATCGTCTCCTCATTCACCTGCCCGATTGTTTCCGCATAATATCCCCTTGCCCAGAAATGCCTGCCATATTTATCCCTATATTCTGGATGCCGGTCAAATATCATCAGTGCGCTTTTTCCCTTCAATTTTGACATCGCTCCTGAAACGCTCATTTTGGGCGGAATCGATACATAAAGATGCACATGGTTTGGACATACTCCACCTTTTATCAATTCGATTCCCGTGATTTTACATACCATGGACAGTATCTCCCCAATTTCTTTTCCAATCTTACCATACATCACTTTCCGGCGATATCTCGGAATAAAAACAATATGATACGTGCAATTATACTTGATATGTGCTAAAATCTGATTATCCACTATGGATACCTCCTGTTATTATAGATTAGGTTGCCTAGACCCAAATCTATGATAACATGGAGGTTTTATTTTTGGTACTCTGGGTATCGCTACTGCTTACTCCGTTCTCCCCAGCTCTGCTGGGGGCTTAATCGATGTTCAGTTATATAGTGAAATCGAGCCTTGAATGTGGTATAATAGATACAGGCATATCAAGGCTCTTTCCGTCATGGAAAGGAGCATGACGAACAATGTCGGAGAAAAGACGAGATAACAGGAACCGCATTTTACGCACAGGAGAGAGCCAGAGAAAAGACGGAAGATATGCTTACAAATATATAGATACCTTTGGGAACCCGCAGTTTGTTTACGCTTGGAAGTTAGTACCTACCGACAAGACCCCGGCGGGAAAACGTGAAGATATTTCGCTTCGGGAAAAGGAAAAAGAGATACAGAAAGACCTTGACGACGGGATTGACACGTTAGGAAAGAAAATGACTGTCTGCCAACTCTACGCAAAGCAGATAAGGCACCGGGCAAATGTACGGCATGGCACAAAACAGGGGCGCAAGCAGCTTATGAGGATTTTGGAAGAAGATAGTCTTGGAGCTTGCAGCATTGAGAGCGTGAAGCTGTCCGACGCGAAAGAATGGACTTTACGCATGAAAGATAAGGGCTATTCATTCAAGACAATCAACAATCACAAGCGTTCTCTGAAAGCTGCCTTTTACACAGCCATACAGGACGATTGCATTAGAAAAAATCCCTTTGACTTCCAGTTGAACACCGTTTTAGAAGATAACACCGAACCAAAGGTACCTCTATCCCCAACACAGGAAGCGTCTTTCCTGTCCTTTGTGCAGAGTGATAAAGTCTATCAGAAGCATTACGACGAGATTATCATACTGTTAGGAACAGGGCTTCGCATTTCTGAACTCTGCGGACTGACTGAAAGCGATATTGACTTTGAGCATAAGCTAATCAACGTAGACCATCAGCTTTTGAAAGTATCGGGAGTTGGGTATCATGTTGAAACGCCAAAGACAAAAAGCGGTATCAGACAAATTCCAATGAGTACCAAAGTCTATGAAGCGTTTAAGCGTGTGCTGAATGGCAGAGGGCGGGCAGACGATTTTATTGTCGGCGGTTACAGCAGATTTTTATTCCTTAATCGGAACGGGCTACCAAAAGTAGCAGTCAACTATGAAACCATGTTCCGGGGGCTTGTGAAGAAGTACAACAAAAGCCATGAGGAAGCCTTACCGAAAGTGACAACGCCCCATACCCTACGCCATACGTTCTGTACCAATTTAGCAAACGCAGGAATGAACCCGAAAGCATTGCAGTATATCATGGGACATTCCAACATCAACATGACGCTGAACTATTACGCCCATGCTACTTCTGATAGTGCAATGGCAGAAATGGAACGGCTGATTGCTTAGTAGTAGATAGAGGTTTTACTACTTGAGTTACTACTTTTGGACGCGAAAACATGAGGGGAAATGAGAATATATAAGAGCTTCTTCCGATTTGAAAAATGCCGGAAAGCCTGTAAATACAGGCTATACCGGCTTATGAGAACTTATAAAGAGATAGTCAAAAACTATATTTTGATTTATAAAAAAATGGCGAAAGAAGGTGATATTTTGAGTACAACAGAGCAGACACATCAACAGGACTTAGAACGTCTGAAAGCACTCCGATATATGGACGATGATTTTATGACTGTCTGCCTTGCAGATAATTTTGAGGGTGTGGAACTGATACTACGGATTGTTTTAGGGCAAGAAGATATAAAAATCAAATCGATTAGGACACAAGAGCCGTTGAAGAATTTGCAGGGGCGTTCTGCTATTTTAGATGTTCATGCAATAGATAGCACTAAGAAAGAGTTTGACGTAGAAATTCAAAGGTCAGATGCAGGAGCAGGCGCAAAAAGGGCAAGGCACAACAGTAGTTTATTAGATGCACATATATTAAAATCCGGAGATGATACAGAAGATATTCCCGACAGTTATGTTATTTTTATTACAGAGAATGATGTTATGGGAAAAAACCAAGCCATATATCATATACAACGGTATGTGGAATTCAACGAAGGAAATGAATTGTTTGGTGATGGTTCGCATATCATATATGTTAATGGGAAATGTAGGGGCAATGATGAAGTTGGTAAGCTAATGCATGATTTTGCGTGCACTAACCCCGATGATATGAACTATGAAACGCTTGCTAAAAGGGCACGATATTTTAAGCAAGACGAGAAAGGAGTTGCTACCATGTGTAAAATTATGGAAGATATGAGAAAAGAAGCGGCAAGGGAAGCGGTTAGGAAAACAACAAAAGAAAATGCACGCAGACTTTTGAAATTAGGAAAAATAAGAATTGATGAAGTATCTGATTGTTTTCCTGATTTGCTTGATAGTGATGTAAAAGAATTAGAAGCCGAGGTTATGCAGTTAGCATAATCAGAGAAATAATTTAATATCAATAAAACAGCGTAAAGGCGCATGGAACAGTAAATTGTAAACCATGCGTCTTTTTTACGCCCAAAAGGAGGAACATGAGCGACAACATTCAGACCAACACCACAGGGCGATTAACGCCCTGTTTACAACAAAAGATTGATAAAACAAGATATTTAGTCGAGGTACATTTTTCTGATACGAGTACCCAAAGCGTAGAGGATAAGCTAAAACGTGTCATTCTCCACGACTTAGAGCATGGGAAATAAGGTAGACCAAGAAAAAGTGATCAAAAATGATGAATACGTCCTTGACAAGTAGCAACAGGCAAGACCGCTAAATCTATCTTGATTTCATGCGGCGCACGTTTAGCCCCGTTTGACAGTGCAGCGACACGTTGTCGCATATAAACTCTACGTGGGATTTTCCTGCAAAGAGGTAAAAGTGACGGAAAGGCTACGGCCTTTC
>CAJTCR010000126.1 GCA_910574915.1 Eubacteriaceae bacterium
GGGAAAACCTAAGAATAGCGTATCTGATAATGCTCATCTTTTGTACAAGAAAGTGAGGATTTATGGGAAATAGTTTAAAAGATCAACATTATAAAAACATGGATATAACGCTTCGACTTCGCGGGTGCGGCGGTCAACGTGGGGCTGCTGCTCGTCCTTTGGCGCGTTGAGGTCAATGTCGTGCAGCTTCGCATGGGCGATTTCGTGAATAGCGGTCTTTAAGGTCTGTAATTCGCTCATGCCCTCGTTGATAGCAATGCGCTTGTCCTCCAAGTGGTAGTAGCCATGAGAGCCGCCCTCGATATTCTCAAAAGCGATAGGAACGGGGGAAGTCTTTTCAAGGGCTGCGAAAAAATCCTTGTAGCGGTCAACGTCGCCCGTCAGCTCGTCAACGGCAATATCCGGCAGCTCCTTTCCCTCGGTCTGGGAAACGTCAAAGACAGATACCACCTTGTAGGCGGGTATGGTGACTTCCTTTTCCTCGGTGACGGGCTTCCCGTCCTTGCCGATAACGGGCTTCTGCGTGTGCGGGTCGATTTTCTGCATTTCCTGTTTGATTTTATAGGGCGACGGGGCAATGATTTTAATTCCCTTTTGCCCTTTCATCACGTTTCGCTCAAAGTTGTTCTTCCAAGCGGAAAAGCCCGCCACAAGGGAAGCGTCCGGCTTCTGCATGGCGATAAGGACGGTGTTTCGGAAGCTGTAATTATGGAATTTTGACATGACTTTCAGATATTCCTTGTAACGCTCGCTGTCAAAGAGTTCCGCAATACCCTGTTCCAGACGGTCGGTAATCTCTTTTAATTTCTCGGCGGGCTTCTCGCTCGTCAGCACGATAGGGATAACCGGGCGCGGCTCCTGTGGCTGCTCTGCGGTCTGCGCGGTTCTCTGCCCCGGCGCGGCTGCGTCAAAATCTGCTTTTTCCGGGTCGGGGCGTGACCGCTGCGGGGGCTGCGGCGTTACCCGGTATTCCTGTGGAACGTCGCGCCCGTCGTACCATTCTGTAAAGGTGTTGCGGTTGTTGTAGATATAGCCCTTTTCGGTAAACATACCGTCGTCGTTAATGGAAGCGTCGCGCCCGTATTCCTCATACATGAAATACTTTTTCGCTTCTTCGGGCAGTTCGGGTTCTTCCAGTTCATCAACCAGATAACGCCCGTATTCTTCTTCATTGTGGACGGACGGATAAATCCAGTAGCAGTCAAGGTTTTGTGCAAGGTTGATGATGTCCTGTAAGCTGTCGGCATGGTCGCCGTATTCAATGGCTGCAATGAATTTCTCCCGGTCGTCGTCAAACTGCATTTCCAAGAGCTTCCCTAAATAGTTCAGCTCGTCGGGGTGGGAATACTCGCTTAAATGTTCCGCCAAGCCGGGGATAGGGGATTGAAATTCTGTGAAATGCCATTCCTCGTAATGCTTGAAGTCAATCCCGATACGGTCAAAGACTTCTTTCAGATGTTCGGCAGTCGTGGGGAACGTCACCCATTCGCCCGCGGGTCTGCCCTCGGTGTACTTCCCAAGATTGGAAAGATAGCCGCTTAAAATCGGTTCTGCCATTTGTTCGCTCCTTTCTTTTTCAATCATGCGGTGCATAAGCTCAAAATCCTCAATGCTCATGCTCCCGTCAAATACATAGGGGTTAAAATCCTCTCCGTCCCGGTAGGGCTTTTCGGAAAAGGGAAGCCCCGCTTCATGGGCGGCTGCCCTCGCTTCCTCGATAACCTCCGGGGGAAGCCTGTCGTCATGCGCCCCGATAAAACCGTCAATGTCGTTCATGCTGTTTTCGTAGTGGTAGCGCACTCCGGCGGTCAGCTCGTCAAGGCTCATGTCCTCGCCTAAATGCCCGCAGTAATAGCCGTTTAGGATAACGGCGGCGGGGTCGGTGCTTTTGATTTCCTCTAACCGGCTCCTGTCCTCCGGGTAGAGGGTGTCGTCCATATCAAGATGAAAATATTCCGCGTTCCATGAACGCCCCTGTTTCCAGAACGCTACCCACGCGATACCGTCCCTAAGCTCGTCCTGATAGTCCTTTACGGTGTCCCGTAAACTTGCCATAAATGAAAACCTCCTTTCTCTGCGTCAGCGTCATAAGCTGCATTTTTTGGCTGCATAGCCTACTACGGCACACCCGCATTTCTGCCAAAGATTTATGAAAATTTTCAGAGGGTGAAGCCCTCCGCAAAAAGAGGGTTTGGGAAACTTCCCAACAAGCAAAATCCCCGTCCGGCGCGTCAGCGGCAGGACAGGGATTTACGGAAGTGGGTACCCGCTTCCTATGCTTGCTATTCAAGTTTTTAGTTCTTCTGTACTTCGATACGGTAGTTGACGTATTTCCCGCCAGTGTCAGCCAGAACGATAGTTCCGTCATAGGTCTTGCCTGTTTTCGGGGAATAGAGCTTCTTCACATTCACTTTGCCGGATTTAAGGAGCGCGGCGGCAATCTTCGCGGAAAAAGCGGTCTTGCGTTCCTCGAAAAAGCGGTCATTCTTCCACATGACAAAGGCACATTCTTTGTTGCTGCAATAATAGTTTTTCTTCCCCTCATGGACGGGGGAACCGCAACGGGGGCATTTGCCGACAGAGGGCTTTTCCTCCCGGAACAAATCCTTTTTCCCGTCCAGTGCTGCGGCGTGTGTCTGCACAAGCTCCCGCGCCATAGCTTCAATGCCGGACAGAAATTCGCCGGGGTCTGCGGCTCCCTTTGCTATCTGCGTCAGATTGTTTTCCCATTCTGCGGTAAGCTGCGGGGAAGTGAGCATATCCGGCAAGACTGATATAAGGGCGGCTCCGTTCTGCGTGGGGATAAGCTGCTTCCCCTTGCGCTCTGCAAAGCCGCCCTTTACCAGTTTTTCAATGACGGCGGCGCGGGTGGCGGGAGTGCCAAGCCCCCGGCGTTCCGCGTCCGGGTCGGTGTCCCCGTTCCCGGCTCGCTCCATAGCAGAGAGAAGCGACGCTTCGCTGTGGGGCTTCGGCGGCGTTGTGGTATGCTCCGTTACTTTTGCGGCGGGGTTAGGAAAGTTCTGTCCCTCGGAAAGCTCCGGCAGCGTCACGCCCTCATTTTCCCCGTCCTCTGCTTCGGGCTTATCTTTCAGCGTCGCCCGGTATCTGCGTTCAAGCTCTTTCCAACCCTCCGCAAGTACGGTCTTTCCCCTTGCGGTGAAGTCTGTCCCGGCGCATGAGAAAACCGCCGTAACCGCTTCATAAATATGCGGCTCGGCGGTGGCAAAAAGCAGACGCGCCCCCGCAAGGGTAAGGATATTCTTCTCGCTTTCCGGCAGCGCGTCCGGGTCAGCCTTTGCAAGCTCCATAGTGGGAATGATTGCGTGATGGTCTGATACTTTTTTACTGTCTGATACCTTTGCAATATCCGGCGTGAAGCCCGCGCCCGCCATAAAGGGGAGCTTTTCGCAGAGCAGCGTGATAATGCCCGCTGCGGTGCCGCCCATGTCATCAGTAAGAAAGCTGCTGTCCGTCCTCGGATAAGTAAGGAGCCGCTTTTCATAAAGGGCTTGTGCAAGGTCAAGGGTCTGCTTCGCGGTGTAGCCAAAAATGCGGTTCGCTTCCCGCTGCAAAGAGGTAAGGTCAAAGAGCTTCGGCGGGGCTGCGCTCTTTCTCTCTCTGGTAACAGAAACGCATACCGCCTTTCCCGCTTCGCAAGTCCTTTTCAGCGCGTCGGCTTCTTCCTTGTCTGAAATCCTCCCGCTTGCCGCTTCCGCGCCGGATAAATCAAGGCGCACATGGTAGTATTTTTCTTTCTGGAAATGGGAGATAGCCGCGTCCCGGTCGGTGAGCATTTTTAAGGTCGGGGTCTGGACGCGCCCCACGTTCAAGGTCTTTCCATACAGGCAGGAGAAAAGCCGGGTGGCGTTAATGCCGATAAGCCAGTCAGCCTTTGCGCGGCAGAGGGCAGACACAAAGAGCGCGTCATACTCCCGCCCGTCTTTGAGGGAAGCAAAGCCCGCCTTAATCGCCCCGTCCTCCATTGAGGAAATCCACAAGCGGCGCATGGGCTTCTTGCAGCCCGCCGCTTCGTAGACAAAGCGGAAAATCAATTCTCCCTCGCGCCCAGCGTCACACGCATTTACCACTTCGGAAACGTCGGCGCGGTGCATAAGCTCTTTAATGGTTTTGAATTGCTTCCCTTTGTCCGGGTCAACGGCGTACTGCCATTCCTCCGGCAGAATGGGTAAGCTGTCAAGCTGCCATTTCCTGTACTGTTCCCCGTAGGCGGCAGCTTCCGCAAGCTGTACCAAATGCCCGACGCACCATGAAATGAGGTAGCCGCCGCCCTCGATATATCCGTCTTTCTTTTCCTTAATTCCAAGCGCAGCAGCGATAGTCTGCGCCACGCTCGGCTTTTCTGCAATCACAAGTGTAAGTGCCATGAAAAAATCCTCCTTTCAGCGTTCCGGCTCGCTTGCCTTTTTCTCCTGTGCCTGTTTCAGACAGTAGCCCACACAAGGGAGCTGCCCTTTGTACGGGCAGGAAGCGCAAGCCGGGGAATGGGGAACGGGCGGCGCATTGTCACGCCGCCCGCCCGGTCTTTGTATCATCATTTTTTCAAAGGGATTGTCGGTAAACAGGGTCATGCTTCCTCGTCTTCCTGTTCTTCATCAGAAAGCCCGTCCCCCTCGTCCGGCTCGTCCTCGTCATAGTCGTCAAAGTCAAAATCTTCAAGGTCGGTGTCGCCCTTGACGCTCTGCTTCGGTTTCATAAACTTAAAATAGTAAAGTGCGCCCCCGCCGCCAAGAAGTGCCACAACAAGGAAAAGCACAAGCCCGCCCGTATTGCCTTTTTCTTTGGGCTGCTCCGGCGGTTCTTCGGTTTCCGGCTCCGCTTCCTTGCCGCTGCAAGCGGTCATGTTGTCCTTGCAGACGGGGCAGCTCACATTTACTTTCCCGGCTTCGCATTTCTCGGTACAACTGCAAACGGCGGGCGGGGCTGCTTCGGTGCTTCCGTCCTCCATGAGTGCCATAAGGTCGGCTTCGTCTACTTGATTAAGGAAATGTACGGTATTCTCGCCCTCGTCGTCCCGGTCGATAAGGATATAAAAGTAATTGCCGTTTTTGGTCGTTACGGTGATAAGCTGCTTGTTGCCGCCGAAATCGTCTACAAGGGTTGCGTTCCCGTCCGGGGTGAGGGGTTCTTCCTTTTCGGGTTCTTCATAGACAACGCCGCTGTCGTCGGTAGCGTCCTCTCCCTCCGGGGTCTGTGCAAAGGCGGTGACGGAAAAGCCGCCCATAAGTACAAGGGCGGCGCAAAGTGCGGTCAAGGCTCTAAGGATTTTCTTATTCATTCTCGGTGTCCTCCATTTCTTCGGTGTCATGGTCTGCGGGTTCTGCGGGGTAGCCCGGCGCGGCTTCCATGCCCGGAATACCGCCCCCGGAAAGCATAGCGGAAAGCTCATGCGGGGAAAGGCGCATGGAGCGCACAAGCTGTACGATTTGCAGGTTTTCCGCTTCGGTTTTCTGCGCTTCAAGCCCCCGCAGCTTATTCTGGTACTCGGTGATTTTCTCGCGGGTCTTTGCAATCTCCCTGTCGATACGTTCAATCTTGTTCATAGCCATAAATCAATTTCTCCTTTCAGATTTTCAGTGTTATGTTTGTTTTTAGTTCCAGTTCATCAGCCCATATCCTTTGATACAGGAATAATTGACGGGGTAGCTCTTTATCTTGCAGGCGTCGCCGGAATTGCCCTCGACGGTATAGACACGCTCCCCGTCCGTCCCGATAACAAGCCCTACATGGTCTGCGCTCCCGTCCCCGTCCCAGTCAAAAAAGATAGCGTCGCCGGGGGCGATATTCTCATAGCCCCTCGCGCCCCATTGCCCGCGTGACTGGAACCAGGGTACGCCCTGTGACTGGCACCCGGCAAAGCGCGGCTCGCTCTTTCCGGCTTGATTGTAGCACCATGAAACGAAACAGGCGCACCATTCCACGCGGCTGTTAAATCCGTACCAGCTCCAATAAGGTCGCCCGCCCACGTTGCCGACTTGCCGCTTCGCAAGGTCTACAACGGCGGTGTTGCCGGGGCGTGTGCCGTTTGTAAGCTGTACGCCGCTTAAATCCTCGGACGCTCCTGTGTCTGGGGAGCCGCCGCCGAAAATCAGCGGCTTGTTTCCGCTTGTTTCCAGATAGACGCGGTACATTTCAAGCTGCTCCGGCGTTAGAAGTTCCTCCGCAATCTCGGAAATGGGCTTGTTTGTCAGCTTCACGTTAAGGATATGGTACTCGTAGGGTACTTCCTCGGTGGTCGTTTCCCCTGTTTCCGGGTCGGTGCTTGTTTCTGTGCGGTAACGGATTTCCGTTTCTTCCGTCAGCGTCAAAGTGTACTGCATGGCAAAGACGCGGTTTAGTTCTGCCTGTGCGCTCTGCGGGGTGTAGGTCTGTAAAAGGGCGGTGAGGTAGGACGCTAACTCATGGGGGTTATGCCCGATACTGTCAAGGGCATAGCGGTATTCGTCATAGCCGGGGTGGGTGCTTTCGATATTGTCAATCTGCTGCTGAAGCTCGTTTTCCTTTGCGGCGTAATTATTTTCCGTCGCCACAAGGTCGCTGTCCTCCGACGTGTAGGAAGTCCCAAGTATGCCGTTCATCAAGCCGGAGAACATGGAGCCGCAAGAGGAAAGCCCCGCCGATACCATGATGAATAAGAGCAGCGCGGCAACGGCGATACATACGCCCGCCGGGTGCCGCCCTACAAAGGCGATTGCCTTTTTTGTTTCCTCGGCGGTCTTTTTTGCCGCCTTGCGGGTGTTCTCTGCGGCTTTCTGCGCCGTTCTTGCGCCGTTTTTCCTTGCTGCCTTTGCATACTGCCGCTTGATTTGCTGCTTCTGCATGAAGCGGGAAAGGGGGTTGCCCCCATATGCACTAACTTTGTTGCTGCAAATTCATAAAATTCATGGTATAATCAAAAAGGGTGATTTTATGGATACAAATGATTTAGTAAAGCTGCTGCCGTCAGGTTATGAACAGGCATGCTTTGATAAAAAAG
>CAJTCR010000127.1 GCA_910574915.1 Eubacteriaceae bacterium
GAAAGAGGCGATTTATGATTTAGGGGTTCTGAGTGGAATAAAAGGTGCTCCGAGCGATGGTATGCCCGGAGCACGTTCTATTTGTCAGGGCTTAGAGGTTCTTTGCTCATTACTTGCTTATCGAAAATATATGTTATAATTGTGGGTCAAGTTAAGAACAGGGTAGGGGTGAGTTCCTCAAAGCTGGTGTACTTGCGTACTACTTTCATAAACTTTTCAGCGTTTGCCGTGGCTTCCAGCGTTTTAGAAAGCTCGCTCTGCAAGGCGGCGGCTTTCTCTTTCAGTTCCTTTTGCTCGGCTTCGTAGTCTGCCGAAAGCTCCGTGAAACGCTCGTCCGATATACGCCCAGTCACGCTGTCCTCATACAGCCGCTTGAAGATAGCGGAGATTTCCGCAATCCTTTTTTCTGCCGCTTCCAGCTCTTTCTTCTTGGCGGCGTTCCGGCGTTTGCTCCCGTCCTCGGTCTGGTCGGTCAACAGCTTCATAAACCGGGCTTCGTGCCTGGCGGCGTAGCTGGTGACTTTCCGTAGGTTCTCGGTCACTCCGGCGGTCAACAGGTCGGTGCGGATAAAATGCGCCGTACAGTCTGCCGTGCGCTTCTTGTAGCTGCCGCATATGTAGCAGTCCTGTTTCCGTTTTTCGGTCTGATACCTCTGCTGGTACATGACGCTGCCGCAGTCGGCACAAAAGAGCAAGCCGGAGAACAAACCCACTTCATCATAGCGGTTAGGGCGTTTGCGCTGCTTGCGTAGCTCCTGCACCCGTTCCCATGTGTCCCTGTCGATTATCTGCTCGTGGTGGTTCTCAAAGATTGCCTGTTTGTCCTCGCTGTTGTAGATAATCTTGCTGCATTTGTAGGATTGGGTGGTGGTCTTGAAGTTCACAAGGCAGCCCGTGTATTCCCGGTTTTCAAGGATATGTACCACGGTATTTGCCGCCCACTTGCACTCATAGCCGGGGTGGTAGCGGCGTGTGCTTCCCGTCCGGCGGTATTCCAGCGTTCCCGGCGTGGGGATTTCCTGCTCCGTGAGCATACGGGCTATCTTGGTCGGACCGTTCCCGGCAAGGCATAGGCTGTAAATCTGCTTTACCACGGGGGCGGCTTCCTCGTCAATGATGAAATTTTCGTCCTCGTCCATGAGGTAGCCGTACACGGGCTTGCTTGTGACGGGCTTCCCACTCATGCCTTTTGAGCGTTTTACCGCCCGGATTTTCTTGCTCGTATCTCTCACCAGCCATTCGTTAAAAATGTTACGCAAGGGCGCAAAATCATTCTCGCCCTGTGCGCTGTCTACGCCGTCATTGATTGCAATGAAGCGGACGCCGTTCTGTGGGAAAATCATTTCTGTGTACATTCCCACTTGAAGATAGTTTCGCCCTAACCTTGACATATCCTTTACGATAACCGTTCCCACAAGCCCCGCTTCAATGTCGGCAAGCATGGACTGGAAGCCGGGTCTTTGGAAATTTGCCCCGGAGAATCCGTCGTCCGTGTACCATTTGAGGTTGGAAAAGCCGTTCTGTTTTGCGTAGGCTTCCAGAATCCGCTTCTGGTTGCTTATGGAGTTGGATTCGCCTTGAAGCGTGTCCTCGTGCGACAATCTCGGATATAGGGCGGTAATCAGTTTTTGGGTGGTCTGTCTTGTCATGGTTTCCTCCATTTCCGACAGCCAGCCCCACTATTCCGTAGGTTTATGATACCATAGGGCGGGGCTTGCTGTACAGTCCTTTTTGCTACTTTATGTCGAAAAATATCACATTATTTTATTAAGGCTTATCGCATTACATAGCGTGTGCGGCTGTTCCTCCGGCTGCGCTTTCGGCTTCCAGCACTTTCATCATCTTGTCGGCGGCGGTGGCGGTAGTGCCTTGTTTGAAATAGCCGGAAACCACAAGGACGGTGTTCCCCCGGCGTACTTCTGTCACGCAATCCGGGCGGCGGGTGGGGCGGTCTTTTTTCATGGTGTCGGTCATAGGCAAATCTCCTTTCCGTTCAGCAGCTTTTTAAGGCGTTCCATTTTCTCCTTTGCTCTGGCTTTTCTGAAATTTTCCCCGGTAATGCGGACGGGGGTACACATTTCTGTAAGGCGGTCATAAATGCGGGCGTGGGCGGTGTCCTCCGGGTTCTGCAATTCCTCCAGCGTCAAATTTGTGGTGACAATCAGCGGCTTTTGGCTGCGGTATCGGCTGTCAATCACGTTATAGACTTGCTCTAAGCCATATTCCGTGCCACGCTCCATGCCGAAATCGTCAAGGATAAGCAGAGGGAAGCTGCAAAGGCGGGCTATGTACTCGTTCCTGTCCTTGTAGCTGGCGGCAAGGTCGTTGAGTATCAAGGCAAAGTTTGTCATGCACACGGAAACCTCTTTCTCCATAAGGGCATTGGCAACACACCCGGCAAAATAGCTTTTGCCTGTGCCGACATTCCCCCACAAAATCAATCCATAGTTCCCGGTGCTTACCCGTTCCCATTGCTCCACATAGGAATAGGCTTTGTGCATTTGGGGGCATTTCCCGTTGTCGTTTTCAAACGTCCATTCCCGCATAGCCGGGTCTGTAAATCCCTTTCGTTTCAGCCGTTCCACTTCCTCCCGGTGCTTGTATTCCCAGTGGCTGGCTTCCAGCGTTTCCCGGCGTTTGCGCTGGCAGTCACATTCTTTCGGGTGGCGGTCACGTCCGAAAAGGTTTTTCCCCTCGGTGAAGTAGGCTTCTTTGGGCTGGCGGCAGCTCCCGCAGTACAAAAGCCCGTCCTCGCCCGTGTAGTCCTCCGGCTGTGGCTCTGCTTCTGTGGCAAGCCGGAAAATGGCGTTATCATAATCACACATAAAATCGTCCTCCTTGTTCATGGTCTTTTACGCCCTGTTTACGGGGCGTTGTGTCTATGCGGTCAAAGGCTCTCGCCCTCTTTGTAGGAATAATCGGGGATTCCTTTTTTCGGCTTCCCCTTTGCCTTGTCATCAGCCGCCCAACGCCGGATAGTGGCGGCATGGTTCTTGTAGTTCTTCCCGCTGGAAGCGATATAGCTGGATAGACGGTCAATGTAATACTCCCATTTGCCGGGAAGCTCCTCTTGCAGCTCCGCAAGCTCTTTTTCTGACAAGAATACGTTTTTGTATCTGCCAAAAGGGGCGGGGGGCTGTCTGTCCTTTCTTTAGCTCTCCCTCTCTCTTTATCTCTAACTCTATATCTATCTCTTTCTCTATCTCTGGTGGACAAATGTCCGCCCCGTCTGGTGGACGTTTGTCCGCCACGGCTTCCGGCAAGGCTTTCTGTTCCTGTAAAGCCAGCCTTGCACGGCGTTTCCTCTCCCCCTCGGTAGAGGACTGACCGATTAAGAGTTCTATGTTGCTCATGTACAAAGCCCCGTTCTGCAAGGGTTCTACAAGCCCCAGTTTCATAAAAATCTGCAAAGCCCTCTCCACTGTGCCGACTTGCTGGCGGGTGATGGTGGCTATCATCTGTGCGGTGTAGGGGATATTCTCGGCAAGCTGGAGCTTTCCCCCGTTTTTCAGCGATTTTAGGTACATCTTCAAGAGAATGTTTGAGTAGAGCATACCGTCCTGCATACTTTCCAGCAGCACGATAGCGTCCTCGTCAAAATAGCTCTTTTTCAGCTTTAGGTAGTAATATTTGCGGTTGTCTGCCATTCGTTCCTCCTTTGGTCTGTTTTGGGCTTCTGTTACGCTTTAGAACGCCGTTTTCGGGGGTAAAGGATAAATGTATCGTCTACCCTTTGAGGGCGGTCAAAAAAGCCTTGATTTACGGGCTTCTTTCATAGCCTAAATGCGTAGAAAGGTGGTATCTTTTCCGCTGTCTGTCGGCTTCTTTCCGGCGGCGCACTCTTGCGGCGCAATCCGGGCAGTATTTCCCCCGGTTTGATTTGGGGAGAAAATACCCGCCGCACTCGGTACAGCGTTTCCTGTCTGCCCGGTGGAGTAGGGCGGCTTCCAGTTTCCCGTCCAGCGGCAGAACGGCGGTAATGAACCAGCGGCATATAAGCGAATAGCTGATACTCTGGACGCATACGCAAGGCTCGCCGTTATCCAGCAAGATACAGTTGCCGTTATCGTAGTTGCAGCACTCATGCACAAGGCGGCGGGCGGCTCTGTACTGTGGGTAGTCCATGCAGGGGCGTTTACCGTTCATTTTCCCGCCCATTTCCCCGTTCCGGCTCACGGCGTAATATCTTGTCAAGATTGCTTTTCACGGTCTGCAATTCCCGGACGTTCTCTTTCTTCTCCCGGTACTCGTTATAAAGGGCGTTTTTCTCTTTGGTAAGCTGCTCAATCTCCGTTTGTAGGGCTTTGGACGCTGGCAGCTTGGAGATTCCCTGTGCCTTGAAATACCGGGCGGCAGATTCGGAAATGATAAACTCGCTTTCGTGCTGCTCCCGGTAGCTCTTACGGGCTTTCTCTGTTTTCTGTGCTTTTAGCCCGTCACGGGCTGGCTTGGTCTTGATATACGCCAATAGCTGTTTCTGCAAGTCCTTTTTCTCCCGTAAAGTGCTTTCCACGGCTTTCAGTTTCCCGGTGGTTTCATGCAAGCCCGCATTGGCGGCGGCAAGGGCAGCTTCCAGTTCTTCCGGGGAAGAAAAGCCGGATTCCTCATAAACGCTCACGGTAGCCGCCATTTGCTTCAAGTTGTGCAAGGTCGCCCATTTCTCATAGCCTTTCCCCTTGCCCTCGGCTTTCTTGGCGGCTATGTCTACCATGCGCTGTACACTGTCCTGTTTCGGGGCGTTTATGGCGGCTTTGTTGCGCTGTAAATGGTCTTTTATGCTCCGGGGGTATTCCTCTGGGTAGGGGCTTTTCGGCGGCTCTGGCGGCGTTCTGTGCGTTTTGGGTGAGTGTTTCCAGTACGGCGGCACGGTCAAAATCATCACCTAATCTCCGGGCGGTGATGGGCTTCGTCCTGTCCGGCGTGAGATACGATAATCTCCCCCCCCCCGGCTCTCCTTGACGGTCACGCCCTGTTGTAGCAGTTTCCCGGAAAAATCCTCAAAGGAAACGGCAGAGGACAGGGCGGCTCGGATTGTGCGCCGTAGTTTCTCCTTGTCGGTTTCAAACTTGGTCTGTTTGGGCGGCTCTCCCGTGGCGGCTTGGGAAGCGTTCTCCTTATCCAGTGCGGCTTGTCCTTTCCGTTTCGCCCAATACTCACGCTCGGTAATGCGGTTCTTGCTCCCGTTCAGCAAGTCAATCTGATAGAGGTTTTCCCGGTGGCACATCTCCATGACTTCCGCTTTGAAGTATTCCATAGCTGCGTCCGTACAGCGGTGCTTGCAGCCCTCCCTTGTGTCCGCTGGTCTTTCCATGTACGGCAATAGTGGTACTTCCGCAATCCGTAGGGAATTGATTACGATATGCACATGAATGTTGCCGCTGTGGTTATGCCCGTCCGGGTGGGTGCATACCAACGCTTGATGTCCGGGGAAATGCTCTTTACAGAACTGCTCGCCCAACGCTTGCGCCCGGTCTACAGTCAAGCCGTTGTCTGGTGCGTCACGGGGGTCAAAACTGATAATGTAATGGTGGCTCTTTACGTCCTCCCGTTTTTGGTTCTTGCCGTATCGGAGATTGGAACGCATACAGGCGATTGCAAAATCTTCCTCACCGCAATTCAGAGAGGAAATGCGGTAATCATCACGGAGAACAAGCCGCCCGTTTCCGTCCAGTGTGGGCTTCATGGTAAACTCGTCATGCTCAAAGGTTAGGTATTGCTCGGCAGCTCCATAGTCGGCATTTTTAGAGCTGATATGTTTGAATGTTGCCAACGGCTTCACCTACTTTCTGCAAGACTTCAAACTTCAAGGCGGCAAGCTCCGCTGTGGCGGCTCGTACCTCTTGGGAGAGGGCGTTATAGGGTGCGCCGTACTCGTTCAGACAGCGGGCAATCTGGTTCAAGTTGCCGCCGATTTTTCCGTACTCGGCTGTTAGCTTTCCAACGGCAGACAGCAGTTCATCATTAACCGGGGAAACAGTAATAACCGGGCGTATGCTTGACTTGATAAGGGCTTGCTTTGCAGAGGGTGACACGCTCGGAAAACTCGGCGTATTCTTCCTCGGTCAAGCGTGTCTTGATTACCCGGTGGCGGTGGGGCGTGTTGTATCCTTTCATGGCTGTGAACCTCCTTTCGTGGGTGGATTTTTTCAAGCGGCGCAAGCCGCAAAAGGCGGGCTTGGGGTGGCAACCCCATATGCATTAACTTAACTGAAACCAGCTAATATCGCGGGTTTAGCAGGAATCTGCTTAATCTTGCCGTCTTTTTTATCCATTGATTTGCATCATTTTTGAAAAAAATCGAGCAAACGGAAAAGCTGAAAACCCTCAATTTATTGGCATTCCAGTAAAGTTAGTGCAAATGGGTGGCAACCCCAACAAGATTCCCATAGGACAAAATGAGCGATTAGCGAAATTTGGTACTGTGGTAGAATCTAGCTCTTAAAAAGTGGCGGCTTCCTCTGTGTGGGCTTTTGCTGATAACCCCGGCTTGTTTGGCGTGGATTCTGCCAGCTATGCGGCGGTATTTCTCCCTCTATTACTTACTACGCACGGCAAGGCAAATCTGGCAAAGTTCCCCGAAATTTCTTTTCGTGTTTTCGTAACAGAATTTGACAAAAACGGAAGAATCAGCTCCGTTTTGCAATGATATACGGACGGTTTCAAAAAATGCCAAACTTTCCGGCAATTATTTTTCCCCTTATTACCTACTACGGGAAAAAAGAAAATTTAGGCAATGTTTTCCAAAAGTATTTGAATTATTTTATTGCGGTACAAAATCCGGCTTGGTTTTTGGCGATCGGGTAGGAGGCTACCCATTAGTTGAGTAGCCGACCTCCCACACCACTGTACGTACCGTTCGGTATACAGCGGTTCAATAGTTTTCACGATACTTTTAGATAATAGTCAAGCATGGAGATATAGCCCAGCTTGGCTATTATTTTATTGGTAAGGGCAACGCTTAATATCTGTGCTGT
>CAJTCR010000128.1 GCA_910574915.1 Eubacteriaceae bacterium
TTGCGGAAATTTATATCTTTTACCCTGGCGGCAAGCGGTTCTCCCAGGCGGAACCCGCACCCAAGGAGCATCCGGAGCAGCATACAGAACTCCATGTCCGTCAGGCGGGTTTTTGGGTCTGTATGCCTGTTGGCCCAGCTGTCGGCGCAGGACAGAAGCGTTTGGATTTCCCTGTCCGAAAAAATATATGGGACATAGCTGTCTGATGTTTTGGGGCAGGCGGGCATGAAAACACTGTACCCCTTGTATTGAAGGTACCGCAAAAATTTGCGGAGATAGCTTACCTTATCGCTGACCGTTTTGGGCGTTCATTGCCTGCGGCGCTACGCAGCCTGTATCAGCCAGGGCGGATAAAAAGTAGTGCCCAATCTTATCGTGAAGATGGATGCTGCTTTCCTGAAGCCCCTTGCGTTTCCCGTCTTCAAGGTACTCCGCTAAAAGAGCCTCCATTTCCGGATTCAATTCGTGGTATCCGCATGGCACTGTGTTGGTTTCCCTTGTATGGTAACCCATAGTTAAAACCTCCTGTTTGATAGCTTTAACTGTACTATGCCCATGTGGATAAATTTTATCCGAGATTTTTTGCATGAACCCCCGCATACAAAAGGTTTTTAAGAATTTCCTCGGATAATTAAAAATCTCGGATAATGCGCCCTCTTTCAGAGGGGGATTTTCCAACTTGTCACTTTGGAAGCTAAATTTACAAGCGGAATATCCAGAAGTCAGGAATCAGCCGTACCGATTGTGCCATAGGCGGCATAAATCAGAACGCGCCCGGCTCGTTCTGATTTTTCCACACATGGCAAGCCGCCAATGTGAGCGCTCCCGGCGCGCTTTGATTCTGGAACAGGCTTTTTTATCGTTCCTGCTGTCGGGGCTTCTTGTCAGGATAGAGCTTTCCGGCGACAACGGCGGCATGGCTCTTTATTTTGATTTCCCCCTCCTGCTCGCTGCATTTTGCGTTCCGGTAGCCTTCATCGGAGAGGAAGAAGCGGAACCGCTCCCCCTTAAAACCGACAAAGCACTGCTTCTGTACTTCCAGCGTAATCATGTGCCGGGTTTCCGGGTGGAACCGTTCTTTTCCTGACAGGTCATGTCCCTGCATAATCGGCTCCTGTGCCTTTGCCGCCGCAAGCCGCTGGCGGATGGAATTGTCACGCTCTGTCAGGAACCGGGCTTTTGTTGCGGCAACAAACTGGCTGCACTCCGGCTCCGGTATCTTTTCCAGTTTTCGGATGGCGTTCTCCACGATTGCCTTTGTCAGTAAGTCCTTTATCACCGGCACGGTTTCTTTCATGCCCGCAAGGGTTTCCGCCTTGGTCGGTCCGGCATATTGATAGATGATGTCCAGTTCACTTTTTGAAAATTTCATTCTGCGTCCTCCTTCTGATTTTCGGTTAGAACCTGTGCCACAAGACGCTTCGTGTCGCCCCGGTGGAACAATACTTTTAAGATGGTGCTGACCTGCTCGTCCGTCACGGATTCCGGGTGGGGGAGATAGCTTTCCAGCATAGCCCCTCTGGTGCAGAGCCGGTGTGTCCGTTCCTTCCGGTTCAGGGTCTTTATCTGGTGTTCCAGCATTTTCTCCTTATGCTGCGCCCGCCGCAGCCTTGCTTCGGTCTTTTCAATTTCCTGATTCAGTTTTTCCAGCTTTTCATTCATGGGCAGCGTCCTCCTTCGGGAGCAGGATATACATGTGGCTGACCTCCCCGATTCCCTGACGGACACGCATAATCATTCCCGCCTGTTCTAACTCATTCAGGGAACGCTTGCAGGTCTGGGGGCTTCGGGAGAGTGCCGCCGCTATCTCCATGACGGGGAAGCGGATGAACAGAATCCCGTTGCTGTCCTCGGTTCCCCTTGTCAGGATTTCTTCCAGCAGGCGGGCATACATGACCTTTGCCGTGTTGCTGACCGGAAGCCGGAGCATTGCCTTTGGGAGCGGCATATAGGGCGGCAGGGGCGTACTGGCTATCATAAATTCACAATTCATTGGATGGTGTCCTCCTTTTGGCTCGTTTGGATAGGTAGTGGGGGCAGTCGATAATGACAGCCCGGAAACTCTGCTTGCACCCATGCTGGCATTTCCGGCAAAGTCCGTTGTAGCTTCTGCGCCCCCCGGTCGTTCAGGAAGAAAGCAAGCTCTTTCTTCAACTTCTTTGACATTCTCGGCATAGTGCCTCCTCCATAGAAAAACCGCCCGATTCAGCAGGTACAGCCGGAATGGGCGGGCAGTGGTTTTTTGTGTATCGTTTCGGGGCGATTTTCAGAAGAAATACAGCCGTAGAGCCGCCCCAAAATCCCCCTTGGTATTACGGGCAGGGCAGACTATGCCCCGTGAAATTGTTGTGTTTCGGTATCGTTTCGGTGTTCATTTTGCCGGTTCCCTCTGCTGTCGTTCCTGCCCCCGTCTTTGGCGGCGTTTCGCTCTCCTTGGTACGCTCGTTGCGGTCAGGGTTCCTCCGTTTCCCTGCCGGAAGTCGCTGCGTTACATCGCCGGGGAGCATATCCCATACAGGCCGGTCATTCGATTGGAATAATCCATCGATGAACTGCCTATATCATATGACATTTTTGTACCATGTGCCGTATGTCCACGAATCAGGAATAAAGCCCAAAATCTGAAAAATTCCACGATTGCGGAAAAGGCTTTCTGCCGGACGGGTGCAAAATCAGATGTGCATTTTGCACTTCTGAAAATCCGGGCAAATCAAAAGCGCATTTTGCGCCTTTGAAAAGAATCACAAAGGGAAATGCGCCCGGCATGGATATGTGGTACAATGGGGATGGCGGCAAAAGCTGGCCGCAGGGAAGGAGCAGGAAGCCATGAAACAGGGGATAACGATTCAGGAGCGGTTAAAGGATTTAAGGACGGAGCGGCATTTAAAATTAGAGGAACTGGCGGCGGCTGCAAAGATTTCCAAATCAGCCTTGGGAAGCTATGAGAATGACGAACTCAAGGAAATCAGCCACAAAAACCTTGTGGAGCTGGCAAAGTTTTACGGTGTGTCAACGGATTACCTGCTCTGCCTGACAGAGAACCGGAAACATCCGGGCATGGAACTTACGGAGCTGCATTTGAGTGACAGCATGGTGGAGCTGTTGAAAAGCGGGCGTATCAACAACCGGCTGCTGTGTGAGATTGCCACACATGAGGATTTTGTTACCCTGATGACGGACACGGAAATTTATGTGGATGGTGTGGCAACCGCCCACTTCCAAAACTTCAACAGCCTTCTGGAAATCCTGCGGGGGCAAGTCCTTTCCCAATATCAGCCGGTGGAGGAAGATGCTGCGTTAAAGGCGTTGGAAACCATGCAGGTACAGGAAGAAGATTATTTCTGTCAGGTCACGCACCGGACTTGGGACACTATCCTCCATGCCATAAGGGAAGCGCACAAGAATGATACGGATAGTGCGCCGGACGGCTCCAATGGCATGAAGCTAATCAGGGACGCAAAGAAGGCGCTGGCCGTGCCGGGTTCCTATCTGGATGTGTTTACTGCCCTGATGTGTACGCAGCTACAAATCCGGTATGAGAAGCTGTCGGAGCAGGAGCGCACGGTTTTGAAGAATGTAATGAAGAAAACTCCAGCATATAAGGATTCCCCGTTGAGCAGGATGAAGCGGAGATAAGGAAATGCCGTTGCTTGGGATTTTTTCATGCAACGGCATTTTGGGTGGTTCTTATTCAATTTTTAAGCGCACAAACTGGAATTTATCTCTTTCTTGCTAGTTGTAAATCAATCGTGTCATAAATTGTGATTGTGCCACCATATTTGTTAATTGCTTCTTCGATTTTTGAAAAGAATTTAATTCTGATTGTTTCTTCGATAGCAATATGATCCGAATAAGTTCCTAAGAGTTCAACATACTCTTTTGCCGAAAACATACGCTCCCGATGGAACAACGCATATTGAATATCTGTAAATCCATATTTTTGAGCAATTATCGCTAGCTCTTTTGCTTGCTCTTCTGAATATTCAGATAATGCTTTATGTTTCACCTTGTTGTGGTACTTATTGTAATACTCATCATAAATTTCATCTATTTCTTTTGAAAGCTCTGGCTTACCTTTATCGCGATACGGATGATTTGCAAATCGAGCAAAAACACCATCTTTTTTCAACATCGAAAACACTTTTTCATACCCTGCTTTTTCAGGTACCCAGTGGAAGGCAGATGCCGAAAAAACCAAATCAAAAGCATCATCTTCAAATTCTGTATCTTCAAATTTGCCTGTAATTACCGAAAAATTGTGATACGCCTTAAATTTATCTTTTAATAACTCAGAAAATTGTTCTCCATATTCAACTGCAGTTAGTCTGCATCCTGTCTTTAGTATTGGCGTAGTTGCCTGTCCACCGCCACTTCCAATCTCAACGACATTGCTGTTTTCACTAATAGAAATGTAATCAAATAATTTTTGATACAATTCTTCAACATAACCAGGGCGTAGTTTTTCGTATGTAGAAGCCACCGTATCAAATGTCCACTCTAATCCTTTGAGTATTGGCATAAGAGCACACCTCCAAATCCCGACTTTTCGTCCTCTGCAAATTCCCGACAAACTAATATTTATTGGTGTTTCTTCATATATTCTTCTTTAACTTTATCAATTGTTTTTCCACCAATACCAAAATTTTTGTCTGAAACTTCCTTAATTGTAGTCACAAAAAATTCCTGTGGTACTTTCATAATTTCACACCAGTTTACAACTTTTTGATTTTGATCTTATACCGTGAATAAATCTAGTATATTCGATGAATGTTTTGCAAATATATGAATATTTATTCGCTTTACTGACTTAAAATCAGCACTTTTTTGGTTTTTCTCAAAAACTTGTAAACTGGTGTAATTTCAGAAGAAACTTCTGTCAACCGTTTTATTAATTCTTCTTTTTGCTCATCTGATAATGCGCCGCTTTCAACTGTAATATATGGCATTTTAATCTCCTTTCAAATTTGTTCCATTCTGCCAATCTCGATTTGTCGATACCTCCATTATACCACAGTCACTTTCCAGAGGGAATAGATTTTCCGAAAAAATCATTGTGTCATAAACATTATTCTGTTGAATCTGCTCTTTTCCCGTTTTTTGTGATGATAAGCTGCCCCTGCTGGCATTTCACGGTGATTTTGTCCCCTGCGGAGAATCCAGCCTGTTCCAGCCACTTACCTTGTAAAAGAATCTGCGGCGGAGATTGCTTGTAATTGCCACGTCCATAGCATACGGTCAGTTTGCGGTCGTCCATCCGTCCTCCTTTCCCGCTGCCTTCCGGCATACGATTTCAAATACATTCCCGTCCTCTGTCCTGACAATGAACAGATTGTTCCTCTCATCAGCATTCAGGTCGATAATCCCCATTTCCTCGCTGTCATTCAATAAATCAAAAAGTTTGTCCTTAAAATAATCCAGTTCCATTCCTCTTTGCCCTCCTTTGGATTTGTTGCGTTCTGATTCCCAGATTTGCATAAATAGGGAGCATACACGCACCATATCATTATAGAACGACACAGCTTAAAATACAAGAGGAAGGAAGTGATAGAATGATAAAATATGACCGGTTATGGGACACATTGAAAGAAAAAGGTATCAGCCAGTACAAACTAATCAAGGACTATGGCATTGATAAAGCCCAACTCCACAGGCTTCGGAAAAATATGGTTGTCAAAACCATGATTCTGAACAACCTGTGCCGGATTCTTGATTGCAGGATTGAGGACATTATGGAGTATGTGTCGGACGATATGGAAAACAAATAGGAGTATCTCAAAACGTGACATATTTGAGATACTCCTATTTTGTCATTCTGCTTTATCTGCAAAATCTTTTTCTTGTTCCAATTCAATTACATCTAATATGCCACAATTCAGGGTTTCGCAAATCTTTGTCAGCGTTTCCATACTGATATGTTTCCCTTTGCCCATATTGGCAATCATATTTGTGGTCAGTCCAGCGGCAAGCCTTAAATCCTCTTTCCTCATGTTTCGCTCTATCAGTGTGTGCCAGAGCGGTTTGTAGCTGATGTGCATTTTTCTCCCTGCCTTTCTGCCCCGGATGGGCGTTTGTACCCATTATATCAGGATTCTTGCTAACTCACAAATATTTCTTGACGGTATCGCCGGTTCCGTCTGGATTGTGCTTTTCCTTTCCTCTTTTGATTACCTCTACCTGAATCCGTGAACATCGCCGCGAATATATGAGGCACGTTGTTTTGTCATCGTTGATAGTTCCGTTTTAGCATTGTACCTTGAAAATCATATATATTAGAGGCCGGCAAACAGGCCACAGTGCATATGCCTGTGCTGTATCAGCTTATTCAGTTATTGACTATTAAGACACGGAAGCGAAACTGTCGTAAATCCGCTTGAATGTGAACCGCCAGCGGTTGCTTCTGCCTATGGACAGTACCAGGCGTCCTGCATGCTCAGTTAAATGGCCTGCAAACTGCATCAGGTTACTGATGATTGTGCGTATCCTGCGTCGGCGGACTTTCTTCCGTCCTGGGTCATCACGCTTTTTCAGCGATTCCTGGCCTACAATTCTCAGGATATTATAAGCAATGATTGTAAGTTCAAGCACAAGCTTGTTGCTGTCAAATTTTCCCGATGGAAGTCTTTCCACATCCATATCTGTCTTTATCTCGCTGTGGTACTGCTCACTTTCGCCGTGTGCGTGGTAAAGATCTATAATGTTCTGGTCTGACAAAGGCAGATTTGTCCAATATGTGTCAAGCTCAATATCCGGAACAATGAAATACTGTCCATGCTTATCAATAGTACGTTCGGTGATTTCATAGATGGTGCGTATGCCTGCCGTCTTCTCTGTTTTATTAGGAAGCGTGTAG
>CAJTCR010000129.1 GCA_910574915.1 Eubacteriaceae bacterium
CTTCCTGAATACTGATATAACGGTCTGCCAGACGGAAGGCAAGCTCTGTTTCTTCTCTGCCCATTGTCTGGCTTTTGGTGTCTATGTACGGATTTTCCCACTCCGTAAACGGTACATCTTCCACGATGTGCTTCTGGTTGGCTGTTGGCATGAGATGTTCCATTTTCCCCTGTTCATAGAGGGCATCAAACCTGTCCATATAAAGGGAAATATCGTCAAGACCGCTGCTCTTTAGCTGGTACTCAAACCGCTGTTTCACAAAATCCTTGATTTCCTCCGGTGACATTTCCCGGTGAACCCGTACCTTGTCAAAGCCGACCTCGTGATTTAAAGTCTGCAAATCCTCCATGAAGCGGCTGCTTTCCATCGCCGCCTTGCTGTGCGTAAAATCCAGTGACAGACAGTTTTCATGGTTTCTGACGTGAATCAAGTCAAATTCGCTTCCATTGACGCTAAATCCCAAAATTGCCCTCGCCATATCCGGCTTGTCCTCTGTTTCCTTTCCCCGGTACTCTGTGAATTTCGCCATTGCTTCCGGAAGGCTCTCAAAACGCTCCAGCCTGCTTTTTCCGGGCTGTTCTCCGCCCAAGTGGATAAATCCTCAATGACATAATAGGAAACTTTGTCATTGTCCGGCTCTGCCATTGTATTTTCTGCCGCTGTATGTTCTGCCGCTGCTTCTGCCGGGATTTCCGCTGTTTCCTCCCTGACCGCATCTTTTTCTGTACTGATTTCCGCCGATACCGAAAGCTCCTTTGTAAACTCCGGCATCTCCCTGTAACCAACGGAATCCACATAATGGCTTGTGTTTTCCCCGTCCTGATGCAGCACCACCACATCGCTTACGGAAAGGGAATGCCCGGTAAAATCTGCCGGGTGGTCTATGTTGAACTTGGTATAAATATCCTCAAGGCTCATGCCCTCCGTAAGCTCCCCGGTATAGACAAGGGTGTAATTGTAATTCTCTCTGGAAACCGGGATTCCTTCTTTTTCAAGGTAATCCATATCCATAAAGCGAATATCCCTTGTTTCCGCTGAATCTTTAAGCTGGTAGATGCCAAACTTTCCCTCATTGCCATACAAAAGCTGTGCTTCCCGGTTAGGCTCGCTGTCCTCCAATTCCTGCTTCATGGACTGGTATTCCTTATAAGCGTTCCAGTCCTCTTTTCCCACGCCGAACAGCCCGTCATGCTCCTGCAATGCCGCCCTGTCCTCCACAAGCGTTTCTGAACCGTCTGCGTGGAGCTGGTACACCGCTACATCTTCCCCAAACAGCTCCGATGCCATATCCTTTGTCAGAGGGAGCATTTCATCCCATGAATACCCGTATTCGTGCATTTCCGACAAGCCTATCATTCCGTCCGGAAGTGAATCAATTTCTTCCTGCGCCACCCTGATTGTTTCCCAAAGCAGAGCCGAATCGTCTTTCTGCTCTGCTTTGGAATGTGCAAGGGAAGTGGTCTTATACATATCATCCAGTTTATACGCATGGTTCATAATCAGATTGCGCTCATCGCTGTCATATACCGACCTGTGAAATTCCATGCGGTTAATGAGCTGCTCCGCCTGTACCGTTACCGGAAGCTCCGAAGCGATATAAAGCTCCTTTTCCGTCATATCCATGTCATAATCAAAGAACTGCGGATAACCGTCATTCAAACCGCCGCTTCTCATAATCGGCACAAACTCAAAACCCTTCTCACGCAGGTAGTCCAAAGCATTTCCCTCCTTCCCGTCCACTTCATGCATCAGTATGTCATACAGGGCATTCTGCACTTCCGACTGCATATTTGTGATTTTAATGGTTTCATATTCCCCACTGTCCGGCGTGGAGATTCTCACAATTACATCGCCATATTCAATCGGAATGTTGGCTTTCTCCCGTTCTTCCTGCAACGCCTTAAAATCCGTTATCTCATGGGTATCCGTATTGTAGACATAGTCTAAATGGTATTCCCCTACTTCCTCACTCCGTTCATTGGCAAGCAGCGTTACCCATGCCCCGGCTCTTTCAAGGTAGGCTTCCACATTCTGCCTGTCATCGTCTTTCATAGTGGACAACAAATTAAATATTTCCGTCCTCTCCATGCCCTTAACATTCAAAAGGTCATATTCGGAACGGTCTGTATTTGACACAAGCAGAATAATGTCCTCCTGTGACTGTTCTGCGGCACGTTCCTTTTCAATCTCCAGAAGCTGCGCTTCAATCCCCTTTATCAGTTCCGAGGAAGTCCGGCGTATAGTGTCGAGGGAGGATTTCAGCTCCGGCATCTCTTTTCCGCTGCTCCACCCGGCGATATACCCAAAGGAATAATCAGACGTGTCAATCCCAAAATGCTGGCATACGGTGTAGGCAACGCTCTCCGCTTCAAATGTTAATGTATCCATTTCAGGCGGAGAGCATCTCCTACGCGGTCTGCCAATATTTTGGGATTCAGACCGGCGCAAACAGCTTTGGGTACATTGCGAACTGGAGCCAGGGCAAGGAGCTGAAGGAACTGCGGGCCAGCCTGGAAACCATCAACAAGACCGCCGGTACTCTGATTGCCGATATTGACCGCCATTTTCAGGAGGTCTGCAAGGAGCGCGGCATTGATCTGGAATCCGGGCCGGAACAGGACGCCGGAAAAGAAACCATACAGACGGAAAGCCCGCAGGCCGATACGGAGAATCAAGAGGTTTCCCCTGAACCGGAACCCTCCTGGAAAATCCCCGCCGAACTTCCGGAGCAGGCCCCCTCCATGTTCCGCTATTACATTACCCAGGAATCGCTGGATGTGGGAACCTATCCTTTGATGGACGGGAAAACCATCACTGAACTTGCCGCGCCGGTAAAGGTAGAACAGGATTCCATCACTGCCTTTGGCTGTATCGACTACCCCCAGCCGCTGACCGCCGAACAGGAACGGGAATACGCCCTTTTGCCCGCCAACCAAAACCCGCGGGCGCTGGATTCCATCGGCCATGCCGCAGAAGCCGCCCCGCTGCCGACGCGCCGGAGCAGGCGCTGGATGAATACCCGATGCCGGACCCGGCGCTGTGTGAGGACGATCTGAAAAACTGCGGCTATCAGGACGGGGACTTGCTGCCCCTCTCCAAAGAGCGGGCGCTGGAACTGTTTGAGCAGGATTTGACGGTGTACGCGGTGGTGGACGGGGGCGGCGCGGAAATGCTCTTTGACCGGGAGGAATTTGAATCCCAGCTGCCCGGTACGGTGTTCGCCCTTTCCCGCGAGGAATGGGAGGAAAGCCCAGCCTTTGACGCGCTGGTGCAGGACCGGCTGAACCGCCAGCAGGAACGGGAGCAGGCGTTTCTTTCCCATGAGGGGGACTGCTTTGCCATTTATCAGGTCAGCCGGGAGGACCCGCAGAATGTGCGGTTTATGAATCTGGATTGGCTAAAATCCCATGACATCCCCGTGGACCGGGGCAATTATGACCTGATCTACACCGCCCCGCTGGGCGGCTCCGGCACTAAAATGGAGCAGCTGGAAAAACTATATGAACAGTTCAATCTGCAAAAGCCTGTGGATTTTCACAGCCCCTCCATGAGTGTCAGCGACATTGTTGCTGTTAAACGGGATGGCATGGTATCCTGCCATTACTGCGACAGCGTTGGTTTTACTGAGATTCCCGGATTCCTGCCGGACAACCCGCTGAAAAATGCGGAAATGTCTATGGAGGACGATTACGGCATGATTGACGGGATCATCAACAACGGCCCCAAAGAGCCGACCGTAGCCCAGCTGGAACAGCAGGCCAGAAGCGGCCAGCCGATCTCCCTGATGGATTTGGCGGATGCGGTCCACCGGGAGGAACGGGACAAGCGGAAATCGGTGGTGGAACAGCTCCACCAGCAGCCGAAGCAGGAAAGCAAAAAGACAGCGCCGAAAAAGAGCGCGGAAAGGGAGCTTTGATATGGGACACTTTACCTTTGAAGAAATGAATCTGATGTGCATTTACAACACCGGAACCCGCGCCGGACTGATGGAGAGCCTGACCGAGATGCGCGGCTATCTCTCGCCGGAGGAAACGGAGCTGACGGAATTGACCGACAGCGCCCTTCATAAGCTGCGCGCCATGACGGACGCGGAGTTTGACAGTCTGGAACTGTACCCGGACTTTGACGAATAGGAACCAACAGACCGGAGGGGCTGGCGCTGTGCCGCCCCTTCCTTTTATCCAAAACCCGAAAGGAGGGCCGAAAACAATGGCAACCAAAGCGCAGATGTACGCACAAATGGCCGACCATGCGGCGGTGCAGCTCACTTCCAGCTGGAATGAGTGGATGCGGTTTCTGGACACAGCTTCCAGGCTTTACAAATACCCCTTCCATGACCAGCTGATGATCTACGCCCAGCGCCCGGACGCTACCGCCTGTGCGGAGTATGACCTGTGGAATGACAAGATGGGCCGCTATGTCCGGCGCGGCTCCAAGGGCATCGCCCTGGTGGACGATTCCGGGGACCGGACCCGGCTGCGGTATGTCTTTGACATCTCCGACACCGGAACCCGCCCGCACTCCCGCACTCCCTGGCTCTGGAAGATGGAGGAACGGCATATAGATTCCATCTCCGCCATGCTGGAAAACCGGTATGGGGTGCGCGGCGATGATTTAGGCGGGCAGCTGACCGAGATCGCCCGCAGGCTGACCGGGGAATACTGGGCGGACAACGGGCGGGACTTCCTTTACATCGTTGACGATTCCTTTTTGGAGGAGTACGATGAACTTAACATCGAAGTCCAATTCAAAGCCGCCACCGTCAGCATCGCCTATTCCCTGATGTCCCGCTGCGGGCTGGCCCCCATATGCACTAACTTTGTTGCTGCAAATTCATAAAATTCATGGTATAATCAAAAAGGGTGATTTTTATGTACAAATGATTTAGTAAAGCTGCTGCCGTCAGGTTATGAACAGGCATGCTTTGATAAAAAAGCGATTACCAGAAAGCGGACAATTAAAAATCCTCTTGACCTGCTGCGGCTCATCTTATTTTATTTATCTGGCAATAAATCTTTCATTGATGTAAGCCAGTTCGCTTTGATCAGCGGCATTGGCAAAATCAGTGATGTCGGCTTTATGAAAAGGTTTATTAAATGTAAGGAATGGATTATCTGGCTTACACAGCATATCCTGCCAAATCCAGTGATTCAGTATCAAAAGCCTGGATGGCTGGAGCCTTTCCAGGTTCTTGCCATTGATGCATCCGATATTGTAGAAAAAGGCGCGGTAAAAAGACTATGGCATCTGCATTACGCGGTGGGCCTGTTTTCCTTAACCTGCAGCCAGTTTAAAATAACCGGACAGTCCACGGGAGAGAGCCTTAAGAATTTTACGCTTGCAAAAGGGTGCCTTGTCATAGCCGACCGTGCATATGGGACGATCAAAAGTATGGAACACTGTCTGGCAGCGGGAGGGGACTTTATCATCCGGATCAAAAATAAAGCTTTCAACATCTATGACGCTGACGGTGGGAAGCTGGTTTTTACTGACTGGCTGCGTACAGTCAGCGAAACTGCTGAAGAATTAAATGTATATATCAGGAACAGTGAAAAAAAGCTAGTTCCGTTAAGGATTTGCGCCTGCAAAAAAACGAAAGCGGAAATCGCCGCTGAAAAGGTACGCATTAAAAAGATGGAAAGCAAAAAGCAGAAGAAGCTGAGTGATGAAACGGTATTCACACATAACTATATGTTTGTAATTACATCCCTTCCAGCAGAAATATCCGCAGTGGAAATTCTTTCCTGCTACCGCCTGCGCTGGCAGGTAGAGCTAGTATTTAAAAGGCTTAAGTCCCTGCTCCAATTAGGAAGCATCCCAACAAAGACAGAAGAAGCAGGTGAAGCCTGGATAAATGGGAAAATCCTGCTGTCGCTTCTGACTGAAAAATATCTTGGGGATGTTGATTTTTCCCCCTCTTGGAACATCCGCAGCCAATCGGAGCGTATGGAGGGAGACGAAGCTGGTATCCTTTATAATTTTTATGATGATACTGCCAAATATCCAGACGGTAACCTTTGATATTTTGGAATTAATTGAAATGTCATTTATTGAAAAACGAAAAACCGTCCGACAGCAACTTCTATGTTTTTCGTAAAGTTAGTGCATATGGGGTGGCAACCCCAACAAGATTCCCGCAGGACAAAATGAGCCGAAAGGCGAAATTTGGTACTGTGGTAGAATCTTGCTCTAAGAAAGTGGCAGCTTCCTCTGTGTGGGCTTCCCTCAATACCTTTAGTGCCGCAAGCGGGGATTTTGCCAAAACAACAGCGATATTTCTCTCGCTAATACCTACAAACCAGCAAAAAGGAAAATGGACGTTGATTTGCAGAAATTCCCCCTCATTCCTTACAACACCACGCAAGCCCGAATAGGCGGGAATTTTTGAAAATTTCTTCTCGCCCGCCCTCCACGGACAGCTTGCGGATTTGCCAAACGTGAGAGGGAATGTCTTTCTATCCCCTTTGCACGGCATAATACCGACGATTTTTGAAAATGCCAAAAATGGACGATCGGGTAGGAGGCTACCCATTAGTTGAGTAGCCGACCTCCCACACCACTGTACGTACCGTTCGGTATACAGCGGTTCAATAGTTTTCACGATACTTTTAGATAATAGTCAAGCATGGAGATATAGCCCAGCTTGGCTATTATTTTATTGGTAAGGGCAACGCTTAATATCTGTGCTGT
>CAJTCR010000130.1 GCA_910574915.1 Eubacteriaceae bacterium
CGGGACATATGGCCTGTTCCCGGTCTGAGCTTCCACGAGTGCCGCCAGCCGGTCCATCCCAGCGCGCAGGTCGGTGTAGCCGCAGACAATGTAGACGGCTTTAAAGCAGGTTGCGTCATTGAGCATTCCGCACCACCTCCAGGACTGCCGCAAGCAGCGACATGGGTGTGGATTCCGGTACGTGGATGGAAAAACTGTTAACAGAGATGGAATGCCCCTGCTGTATACCGCTGCCGCTTTGTGTTTCCTGCTGTAGCAGACAGGTGTTTACCGGGACAATCTGCTGCATCGGAGCCTCTGGAGCAAGGGATTCCAGACACGCTTCCCTTACGCGGCGCAGTCTGTAATAATAGTTTGCTTTCGTAATGCCGTGGCCGGCACACCAATCGACAACACTCATGCCTGCGGGACGGTTCTGGCACTCCCTGATCTGCTCCGCCCACTCTTTTAAACGGTATTGTACAGCCACTGCTGTTGTTGCTGAGTTCATAGACTTACCTCCGTATAACGGTATCAAAAGTTAAGGCTTAACTTTTAATACTTATGATAGAAATATAGCCTATTGTCACACACTTTGCCCTCATAGTCGAGGTACGTACTATCTACCGTTTACGATAAGGAAGTATTTACAACAACTTATCATTAACGCTGACAAACAGGGTGCAAATAAAGAACGAGTGAAAAGCTCATATCGCTTTCCACTCGTCTTTATTCATTTTTTCGATTTATTGGCTATTTCTGCCATCTGAATAAGATTTTGAAATGATTCTGGGTTTTTAAGCAATTCTGGTAACAACATTTTCATCATAATCGTATCTGTAGATTCTTCCTTTTGCACATTATTTAAACTGGTTTGCATTATTGCTTGAATAGTTTCTGTATCTTTTTTGCTTATTTGTTCTTTTAATTCAGTAATAGAGTCCTGAATTTGATATAACATAGTAAGAATATCTTGAGAAAATATTTGCCTACTATGTTCTTCATCTTGTCCAAGTGTATTATCTTGAATTTCAAAAGAAAATGTTCCTATTGTTTGCTCTAAACGCTTTTTGGTTTCCTCTACATTATCCAAATCAGTTAAATCATATTCAAAAGTTCTTACTGTATTTACGTCAAACGGAATGCTCTCTCCTTTTTTCTTAAGATGAATGATAGGTCTGTCCGTACATTTTCTATATCCCATTTCATAAAATACATTTGGGTTATGACCAGAAATATCAGCTATGACAAGTTCTGACGATAAAAGCTTATCAATAATAGTTTGTGTAATTGAATCTGAATCGTTAATTTGGTCTACACGCACTACTTCAAAACCACAGCTTTCACAAACAGGACTAATAATATACTTGTATAGCTTGTCCGCATTGATTCTTGTCTCACTTCCTACATCTCCAATAGGAGATACTACAAAACATGTTTTCATAAAAGATATACCCCCTTGATTTTGGTTTATAACATAAATTCCTCTGTCCATCTTTTTAATAGACTTGTTTCTAAGTAATGTGTTTATTGAACCGGAAAACTGTCCTTCTGAATAATCAGAAATTCCAACTCGCGCTAGGAAACTTTTTATTTCTTGTACAGTATGCGGACAGCCGTCTGCAAGAAAATCTATGATTTTTTCTTGTATTCTTGCGCTCTTTGTCATATTTACACGCTCCTTTCTACTATATTTTATCACTTTTCTTGTATAAGTTAATATATTCTTGTAAATTTATTGCATTATATGCAATGTTATTGTTCTAAATTGCAAGAAATCTTATTTGGATTCCGGTTTATATACAATTATTTAGGATAATAAAAGCACTATATTTATATAACGATTTGTAAAATAGGTTATCTACCATACATGATTTGAAAAATGAAAATAATTGTTTTATCATTTCTGTTACGCAATGGAACGCCATTGTTGAGAGCAGACATATAAAACCCTTACTCCGTCATTTCAACGCCCACAAAGCTGCATAAATCAAGGACAAAATAACCTCTACTGCGTAACAATCCCCATAATAAATTGAGGGCGAAAGCAGTCTATTGATTTCGCCCTCTTGACTACCCACAAGCAAAGGCGGGAAAAGCTGTCAAGGGCGCGTAGCGCGAAGTTTACCCTTGACAGCTTTTCCCGTCTTTGCTACTCCCTATCGGTCGAAGCGGAATTTCAACATGGCTTCAACGAGTTTAGCCTTTAATCTGTCCTGTGTGTCGTCATTGATATGCCCCTTATACATAGACAGATATTTGATGTGTGCGGTGTAGTGCCGCAATACTGCGTCTACCGCTTCCGGCTCTCCGGCAACGGCTTTTTCGATTACCTCAAAAGGTATCAGTTTTTTATTCCTCATGTTTCAATCTCTCCCATTCTTTCCGTAACTGTTTCAGTGCAACATTTCTCCTGCGGTTTATCATACTCCTGCAACGCCCGTACAGCCTGCCGATTGCTTCATCACGATAACCGACAAAGTAATAAAGCAATAGGACTTCCCGCCTTAATTGCGGCAATCTTGATAATGCCGTTGCTAACCGTTCATCATCAACGATAACTTCCTTTCCCAACACAAGAAATACCGTCGGCTTGTCCTGCCTTTCAAAATAGCTGTCCATAGCAGACGGTTCAAAATATCGTTCTGACATCAGATAGTCGAGGGATATTTCCCGTTCTTCTTTCCGCTTCAAATCCCGCCATGCGTTCATGGCTTCATGGCGCAGGACAATCTTACAAAACGCATGAAACGCATTCTCAAAGGGTTTTTGGCGCTGTTCGTGGCGCTTGGTATTTTGAATGGAGAAGGAGGAACTTATAATATCCTCTATTCTCTGGGTGATGCAGCATTTTACTTTTTGCCTGTGATCCTGGGTTACACGGCGGCAAAAAGATTTAAGCTTCCCGAAATGGAAGGTATCATAATTGGATGTACAATGCTCTATCCTTATGTATTAAACGGCAGCGGCTATGATATTTCCAATATTTTCGGTATACCGGTTACCATGCCCGCGGCAGGGGACTACTCAGGAAGTGTCATTCCGGTTATCTGTGCGGTTGCATTTGCGGCCTGGTTTGAAAAGAAATATAAAAAATACATACCTGATACACTGAAAATGTTTGCACTTCCGCTGATTACCTGTATTGTGACAATCTGCCTGACCTTTTGGATTATCGGGCCAGTAACATCACTGCTTTCCAGTGGATTAAGCTGGCTGTTCACATTCATTTATGATGTCAGCCCGATATTGTTAGGACTTGTGGTTGGCCTGTTATGGCAGGTATTGGTAATATTTGGTTTGCATTGGGCGGTTATTCCGATTATGATAAACAATTTGCAGACAGTAGGGTTTGATACCTCAATGGTCGGTATGTTTGGATCTACATTTGTCCAGACTGGGGCTGTGATTGGTATAATGATGAAGACCAAAGATAAAAAATTGAAATCCCTCTGCCCTCCATCTGTTATTTCTGGTATCGCAGGTGTTACAGAGCCGGCCATTTATGGTATTACGCTGCCTAAGAAGGCGCCCTTTATTCGTACTTGTATTATTTCCGGTATTGCTGGTGCCATATCGTGTGCATTGGGGATAAAAACATATGTTGGAGCAGGTCTTGGAGTATTTGGATATACTGCCTGTATTAATGTGAATACCGGCGACATCAGTGGAATGATAATGGCTATCGTAATATCTATTGTTTGTGTAATAGCAGGCATTGTCAGTGAGATGATATTTTATAAGGATAAGCTGTCAAAAAAAACAGAATCGACAGGGGATGCGGCATCCGGCAAGACAGGTGGAGTTGTTGTGGCGCCGATTACAGGCACAGTAAAAGCATTGGCAGAAGTAAAGGATGAGGCATTTTCTTCAGGTGCAATGGGACAGGGGCTTGCCATCATACCGTCAGAAGGAAAGGTCTATGCCCCCATAGATGGTGAAATCAGCACCTTCTTTCCAACCAGTCATGCGATTGGTATGATCGGTGATAACGGAATGGAAGTACTGATCCATGTAGGCATGGATACTGTACAATTAGAAGGAAAAGGATTTACACCAAGAGCAGCACAGGGTGCACATGTTAAGAAAGGTGATTTGCTGTTGGAATTTGATATGGAACTTATTCAGAAAGAAGGATATTCCATTGTTACGCCTGTCATAATTACCAATACAGATGATTATACGGATGTTGTTCCAGCGGATGTAACCGATATAAAGCATGGAGATGATGCGATAACGGTTCTATAGAAGATTGAAAGTTTTGGAAATTTGGTGAAAGGCTATAAAAAAGTGTAAAATTATATGAGGAGGATATCAACCATCACTGTAGACGGAGATGATGAAAGTACTGCGGTTATTGAAATGGAACGGTTCTTTCAGGATAATTTATAAAAACTATTGGATACAATGAAAATGCAGAGTGCGCCGCATCAGGAGAACAGGGACTCCAGATGCGGCAGCTTTGAATAGTTTAGGTCAATGATGAATAATAGCGTAAAGGAGAGAATAGAAATGGGCAAATTACCGGAAAATTTTTTATGGGGTGGCGCAACTGCAGCTAATCAGTGTGAGGGTGGATTTCAGGAAGGAAAACGTGGCATTGCGAATGTGGATGTGATTCCGGCAGGGGAGGATCGTTTTCCGGTTGCTTTGGGCAAACTGCGTATGACAGCATGTGATGAAAAGCACTTTTACCCAAGCCATGAAGCAATTGATATGTACCACCACTATAAAGAGGATATTAAAATGTTTGCGGAGATGGGATTTAAGTGTTACCGGTTTTCGATTGCTTGGTCACGCATTTTTCCCAACGGAGATGATGTGCAGGCGAATGAGGACGGGCTAAAGTTTTACGAAGATTTGATTGATGAATGCTTAAATTATGGGATTGAACCGCTTGTTACCATCTGTCATTTTGATGTTCCGATGCATCTGGTCACAGAATACGGTTCCTGGAGAAACCGCAGGATGGTTGACTTTTACCTGAAATATTGTGAGGTTATTTTCAGGCGTTTTGCCGGCAAAGTAAAATACTGGCTAACCTTTAATGAAATCAATATGCTGCTGCATATGCCTTTTATGGGAGCAGGGCTTTTGTTTGAAGAAGGAGAAAATGAAGAAGCTGTCAAATATCAGGCAGCACATCATGAATTAGTAGCAAGCGCACTGGCTACAAAGCTGGCACATGAGTTAATACCGGATGCAATGATCGGGTGTATGCTGGCGGCAGGTAATACCTATGCGAATACTTGTGCACCGGAGGATGTATGGAAATCCATGGAGAAGGATCGGGAAAATTACTTTTTTATTGATGTACAGTCCAGAGGGGAATACCCTGCTTATGCAAAGAAAATGTTTGAACGAAAGGAAATTAACATCCTGATGGAGCCGGAGGATGAAAAAATATTGCGGGAAAATACCGTAGACTTCATTTCTTTTTCTTATTATTCTTCCCGCTTGACGAGCGCGGATCTGGAAGCGGGTGAAAAAACATCTGGAAATGCATTTGCTACTTTAAAGAATCCTTATTTGAAGGCAAGCGAATGGGGATGGCAGATTGATCCATTGGGACTGCGTATCACGATGAATGCGCTGTATGACAGGTATCAAAAACCATTGTTCATTGTTGAAAATGGACTTGGGGCAGTGGATATGCCGGCGGCCGATGGTACGATTCAGGACGGTTACCGTATCGAATATCTACGTGAACACATCAAAGCGATGGTAGACGCTGTGGATATAGACGGAGTAGAGCTTTTAGGATACACGGCATGGGGATGTATTGATTTGGTCAGCGCATCTACAGGAGAGTTGAAGAAACGGTATGGTTTCATTTATGTGGACAAGGAGGACGATGGCAAAGGCACGTTGCAGAGGAGTAAAAAAGCCTCCTTTGACTGGTATCAAAAGGTTATTGCAAGCAATGGGGAAGACCTGGACTGATATTGATAGGACGAACAAGCGAAAATAAATAAGCCTACCTTGTTACTTGACCGGTACAGGTAGGCTTATAACCTATAGGGGAGGTCAACCACTTTGTGGTCGGTTGCTCCTTTTGTGTCTATAATATAGTATATCTGACAATAGGTTTCAAGGTTTTTCTGATAAATTCAATTCAAAAAATATTGAAGATATCTATTATCTATGTTATCATTATAAAGAAATCAATCGTGTTACAGGGTGCGTTGACCTCATTCTAAAAAGAATGGGGGTGATGCTATGAAAAAGAGAAAACATAAGAAACACAAGATTCATATTTCTCTTATGGAGTTGCTGACTTTTGGCATATTCCTTCTGGCATTGCTTACATTCGTTTTTACGTTTTGTAAGTAGCCTTACATAGCAAAAGCCACCCTCGTACTTTGGCAGGTAATAGGGTGGCATTGCTACTTTATCATCGGTCAACCCCTTGTGGGCGGTTGATTTCTTTTTTTAATATAACATATTCGTTAGCACATTTCAATATTTTTCTTTAAAAATCATTTTGCAAATTTCCTACTATAGTACACTTTATTTCGTAAACGGTAGATAGTGCGTACCTATACAAAACTGGAGCAAACCTGTAAGATAGAAACAGATTTGCTCCAGTCTTATTTCAATTCATTCTTACCAGTCTTCCGGCAGTTCTCCGGCAGGCTTGGTGACCAGGGGAGCAGGTCATCCAGAAAACTGCGGTCTGTATCATCCAG
>CAJTCR010000131.1 GCA_910574915.1 Eubacteriaceae bacterium
CCCCGGGCCGGGATAAGCTTTGGCCCCTGTTCCCCATCCTTATCGGAAAGGTGGTGATTACACATGAAGAAGATAAAAATTGATTACCTGTCAACGCTTTTTGTGGGAATCGATATCGGTTCCCGCACGAACGTCATCTCTGCCCTCAACTTTGACCAGGATTTCCTGATCAAAATGGTTCCGGTGGCTAATGCACAGGGCGGTGCTGAGCAGATGGAGGAAATGGTTGCAGAGGTGCTCTCACAGCACCATGAATTCAAGACCGTCATCATTGGTCTGAAATCCACTGGTTTTTACGGCGTACATATCGCCAACTACCTCTCCACCTCCGAAAAGCTGGCTCCTTTTTCCACTAAGGTCTACTGCCTTAACCCGAATGAGGTTAAACAGTACAAGAAGTCCTTTAACTCCCTTGACAAAAATGACGGCATTGATTCTTTCGTCATCGCTGATTTTGCAAGGGTCGGGCGCATCCATACCGAACCCTGGCGGGGCGCACAGTACCTTGCCCTCCAGCGGCTTACCAGGCACAGGCTCCATATCACGGAATGCATCGCCAGGGAGAAGACCTACATGTTGAACAACATTTTCCTTAAGTTCAGCGAATTTGCCATGCTGGGCAAGGATGAGCATCCCTTCTCTGACAAATATGGCGCCACAGCAGAAGCAGTCCTAACGGACTACCTTTCCACGGAGGACATCGTGGACGCGTCCGTGGATGATCTGGTAGCTTTCATCAGCTCCAAAAGCCGTGGGCGGATCTCCGATCCTGAGCAGACTACTTATCTGCTGCAGAAGGCTGCACAGGACTCCTACCGGCTGGACAAGTGCCTTTACGAGCCACTGACGGTCTCCATCGGCTGTTCCTTCAACTGCATCAGCGCCTTTGAAAAAGAGCTTAAGGCCATCAATGGCGCCATCCACAGGGCCGTAAAGGGCCTTAATCCCACGGAGTACCAGATCCTGACCTCCGTGCCCGGTATTGGCCCTGTCTACGCCAGCGGCATCCTTGCTGAGCTTGGCACCATCAAGTGCTTTAAGAGCAATGATGCACTTGCCAAATACTGCGGCATCGTCTGGAAAGAGAACCCGTCCGGAGAGTTCCAGGCGGAAGATACGCCCATGAACAAAGCCGGCAACCGCTACCTTCGGTATTACATGATTGAAGCCGCCGGGAGCGTGATACAGCACTACCCCGAATACAAAGCCTTTTATGACAAGAAATTTGCTGAGGTGAGAACCCATCAGCACAAACGTGCACTCGCGTTGACTTCCCGTAAATTGATACGCATGCTTTTTGGACTGCTGGCCAATGGCAAACTCTACTCTGTGGAAAAGAGTAGGTAATCTATAACGAGTACCGAACTTACGTTCTTTTTGAGCGGTAGGTCTATTAAAGTTACCCTTCTTCAAGAAAATCTTTTTTATTTTCCTCTTGACATTTCACCAAATTGCTTTCTCCATGATAGAGTGTATATCCCACAAATTCAGCAAATTTTCTAATTCCTTTCATTTCCCCATATCCTCCATTTTGCGGTTTTCGACAGGTGAAAACTCCCCTACTGCAATTATCATAACATGATTCAATAAATTATTTGTACCAAGTTATACGCAAAAGAAAAACATTGTGATATAGTTGGTTGCTATGGTTGACTTGGTTGACATGGTTACAAACCGTTTATTTTAAAGGGTTTCAAGCATTATTTTTGTCAACTATCTAGTCAACTAAGTGTCAACCAAGGTTGATTGGACTACGAAAGATAATCAAAACATAATTGTTTTTATATCAGCGACAAATTCAAATGCCCATAAAACGTCGTACAAGCCCCATACAGACGTTTTAATAATTTAAACGATATAATTTTTCATTACCTAAACAAAAAAATGCAAATACGGGTCAAATAAAAGCAAAAGAGCGGCATCACTGCCGCCCCTTGTCGTGGGAAATTTTTTCAATAATAATTTTTCCATCCACATAATCCACTGATACCGACTTGTCATCTTGTGTCACGCCTAATGCCTTTACCATATCTGCTGGAAGGCTGATTTTATAGTTGACCGAATTTTTTCCGGCAGTCCCCCCGGCTTTGCCCATGATTATATTTCTTTCTACCATCCATACACCTCCTATCATTGGTTACCTATCTATATCATAAAATAATTGGTTACCAAATGCAAGAAAAATATTTTTGGAAAATTTCAAAAGCCTCTTGAATATTGGTTACCAATGATATATAATATAATCATCAAATGAAACACAGCCCGGTTGTCGGGGCATAAAGTTCGGCAACGGCGACCTCCGCCGGATGAATAGCGGAGGGGTGAAAATCCGACATAAAAACAAACCATAAACCATATTTCAAATATAGGAGGTACACACCATGACACAGTACAGAGGACTTTACATCAACCACGTTTATTACAATAGCAAAGCAGACATTGATGAAGCTATTAAGCAAAGGGAAATCAACAATTACAAAATGCGTTGTGAAATCTTTGTAATGCGCAAGACCATGGAAGCCAGCATATTTGCAGATCAACAGGCTGAAATACTTCACAATGAGTTTGGTATCAGTTGGGAAGAACTGGAACGCATTGAAACAGAAGCATATGCAAACGCTTAGCTACAACACCGGTTCCTATACTCGTCCATGTCGGTATCATCACCAGACAGGCGGGAGTAGTATATCCCGGCTGTATCCGTCCCTGGAATACTCGCCGCCGTCCTGCATCATGTTGATTTTGTCAATGCCTTTCACGATTTCCACGAGCTTATAAGCATTATCCACATTGTTAGTGTTTAAGCCTTTTTCCTCAATCGCTTTTAACTCTTTTTCTGCGTTTTCTCTCAATCCAATGCGCAAAAAAGGCAGAACCAACGCTCTGCCCTTTCCAAATTATTTTACTTTCCGTTTTTCCGTCTGTATAATATCGTGAATCGCTTCATACGCATTTTTATGTTGCTCATATATCTTCCTTTGCAACTTTCTCTTATCCAATCCGCTTTTCTCTGCCAACTCTGCAATAGTCAAATATTCTCCGTTATATTCGACTTTCAGAATAACTGACACCGTAAATTCTTGCCCAGTCTGCCAGTGTACGCCGCTCTCCGTTATGCTCAACAACAATATTCGTACAGAGATTGCTTGATTGTTTTTCTTTTGGAATCCATTCGCAATTTTCGGGGCAATACCCTTTGTTTCCGTCTTTTCGCTCAATCGTCAAGCCGTCTGCATATCCATTCTGCATTGCCCACTGAAAAAAATTGTTGAAATCGTCAAGCCATTCTTTACAGACTGTTATTCCTTTGCCGCCATAAATAGGGTATGAATTTTGATTTTGATTGTAACACCTTGCTTTCATGCCACACCATACATTATATAGCTTTGTATGCCGCTTTCCATGCGTTCTATGCCTTTCAGAAGTTAATTCAATCTTTAGACAGCCGCAAGACTTTGTAGTTCCTCTTTTCAGATTAGTTTCCCCCTACAACTACCTTATTGCCGCACTCACACAAACAATTCCATGCCGCTCTTTTTTCTTTATTCTCTGCCCTTAAAATTACAGTCAACCGACCGAACTTTTGACCTGTCAAATCAATAAGTTTCACACCGCACCACCCTTTCTCCTTGCCCTGGCCGCACGTTTTCCGTAAATATAACCAAGGGTAAACATATCCATAGTTGTGGCAAAAGTTGTGGTGTATTTTCTTGCGGTGGTAATTTCGCCCATCTGCTTTCTTGCTTCTTTCGTGATAATTTCAGCAGGACATTGATAGTCAAGTAACCGCATAGTATCGTTGACTTCATAAATTTTCACATCATTCATAATAAAAAAATCTCCTTTCAGTGTTTGACACCACCGCCAAAGGGAGATATAATAAGCATATCAACCGCTTCGGCGTGTTGGTGGATTGTAGCGGTTGAGGTTGCCAAACTGTCAAACCGCTACTTTTTTATGATATTCCTAATTTCTCTTTAAGAAGCTGTATCCCCTCGACTACTGCATTTACACGTTGCGTTTCCATTGCGTCCGCACATTTTTGTATATCTGCAATTTCAGTCGGCGACATTCTAAAGCCTACTTTTTCAGTTCGGGGATTATCCGTTGGTCTACCCATTTTTTTCTTTTCTACGGTTCATCACCCCTTTATTCCTTGCCTTTTTGTCCAATAAATGCTATTATTTATTTGGTATAGGGGCAGTGGCAAGTACCGCCCCTTTTGTGGTTTAGCCCTGTTTAGAAATAAATGGGGCTTTTAGTCTTCCAATGTCTTTTGCAGATTGTCAGCGATTTTTGTAAGTTTTTCATCTTTCTTCTCGCTTTCCTTTTCTTCCATTGCGTCTTTCAGAGCGTCTAACAGAAATCTTACAAAACCATTGAACTGTTTGTCTGTCATTCCCATATCTACCATTTGTTCTCCTTTCCGGCTTCCTGCCTGCCTTACTCGATAAGTATTTCCTTAACTGTAATTATATTATACATTATGGTCGACCAAAAATCAATAGCTTTTTAAATAAAAATAAAGAGAGCAACAATATGTGCTTATCCCCTCTCCCAAAAATAAATAACATTCTTACCGCCGCTGTCCCATGTGTCATAGTACCGACCGTCCACCACCGTCACCACATGCCCGTCAAGCCCTAAAACGTATGTACCATGTGGAAAGTTGCAGCAGAATTTATACACGTCCATAGGATAATCCGGCTCATAGCGCACATAGCCATTGTCTGCCAGATATTCGCCCCATACCTTATTGGCAGAAAGAACGTCCTTTTGCCGGTATGCAATCTGCACCAAAGCGTCAAAGACTTCATTCCATGTGCGGTTAGTAGCCTTGCAGCACGCACGAATAGCGCAGTAGCCGACACGTCTTGAACGCGGGTTCGGGTTATATTCAATCCATCTATCCATGTCTAAAACTCCATCGTGCGATTAAGCATACAATAAGCCGCCTCGCCGCCATATTTCTTTTCCGTTTTATTCCACTGATTCATGTTTCTGCAAAATCCAACGCCGCGCCAAATGCTCTGTAAGAAAACCCAAATCGGGTTATGTCCTTTCATAAATGACTGGCTTTCCTTTATAAACCAAATATAATTCTAAATTGTCTGTATCGAAATTCTCCTTTCTTACCTACCTCCTACCACAATTTTACAACAGATTCGGGCGTGGATTGTACCAATTTAATAAAAGATGAATATTGATAGCATATTTCAAGAAATACTTTACTCGCAACACTCTTTTTGTAATTTGAAGTAAATTTGAAGTAAAATTGCATTTTACTTAATTATAAATTGTATAAAATAAGGAGCTTTTAAACAGTTTGTGGCACTGTCAAGTATTGAGTGCTAATTTTTTCTGATAATTTTTGCAAACCGCCTGAAATCAATGGTTTGCACACACTTTGTTTTCCTGTAATTGTCCTTTTCATAAGTTTTGACACCAGTTTGACACCAATTTTTATATTTTTGTGTCAGAAATTTACCGCCATACTATCCAGCCTTGCAATTTCCTGTTCGATTCTTTCTCTGTCTCCCAAGTGGTTATATACGTCCATTGTCACATCAATATGAGCGTGCCCCATGATATACTGCAAAACTTTAATATCCATACGGCACTCTGCCATTCTGGTACAGGCTGTATGACGCATAACGTGAGCGGATACTTTTGGAAGTAGTTCTGCTTTTCTATGTTCTTTCTTTGCTTTCTGTACTTCTTCTTTATTGTAAGCATCCACAATATTATACAATACACTATTTACCCCATATGGCATAAGCGGCCTGCCGGATTTAGCGGTAAAAACAAACCCCGAATAGCCGTCTACTTCAATTGATTTATCCTTTGCCAGCATAAAGTTAATCTTCCTCTGTTCTTCAAACGCTTTCTGTACTTCCTGCGTCATAGGTATAACTCGGATACCAGAATCAGTCTTGGGAGTAGAAATGTGGAAACGGCAGCCATCACCCAGATTTTTATAAATGAGCTGATGGTCTACATTCAGTCTCCTTGCCCTTGTGTCTACATCTTTCCATGTAAGCCCAATTAATTCTGCTTTTGTCAAGCAAAATCTAAAAAAAATATCTTTTTAAAACAAATTAACTATTTTTCTTTTTTCACTTTTGGAATATAATATTAAATAACAATTGAATATTTTAAAGGGAGCAATAACTCTGGGAACAATAACAATACTGAATATCACTGGCTTCTTCCTAACAGACAGCATTTTGGGAGCAATCATTTCAACCAGTACTTCAAGAGGATTGGTTCAATCCCCTATGGAAAGGATGATTTCTATGGCAAGAGAATTTACAAAAGGTATCTTAATGACAGTACATGCCATCTTAGCCAGTCTTATAGCAGCGTTATTGTTGCCTTCAAAATATTCAAAATTTTAATATCTCCTTTCACATGAATTCTTTATAATTATAAGAAAAGACACCATAGAACTAGCTCTATGGTAAACGGTAGATAGTGCGTACCTATACAAAACTGGAGCAAACCTGTAAGATAGAAACAGATTTGCTCCAGTCTTATTTCAATTCATTCTTACCAGTCTTCCGGCAGTTCTCCGGCAGGCTTGGTGACCAGGGGAGCAGGTCATCCAGAAAACTGCGGTCTGTATCATCCAGA
>CAJTCR010000132.1 GCA_910574915.1 Eubacteriaceae bacterium
TGCTTGACTATTATCTAAAAGTATCGTGAAAACTATTGAACCGCTGTATACCGAACGGTACGTACAGTGGTGTGGGAGGTCGGCTACTCAACTAATGGGTAGCCTCCTACCCGATGAGTTGTAACGAAAACAGAATTGGAGAGGATTATGAAAAAAGGAACGATCAGTGAAGGCATGATAGAAAAAGTAGAATTTCCAAACAAAGGAACGATCCGTACGGAAGACGGGGAAAAAGTAATTGTAAAAAACGGTGTGCCATATCAGAAAGTACGCTTTTTTGTTCAGAAAAAAAGAAAAGGCAAATGCGAAGGACGGCTACTGGAAGTACTGGAAAAATCACCGTTAGAGCTGCCGCAGGCTGCCTGTGTGCATTTTGGAAGCTGCGGCGGCTGCACATACCAAAATCTGGATTACAGCAATCAGCTCCAACTGAAAAAAGAGCAAGTAGAACAACTGCTCCTGCCCGTGGTTCAGGCGGAAGATCCGACATGGTTTGAAGGAATCAAACCAAGCCCGGTACAGTTTGGCTACCGCAATAAAATGGAATTTTCGTTCGGAGATGCATATAAAGACGGTCCGCTTGCTTTGGGAATGCACAAAAAAGGCAGCTTTTACGATCTCGTAACCGTAGACCAGTGTATCATTGCAGACAGCGACTTTAACAATATCTTAAAAGCTGTACTTTCTTATTTTACAAAAGAAGAAACAAGCTATTTCAAAAAACGGACACACATCGGATATCTGCGCCATTTATTAGTACGCAAAGCAGCAAAGACAGGTGAAATCTTAGCAGACCTGGTAACTACAACGCAAGACTGCGGCAGCAAACCGGAACAAGCGCTGCTCGAAGGATTCAAGGACACGTTATTATCCTTAGACCTGCAAGGAAAAATCACAGGAATACTGCATACCAAAAATGACAGCGTTGCAGATGTGGTAAAAAACGAAGGAACCGATATTTTATACGGCACCGATTATTTTTATGAAGCGCTGCTCGGCTTAAAGTTTAAAATCTCTGCATTTTCCTTCTTCCAGACGAATTCCCTCGGCGCCGAGGTTCTCTATGACACCGTCCGGCAATTCGCAAAAGATGCCGTCCTGGGACATGACGGCATCCTCTATGACCTGTATTCAGGCACCGGAACAATCGCCCAGATGATGGCTATGGCAGCCAAAAAGGTAATTGGCGTCGAGATCATAGAAGAAGCCGTACTCGCCGCCCGCGAAAACGCCCGATGCAACGGACTGGACAACTGCGAATTTATCGCAGGCGACGTACTGAAAGTACTGGACACAATTCCAGAAAAACCCGACGTCATCATCCTAGACCCACCGCGCGAAGGCGTGCATCCAAAAGCACTTGGAAAAATCCTGGACTATGGGGTGGACAACATCGTCTATATTTCCTGTAAGCCGACAAGCCTGGTGAGGGATTTGGAAGTGATGCAGGAGAGAGGATATCGGGTGGTGAGAGGGTGTTGCGTGGATATGTTTCCGGGGACGTATCATGTGGAGACGGTTGTAATGCTTTCCCACAAAAAACCCGACAGCGTAATCAACGTAAAAGTCGAGTTTGGCGAGGGTGAGGGAAAAGTGCCGCTTGATAATATTGCCAAGAGAGCCGAAGCGTACAAACCGAAAGAGCGAGTTACATATAAGATGATTAAGGAATACATAGAAGCGAAGTATGGCTTCAAAGTACATACCGCATATATCGCAGAGGTTAAAAGGGAGTTAGGATTGCCGATGTATGATGCCCCTAATGCGGTAGAGGAATTGAAACAGCCGAGGAAGCATCCGACGGCGGAGAAAGCGGAAGCGATAAAGGAGGCTTTGAAACACTTTGAGGTTATTTAAAACCGTGAGCGTATCATTAGAAATAGTGGTACGCTTATTTTTTTCGCTCATTTGCATCTTTGAACATTCTGCCATTCGTCTATATAATGAAATCAAAAAAGGTTGGTGTTGATTATGAGAGAAAAGAAAAATAATTTGTATGTGGATAGTGGGGAACGAAGTATTTTGCTGCATAGCCTTGTGGAACTGAAAAATCAGCTCATACAGCAGGGCAGATATACGGACTGCGTTGACGAACTTATTTTTAAGGTTATCCATGCACCTATAAAAAAATTAAGAGTAGAACTGGCAGGGGGAAGTGATGTGCGATAAGGAATTTAAAGAACTGGTGAAGATAGCAGTAGAAAAATTAAAAGACGAATCCGTATTGAAACTGTTACAGGCTGACGTCAGTTATCAAAAAGACAGTAAGGATGAGGGATATGCGGAGGATGCCTTTAACCAGCTTGATTTGACGGAGGAACAAAGGGAAGTTTGCCAACGTCTTATAGATTGCAGGGAAAAGCAGGATTTTGAGTACGGCACTCATGCGTATATTGCAGGACTGATGGATGCGTTTCATATTATGGCGGTATTGTTCCCAGAAAAATGGGATACAGAGAGAATAATGAAAGCCTTATCATGTAAGAGCAGATAAGGCAGAGAATAAAACAGAATAGACTTTTACATAGCCGATTGGTGTAGTTTAGCAAATAAAACAGCCAGTCGGCTTTTTTTATTGCCATAAATCCTTTACATAGCCACCTTGACAAAGTGGCTAAATCTATGCGAAAGGAGGACGCACCCTATGTCAAATTGCAAAGTAATCGCTTTAACCAACCAGAAAGGCGGTGTTGGAAAGACCACCACGGCGGTCAATCTGGGCGTGGCTCTGGCACAGCAGGGCAAAAAGGTACTGCTGATTGATGCCAATGCACAGGCAAATTTAACCATGTCGCTCGGTTACAGCCGACCAGACGACTTGCCCGATACGCTCTCGACTATCATGCAGGACATTATTGACGACAAACCCGCCGATGTTTCCAGAAGCATCCTGCACCATGACGAGGGCGTTGACCTGCTCCCGTCCAACATTGAGCTGTCGGGGCTGGAAGTAAGGCTGATTAACGCCATAAGCCGTGAAAGCGTACTGAAAACCTGCATCAATGAAGTAAAAAAGAATTACGACACGGTTCTCGTGGATTGTATGCCGAGCTTGGGTATGCTGACCATCAATGCGCTTGCGGCTGCTGACAGCGTGGTTATCCCGACACAGCCCCATTATCTTTCCGCCAAAGGCTTAGAGCTGTTGCTTCGCTCCGTATCAAAAGTCAAACGGCAAATCAACCCGCACCTGCGGATTGACGGCATCCTTATGACGATGTTAATGCCACGCACGAACATCTCTAAGGAAATTACGGCAACGGTTAAGAGTGCCTATGGGCAGAGAATCAAGGTATTTGACACTCAGATACCCCACTCCATCCGTGCCGTGGAAGCCACCGCAGAGGGAAAGAGCATTTTTGCCTACGACAAAGGCGGCAAGGTAGCCGCAGCTTACGAGCAGTTCGGAAAGGAGGTGGCAGAGCTTGGCGAGAAACAGAGAAAGCAAAATCGAGCTGACCGCATACGATGACCTCTTTGAAACGGACGAGAGCCGTGCGGAAGCGAATCTAAGCAAAATAAGGGAAATCCCGATTGCGGAGATTGATGAGTTCCCAGACCATCCGTTCAAGGTCTTAATGGACGAGGACATGGAGCAGCTTGTGGACAGCGTAAGGCGGAGCGGCGTAATGACCCCTGCTACTGTTCGCCAAAAGGAGGACGGTCGGTATGAGCTTATCAGCGGTCACAGGAGGAAAAAGGCTTGCGAGCTTGCAGGGCTTGAAACGCTCAAATGCGAGGTCAAGGAGCTGACCCGTGACGAAGCGATTATTGTCATGGTTGAGAGTAATCTCCAAAGGACTACTATCTTGCCGAGTGAGAAAGCCTTTGCATATAAGATGCGGCTTGAAGCGATGAAAAGACAGGCAGGCAGACCCACAAAAGATAATTATTCCCCAGTGGGTAATAATTTTGGATTTGCTACTTCAAGTGATGAACTTGCCGAGAAAGTCGGGGAAAGTAAAAATCAGATTTTTCGCTATATCCGTCTGACCGAGCTTGTACCCGAAATCCTGCAAATGGTTGATGAACGCCAGATTGCTTTCCGCCCTGCGGTGGAAATCTCTTATCTTTCCGAGGAACAGCAGTACACGCTTTTAGAAGCGATGGGCTACAATGATGCCACGCCCTCTCTTGCACAGGCTATCAAGATGAAAAAGTTCATGCAGGAGGGAAAGCTCACGGACGGGGTTATCCAGAGCATCATGCAGGAGGAAAAGCCGAACCAGAAAGAGAAGCCCGCCTTTAAGGACGAGCGGATAGCCAAGCTCATACCGAAATCCATCCCCAGAGGGCAGGAAACGGATTTTGTCGTAAAGGCGTTGGAGTTTTACAACCGCCATCTGCAAAGGCAGCGGGGGCAGGAAAGATAACCGCACACTTGGGGAGAAGTCCGCCCTTTGGGGGACAGCAAATTTTTTTGAATTTCCCCCTCTCCACACCTCTCCCCCCCCTAGATACTGCCAGTAACTATCCGAGAAAAGAAATATTAAAGGCTGTCCACATGGGCGGCTTTTTTTCTGCCAGAAAGTCAACTATCAACATGAGAACGAACAGGAGGTAATGAATGAAGATTCGTAAATTATTCAAAAGGGCTGCGGCGTTTGCCCTTGCTGCGGTCACGGCACTGTCTGCCGTCCCTGCCACGACAGCGTTGGCGGCGGGCGACATCGGCACGATTAGCTTTACCCACACCTACGACGGCGCAGGGAACGCCATGAGGTATAATTCCAGTGCGAACATCGGCGGTCATACCGCAGGAGGCACGGGCGAATATAAATACCGCATGTATGTGGACGGGGAAACGGCGTTCTGCCTTCAGCCGGGCGTACCCTTAAAAACAGGGAACACGCTGGCAAAGGCATCTTCCAACACATGGAACGCCCTCTCCGCAGACCAGAAAAAGGCGGTGGGGCTTGCCCTGCTCTATGGGTATCAGGGGAACATCGGGAATTTATCTGGGAGCGATGACGAGAAATGGCTTGCCACCCAGACCCTTGTGTGGGAGTTTGTCACGGGATGCCGCAACGCCACAAGCCCGTACAGCCAGACAAGCACGACCGTTTACAGCCTGCACTTTGGCTCTAATTATGCCAACAGCGGGGCGAGGGCGGCTTACGACCAGATTGTGTCATTCATGACAAGGCACAGCACGATTCCGAGCTTCATGTCGGCAGGCAAGAAAGACGTTACAAAGGAGCTTGCCTATAAGGACGGCAAGTACAGCCTTACGCTGACTGACAGTAACGGCGTATTGTCCGAATATTCCTTTACCAGCTCCGACAGCAACGTGAAAGTGTCCAAGTCTGGGAACAAGCTTACCATCACGTCAAAAAAAGCCATTGACGACAAGGCGAGGATTACCGCTACAAGGAACAACACGCCGACCGTCAGCAGCGGGGCGAAGATGATTGCCTACGGCGACCCGAATTTACAGGATGTCATTACGGGCGTGGAGAACGTGGACACCATGACGGCGTATATCAACGTGGAAACGCCGACAGGCACGGTCGCACTCAAAAAGACTTCCGAGGACGGCGTTGTTGCGGGGATTTCCTTTACCATCAAAGGCGACGGCTTCAACAAGACCGTAAAGACAGATAAAGACGGAAATATTACGGTGGAGGGCTTATTCCCTGGCACTTACACCGTCACGGAACAGTCCATCGACCGCTACGAGCCGCAGAAAACACAGACCGTGACGATTATCGGCGGGAAAACCTCTACGGTCACGTTCAGCAATACCTTGAAGCGTGGAAGCCTTGAGGTTGTGAAAACATCCGAGGACAATCTTGTGGATGGCGTGAAGTTCCACCTTTACGGCACTTCTTTAAGCGGGCTTGCAGTGGATGAATACGCCGTGACCGATAAGAACGGGCTGGCGAAGTTTGAGAACGTCCTTATCAGCGGCAGCACGCCATATACCCTTGAAGAAGTGGACACGGCTATCCGCTACGTTGTCCCTGCATCCCAGACCGCCCCGATTGAGTGGAAGAAAGTAACAAAACGCAGTTTTACCAACATCTTAAAGAAATTCAACGTCACGGTATTAAAGACCGACGTGGAAACGGGGAAGAAGCCGCAGGGCGACGCTACCCTTGCAGGTGCGGTTTACGGCATCTATAAGGGCGAGGAACTGGTTGACACCTACACCACCGATGAAAACGGGCAGTTCGCAACGAAGTATTATATCTGCGGGAACGATTGGAGCGTCCGTGAGATTGCCCCGTCCGAGGGCTATCTTCTGGACACGACCGTACACCATGTAGGGGCAGAGCCCATACGCACCAACTTAATTAATCTTCCATAATAAATCATTTTCTGATATCATTAGACAGAGGTGAAAAATATGGAGATAAAAGAATTGATAGATTTATTACCAAAAGATTATGAA
>CAJTCR010000133.1 GCA_910574915.1 Eubacteriaceae bacterium
ATATCCAGACGGTAACCTTTGATATTTTGGAATTAATTGAAATGTCATTTATTGAAAAACGAAAAACCGTCCGACAGCAACTTCTATGTTTTTCGTAAAGTTAGTGCATATGGGGGTTGCCCCCAATCTGCGGGTTATCGTGCAGGGCTTTGTGGTACTGGAAATCCACATTCGCCTTGAACGCCGCTTTCTCTGCCTTTGCCGCCGCCCGGTAGGGTTTCAGCTTGTGGCTGCGGTAGCCCTCCCGGATTTTCCGCGCCCCGTACTTTGCGCCGCGCTCTGCCAGCTCCTCGGATTTGTGTGCCCCCTCAACGCCGGAATTGTCCTTTTCAACGGAATGTATCTTGTTGTGGACGAAAATACCCGCTTCCTGTGCGGGGCGGGATAGCGGGTTGTTGTGGGGTTTTTCTTTTCCTATGGGTTTTTCCCGTTCCTCAAAATGTAGGCGGGTCTTGCCTTTCCCGGCTGCTTCGTCAAAGGTGCGCTCCCGCACATGTTTCTTTTCTTTGGGGATTTTTGCCTTTGCTGCGTCCAGACGGTCGGCTGCTTTGTCCGATTTTCGGATATACCTTTCAAGCTCCGGCGTTGCCCGTTCCTCGTCGGTAAACTGTAAGCGGGAAGATTTTTCTTTTGCTGTGGCTTCTGCCTGTGCTTTCCGCGCCGCCTTTTTGCTCGCCTTTCTGGTATGCGCCCCGTCGATATGCTCAAAGACGCGCTCGGCTGCGGCGGTGTCCTGTTCCCGTTCTGCCCCCGGCGCATGGGGAAGCGGCGGCGTGTCGGCTGCGGGTGTGGAAGCTGCGCCGCCCGGTATGGTCTGCGCTGCCTGCTCCGGCTGCTGCGGGGCGGTTTCCTTTCTGGTAAGGTCAGCGTCCCTTATGCGGTTGCTGATACGCTTTTTCTTGCCTGTGGCGGCGTTTACCTCAACGGCTCCCTCGCGGGTCATTTTCTGCGTGACTTTCTCACGCGCTTTATACTGTTTTATTTGTCTGTCCCTCCAATCCGCGCCCTCGCAAGGGCACAATACTCGGCGTTTATCTCAATGCCTATATAATGCCTGTCAAGCTGCCTTGCGGCTGCCCCCGTCGTGCCGCTGCCGAAAAAGGGGTCAAGCACAACGCCGCCTTTCGGACAGCCCGCCTTGATACAGGTTTCGGCAAGTTTTGGCGGGAACGCGGCGAAATGCCCGCCCTTGTAGGGTACGGTATTGATAAGCCACACGTCCCGCCTGTTCCGCATGGTCGGCATGAGGGCTTCGTCGTAGTAGCCGCCGCTCCTTGCCCGGTTAAGCCCCTGTACTTTCCCCTGTCCGGGTACTTCGTCCGCATATTTCTGTCCCGCGCTGCGCCCGGTGCGGTACCGCGCCGCCGTTGTGGGGGCTAACGGCTCGGCTATGGCGGCTGCGTCATAGAAATACTTCTTTGACTTCGTAAGCAGAAAGATATGTTCATAACAGCGGGTAGGGCGGTCTTTCACGCTCTCTGGCATGGGGTTTTCTTTCTGCCAGATAATATCGCTCCGCAGATACCACCCGTCAGCGCGTAGGGCAAAAGCCAAGAGCCAAGGGATACCGATTAAATCCTTTTGCTTGCAGCCCGCCGCCTGTCTTGCGATTGATACGGCTTGCCCGTTCCTCCCTTTGGGGTTCTTCGGGTCTGCATGGTAGCCTTTGTTGCCTGTGCCGCAGTAGGTGTCCGCAATGTTCAGCCAGAGCGTACCGTCGGAACGCAGTACCCGGCGCAGCTCGCGGAAAACCTCGGTCAGCCTGTCAATGTACTGCTCCGGCGTGTCCTCCCGCCCAATCTGCGCGTCAAGCCCGTAATCCCTAAGTGCATAGTAGGGCGGGCTTGTGACGCAACAGTGTACGCTTTCCTCTGGAAGCTCCCGCAAGGCATAGAGCGCGTCCCGGTTGATGATTGTGTCAGTTTTCAGCCCGTTCATGCTTCGCCCACTTCCTCCGGCTTCGTCGTCATTACCCGGTAAAGCTCGGTGTCTTTCGGGAAGCGGTCTACAAAGGGCAGCACCACGTTTCCATAGAAGATAAGCCCCTCGCCCGCTTCGGTGTGGGTGACATATTTCATCTGCTGCGGGGAAATGTTAAGCTGCTTCGCAAGGATAGCCCGGTCGCCCGCCGCTTGATTGAGCATGAGGACAAAATCGCTGTTCTCAAAGATATTCTCCACTTCGCGGGAAGCAAGCAAATCTTTGACGTTCTGTGTAATGGCTGTGGGTATGCCGCCCCATTTACGGAAACGCTTCCAGATTTCAACGGAATAGGCGGCGGTCTGTTCCTCTTTCAAGAGAAGATGAAATTCGTCCATGTAGTAGCGGGTGGATTTCCTCTCTGCCCGGTTGACGGTAACGCGGTTCCATACCTGGTCTTGCACAATGAGCATACCTAACTTTTTGAGCTGCTTCCCAAGCTGCTTGATGTCAAAGCAGACAAGGCGGTTATTCAGTTCCACGTTGGTACGGTGGTTGAACACGTTAAGGCTCCCGGAAACGTAAAGCTCCAACGCCGCCGCGATACGCGCCGCTTCCGGCTCCGGCTGCTTCAAAAGCTCGTCGTACAGGTCGCCCAAAATCGGCATTTTCTCCGGGTCGGGGTCTGCAAGGAAAGGGCGGTACACGTTCCGAACAGCGCGGTCAATGACGGTCTTATCGACGGGCTGCAAGCCCTCCTTGCCGCCTATGACAAGCTCGCAGAGGGAGAGGATAAAGTCGGATTTCAGCGCAAGGGGGCTGTCGTCCTCGGAATAGTTGAGGTTAATATCCATAGGGTTCACATACTGGGGCTTCCCGTCAATGCCCTTGCCCGTAGGCGATAACCGTATCACTTGCCCGTCAAGCCGCTGCACAAGGGAAAAATACTCTGCTTCCGGGTCGCAGATAATAATGTCGTCGTCAGTAATGAGGAAAGCGTTTGTCATTTCCCGTTTGGCTGCAAAGGATTTCCCGCTTCCCGGCGTACCCAAGATTAAGCCGTTGGGGTTCTTTAGCTGCTTGCGGTCGCAGAGTATCATGTTGTTACTAAGGGCGTTTAAGCCGTAGTACAACGCCGCGCCCGTCTGGAAAAGCTCCTGCGTGATAAAGGGGATAAAGATAGCGGTGCTTGACGTGGTAAGCCCCCTTTGAATGGGGATAAGGTTCTCCCCAAGCGGTACAGAGGACATAAGCCCCGCTTCCTGTTGGTAGTCAAGGCGGGTCAAGGCGCAGTTGTTCTTCTGTGCAATGCCCGCCGCCGCAAATACGTCATTTTCCAGTTTCCGCTTCGTGTCCGCCATGTTCACCACAAGGAACGTCAAGAGGAACATTCTTTCATTCCGGCTCTGCAAGTCCTGTAAGAGGTTCTTCGCTTCGCTGCCGAACGTGGCAAGGTCGGACGGGATTATATCCATGTCGTAGCCGCTGCGTACCGCTTTTTTCTGTTCCTCGATTTTCATTTTGTCAAGGTCGGTGATTTTCCGCTTGATTGTCTTTATGGCTTCGGTCTGGTCGATACTGTGGATATGCAGATTGACGATAACGCCCGTTTCCAAGTCCAGAATGTCGGATAAGATACGGTCGTTTAATTCCGGCGCAAGGATTTCAAGGAATGAAACCGCGCCGATTTTGCGCCCCATGCGGAAATACCGCCCCTCGCCAAAACGGAAAGAGGACGGGGCGATAAAGTCCTTTGTGGAAAGCCCGGACGGGGCAAGCCATGAAAAATCAAAGGCAAACTGCCCGCCCTCCGGGTGGAAAATGCCATGCAGCATTTTAAGGCGTTCATAGCCTGTCATGGGGCGGGCGGCTACGCCCAAGAGCTTAAAGTTGTTGAGTACGTCCGTTTCGATACGGGCAAGGCGGGATTTCGCCGCGCCCAGACTGTCGGCTTCAATGGCAAAGGTGATATACTTCGCTTTGACAAGCCCGTTGTTGCCCTTTGCAAGCTGGTTTTTCAGCATATCCCGGTATTCTGTGCGGATAGAATTGAAAGCGTCCTCCTGTGCCGGGATATTGACCGCCTTTTCCGCTTCGCCCTGCTGCGTCCCCTGATTGATGAAAGAGAGCTGCACCGAAACGGAAGCGTCAAAGTAGTTGAGGAAGTCGCACCAGTTCTCAAAAATGGCGGTCTTGTCGTCTGCCTGTGCAAGCTGATAGTTAATATCTTCAAAGGCGACGGTCTTTGAGTATTTGCGCTCCGTAACCTTGCAGATACCGTCCGGGTACATCTGGATATAGGGGATTGTCTGCTGCGCGGTGTGCGCTTTCCCGTCGCCCTTTGCCTGTCTGATGATTTCCGCAATCTGCTTTTTCTCGGCGCGGGTGAGCTTGCGGGGCGGGTTAGGCTTTGCGCTTCCCGCCGCGCTGTTTCTTCGTGTTTCCTTTTGCAATCGCTGATACCTCCTTTTCAAGTTTTCTCTGCCGTTCTAAGACGGAATAAAAGTTGTCTGTCCTGTATGGTCGTTCTTTGGGGGCTATGAATTTCGTCCGTATGATGTTCTTCACCACCACTTCAAGGGGCTGTCCATGCTTCTCATACATGGCAAAGAGGAAACAGGGCAGCATGACGGCAATCATAGCCATAGACGCAAGGCTTGTGCCTGTGCTGTCTTTGAGCAGAAAGAAAAGCGGCAAGCCGAACAGGAGAGCCGCCGCAAAACATACAATCTGCCGTTTGGTAAGGTTGAACGCTACTTTTGTCTTGACTTTGGATAAGTCTTTGGGTACGGGTACATACGCCAAGTGAAAACCTCCTTTCTCTGGGTTTGGTGTTGCTGTAATTTTCCATAAGGGTAATCAAGGCAAAGGTCAATCTATGCCCTTTGCCCGCCCGTATTATATGGGGGTTATCCGCGTCAAGGTCGGGTCGTATTTTCGCCGCTTCGCTCTGAAAATCTCCACCCTGCCCTTGACACGCCGCTAATGCGCGGAGAAAATCGACTTCGCCAGTGCGCCGGATTTGAACAGGGAGAAACAGAGGATAACGGTATAGGCTGCAAGGGAGAATATCGCGCTGTGCAGATTGTCCGCTATTATCATGTTGTTTACCAGAACCGCGTAAATGCCGACGCATATCATTATGAGGAAGCCTTGAAAACCGATAGCGAACAGGGATTTTAGGTAGTTGTTTCCTATCTGTCCCCATTCCCGGTTAGTCATAGTTGCAAACGGGATAGGCGATACCGAACAGTAAAGGTAAATCTCTATCATGCGCCCGTAGAGGATAACGGTTATCAGTACGGACATTATCTTCATGCACAAGCTCACAAGGCTTGTTTCCATGACAAGTAAGAGCAGTTCGGGGATTTCCATAGCGTCAAGCCCGCTCTGCATGGACGACAGGGCGGCGGCAACATCAATCTCTGTGCTGCCGCCAATTACCCCCGCCGCGCCGGAAACAACGTGCTGCGCCATATCGAACACCGCCATAGTGATGTCAAAGGTGTGCGTCACAAGGTAGACTGCCACAAACGCCTTGAACACCCACTTGAAGAACATGGAAGTGTCAACGTCGTGCATATTGTTCTTTTCCGTTACCATGCTGATAAGCTCATAGCATAGGACGTAGGTAATGACAAGCCCCGCAATGGGTACGATTACATTCTCACTAAGGGTCTGTATCATGGAGAATATATTTGCGTTCCACCCTTGCGGGGTCTGCCCTACCTCTGCGGCGATAGTGCCGACTTTCTCGTTTACGTCCCCGAACATAGTTGACAGATTACCGTTTATGGCTCCTATGAGGATTTCCTTTATCCATTCGTTAATCGCGTCAAGTATGCTCTGCATAAGCCTTTACCCACGCTTCTTAACCGAACAGCCCGGAAAGCAGCGGTACAAGGGTCATGCCGATAAGGGCAACGCCGCCGCCCGCCATAAGCTGTGTTATCCCCAATTAGTAGGAACAATACAGCTTTCTGGCGGGCGGCGGCACGTCAAGAAATATATATGGAGTTTTTAAAGAATCCCCCGGAGCAGGGGCTTAACTTGACCCACAAGTTTATGTGGATATCCTATTGTTTCTATGCTATACTAAAGAAAAAGAGGTGATCCATATGACGGTAGAATATACGAATTGGGAAACGGAATTTGTAGATGCAAAATTTGTTGATCAGCGTTTGAAATCACGTTTTTTTAAGATTATGGATGCA
>CAJTCR010000134.1 GCA_910574915.1 Eubacteriaceae bacterium
GAAAGAGGCGATTTATGATTTAGGGGTTCTGAGTGGAATAAAAGGTGCTCCGAGCGATGGTATGCCCGGAGCACGTTCTATTTGTCAGGGCTTAGAGGTTCTTTGCTCATTACTTGCTTATCGAAAATATATGTTATAATTGTGGGTCAAGTTAAGTGCCTGCTCCGGGGTCAGTGCGCCGATTTCCTCTAAGTCATTCAGCGCGGTCGGCACATCGACCTTGAATTTTTCCCGGTAGGCGCGGACAAGGCGCGTCCCCGTATAGGAGGGGAGCCATTGCCGCGCCATGCGGATGCGGGCAGCGTGGCGCGCCGCTTTATTCTTCTGTTTTGCCCATTTGGGGGTAGTGCTGTTTTTCACGTTCTGCATCCTCCGTGTTTTTGCCCGTTTGTCTGCCGGATTTGATTATACCACAGCCGGACAGCGGGGACAATCAGCCGCCGCGCCTTTTCTCGTTCATCTGATCCAGAACCGCCCGCTGTGCAGGGGTAAGGACACGGGGCGGGGTGATGCGTACCCATTTTTTCGGCAGTTCAAAGGAAAGCCCGCCATATCCGTTGTCCCCGGTCTGCCGCACCTGTCCGGGGTAAGTGCCGCACAGTTCGGAAAGCTGCCGGCAAAGGGCGGCATTGTGGGTGTAGATGCTGGCGGCGGCTTCTGCTTCGTTATACAGCACGATGGTTTCCCTTTCGGTTCCGGACAGCTTCATTGCTCCACCTCCTGTCCGCGCGGGGGCTTCTTTGGCGTATCGTGATCTCTGGCGGCATCCTGCCGGCACTGGCTGAGGGCATCCAGCACAGAGGGCTTTGGCGGCGGTTCATTGTTGATGATGCCGTCAATCTGGTTATAGTTTCCCTCCGCGCTCATTTCAGCGGCGGCAAGGTAGTTTTCCGGGCGCACCTCCTGAAAAGCGCGGACTTTGCCGTCCTCCGCCAGCGCCGGCACATAGAGCCGCCCGGTATGCAGGTACACCCCGTCCAGCCCCGCGCCGCCTTTATAGCGGCCTGCGCTGTCACGCTCGCACTCCAAAAGGGCGGTTCCGTCTGCCAGAAGATAGCCGGGTTCCGTGCGCCGGTAGAGCCAGCCATAGGGGACGCCAATCTGACGGATGGCGATTTCTTCCCCAATCAAAAGGTCTTTTTGTTCCTCTTTCTTCATTCCGTATCCACCTCCCCCGCAGCACGGACAGCGGCAGCCATTGCATAAATGGCATCGTCCAGCGCGGAAACCGGAACGTTATGACAAATCTTATGCCGGGCGACTACTTTGCCGAACCCTTTGCCGCCATTCCTGATGCAGTTCTCAGCGTCAGTGTTGTTGCGACAGAAAATTGTGAAATTGTGGAAATAAATATGAACCGCCTGATTACCATGTGTTCCGCTGCCTGCAGCCATCATAACCGCCTGATTAAAAACCTGATTACAGCTTTTGCCCAAAAGATCCTGTTGTTTAACGAGAAGATAACGCACATGAGCTAGCGAAAAACACGTGATAAGCTGCTTTCCTATTTATCTGCTGAAGCAGCCAGACAAGGATCACTTTCTTTTGACATTCCCTTTGACCGCCAGCAGCTTGCCGACTTCCTCTGTGTAGAACGTGCAGCAATGTCTGTAGAATTATCAAAGCTGCAAAAAGAAGGGCTTCTGAAAACCTTTCATTCTCATTTTGAATTAAGTCCAAATGCCACAAATTAAAACAGGTCAATCTATACATAGCAGATTGACCTGTTTACAAAATACATATTTGTTATCAAATCAGCGGTTGCCTTCTGCAATCCCATAAACGGATTGCAGAAGCATTTTTCCTGATGATGTCTTAAAAACACAATCTATAACATTTCTGATATTGGCTTCCTGATATCCGGATTCGTCAGCATTAACCAAATAATCAGCTTCCAGCAAAATCTGGTAATCAATCCCGTCAACCTCCTGAAAAGTATGATGATGTGCGACCAAAAAGATGATACGGTTCACCATCTCGTTCGACAGCCCTGTACCCTTCAGGAATTCTTCAGCTAATACAGCGCCTTCTTTTTCCTGAAGTTTTCCATTTGTATTTCCGTATTTTTCCCGGCACAAAGGACACGCAATATCATGTATAATAGCCGCAATTTCTATTATTCTCTGTTCATCATCCGCTACTTTCTCACACTCTGCAATCGTTTTTGCATAGGCATACACTTTCATAAAATGATTGATATCATGAAGATTTCCTTTTGAATACTTTACCATTTTAACCATGATTTCTGAAACAGTCATATCATTTCCTCCTGTTATCTATACATCGTCTATAACCAATAGTCCACAAACTTACCAGTCACATCGTACAATTAAAAGCCAACCTTATGGCGAATCGTCATCCAAAACATCAATCCGTTCTATTTTAAAGACATTTAATGTGTCCACATCAGGGCAGGCAAAAACCGCTGTCCCCTTCTCCTGTCCGGGTATTTCGCCGCCGTATCTTAAAATATCAATATATGGAAATGCAACATGCATAGCCATAGGACAGAGTTTTCCACGCTCTGTATCAAAATCAAAACTATCACCTATTTTGTGACCCCTATGACATCCTTTCGTGCCTTTTTGATCAATCAATGTGATCTGGATTCCAGGTTTTTTCATATTTTAAGCACCTCCAACTCCTTCTCAATCGGTATTCCCTTATATATATCTGTATTGTTTCTATTGTTTTCAATCAGGCTGCTCACAGTGTCCATGGCTTTTTTTTGTACTGTCATACAGGCTGTTTCCCTCCATCAGTTTTCCCAATAAAACGGAAGAAAAAATATCGCCCGCACCCGGAAACCTGACCGGAATGTTATAAAAAGGAATTGTAAATCTTTGTTTCGTTTTATGATCGAAGCCTGCAACCACATCTTTGCCATCCTGCTGAATGCTTGTGATGATTACCGATTTTGCGCCCATATTACCAAGCCTTTGAATCATTTCATCTACCTCCGAGATTGTTGCAGATTCATGATACTCCACTCCTGTAAGTCTGGCCGCTTCAGTATAATTTGGTACAATATAATCGGCTACTCCTACCAGTTTCTTCATATGTGCAACCGTTTGCTCTGTAACTCCATTGTACAGGGTTCCTTCATCTCCCATAATTGGATCAACAAATATCAGGGTTCCTTTCATGCTTTCCTTTCGACAAAATTCCTCTATGATTTTTACCTGCTCCTCTGAAACAATAAAGCCTGTCGCTATCACATCAAAGCAGAATCCCAATTCCTCCCATACTTTAATAGTGTTCTTCATATAATCTGTTGTTTCAAGAATATCGAATTTGCCATAATCCAACGTATTTGATACTAACGCAGTGGGAAGATTATATATTTGGTACCCCATATATGACATCAATGGAAGCATGACCGATAATGCCACCTTTCCATATCCTGCCAGATCATTTATCAACAATACTTGCTTGCCCATTTTCATCATGCCTTTCAGTTAATTCAATTCATCTATAATGAAATAATTATATACAGGGAGCAGGTTTTCGTCAAGATTTGTGTATACAAGCACCAATATATACATTAAATATCCGCCACACTCCGGAATTTTATGGATTTCTGTTACGTGACTGCTTTTATTGACTTTACCCATTTCACTCAATCCGAAATTCTTATCCCCTGTTCTGCAACTCCCGTAAATGTCTAAGCTGAGCTTCGCTTAATGTTCTCGGTTTCCCAATCCTGACAAGATTTTTGGGTAAAACATAGGTCTTACTTACTTCCGTCCATGACTTTAACCTTATTACCTCTGGAAACTCTTTACATAGCTTATCCATTTTCCGTATCCATGCCAGATTAGCTGTGTAAATTGTTGCTTCGCTTTCATCTGCATTAAAGTTGATAACAACCTCCTGCTCATATCTTGATAATTTCATTCCATGCTCCTTTCTCCAGTACCGAAACTGGCACCAATCCAATTTAACGGTACCCTTCCGGTACCAAATAAATATACTCAATCTTGGGCGGTTTTCTATCATTGCTGTTTTCCCCTTGCTGTTTCCTGACAGGCAACCCTTGTCGGCACTGTGTCGTCCAATATTGGCGCTCAAATTTTCTTAAAATTGGTCTTGGCGGTTTATATCAGCTTGGACAGTCATTCAGTTGTACTGTCATTATCCAACAAAACGCCCTGCTTTCCCGTATATCCACCATGTCAGAAATCTTCCAAAAAACAGATTTTTTCTATCATGCTGGAAATTTTCGGTAGGAATCCGCCTGTTTGTGTGATATTCTGTTTTCGTAAAGGAGAGATTTATCTATGAAAACGCAATTAAGCATACAGGAACGCCTGAAAGACCTGCGTGTAGAAAAGGGAATGACTTTAGAACAACTGTCACAGCAGACAAAAATTCCTGCTTCCACGCTTGGCTCTTATGAATCTGATGATTATAAAGAAATACCCCATAGGAACATCATCGAATTAGCAAAATTCTATGAAGTATCAACGGATTATCTGCTTGGTATGACTGAAAACAGACAGCTTGACAACATTGCCCTGTCCAATCTGCACCTGAGTGACGCTGCCCTGACACTTCTCAAAGACCGCAAAATCAACACACTGCTCCTGTCAGAGCTTATCACTCATGAACAGTTCCGAAAACTCATGCTTGACTTGGAGATATATGTTGACGGTCTTGCTGATATGCAGATCAAATCACTTAATTTTGTGGTGGACACAAGCAGAAAGGCACTGATGAAGCGGCACAATCCTGATGAATACAACCTGCAATTAAACACGCTGAAAGCACAGCACCTTGAACTGAATGAATACTTTTCCCATGTGATTGATGACGATATGCACGCCATTATCAAAGACATCAGGAATGCCCATAAAGGCGATATTGATTCTGCCCCTCCTAAGACCATAACCGAACATTGGGAAGAAATTCTTGAAAAAGCTGAAAACTTTGCAGGCACTTCCAAACAGAAACTTGCTTACATATTCACCCAATTTCTAAAGATTAAACCAACCGAAAAGAATATTGATGATATGGCAGATATGCTTGGACAGTCTGAAATCTTAGAACCTGATGCAAAAAAACGCCGGAACAGTACGAAAAGGAAACAGTCTAAGGACTAAATAACTGCAAAACAAAAGGAACTGCATCTATCCGCAATTCCCTGTTACTGTAACCATATTTTATTATTTCTCTGTCTTAACCAGCTCCACCACATCATTCAAATTGCAATCCAGCGCATCACAAATCCGTATTAGTGAGTCCATAGAGATGTGCTGCCCCTTGTTCATGTTGGCAAGTACATTTGTGGTAAGCCCTGCTTCAATACGCATTTGGCTCTTAGTCATTCCCCTCTCTAAGAGCAAATGCCACAGAGGTAAGTAACTGACTTTCCGCATAGCAACCCTCCATTGTTCGGCTAATTTTTCCTGCCCGTTTTCTGTATCTGTTTTGTTTATTCTATCAGAGATATTGCCTTTTATCAATCAAATCTTGACTGTTGACGGTATTTCCTGTTGTTTTGCCAATCATATTTTTGCTACACCTATTTGGGTATGAAGTGCTTCATGCCCTGCGATTTTGCTTATGTGAGATAAAGAAGTAAAAGAAATGTAAAAAATTTTGCCGTTCCCTGTCCGGCTGACTGCCGGACGGGTCGGGCTTTAGTCGGGCAACTCTACCTTGCCGACAAAAGAGTAATAGATTTCGATTTCCTGTCTGCGGAGCTTCCCCCGGCGTTTCCCGTCAAGGGCTTCCGATTCGTGGATTACGATTTTCTCCACAAACTCCCGTAACAGGGTCTTAACTTGACCCACAAGTTTATGTGGATATCCTATTGTTTCTATGCTATACTAAAGAAAAAGAGGTGATCCATATGACGGTAGAATATACGAATTGGGAAACGGAATTTGTAGATGCAAAATTTGTTGATCAGCGTTTGAAATCACGTTTTTTTAAGATTATGGATGCA
>CAJTCR010000135.1 GCA_910574915.1 Eubacteriaceae bacterium
GGTAACTATTAACTGTATAGATGGAAAAAGATGGAGAGGGAGTCCTCTTAGAAATCATCCTACATCTATATCAAAAAAGAATAAGTCTATAACCTGTTCTGACTGGCTATAAACTTATTATACGAGGGGGAATCATTTATGCCTTGCACAGAAGCATACAAGGAACATATCATGTATACTTTCAATGGCTATTGCAAGACCGTCATACGCTTTGCGGCTATCAACGCATGGCGTGACAGGAGCAGGCGGCGGCAAAAGGAAATATCCCTTGAATACCTCACAGAAGAAAAGTTTTACCCTTTAGGCACAACAGACGAATATTTTGAAGCACCTTATGAAGAATACCCCGTTACGATATGTGGTCAGACAGTTATCCTCACCAATGGGGAGCTTGCCGCCGCCCTGTTATCTCTGCCGGAGAAAAACCGGGAAATCATTTTCCTTTACTTTTTCGGGCATTACACACAGCAGGAAATCGGGGAAATGTACGGACGCTGCCGGAGTACGACCGGGTATCAAATCCGCAGGACGTTAAAGCTCTTGCAAAGAAAAATGGAGGTGCTTTCGCATGGGGAATCCGAATCTTTTGTCCTATGAAACGATTGTCCGGGCGACCAGCGGAGAGCCGGAAGCCGTGGACGAGGTTTTACAGCATTACAGCAAACGAATCCGAATCGCCGCCATTGAAAACGGGCATATCGACAGGGATACAGAGGACAGCATAAAATCCCGGCTTGTTGCCGCCCTGTTTAAGTTCCGCTTTGATGAACAGCCATATACCAAAACAGAATAACCGCCGCTACATAGAACGGCACACCAAGACAGGAAATCAAGAAAAGGTTTCCTGTTTTTTTGCGCCCATTTTTGGCATTTTCAAAAAATGTCGGTATTATGCCGTGCAAAGGGGGATAGAAAGAAATTTCTGAAAATTCCCGCCTATTCGGGCTTGTGTGGTTTTGTAAGGAATGAGGGGAAATTTCCGTAAATCAACGTCCATTTTGCTTTTTGCTGGTTTGTAGTATTTGAGGGAGAAATATCGCCGCAGCTTTGGCAAAATCCCCGCTTGTGGCACTAAAGATATTGAGAGCAAAATACCGCCGCAAAGTTGGCAGAAGCCCCGCCCTCTCCGTCGAGGGTATCAGCGGAAGCCCACACAGAGGAAGCCGCCACTTTCTAAGAGCAAGATTTTACCATAGTGCCAAATTTCGCTAATCGCTCATTTTGTCCTATGGGAATCTTGTTGGGGTTGCCACCCCAAGCCCGCCTTTTGCGGCTTGCGCCGCTTGAAAAAATCCACCCATGAAAGGAGGTTCACAGCCATGAAAAAATATAACACGCCCCACCGCCGCCGGGTTATCAAGACACGCTTGACCGAGGAAGAATATGCCGAGTTTGCCGAGCGTGTCACCCTCTGCAAAATGAGCCAAGCCGAGTTTATCCGGCAAGCCCTCATTAAGTCAAGCATACGCCCGGTTATCACCGTTTCCCCGGTCAATGATGAATTGCTGTCTGCCGTTGGGAAGCTAACCGCCGAGTACGGGAAAATCGGCGGCAACTTGAATCAGATTGCCCGCTGTCTGAACGAGTACGGCGCACCTTATAACGCCCTCTCCCAAGAAGTGAGAGCCGCCCTCTCCGAGCTTGCCGCCTTGAAGTTTGAAGTCTTGCAGAAAGTAGGTGAAGCCGTTGGCAACATTCAAACATATCAGCTCTAAAAATGCCGATTACGGGGCGGCTGAACAGTACCTAACCTTTGAGCATGACGAGTTTACCATGAAGCCTACGCTTGATAAAAATGGGCGGCTTCTCCCCCGTGATGATTACCGCATATCTTCCCTTAATTGCGGCGGGGAAGATTTCGCCATAGCGTGTATGCGCTCCAATCTGAAATATGGCAAGAACCAAAAACGGGAGGACGTAAAGAGCCACCATTACATTATCAGTTTTGACCCCCGTGACGCACAGGACAACGGCTTGACCGTAGACCGGGCGCAACAGTTAGGCGAGCAGTTTTGCAGAGAACATTTCCCCGGACACCAAGCCCTTGTATGCACCCACCCGGACGGGCATAACCACAGTGGCAACATTCATGTGCATATCGTCATAAACAGCTTGCGGATTGCCGAAGTGCCGCTACTGCCCTACATGGAAAGACCAGCGGACACAAGGGAGGGCTGCAAGCACCGCTGTACGGACGCTGCTATGGAATATTTCAAAGCGGAAGTCATGGAGATGTGCCACCGGGAAAACCTCTATCAGATTGATTTGCTTAATGGCAGTAAGAACCGAGTTACCGAGCGTGAGTATTGGGCGAAGCGGAAAGGACAAGCCGCACTGGATAAAGAGAACGTTTCCCTTGCCGCCACAGGAGAGCCGCCCAAACCTACGAAATTTGAAACCGACAAAGAGAAGCTGCGGCGCACGATCCGCACCGCCCTGTCCTCTGCCGTTTCCTTTGAGGACTTTTCCGGGAAGCTGCTACAACAGGGCGTGACCGTCAAGGAGAGCCGGGGGAGATTGTCGTATCTCACGCCGGACAGGACGAAGCCAATCACCGCCCGGAAGCTGGGTGATGATTTTGACCGTGCCGCCGTACTGGAAACACTCACCATAAACGCACAGAACGCCGTCAGAGCCGCCGAAACGCCCCTACCCAAAGAGGAATACCCCCGGAGCATAAAAGACCGCTTACAGCGTGGCAAAGCCGCCATAAACGCCCCGAAGAATGACGGAGTACAGCGCATGGTAGACATAGCCGCCAAGAAAGCTGAGGGCAAGGGGAAAGGCTACGAGAAATGGGCGACTTTGCACAATCTGAAGCAAATGGCGGCGACCATGAGCATTTACGAGGAATCCGACTTTTCTTCCCCGGAAGAACTTGAATCCGCCCTTGCCGCCGCCAGCGCCGGATTGCATGAAGTGACCGGGAAACTGAAAGCCGTGGAAAGCACCTTGCGGGAGAAAAAGGACTTGCAGAAACAGCTATTAGCCTACATCAAGACCAAGCCAGCCCGTGACGGATTGCGGGCGCAAAAAACGGAGAAAGCCCGGAGAGCCTACCGGGAGCAGCACGAAAGCGAGTTTATCATTTCCGAATCTGCCGCCCGGTATTTCAAGGCACAGGGAATCTCCAAGCTGCCAGCGTCCAAAGCCCTACAAGCAGAGATTGAGCAGCTTACACGGGAGAAGAACACGCTTTACAACGAATACCGGGAGAAGAAAGAAAATGTCCGGGAATTGCAGACCATAAAGGGCAATATTGAGCAAATCCTACGCCGTGAGCCGGAACGGGGAAAGGGGCGGGAGAATGAACGGTAAACGCCCTTACATGGACTACCGCCAGTACCGGGCGGCGTGTCGGCTTGTGCATGAGTGCTGTAACTATGACAACGGGAATTGTATTGCGCTGGATAACGGCGAGCCTTGCGTGTGTGTGCAGAGTATCAGCTATTCCCTCTTGTGCCGCTGGTTCATTGTCGCCGTGCTGCCGCTGGACGGGAAACTGGAAGCCGCCTTACTCCACCGGGCAGACAGGAAACGCTGTACCGAGTGCGGCGGGTATTTTCTCCCCAAGTCAAACCGGGGGAAATACTGCCCGGATTGTGCCGCAAAAGTGCGCCGCCGGAAAGAAGCCGAGCGACAGCGGAAAAGATACCACCTTTCTACGCATTTAGGCTATGAAAGAAGCCCGTAAATCAAGGCTTTTTTGACCGCCCTCAACGGGTAGACGATATTTATATCCTTTACCCCCGGAAAAGCCGCTTTAATTGCGTAACAGAAGCCACAGACAGGAGGTGAGAACCATAACTGATTACATCACAGCCGACACCGCAATGCCGCAGTTTTTCCCTTATCCCTGTTTTCTGCTGAAAATGGACTTGTCATATACCGCAAGGCTGCTCTATGCGCTGCTGTTAGACCGTGCCACCCTCTCACAGAAGAACGGCTGGCAGGACAGCGAGGGCAGGACGTATATTTTCTATCCCGTTTCGGAGATAGCGGAAACGCTGGATAAAGGCAGAACCGCCATAAAATCCGCACTGAACGAGCTGGACGCTGCCGGGCTTTTAGTGCGGGAACGCCGGGGATTTTCCGCACCGAACCGCCTTTATGTGAAAATACCGCAAGTGCCAGTGGTACAGTTTTCCGACCATATGACAGCCATACAGCCGGAAAACCGACCCTCTGATAGCCGGAAAAGCGACCCTCATAAGGGCGGAAAACCGACCTTTGCGATAGCCGGAAAACCGACCCCTAACCAACTTACTATAAACCAACTAAAAGAGAACCAACAAAAAGGAGCGAGTGGGGAGCCGCCCGCCCCGTTTGGCAGATATAAAAATATTTTCCTCTCTGAATCCGAGTATGCGGAACTGAAAGAGGAATACCCGGACAGGCTGGAACGGCTTATCGAGGAAATGAGCGAATACATAGCCGCCAGCGGGAATGATTATGTGTGCCATGCCGCCGCCTTGCGCCGCTGGTTAAACCGGGAGAAAAAAGAGAAACCGAAAAAGGGAATCCCCGATTATTCCTACAAAGAGGGCGAGAGCCTTTGACAGCATAGAAACAACGCCCCGTAAACAGGGCGTGAAAGACCATGAACAAGGAGGAACGATTTTATGTGTGATTACGATAACGCTATTTTCCGGCTTGCCACAGAAGCAGAGCCGGAGGACTACACGGGCGAGGACGGGCTTTTGTATTGCGGGAGCTGCCGCCAGCCCAAAGAAGCCTATTTTGCAGAGGGCAAGACGCTTTTCGGACGTGACCGCCACCCCAAAGAATGTGACTGCCAGCGGAAACGCCGGGAAACGCTGGAAGCCGCAGACCGGGAACAGAAGCACCGGGAGGAAGTGGAACGGCTGAAAAGAAAGGGCTTCACAGACCCGGCTATGCGGGAATGGACTTTCGGGAACGACAACGGGAAATGCCCGCAAATGTGCTATGCCCGTGAATATGTGGAGTGTTGGGAATTGATGAAAGCGGAGAACCACGGGCTGATTTTGTGGGGAAGTGTTGGTACAGGGAAAAGCTATTTTGCCGGGTGTATCGCCAACGCCCTCATGGAGAAAGGGGTTTCCGTGTGCATGACAAACTTTGCGGCGATACTCAACGACCTTGCTGCCAGCTTCAAAGACCGCAACGAATATATCTCCCGCCTTTGCAGTTTCCCCTTGCTTATCCTTGACGATTTCGGCATGGAGCGTGGCACGGAATATGGCTTAGAGCAAGTCTATAACGTGATTGACAGCCGATACCGCAGCGGCAAGCCGTTAATCGTGACAACGAACCTCACGCTGGAAGAATTGCAGAACCCGGAGGACACCGCCCACGCCCGCATTTATGACCGCCTTACGGAAATGTGCTGCCCCGTCTGCATTACCCTTAACTTGACCCACAATTATAACATATATTTTCGATAAGCAAGTAATGAGCAAAGAACCTCTAAGCCCTGACAAATAGAACGTGCTCCGGGCATACCATCGCTCGGAGCACCTTTTATTCCACTCAGAACCCCTAAATCATAAATCGCCTCTTTCAGTGT
>CAJTCR010000136.1 GCA_910574915.1 Eubacteriaceae bacterium
TGGCAGGTTTGCCGGGAAGGGGACAGGGAATAATGTTTACATGGACATCAAAGGCAGGAAACCGGCTTTTAAGCGTACCCGTTCCTTTATTGACCGGAATACCCTCTTTTCCACAATCCGCAGGTACGGAAAGAAAATAAAGCCGGATTTTGACGGGCATACTTATCTGGAAACAGTGCAGTGCTTCTTTGAACTGCCGGAAGGGGAACAGGATAAATACAGGGTGACATATGACGGGCAGGAAACATTCGCTTTCCCTATGTCGGATAAATATATCCTCGGACTTTACACGCACTGCATCTCGGCAAGGCGGGCGGCATCGGCGGAGATGGATATTCCCGGCACAGGCTTTTCAGAAAAAGAACAGGGAATTGCAAGCCTTGAGGGTGTGCGTGACGTGCTGTTCCAGTGCCTTTTGTTTGACACGATAAAATGCGGGGAAGGCGTGTTATATGCTGACCTCTGCACGATTTACTGTTTAAAAGAGAATAAATAGCTTTTGGACTTTTTGTCCAAAAGTGGATCAGGAGGATGCGCTATGGCAGAAATATATATTACGGAAGAACAGCGGGCAAAATGCCGGAAAGTGGCGGATGCGTTTGCGGAACTGTATGAGCTGACCGATGTGATGGTGGCGGATGCCGGGAGATTTGGCTTTGTCCGTCTGCAATGGTTCAGTGAGGGCGAGGGCTTTGATTCGGCAATGGCATTTTCGGATTGTCTGGAGCTGTTTGAGGAACTCTGGCGGATATGGTATGAACATGAAGTCTTAACGCCTGTTCTGGGTACGCCGCTTGCGGAGCTTGACTATGACGAGATATTCCAGACGCTTTCCAAAGACAGGCAGGAGGAAATCTTGGAAAAGAAGAAATATTTCATTTCCCGGTGTGAAGATGCTTTCCGTTAGGCGGCAGATATTTTTTACAATTCCGGGGCGTTTTCTGTTAAAATAGACCGTATCAGGGTAAAGGCAGGAGTGGTGTGTTTGGGAAACAGGAAGCGCCTGAAAAGGGCAGACAGGACATATAAAGACTTAAAGCAGAAGCAGAAAGCTAAAATAGCAGACTGTATGTTTGAAAAGACCTGTGATTATTACAGGGAGCATGGCAGGATGCCGGAAGGAGAGGACTGTGAAAAAATTGCGGGGCAGATTTACCAGAGGGTAAAGGGGATAGCGGAAAAGGCTTCTTTTGATGAAGTATACAGCCTGTACCTTTACCGTCTGCCACGTTATGAAACGAGGATTGCAGAGAACGGACTTCCGGAAAAGAAAGAGAAAAAGAAAGAAGATACAGGCAAGCTGAAAGTAAAGCAGAAAGGCAGGAGCAAAAAAGTATGCCCGAACTGCGGAAGGAAGATGAAACAGCAGTTTATCGGGTTACAGCACTGCAAATGCGGCATAAGTTGGAAAAAAGACATCGGATATTTTGAGCGTACCGGGGATATGGTTTTCGCTCTGGAACGGAGGAAAGCAGGGAAAAAGACAAAGCAGTGTCCGGTGATCCGGTACAGATAATTAAATATCAGAAACAGCGTGAGGGCAGTTATAGACCGTAAACAGCGGTTTGTAGCTGCCCTTTTTGCGTTTATAAAACTTTTGGACAAAAAGTCCAGAAGCGGAAAGGAGAAAGAAGGAAAATGAAACACAAAAAAGTAGCAGCCGCCCTTTCTGCGGCGGTGGCAGGCGCATCGGTATTAGCCGGAATCCGTTATGCGGCGGGGAAAAGAAAACCGAAAGCAGAACCGGAAACAGCCATACAGGAAGAAGGTCTGACGGAAGGGAAGCTGCGGGAGTGCCTTCTCCGTCTGTTCCGGCTGTATGAGGACAGTGAGTTTGATGATTCTGCGGAGTTTTTGGGCAATGGGAGTGATCCGAGGGAATATGAGGCGGAGAACTATTCCAGCCAGTTATTCCCTTATATCAAAAGGAACATGAAGGACGTGATGATGATGGAGGGGGATGACGGTACGGGGAAAGAACCCTTCGCCATGACGGACGTGCTTTTCTGTTATCCAGCCTGCAAGATAGGCTGTGAGATAAGGGAACTGTTTTCAGACAACTTTGTCCTGTGCCTTCAAAGCGAGATGTGGATACTGGAAAACGGGGAGTTTGCGTCTGTCTACTGTGTCAGTATTGGAAAGGACGGAGGGCGGCTCAGTTACCGCTTTGTGGATACCTGTATCAAAAATCCGGGGGATATTCCTATCTGCTTTGAAGATTTGGAAAGCGGTTTTGCAGAGATAATTGAAGCTGAAAAAGAAGGGAGAGAACCTTATCTGCCATAACCCGGTCAGGAAGGAGAGCTTATGAAATATTTAATCCACAGGCTGTACGTCCCACCCTGACGGGCGTACAGCAATAAAAAAAGAAGGAGGAAAAACCATGCAGGAGGAAGTGACACAGAAAACCATTGCCCTTGTGTTTAAATCTTCCCGGCTGACTGCCGACGTGCTGAAAAAGGCTATGAAGATGTATCTGGAACACCGGAAACAGGGAAAGCAGATGCCGCATGGGAAAATATCAGTGAAAGAGCTGGTCGGTCAGGGTATGGGCGCTTCGAGCATTGAGGTGACGGATAACAACATCAAGTCCTTTGAGAGAGTGGCAAAGAAGTATAACGTGCAGTTCGCTGTGAAGAAGGATAAGACGGAAAAGCCGCCGAAGCACATCGTATTATTCAAGGGCAAAGATGCCGACGTAATAACGCAGGCATTTAAGGAGTTTGTAAAAGTTAATGAGAAAAAGCATAACCGCATCTCCGTAAAGGAGAAGCTGGCGCAGTTCCGGGAGCAGTTAGGAAAAGACAAAAACCGGGAGAGGGCAAGGGAACACCAGAAGGACAGGGGGCAGTCATTATGAGTAAAATCGTAGAGGGCATTGCCAAAGACCTAAAGTCAATCCCTGAAAAGCTCAAGGCAAAGACGGGGAATGTTGACAAAAAGAAACTTTTCCTTATGAACCTCCCCTATGCGCTTGCCGGGTATTTCTGCGACAAAATTGCGTGGCTGTGGCGGGTATCGCCGGGGCAGGATGCTTCCGCAAAGGCGATGGCGGTCATGGCGGGGATGGAGGACTTATTTTCCAACCCGTTACCAAGTTTCCACCCAAAAGATTTGCTGATAGGGATAGGGTGTGGCATTGCGCTCCGCCTTATAGTGTATTTCAAAGCCAAGAACGCCAAGAAGTTCCGGCATGGCATGGAGTACGGTTCTGCAAGGTGAGGTGCATAATCTTAACTGTAAGCAACACCTATATTGACGCAGGAGGGTATGCACATGAATGATTACAGCAAAATCACAGCCCTTTACTCCCGCTTATCCGTGGGGGACGAGGACAGGGACGGCGGCGAAAGCAACTCCATACAGAACCAGAAGAAATTTCTGGAAAGCTATGCCAGACAGCTAAAATTGACCAATATCCGGCACTACATTGACGATGACGAAAGCGGCAGGTTTTTTGACCGCTCCGCTTACTCCCGCATGATTGAGGACGTGGAAAACGGAAAAATCGGTGTCTGCATTATGAAAGACATGACCCGCTGGGGGCGCGACTATCTCCAAGTGGGAAACGCTATGGAGATTTTCAGACGGAACAACGTGCGCTTTATCGCGGTAAACAACGGGATAGACAGCGAAAAGCCCGACACGTTGGAGTTTGCGCCGTTCATCAATATCATGTTGGAGTGGTACGCCCGCGACATCAGCAAGAAAGTAAAAACGGGTATCCGCACAAAGGGGACAAGCGGCAAGCCAATCGCTACCGAAGCCCCATACGGATATGTAAAAGACCCCGACAACAAGGATTTTTGGTTGATTGACGAAGAAGCCGCGAAAGTTGTCCGTTTGATTTTCCGCCTGTTTCTGGACGGGAAGAACCGAAACCAAATCGCCGTATATCTGAAAAACGAACAAATTCCAACGCCCACTTTCTACATGAAAGACCGGGGGCGGGGAACTTGTAAAAACAAGACGCTGAACGAGGAAAACCGCTACAAATGGAATAAGGCGACCCTGACCCGTATCCTCACACGGCAGGAGTATTGCGGAGATGTGGTCAACTTCAAGACCACAAAGCATTTCCGCGACAAACGAAACCACTATGTAGACCGAAGCCAGTGGCATATTACGGAAAACGTGCATGAGCCGATTGTTGACCGCACCGATTTTGAGAACGTACAGCGGATTTTGGAAAATGCCCCCGTCAAGCGACCAAACGGGGACGGGGAAATCCACCCCTTGTCGGGCTTGCTTTTCTGTAAGGACTGCGGCGCAAAAATGCACATACGGATAGATTACAGGAACGGCGGCAGGCGGCATATCGCCTATTGCAGTGAGTACCACAAGGGAAAAGCCAGAAACCCGAAGTGCCATTCCCCGCACATCATGGACGCGGATTTACTCATGCAGACCGTTTCGGACGTGCTGAAAAAAATCGCGGAATACTCCATCAGCAACCGGGCAGACTTTGAAGCCTTAGTGAAAAAGAGCCTTGACGTACAGCAGACCGACCGGACGAAGAAACAGCAGAAGCGCGTACCGCAAATCACAACGCGGCTTGAACAAATCGAAAAGGTTCTGGATAAGCTGTACGAGGACAACGCACTGGGAGTAATTGAGCAAGACCGTTATGAGCAGATGTCGCGGAAGTATTCGGAAGAATATTATATGCTGAAAGAGGAACTTGCGGAAATCAAAGAGCAGTTATCCGCTTTTGAGAACGCAGGAGGGCGGGCGCAGAGGTTTGTAAAACTGACAGAACGATACGCCGACTTTGCCGAACTCACCCCCGCCATTCTCAACGAGTTTATCAGCAGGATTGAAGTGCATGAGCGCGACCAGAAACGGGCGAGATACGCCATACAGCATATCGGGATATACTTCAACCATATCGGCAAATTTGAGAACGAACTGACACAGCTTGCCGAGCCGACAGAGCAGGAAATCAAAAAAATGCGGGAGGAAATCGAAGAAGCGAAAAAGGAAAAGAGCCGCGCTTACCACCGTGAATATTCCAGAGCCTACCGCGCCAGAAACCGCGAAAAGCAACGGGAGTATGACCGTATCAAGGCGCGGGAATACCGGGCAAGGAAAAAGGCGCAAGCCGCCGCCATGTCCGCACAATAAAACCGAACAGCCGACAGCAGAGAGGGATTTTCCAAATACGGGAAATTCCTTTTTTGGTGTGCCCGGTGGGCACACGTTCTAACGGGTGAAAGTCCCCAATCCGCCCGGCAGTGGGAAGGATACAGCCGAAGCCAAGGGTGTCCATCGTGAGGTGGAATCTGAAGAAAGGATTAGGCAAAACTCTGGCTTGCTACATTTGAGGTTAAATACAGGGATAAGGTTGCCAAACAAACCAAAGTCCGATAACTGCACGGAACTGTAGTTAGTAGTTATGGAGTGAGTATAAGAGGGAAAGAGCGTGTGAGTACCCGGGGAGGTCTCGTGGACGCATC
>CAJTCR010000137.1 GCA_910574915.1 Eubacteriaceae bacterium
ATCCTTATTACTAAAGAAGCGATACGCTGCTTTTGCAGAACTTCTGGATCCGGCTGCCGCCCAGGTGGATTTATCTGGCGCTGCAGCAAATGCATCCATAATTTTAAAAAAACGTGATTTCAAACGCTGATCAACAAATTTTGCATCTACAAATTCCGTTTCCCAATTCGTATATTCTGCCGTCATATGGATCACCTCTTTTTCTTTAGTATAGCATAGAAACAAGAGGATATCCATATAAACTTGTGGGTCAAGTTAAGAGCATAGCTGGGGGATTAAACCTTTCATTTATTACCAGAACAAATTTCAAATTCTCTCCTAAAATAATTCCATTGATTCATTTTTTACATTTTCAAAAATTATTTTTACACAAGCTCCTCCAGATGTAAGATTACTTAAAATCAACTTCCCTCCATGCTTTCTGCATAGAACATCACTTATATACAATCCCATTCCATAATGTGTTTCTTCCAAATCTCCCCCATGATAATATGGCTTTGTCGCTTTATCAATTTCTTGCTGCTTAAAGCCAGGACCATCATCACAAATTATTACATATAACTGATTCTTGTTACTGTATAACTCTGCACTAATTTTTCGGTTAGCAAATCTCACTGCATTTGCAACTACGTTTTCAACTATTTCAAGATAAATATTCAAATCTAAATACATCTCTGATATATCACACTGATAACTTACTTTATAATTCTTTTTCCCTTTATCAGCTAACATTTCCAAAATTTTTCTTGTCTTTTTTTCTATTGTGCAACTATCTATACATGATTTTGTTGGGCGAATTTCTTCTAAATAGTTTATTTCTTTCATAGTATTAGCAAATTTTTCAATACGCAAGATTTGCTCATCTAAATCATTTACTACCTCCATCACCTTTTCATTTGTTAGTTTTCCTTGTGGGAAATATCGATTTAAATATTCTATATATGCTTTCAAAACTGACATAGGAGTTCTCAAATCATGTGAAAAAGCCGCCCGCATTTGTTTCTGCTCCTCAATCGCTTTCCACATTGCTTTATTATTTTCCCAAAGCTGTTCCCTCATTTTTTCAAATGCTGTACAAAGTTGCCCCATTTCATCATTTATCCTATAATCAATTCGAAAGTTTAAATCCTGATTACCTATTCTCATTGCACTGTCTTCTAAAAGAACTAAAGGTTTTTTTAATCTTTTTTTATAAAACCTTGTTAAAATAATGAGTACTGACAAAGATGTAAAAATTAGACTACACCATGTAATAGCAAAATCACATATTCCAATAATTACAGCATCAGTTTTACTCAATTTGCTCAATTGAGGTGGGGGTATTGATAATTCTCCTCCAAACAACTTACTGTATTCATTATAAATCTCATAATATTCCGAAATATTATCTACAGATTTTAGCCAAATAGCCTCTTCAACATGGCTGGCTAATGTATTTACAATCACAGAACAACTAGTAGACAATATAAGGGCAACAGCTAAATGTAAAAATAATGACCATTTTATACTACTTACTTTCTTTCGTTCCATTTATATCCACATCCCCATACCGTTTCAATATATTCATAATCGGTAAACTTTTTTATCTTTCTCCTTATTCTACTAATAAACTCTGTTACCATTCTATTATCCCCCTCTTTATCAAACCCCCAAAGTTTTTCATAGATCATTTCTCTATCAAATATTTGCGTTGGATAATTAGATAGCAATTCAACTATCATAAATTCACTTTTAGTCAAGCCTATTAAACATTCATTATAAAATATTTTTTTCTCCTTATAATCAATCCATAATTTCCCATCTGAGTATACCTTTCTCCGATCATGCTTTTTTCTCTCTCGTCTTAAATGAGCTTCTATACGTGCCTGCAACTCTCCCAAAGAAAATGGTTTTATAATATAATCATCTCCACCTGCTCTTAAGCCGATAATTTTATCACTTTCCTCTATTCTTGCTGACAAAAAAATAATAGGCACATTCAAATAGTTACGAACTTTTTTGCATAGTTCGATTCCATCTATATCAGGTAGATTAATATCTAATATTATTAAATCAATTTTCTTCCCTAGCAACGCTAAAGCTGTTTTCCCATCTTCAGCTACATAAATATTGTAATTCTCCATTTCTAAAAAATCTTTAATTACTTTTATAATCTTAGAATCATCATCTACAACTAAAATATTTGCTTTCATCAATATTTACCAGTTAGCTATATGTTTATAATAGCCACTATTCTCCTTTTATAATATTTATAAATTATAACAAATTTTCCCCGAATCGCAAATCTATATTTCCGCATTATACAATGCATAATATTCTCCTTGCATTTCCATAAGCTCATTATGATTTCCAGATTCTGTTACTTGCCCATTATTAATTACTATAATGTTATCACACCTTTTTACTGCATTTAGTCTGTGTGCTATAATAATCACTGTTCTATTTTTGAGTAAGCTAAATATTAAATCTATTATATTTTCTTGGGCAGCATTATCTAATGACGAAGTTGCCTCATCAAATATAACAATCTGTGCTTCCCGCAGTAATACTCTTGCAATGGATAATCTTTGTTTTTGCCCACCTGACAACTTAATTCCATTATCACCAACTACCGTATCAAACCCTTTGGGCGCATCTAAAATCATATCATATAAGCCAACTTTTTTCGCAATATTGACTACTTTTTCCATTGATATGTTCTCATTTAAAAGAGTAAGATTATTCTTTATAGTATCATTCAGCAAAAAAACTTCCTGTGAAACAATATCTATATTCTCTCTCAATTTGTTAATATTGTAATTTTTAACATTTATGTTATCTATTTCTATTTCTCCTGACTGAATATCCCACAAACGAAATAAGAGGTTTATAAAAGTTGTTTTTCCCTCCCCACTTTTTCCAACAATTCCATTAAAAGAACATGGTATGAAATGACATTCTAAAGCATGAAAAACCTCTTTACCTTCCACATAATGGAAACTTACTTTTTTAAAATATATATCACCTCTTTGAATAGGCGAATCACAAATAGGTTCTATCGGAATAATTTCATTTTCTTGATTTAGTAAATTAAATACTCTATCAACAGACACCAATATTTTTTTCAATTGTGTACTATTCTGTGCAATTGAAACTACTGGCTGAAAAAGTTTTTGCGAATATTGATTAAAAGTAATAAGCCCGCCCAGCGTCAATTCTCCTAAAATAACTTTATAACCTCCATAACCAAATATTATACATGCTACACCCCCACTCAATAAAGATCCCAAAACGCCACTCTTGCAATAAGCCATATCTAATCCTATACATTTATGTACATATTCATCACTACTTTTTTTATATCTTCTCCAGAAAACATTCTTAGCATTTAGTTTAATATACTGAATCATTGACAATAAATATTCTTGAACTTGCTTAATTATTTCTCCCAATGTAGATCTCGCTTCAAATGCTAAATTGTTACTATTCCTATTTATTTTCTTCTGAACTATAAATATAATTGGTTGTATAAACAAAATAGCTGTAAAAAGTTCCAACTGTAAGTGTCCCAAATATATACACATAATAATGGCAATACAAATATCTGAAATCACCGAAAAAATCATTTTAGATGCTAGCTGTTCAATATTATCAATATCATCATCAAAAATAGTAAAAATCTCACTTGCATCCGTATTGGTAAAAAACTCTCCCGACATGCTTTCAACATGTTTAATTACCCTAATTCTCAAATCTAAAATAAATTTCTTACCTATAATTGAGTAAATATATGTTGTAAAATATTCACATATATTTTGTACAATAATAATTCCTATAAAATATAAGATATTCTTTAATAATGAGACTATATCCAAATTTGTTATACCTTCATCTATAATCTTCATTAAAAATATGGGTTGTAGTAATATTAATACCGAATTTAAAACCGAAAAAATCATTGCAGCAATATGATGCCATTTATACTGCAATAATAATTGAAAAAATTTTTTTAAATTTCTTTTTCTTTCTCCACTCATATTACCTATTTTTCTCCTTTGAAGTAACGATAAATTGATAAAATTGTAGACAAATTAGAAATCTCAAATTGCCCCAGTATCACTTCTTTATGATAAAACGCAGACAGATATTCAATTAAGCAAATAAATTGTTCCTTTTCTATATATATTGATGGTGGAAATAATGTTCTTTCTAATATATTCTCCCTCTGCTTTTTATTGAATTTTAAAAAATCACACACTTGTTCTGAAAATGCTAAAAGTTCCACTCCTACATTTTCCTTATTGGGGGCAGTAAACTCTTTTTGAATGTCATCTTCACACCAATCCGTTTTTATCACTAAACTTTTCAGTGCATTTTCTCCATCAATTTGCATTGTATACATAGCTTTTGCTAATAATCCAGATACTAAAGCTGTCGCTTTACTGTTACCACCAAAAAATGTTTTTTTACAATCAATATTGCTAACCAAAACAGGTGTTAAATTGGATACACACTGAATTTCGTTCTTTGCATTATACCATATTTTATAGGGATCAACATTAAAAGCCCCCCGTATACCTAAAGTAGAGTCTAAAGAAGCCGGAAAACTTGTTGATGCATGATTTAATACGGAAACATTAATAATCGCACCATTATCTCTTATCCTAGAACACAGTACTTCTATTTCTTTTTTATATTCATCACAAAGCACTGCTAAACTCATATTCACAATATCCACAGAAAATGGAATAATATACTTCAACCCTTCAACCAAAGCTCGACTATATCCTATATTATTTTGATCCAATATTTTAATTATGATAAATTCAATATGTTTACAATGTGAAGTAATTATTTGTGCACAGTAGGTTCCATGTCCATTTTCATCAGTGTAATCATCTGATAGATACACTGAATTCTTATTCTCATCATACAAAATGCAAACTCCCGAAACAACCTGTTCTTGAAACCTACTATCTATGCCACTATCTATAAGAGCTATTTTTATATTTTTTTTCATCTAACCACACCACCAATCTAATAATATACGAATAACCAATACCATACTCACTAATCAATATGTACCCATCTGCATAAATGAGTTATTGAAGTCGTTTCCATCTTTCAGTTCGTGAAAATTCCAATAGGCTTGACAAATTAAATTTCATAATTACACGGCAGTGGACTATAATTGCCCACTGCCGCTATAATAACCACTCAATTTACTTATGACACTATTTTGATCTTAGAATATTATGTAAAGTATTATATAGTTCTTATCTATAAAATATTATAAGAACGTAAACGGTAGATAGTACGTACCTCGACTATGAGGGCAAAGTGTGTGACAATAGGCTATATTTCTATCATAAGTATTAAAAGTTAAGCCTTAACTTTTGATACCGTTATACGGAGGTAAGTCTATGAACTCAGCAACAACAGCAGTGGCTGTACAATACCGTTTAAAAGAGTGG
>CAJTCR010000138.1 GCA_910574915.1 Eubacteriaceae bacterium
GACGGTAACCTTTGATATTTTGGAATTAATTGAAATGTCATTTATTGAAAAACGAAAAACCGTCCGACAGCAACTTCTATGTTTTTCGTAAAGTTAGTGCATATGGGGCATATCCCCCTAACCCCCCTTTGCGCTCAAAAAAATCACAAACTGCCCTGCCTAAGTTTTTGATTTTTTTGCACGAATGCCCCATGTATGAGGGCATTTATTTTAGTAAAATCCCATTAAAAAACTGATAAGGAGAAAAAAACAAAAATGGCAAACCGTGAGCGCAAAAATGAGCTGAAAATATATCTAAGCGACAAGGAGCAATACATACTGGAACAGAAAGTAAAAATCTCCGGCATGAAAAGCAAATCCACCTTCCTGCGCCGCCTGATTTTATACGGCTTTGTCTATGACATTGACTATTCAGATTTACGGGAATACAACGCCACACTCGGAAAAATCAGCGGCAACCTGAACCAGATTGCAAAGCGAATGAATGCCACAGGAAATGTGTATAAAGCCGATGTGGAGGAAGTGAAAAAGCTGATGAAACAAGTATGGGATACACAATTAGCCATGCTTTCCAGACAGCCAAGCATGAAGCAATAAACCCGAACAGAATTCAAGACCAAACGCAACAAAACCCAAAATCAGACAATTTTCGCACTATTAAAAAAGGTGTGCCACAGTGAAGTTTTGTCCTTCATTGCAGTACACCTTGATGTGTTCAATATTCCATTAAATATAATTGTTTTTCTAATTCGATACCTATGTATTTTTCGTTTTATTCTCATTATGTGTCTTTCTCCAACCAGAATGTAGTTAATATGCTCTTTCATGTAAAATGCAATGCAATTCTATCTGAAAAATGAATTGCACTGCATTAAACATATAAAATACTCCTTTGCAAAAATAAAAGCCAACAAACTATGATTACTCACAAGTTTATTGGCTCTGCGTCTGTGCGTCTGGCTCTTTAATGATATTCATTTTCTTATTCTTTATGGCAATTAAACTTTCTTTCCTGCACTTAGGACAATACAACGGAAAATTTATTAAAATACTATCTTCTCTTATCCGAAGTCGTGTCTTATTGCCACACACAGGACAGTGAATCCATTCCTGCTCCTTCATTAACACATCTCCTTTGCACCATATTTAGATAATTTATGCTTTTTATTCTTTTGCTATTCTGTTCTTTCAATATATTCTTCCAAACAAATTTTCTGTTCATAAATTATCTTTGCATTTTCCACACCAACATACCTATAATGCCACGGCTCATAGTTTGTCCCCGTAATCTGTTCCTTACCTTGCGGATAACGGAGTATGAATCCATAACAATGTGCATTTTCAGCAAGCCATACATATACTTCATCATTCGTAGATTGAGTTTTGTCAGCATTGATATCAACCGCTATACCAAGTTGATGTTCACTTGTTCCCGGAACCGCAGCCCACTCTTTTGCTGTCTTTTCAGCTCTTGCTTTGGAATATCCCTCATTTATATAAGCTTGTACTTTTTCATTGAATATTTCTCCTTGTTCTTCTGTTGTCCGATACCCTTCCCGAACGATAGGATATATGTTATCTTCTCTTGCTGCATCAAACATTTCCTGCAAATATGGATAAATCCTGCTGTCTACACTTTGACCGTTTGACAACTCTGTTAATGATATGGAAAAATCCTCCGGTATCTCATTCCAACGATTTACCACAATTAAATTCCATTCTTCTGAAACAGGAATGCTATGTGAATCATCGTTCACCCCAATGCGCTCTAATAGAAAGGGAAGTATAGAATCCCTGTTTTGTATTACGCCAACTGAAAAATATATCAAAAACAGAATTGGAATCACTTTCCAGCATTTTCTTCTGGTATTTTTTCTTGAATTTCTCTTTTTGACCATTTTCTATCAAACCCTCAACCGTCTTGACCAACTTTTAACCGCAAACGGCAGGCATAAAACACCGACCAAAACTGGAACAGCAATCAGCAAATATGGTGACCACACATATTTACCAAAAACGCAAAATGTATTTGTACGGAAAATATCAGCTCCACTTCCCACTAAGGGAATTAAGTCCAATGCCTTCTGCACTCCATACGGCAGATACTCAGCAATCATCATCGGTCCATATACAACTGCCAGACTGAACAATAAAGCCAATACATTACTCCTCGTTTTAGCTGATATAAACATGACCACTCCCGCAAATCCGATTACCCCTAAAAAAACAAATGCATATTCATAAATTTCTGCCTGTAGCATATTCATAGGTGCAATGGCAATCAGTTTGATTGTCTGGATCGGCATATCCCATCCGGCAGTGCCCAAAAAGAAAATCTGTGACACAAGGTTTCCTGCGGTTAGAATTCCAAAAAATTCTGCCGTAAAGGACAAACCTACACCTATTTTTGCAAAAGCAATTTTTTTCCATCCATTTTTTGTCGTTAAGAGCAGTGAACTTGTATTATTGTACCATTCTCCCGCAAATAATGATGACAAAACAATCGCAAGGAACAGTGCCATTACAACACCCATATCTGGAACTATACTTCCAAGAAGATTTGACCAGCCTTCTGTCCATTCGTATCGAAACGGCTCTTTTACCTTTGCATTTATCTGCAAAAGATATTCTTTTTCATCCCCGTTTTGACCATTGTTTTCCAGGAAGTCTTCAATGATATTTTGCCTTCTTTCATAAAATCCTGTTAATTTTTCCAGTCCCACATAGTTCATCATTGTCTTATAGCTCCCTGTGTCCAAAAGTTCCGGATATAAGGTTCCTAACCAGCTATTAATGATATGCATATCCGTCTTTTCCAATTCCCTGTCAACACCGGCAGCTCCAATATCCTGATAATCACCAACCATCTTCTGCAGGCTCTGATCCGTCAGTTCCCCGCCAAACATAAGGGAATATTCCTGACTTTTCCTTATCATGTCATACCCATCAAAGTTATTTCCAAAAGCACTTGTATAGTCATCAGAACTTCCAAAACTGAACCATTGAAACGAAAGTATGCTTCCAAAAACTACAAGATATAGAAAACATAGAAACACGCTTATTTTGGTACTCGTTTTACGCCATAGCTTTTTATGCTCTAACAAAAATAATTCCATTATTGATGCACTCCTTCCTCTGTTGGAAAATAATATAAATATAAATCTTCTAATGTGGCTTCGCACAAAACAGCTTCCTCACTCGGCTTGTCGTCTGAAATAATACGAAGTACCACCTGTTTTCCCTCATGCCTTAAATTTGCAACTGTTGATTTTGTCTGCCATTTTTTTGCTTCTGCTGAAGATACTTCCAGTTCCCATACTTTTCCATCTGCCTTCTGAACCAGTTCTGGTACAGTACCATGTAATACGATTTTCCCTTGCTTCATAAGCAGAACTTCATCCGCTATTGCTTCAATATCAGAAACGATATGTGTTGACAAAATAACAATTTTATCCCCGGCATAGTCAGATAGCAGATTACGAAACCGCACTCTTTCTTTTGGGTCTAATCCGGCTGTTGGCTCATCTAATATCAAGATGTCCGGATTGTTCAGTAACGCCTGTGCAATTCCGACTCTCTGTTTCATGCCGCCTGAAAAAGTCTTTACTTTCTTATCAGCCACATGACTTAGTCCTACTTCCTCCAATAATTGTCTCGCCCGCTTTTTAGCAATTTTCTTTGGTATTCCCTTAAGGGCAGAAACATACATCAAAAATTCCAGAGCAGTATAATTAGGATAGTATCCAAAATCCTGTGGAAGATAGCCTAATACATTTCTATAATCTTCTCCCATAGAAATCACATCTTTCCCATCTAAAAGCACCTCCCCAGAAGTCGATTCCAAAATAGCACACATCATTCGCATCAGTGTTGTCTTTCCTGCACCATTCGCTCCCAAAAGACCATATACCCCCGGTTCTAAGGTTGCACTGACATGGTCAACGGCTATTTTGCTGCCATAATGCTTTGTCAATCTGTCAAGTGATAATTCCATACATTTTCCCTTCCTTTCTGATAGTTATAATAAAATGAATTTCTTTTATGAAAAACGCTGCAAAAAATAAAAATGCAACGATCCATATACCAAAAGCAGATGTATCATATAGCCACGGCGCAGTTCTTGCCAACAATCCCCAACAAACGCAGGAACTAAGTATTATAACCGTACATATCTGCATATTTTCTTTTCTGCGCAATCGAATCAAACGCAGCATACTGACCATACACACTAAATAGGGCACCATACAGTATAAAATAATCTTTCCAATTTCCCTAAATGAGTTTTGAAGATATGCCTCAAAAAAAATAAAATATGTCATGCATACAAGATTCGCAGCTCCGGCTAAAATCAGCTTTGCCAATACAATCTGGGAACTGGAAGCCCTTGTAACGGCTTCCAGTTCACTCATTCCATAATATTGACATTTGAACATAGCCGGCAAGATAGCCAATACAAACAGCGGCATAAATGCAGGAATATAACTTGGATTTCCTGCCACTGTGTAAATTACCACACACATAATGAATAACGTAATGGCTTGCAAACCAAATATTGCTACTCCTTCAAACCGAAAAATATCCGACAAATACCGGGCAAACCCTATCCGTGGTTCTTCCTGCAACTTTTTCGTTAATTCCTGTTCTCTCATAATTTCAACACATAGTCTAACAGTTTCTTCCAGTTTGGCATTACCAAGTTTCTTTATATCTTCTTTGTTATGCAATTTATCAAGTTCTTTTTCCTGCTGCAAACACTGTTTCAAATACTGTTTCAATTCTTTATCGTTCATTTTCCTGCTCCTTCCTCATTATTTTCAATGCATTTCTAACCCTGCTCTGTGCCGTTCTCATGTTGCATCCCATTACTTTTGCAATCTCCCAAAACGAAAGTTCCTCTCCAAACCGTAAAATAACAGCTTCTCTTTGCTCTGGCGATAAAACATTTAATAGATAACCTACCTCTGACTTATCCTCTATCCGGCGCAGCCCATCACATTCATCTCTGATTTCTCCCTCATTTTCTAAGGAACATTCTTTCATTTTCCGGCTTTCATCAATGCATAAATGATTTGCTATTGTATATAAATATGCCTTAAATTTCCCTTTTTCTTTATATCCCGACAAATTTTTAAACAGTTTCAAAAAAGTTTCCTGCGTTAAATCTTCCGCTTTCTCCAGATTGAAGCATTGTCTTTTACAATAACGTAAAACAGATGTATAATAACGTCTTATCAATTCCTCAGCCGCTTTTTCGTCTCCGAGCCTTATCTGCTCTACCAACGCATCATCAGAATATATTTCTTCCATATTCACACATTATCAACTCCTAGTATAATAATGATGTAGTCAAGAATGACTACTGGTTAATAGTTACAAAGTCCAATCTAATAAATCTATATAGATATAACGGAAGGAGGAATCCCCCTCCATCAGAAGTTATAAGA
>CAJTCR010000139.1 GCA_910574915.1 Eubacteriaceae bacterium
ATTCCGCCTTTGCCTTTGTTTGATTTCACTTTCCTGTAAGCCTTGTTTAGGTTGTCTTTCCGTAAAATCAGTTCCAGTAGATTGTCCGTCCAAAAGTCCGTGATGATGTCGTTGTTTTCAGTAATCCGCTGATAGACGGACACTCCTGCATGCTCTTTCTGTTCCGCAGATACCATTTGCAGGTAGTCTTCCATATGAAGTTGTCTGTCCTTAAACCCATCTTTGGTTACATTCATTTACTCACATCTCCTAAAGTTCCGTCCTTCCCACCACGTTTGCAACCGTAGTGGTACTATGGCCTCTGCTGACTTCTCGTGGTAAATCTTGTTTCAACCGCTCCCGCGAATGTTCTATCGCTTTGGATGCGTCCACGAGACCTCCCCGGGTACTCACACGCTCTTTCCCTCTTATACTCGCTCCATAACTACTAACTACAGTTCCGTGCAGTTATCGGACTTTGGTTTGTTTGGCAACCTTATCCCTGTATTTAGCCTCAAATGTAGCAAGCCAGAGTTTTGCCTAATCCTTTCTTCAGATTCCACCTCGCGGTGGACACCCTTGGCTTCAGCTGTATCCTTCCCACTGCCGGGCGGATTGGGGACTTTCACCCGTTAGAACGTATGCCCACCGGGCACACCAAAAACGCCCGGACAGATATGGCTCTGCCGGACGTTTCTGATTGTGATGAAATAATATGGCTGATGTTGATCCAAAATTAGGTGAACTGATAAAAAAGACACGACTTGAACGCCAGCTTACACAGGAACAAGTGGCAGAAATGATAGGGTGCCATTCACAGTATTACAAAAACCTGGAAAACGGAAAAGAGATGCCAAGTGTCCCTATGTTCTGCAAAATTATGAGAGCGCTGCATATTTCTTCTGATGAATATGTATGGCCAAACCAAAACCGTGATATCCTGCTCATTATCTATACTATCCGTTTCTTTGTCACTGTGTGTATTTTCCGGCGCTGTCTGTGATGTTGATGGCTTTCATGGTTTTTGGCAGCCCCACAGCAACACAGTTCCGCTTTCCCCCGCAGGCCCAGCAAGCCTTACATGGCTCTATCACCTTACCAGAAAGCTGTATCATCTCCGTTTCAATCCCTTCTTTGTTCAGTTCTTCAAAAACCGTGCGAATAAGGAGCGATGTGTTACTGTCTTTTCTTGCACTTCCATTAACTGCTAATACTTTCATTTTAGGTCTCCTCCTATTTTTTCGTTTTTACTGTTTTCGGCTTTGACCAGCCTGAATAAATTTTATTTTGTTCTCCCTCTGCTTTGACTGCTTTATAGGTACGGATTCTTATATAGTATTTCTTTTTTGCTTTTAATTTCGATACTGTTTTTGATGCCTTAACATTCCCTTTTATATTTATAATTTCAGTCTTTTTCTTTGGAAATTTACTGCTGGTGGAGAAGGCTATTTCATATTCGTCCGTCTGTTTTTTTGGTTTTTTCCATTTAACTGTAAAACCCTTTTTCTTTGCAGACACACCCGCGATTGCCGTGCCTTTCGGGGTAATCTGGAAAGATGTTTTTTCTATCCCGCTGTAATTTCCTCGGAACTGAACTTTTATTGTATAAATACCTGCATTTTTTGAACTTGCCGGATAAGATACGGTATAATCCGTTCCTTCTTTTAACCGCTTTTCATCCCTGTCTGTGACAGTGACAGACGGCTTACGCATTTTGCCGTTATAGGTATAAGATGTTTTGGATAAACGGATGGATTTCACTGCCGCTATCGTTTTCTTATTTCCATCTTTCCCGCATACCGTACATTTTTCTGTAATATGCCCATCTTTTACCATTCCTGCCTTTACTGTATTTGTCCGAAATTTATGCGCTGATTTCGGGATTTTTTCCGTATAGCTCCTGCCGCAATGAATACAGGTATAAGCAGTTTCCCCTTCAGCCATACAGGTTGGCGCCAACGTAACCCGGCTCTGCTAACTATGGCTGCACTCTTCTCTATCCGGCATCTGGATTCCGGCATCTGCAAGCCAGTTTCCAATTTCCTCCTTTGATGTGCCTGCCGCAAACCTTCTCCCTTCTGCCCATTTCACAGAATCCGGGCATAATGCATGGAGGTTTGCAGCGCTTGATCCAATCCCGCTGCTGTGGGAGATGCAGAAAGGCACAATGGTTTTGCCGGAGAGATCATAGCTTTCCAGAAACGTGCTGATAATGCGGGGTGCCTGCCCATGCCAGATTGGAAATCCCAAAAGGATCGTGTCATACTGTTTTATGTTTTTAATTGTAGTTGCCAGAGCCGGCCGCAGATCAGATTCCTGCTCATCCATTGCCACATTCAGCAATTTGCTGTAATTCTTTGTATATGCTTTTTGCGGCTGTAAGCGGATCAATGTGCCATTTGTTTCCTTCTGGATTTTTTTCGCAGCAGACTTTGTTGTGCCGGTCGTAGAAAAATATACAATTAATACATTTGCTTTTTTATCAGAAACCGTCACACTGCATTTGTATTTCTTTTTGCCCACGGCAGCCGTGACGACAGCCGTCCCCCTTTTTAACGCTTTGATCTTCCCTTTGCCATTCACAGACGCCACTTTCTTATCAGAAGAAGCCCATTTTACCTTTTTTCTGTTATTCTTTACAGACAGCGCCGCAGACTGCCCTTTTGTAAGGGACAGTTCTTTTGCACTAATAGAAACTGTTTTCAATGTGTTTGATTTTGCGTATACCGTGCTGCTGTTTCCTGCCGCCAGAAGCAGGACTGCCATAAAAAGGACTGCATATACCCATTTGCTTTCTTTTCTCATTTGCCGCCTCCTAATACCAATCATGTTTTTCGCCCCTGTCAAGCGCATTGATCTGTTCCATCTCATCTTCCGTCAGCTCAAAATCAAACAATTCCGTATTTTCTTTGATATGGTCCGGGTTGCTGGAGCCGGGTATGACTACCACCCCTTTTTGCAGGTTCCAGCGCAGGATAACCTGTGCGGATACCATCCCTGTACCACAATGCCAAGGTCATGGATATAAGGGATCACGTCATTTTCCTGATAATAAAGGTGTATCTCATGCTGGATCAGGGCGGGCGTGACAGCTACCTGTGGCAGAAGTTCCTCTAATTCTTCCACATACCAGTTTGACAGGCCGATGGAACGGATTTTTCCATCTGCCACTGCCTTCTCCATCGCAAGGTATGCATCTACATCGCCTGTCCCCGGATGATGCAAAAGCATCATATCAATATATCCAATATCTAATTTTTTTAAAGCATCTTCAATCGCAGATTCAGGATCAGAAAACTGGTTCGGGTACAGCTTTGTAATAACAAAAATTTCCTCCCTTGGTATGCCGGAATTTCGGACGGCTTCCCCTACGCTTTCCTCGTTATGGTACATATAAGCGGTATCAATCAGGCGGACGCCATTTTCCAATGCCGCTGTCACGGAATCTACACATTCCTTGTCTGTCAGACTATATGTGACAATCCCATATATGGGCATCTGATACCCGCTGTTCAATGTTACCGTCTTTGTTTTAAAATCAAATGCAATATCACGTTTCATTGCGCCCTCATCCTCCTGTGCCTGTGTGTTATCTTCGCCTGCGGGACTTTCTTCTGCCGTTTCATCCGTTTCGATATTTTTCGCCTTCCCAGTTTCTGCCCTTTATGGACAGAGTCAAGCAAGGCGTTCCTTTGATTCCTGAGTATTGGCATCATATCCAAGAGCTGCCCCTCCTTTACAAACGTCAGACACAGTTCTGTAGTCTGCTGGTCACATCCTGCATCAATCAGGTTCTGATGTATCTTTTCATATTATTCTTCTGCCTCTGCCATATCTTGCTTCCTCCTTCTGAATCCATTATAAATTGTTGGAAATATAATATCAAATGCATATAATATATGTATATCCATACCTAAAAAGTATTTATAGGGCTGTTGAATTTCCAGCCGCTTATTCTACGGTAAAAAGAAACGGCATAACCATTAACAATAAATACGAAGCCAGACGAAACCACTTCACTGTATCGGGGATTTCACTGCCCATCTTCTTTGAAAGTGCCCCTGTCACAATCACCAACAAAAGGACAGGGCTTACCATACTGGAAAGGCTGAATGCCATGCCTGCCATTCCCGCCAGCGGGACAGGCTGTGAAAAGCAATATCCAATCATTAGCAAAAGCGGGGCGCATGGCGTAATGCCATAGGTCATGCCTGCGGCAAACATTGGGACAGCTCCGGCTTTTCCCTTCTGTTTCCCACATTCTTTGCACCCTCCGCATGTTTGATGTTTTTTTCTCACAGCCTTCCATTCTAAAAACCACTGGACTGCCAGAAATACGCCAATTACACTCATAGCCGCCTGAGAAAACAGCCGCAGGTTAAATGAACCAATCATTCCATCCCTCCCGATAAACTGCCTGGCAGTCACGGCAGAAACGATACAAATCAGGGAAACACTGCACATTTTTCCAAAGAAAAAACTAAGAAATGACAGAACCCCTTTTTTCACCCCGCCAGAATGCGACACTACATAAGAAGAAAGGAATGTACTGATGATTGGGCTGCAGCAAGTACCGCAGCCAAGGCCGATAGATACAGCCGTAGTAAGAGCCGGAACAATCACAGATGCATTCATACGCCACCTCTTTCACTGGCAGTGTGCTCTCGGAAACTCGAACCCCTTGTTCTATAAGGCTTCAAAAATTTCCGAAATCTCATTTTCACCTCTATTTTTTACCTTCATTTTGTAACATTTCCGCTTTTATATAACTTCCTGCTCTCTAAAAATAATTCTTATTTTTTCAAAAAACAGGTTGACAAATACCCCGAAATGTGCGGCCGTTTTCGCTGATAATGCCAGCGAAAACGGCCCTTTGTTTTATAAGTAACTGTCCAATTTCACTGATAAAACAAAGGAGGCCACATTTATGTTCAAACCCGAATCATGGCAGAGCCATGACGAGTACAGAACCATCGTCGCTACGATTGGCCACAGCCTTTCCCGCAATAACCCAAAATATTCCTTTAACGAATATGATGAGGAACGGCAGAAACTCTTAAACCTCAACCTTGACCCGCTTCTGGATTATATCCCCGCTTTTTATTCCAAAGGGGGACGCCCAGCAGCGCACTAGGCGCAGATCCTGCGCTCCCTGATACTTTTCGTCCTGCTTTTTAATAAAACCAAAGCACGCACAAGCCTTACTTTATGGGTGCGGGAAGTCCTTCCCAATTCCATTTCCCTGGCTGTCCTTATTGGCTGCGCCTCTCTGGAAGAACTGCCGCCCCTCGGCTCTTATTATGACTTTATGAACC
>CAJTCR010000140.1 GCA_910574915.1 Eubacteriaceae bacterium
GAAAAGCAATAAACGGCTGCCGGGCTACTTTATCAAGAACTGATGTGGACATCCGCTCCAAGCTGATACCATTATAGAGCAAAATCAAGTTCCTGTGGAACGGTGGGTTATTCATCGCTTACCCTCAAATGTAGCAAGCCAGAGTTTTGCCTAATCCTTTCTTCAGATTCCACCTCGCGGTGGACACCCTTGGCTTCAGCTGTATCCTTCCCACTGCCGGGCGGATTGGGGACTTTCACCCGTTAGAACGTATGCCCACCGGGCACACCAAAAAAAGGACATTTCATTATTATTTGAAATGTCCTTTGGGTGGTGTTACTGACACCACTAAATTATTTGTTGCACATCGAGTGAAAAATGTAATATGAACTATTATTACATATTATTCAACAGAAATTTGTTGCACTTTGGAATTTTTTTAGTACCCAATCATGCCAACTACTCAATGATTTTCCTTTTAGAAATCCAATCAGCAATCACATAAAAGATGCTTTTTGCGCTCAATCATTTCCCCGATTCTCTCGATATATTGGGAAACATCCTTCACATTCTCGCACCGTTCGATCTGCCCGTTTGGATGCACCCTTTTTGAAATGCTGCCTGCACCGAGGGCAACTATGGTCTGCACTTCCTCCATAATCAGGACATTGTAGATCCCAGCCTTCCCTTCCTTCGCATATCCCACATTCTCAAAATTGCCAGCCATATTTTTTTGCCGGTACAAATAATACGGCACCATCCCCATCGACGCACACACCTCAGCCGCAGCGTCCAGATGTTCCTGCGTATTAATCATTGTCAGCCCGGCATAGTCTTCTTTAAACATCTGCAACCTTGCGGCACGTTTCACGGCGAGGGAATGCACGGTAATGCTGTCGGGCGTCAGTTGCTTTAATTGTTCCAGCGTATGCCTGACATCCGCAAGCGTTTCCTGCGGAAGCCCCATAATCAGATCCATATTGATATTTGTAAATCCCATGCTCCTTGCCAGGTGAAAGCTCTCCACGGTTTGTGCTGTTGTATGGCGCCTGCCGATCAAATCCAGCGTTTCCTGCTTCATCGTCTGCGGATTAATCGAGATTCTGGAAATCCCGTGTGCACGCAGTACCTCCAGCTTTTCTTTGTTAATGCTATCCGGCCTGCCTGCTTCCACCGTAAACTCCAAAAGAGCGGAGCAATCCAGGCTTTGCTTTAAGCAGGTCAGCAGGCGGTCTAGCTGGTGCGGCTTTAACGTTGTCGGCGTTCCGCCGCCGATATAAATCGTGTTTAAGCGCCTGTCTGCAAAAGATTCTGCCGTAAATGCAATCTCGCGTTCCAGCGCGCCAAGGTAATCATCCATGCGGCTTTCCCATACGGACAGCGGAAAAGAGGTAAACGAACAGTATAGGCAGGTGCTTGGACAAAACGGAATGCCGATATACAGGCTGTATCCCTTTTTCTGATCCAGCTTTTTTAAAAGCTCCCGCTCGCGCTGCGCAATCTGAAGGCTCAAGCGGATTTTTTTGCCAGATGCCCCGTAGGAGCGCTTCATCTTTGTTTCCACCTCCTGCGGCTCCATCCCCTGCTCTAACATGGCCAGCGCCAGCTTGACCGGGCGCACCCCGGTCAGCGTTCCCCACGGAAGCGTTTTTCCTGTACAAGCAGAAAGCATGTCATAAATATGCTGCTTTAGCAGGTTTTTCATCTCTTTTCGATTTGTCTCATCTACTTGAAAAACTTCCTGCCGTTCCTGCTGATCCTGTCCGGTAACGGCCAGCCTGACCTGCCTGGGCGCATAGTCTACATAAATGCGAAGCTGTACAGGCTCGTCCGCCGCTTTTTGTGCTGTAAACACAGAAACATTCTCTGATGGGAAAAACGCTTTCACCAGAGAATGAATGTCATATGAAAAATCATCTTTATTTAACTGTACTGTAATCATAAAAAACCTCGGTATGCAAATACGGATCTATAGAAACGGATTACACTGCTTTTCATGTCCGATCGTCGTCCATTCGCCGTGTCCCGGCAGCACCTTTGTATCATTTGGCAGCGGGAACAGCTTTTCTTTAATGCTGCGCACTAGCTGCGACATACTTCCTTTTGGAAAGTCGGTACGTCCCACAGACTCGCAAAACAGCGTATCCCCGCTGAACAACAGATTTTCGCTCTGAATATAAAAGCACACGCCGCCTATGGTATGTCCTGGCGTATGCAGCACATCAATCTCAAATCCTGCCATCGACAGATGGTCTTTTTCTCCGTGAAAATACTCGTCCGCATGAAATACCAGGTCTTTGCCGATCATTGTCGCGCAGTTATACGCCGGATGTTCCATCGTCTGCTTTTCGTCCTCGTGGACATAAACGGAGATTCCATAATGCCCGGCAAGCTCGCTTGCAGCCATACAGTGGTCAAAATGCCCGTGCGTCAGCAGCACAGCCGCCGGCTGAAGCCCGTTTTCCTCTATATATTGAACGATCATCTGCGCCTGGTCGCCTGGATCGATCACCAGCGTTTCCTTTGTCTCGCTGTTCACTGCCAAAAAGCAGTTCGTACAGACCATGCCTACCTGAAATTCTTTTACTGTCATCATTTTTTTACCTGCCTTACTAATCTGTATTTTCACCAGTGAGAGCGTATTAGCCGGACGTGCGCTCAATATCGGTCACGCTTTCTATCTGGCGGATCTTTGTAATCAGATGGTTCATCTCGTCCTTGCCCTTTGTCCCAAAGGAAATCGAAATCGTTGCCACTCCCTGTTTGCTCGTTTTGGAGTGGATCGCATTAATGTCGATCTCACGTTCCGTAAAAATTTTTGTAATATCCACAAGCAGCCCTGTCCGGTTGTTTCCGTAGATCTTAAGCTCACCCAGGTACAGCCCATGCTCGCCGCTGCTGCACCCTTCCTGCCATTCCGCCTCGATCAGGCGCGTTTTTTCAGGATCGGACAGGTTCATCATATTGATACAGTCTGTCCGGTGGATCGTCACGCCTCTGCCTCTTGTAATATAGCCGCAGATCTCGTCTCCCGGCACCGGGCTGCAGCATTTTGCAAAATGAGCCGCGATATCGCATAAGCCATGCACAATAATCCCGCTTTTGGAATTTGTCTGCAAATTTTTGGAAGTGCCTTCCTCTGCCTGAGCAAGCACTTCGTCATCCGTGATCTCGATCGGATGGTCTTTGCGGTACTCGTCCTGCATTTTATTTACAATGCTTGCTTCCTTTACGCCGCCGTGGCCTACAGTAGCAAGACAAGAATTCCAGTCGTGAAAGCCGTATTTGCGCACAACTTTTGTCTGATAGACCGGTTTATTGAAAACCGAAAAATCAATTCCCTTTGCCTTGCAGTAAGCGGCAATCAGCTCTTTGCCATGCTGGATATTTTCTTCTTTCAGCTCGCTGCGGAACCACTGGTTGATCTTTGTCTTTGCCTGTGTGCTTTTTACAATATTCAACCAGTCATGGCTCGGCCCCCTGGAATTTTGTGAGGTAATAATCTCAATGCGGTCGCCGTTTTGAATCACATAATCAATCGTTACAAGCTTTCCATTGACTTTTGCGCCGATCATCTTATTGCCGACTGCTGAATGGATACTATATGCAAAATCCACCGGCGTGGAACCGTTCGGCAGGTTTTTGACATCGCCGTTTGGCGTAAAGCAAAATACCATATCCGAAAACAAATCCAGGTCGCTTTTCAAAAGGCTCATAAACTCTTTATTGTCCGACATATCCTGCTGCCATTCCAAAATCTGGCGCAGCCAGCTTAGTTTTTCCTCTTCCTGGTTGCCAGTCGATTTTACGCCGTTCGCGGACTCTTTATATTTCCAGTGTGCCGCAATCCCGTATTCTGCGACGCGATGCATCTCCACCGTGCGAATCTGAATCTCAAACGGCTGCCCGTCCGAGCCCATCAGCGTCGTATGCAGCGACTGGTATCGGTTTGGCTTTGGCATTGCAATATAATCCTTAAAACGCCCTGGCACCGGTACATAATTTTCATGAATCACGCCCAATGCCGCGTAGCAGTCCATCACGTTGCGCACGATAATGCGGATTGCGAACAGATCATATATCTGATCCAGCGTCTTATTCTGGTTGACCATTTTTTTATAAATGCTGAAAAAATGCTTTGCCCTGCCGCCGATCTCCGCCTGAATGCCGGCACGCTCAATATGCCCGCGCACTTCATCGGTCAGGTTGCGGATATAGTCATCCTGTGCCGTCTTGCGCTGTGCTACCTGCTGGATCAGGTCATAATAAGCCGATGCCTCTAAATATTTCAGGCACAAATCATCCAGTTCAATTTTCACCTTGGAAATCCCAAGACGCTGGGCAATCGGAGAATAAATATCCATCGTCTCGCGGGCGATCTCCTTTTGCTTCTCCGGCCTCATATATTGCAGCGTACGCATATTATGCAGACGGTCAGCAAGCTTGATCAATATGACACGGATATCCTTCGCCATCGCAAGAAACATCTTTCTTAAATTCTCCGCCTGCACTTCGACTTTATCTGCATCATAGGACAACTGTCCCAACTTGGTAACGCCATCCACCAGCAGCGCTACCTCGGCACCAAACTCCTGCGCAATCTCCTCATCCGTCATAATCGTATCTTCCACGACATCATGCAAAAGCCCCGCCACAATCGTCTCCTTATCCAGCTCCAGCTCCGCCAAAATCATAGACACACAGAGAGGATGGATAATATACGCCTCTCCTGATTTGCGCTTTTGATCCTTATGCGCCGCCGCCGCGATCTGGTATGCCTTCTCCACCTGCGTAATATCGGTAGATGGATGGTATTTTTTAATGCTGCCTATCAGCTCCTTGTACAGCTCCTGCGGCTCAATAAAGTCAGGCATTCTTCGAATTCCGTTTCTTTTTGCACCTATTTTTGCTTCTAATTCTTCTACTGACTCCCTGGGTTCGTTTAATTCAATAGAAAAATCTGCCATATTCATCACCTGCTCTCCCGGCTTTTCCTAACCTCTGCTCATCTTATCTCTGTTAATATTTAAGCATTATACTCAATTTCCAGCGAAATTGCAACATTTGTGTGAAATTTCCGTGAATCTTTTGCAGTGGGCTGGCAAATCCTTCCTCCTCCGTTGTTTTGCAACCCCTAATAGATACTTTCATTCATAAAACCTTAATCCACCCGCAATACCTGGATTTTTTTATGTCAAGTCTTATGCATTTTTTTGTTGTATTATATTGTGTTTCACGTG
>CAJTCR010000141.1 GCA_910574915.1 Eubacteriaceae bacterium
GCCTGTTCATAACCTGACGGCAGCAGCTTTACTAAATCATTTGTATCCATAAAATCACCCTTTTTGATTATACCATGAATTTTATGAATTTGCAGCAACAAAGTTAGTGCATATGGGAAGATGCCCCCAAATTTATCTCTTTCCGTCCACTTGGCAAAGACCGTTTTGTGCGTGGCAGTGTGAAGTCACTCGGCAGGGAATATACAAAGGAACGTATCAAAGAACGGATAGAATTGAAACGGGAACGGAAGGCAGTTATCCCGAAAAGAGATTATGCGGATAAGAAATTGATTGACACCTCTGATGAGAAATTCCAGAACAGTCCGGGGCTGCAGAGGTGGGCGGCAGTTGAGAATTTAAAGATTGCAGCACAGGCGTACAATGAAGTTGGTTCGATTAAGGAACTGGAACAGAAAATCGCCTCCACTGCCGCCACCGGAAAGGAAGCAAAGCAGACTGTACGGAAACTGGAAAACCGTATGAAAGACCTTGCAGAAATTATCAAATATGCGGAACAATACAAAGCAAACAAGTCTTACAATATTGCCTATAAGAAATCAAAAAATCCTGACGCATATTTCCGCAAGCATGAAAGCCAGATCATTCTTTATGGCGGCGCAAGGCGTATGCTGGAACAGGCGGGCATCCATTTAAAAGGTTTGAACATTGACAAGCTGAAAGCGGAATATCAGGAGCTGACCGCACAGAAGAAGGAACTGACCGCCACTTACAAAAACTGCGATAAGGAGCTGAAATCGCTGAACCGGAAACTGGAGAACCTGAACCAGTATTTAGGGCGCACAGAGCCGCCAAAAAACGCACAGGAACAGCCAGACCGGGACAATAACCCTGCCCGGTAATATCCAGCCCCTAAAAGGCTTTAAAAGCAAAAAGAAGCATCGTGGACAGTGTGCATAACTCCCCATTCCGCTATGGACAACACTATTCACAGCATATGGAAAAGCAAAAGCAGCTTTCCCACATCCTGCAAACAGTGTTGCCCACAGCTCCATAAGACGGGGAGTTATACACACTGCCCACAATGCCGAAGGCGGCGGAACCCTGCTCTTTTCTTCAACTCTAAAATTAGTAATCCATCTATCGGTATAATTCCATAAGAATTTCGTCCACTTCTTCTCTATTTCTAACCGCCTTCCACTTTGCAATTTCATCTCTAATTCGCTTTTTATGTTTCAAAAACTGTACTCCAGATATTTCAGATAACAATTCCTCACAAAATATAATTTTATCTGTCAAACTGGAAGTTCCAGTCCATGAATTAGACACTAAACTTAAACGACTGAATAATTCAAAATTTGAATTACATTCCAAAAAGCATAAAATGGCTTTTTTTCTTATCTCTTTCTTTATTTCTTGCAAAATTCCAAACAACTCTATTAGATTTTCACTATTAGAATTCTCCCTTATATAATGGATAATCCATTGTTCCTTTCTGCTGTCTAATTCCTTTTTTCCATCAAATGAAAGAAGCTTTCGAAAATAGCTTCTACTATGCCAGTAAAATCTCCTATCACAAAGTAATTCATCAAAAAACAGATCAAATATATTTAAAAAACTTCTCAGCTTCCAGCAAGTTTCCATTCTATATTCTTCATCATTTACTGAATAGTTTTCTTGCGTTTCCTGAATATATCTGGCATACCACTTTACCCACTCTATATCTTGTAATATAAATCCACTAAGGAATATACCTCTATAATCTATGTAACTACACCCAAGTAAACATTTTAAATATATATGCCTTAGTTCTTCTGTCGCATCTTGATAAATATTCAATACCTCTTTAGGAGTATAATAGTTGGCATCAAACAAATTAGAAAAATATCTTCTGCATAAGCTTGTATTATTCTCCACTTCATTCAATAAAGCTTTTGTAATACTAACATATATATTTGGAGAATATTTTTTAAATTTATCCAGTAACCTCAGATTGATTTCAAACTTTTCTTTTTCGCATACAACTTTCGATTCCGTTACAAGCTCCATCAACCGTCTATAATCATCTTGTGTTACTTCATTTTCAGCTATCATTTCATAATATGTAAACTGCCACTGTTTTTTCATTGGAAACGAGGCATTCCAGATACTATCCTTTACTTTCTTACAGTCAAAATATTTCAACAATGGAGCAACCAGAGCTTCTGACCGGAACTCAATGTTTTCTCCAAATTTAAAGAAAGCCAAAACAAACGCCCATAGCTTTTCTTTATTATGTGCTAGGAATGTGCAGAAAGTTGTTATCCCCTCACCCATATCCGCCTTTCTACTGCCTATTATTCCGATAATATTGCTAATATATTGCACCAAATTGTCCATCTGGTCAGCAGAGTATCTTTCGTAACATCTTCTTATATTCGATTCAAATATAGCTTTTCTTTCCTCATAACTCGAAGTATCTCTATAGAATTGATTGGATAATACTTTATATATATTCCACTCCTCTGTATTAAATACTTCACTATATTTTTCAGTTAATTCAACGGAGTGCATCTCTGACATTCTAAAAAATCTTGAACATATATATGCAAAGCGAAATGGCTCCATATATACCCTTATACGTTCCAAAACCAGACTTATATTCTGCCAGTCAAATTCCAATTCATCTGAAAATTCACTTTTATTTACATACAAATTAGGATAAGCACATAATAAGTAAACAATATCCTCCAAATTTTCTTTATCGTTTGCCAAAGAAATAATCTCCATCCATATCTTAGACCGATATTGCTTACAACCTTCTGTCAAAGCAACTCCAATTCGATATGAGGTAAACACATTATCCCTTTCTATTTCTACACAATCAAAATACAGTGATAAATAATGGCTGGACATCTTATAAAACAATTTTTTTATAACAGGATAATCCAAATTTTCTCTTATTTTATCAATTATAAGATTCTGAACATAGTAATCTTCATAATAAGAATACTTATTGATACTATAATATGATTTAAAAAGGCTATAAACCAATTTCACAGCATCCTGCCTTTTCATGCAATACCTTATCGCCAGTTCTACTGCCTCAACTAAACCATAGTTCTTTTTATATCCGTTCAACAACTGAAGTATACTATCCTTTATATCTACATTCCATTTCTTTTCCTCATCTTCTAATAAACGGATATCAATAGTGGCACTTTCAGCTTGCTCAATTTTTTCACTCACATACAATAAAGATTCTTCTGGTTTAAAAATATGGAATGCTTTTACAAATTCTTCAAATACTTTATCATCTGTTTTAAGCTCATCCCAAACCTTGCTTATTTCTTCAGTTAAGTAATCTTTCATTTTATCAGAATAAAAAACATTTAAAAGTATATCAACAGTTTTAATCGTACTTTTTTTATATTTCCAGAATCCAGCTCTTAAAACACCAGAGAAAGCAATCAGCCTTTTTTCAAAAAAACATAATACAACATATAATTTGATAGGCACTGATCAGAAATACGTGCTACTCTTTCAGATTTAATTTCTACATATTCCATACTATGCAGAGAATGAATGTTAGTAGTAAATTCCTCTTTTGTCATTCCTATCATATCAAGAATATCTTGTATTCTGTCCAAATTTTCTAAATCTATGGTATTAAAGATAGTAGTAACTCCAACAGTCAGACAAAGTCTTATATTTGTTAAAATAGTAGTAGTTTCCAGAAAGGAACTGTAATAGCTTTTATACAACTCCTCCATATTAGCAATCGACCGTAAATCATTTTTTTCCTTCGCCAATTTCCCTGCCATATGTGCAATGCGTGGATTTCCACTTGCAATACGCACAATTTGTTCTATATAATCACTATTTTCTATTCTCAGATTCGTTTTTACAAAATCCCGTATTTCCTGATCTGTAAATTTTGAAACAGCAAAGCATTTTATATCTGCTAACTTCTCTGTTTCATTTATGACAGATTTACTTGCATAGTCCCTAACTGTAGCAATAATACGAATATCATATCTTTTATCATCTCTTATAACATATTCAACCAAATGTGATAATCCTACCAATTCATTTGCATCATCTACAAATATAAGATATTTTCCCGCTGTATAAATGTGGCGTGACAAATCATCCATTATAGGTTGAGCATTACATTTAATGCAGAGAATTTTACATTTATTCTTTTCTTGGTACTCTTTCACAATTTCTAAGGCTAAGCGTGTTTTTCCAACACCAGCTTTCCCTAAAATAACTATTATTTTTTTCTCTTCCAGAGCTTCAAGAATTTCCTTTTTCTCCTTCTCACGATACAAAAAGGTAGTTGTTAAGGGAGCAGTTCTTCCATTTGAACTATCATATCGTTTAATAAATTCTTCCCTTGGAAATATTTGATTGCTATCTATTGATAGATTTAATTTATCCTTTGCAATATATTGATAATTTCTATAAATCTTATCTGCAATCCTATCTATTCCATACAATTCCAATTCTACGCCATAAGAACCGCACAATTCTCTTAATGCTTGATCATCACCAGCTTTTAACGTCGATGAAGTATGACAACAGATTATTTTCTCAATATCTTTTACATCTACACCTGTCTTCTCTTGATCTAAACATTTTTCAACATCCTCTTTGATTTTCTTATTTATGTTTGTTTGCTCTGTGGTATATGCCACAAAAATATACTTTCCCGATTTGCTTCGGAAATAAGTATCTGGATTTCCTATTGTAGTCTTTAAGCTTCCTGCTTTCATTCCCAAAGAAAAAATACCTTCATATCCCTCTGCACACAAAAGAGTATCACATAAATCCTGAAATCCTCCACCCTCTAAGGTGGACAATATATGGCTTTTAATTGTAGATGTCATTATCCTACCTCACATTATATATAATTTGAAAAAACGTAAACGGTAGATAGTACGTACCTCGACTATGAGGGCAAAGTGTGTGACAATAGGCTATATTTCTATCATAAGTATTAAAAGTTAAGCCTTAACTTTTGATACCGTTATACGGAGGTAAGTCTATGAACTCAGCAACAACAGCAGTGGCTGTACAATACCGTTTAAAAGAGTG
>CAJTCR010000142.1 GCA_910574915.1 Eubacteriaceae bacterium
CCACTCTTTTAAACGGTATTGTACAGCCACTGCTGTTGTTGCTGAGTTCATAGACTTACCTCCGTATAACGGTATCAAAAGTTAAGGCTTAACTTTTAATACTTATGATAGAAATATAGCCTATTGTCACACACTTTGCCCTCATAGTCGAGGTACGTACTATCTACCGTTTACTTCTTTTCGACAGGCTGATATAAATTTTCCTATCATTTGTTGTTCCATGTTCCACCTCCTGGTAGTTATTTTACAAGCTAAAAACAGATTGCGAAACGAACTAACAGTTGATTGCACCCAATTCAACCATCAGTTGATTAGGTAATTATTTTGTATTTTCTTTTATAACTTTTTTACTATTTTTATATAAAGAGAATGTTATAAAAAATACTAATGATGGTGGAACGATTAATTTTACTGGGCTTTCATTAACTATAAACTTAACTGGGCTATCGTCACCCATTATAGTACACATTACACCTGCTATAAATATAAACGCTGATATAATGGATAGAGCCAAAAATAAATTTTTCTTCATTCTTGTTTTCTTTAAATTAAGCATTTTCATCACACTCCTAAATTACTGTTTTTACTTGATTTTGGCTTCATTATAAGTTCATAATTCATCGGCTCTGCGTCTTATGCGTCTGGCTCTTTGATGATAATTCGCATGAATATAGTAAGTTCAACGATTTCTAATATTTCTTATAGATGTATTCGGTGAAAATCCGATAAAAGCAATAAACAATCCAGACCACCCAAGTTATTTCCCACTTTTGTGTTATTATACTAATCAATAAATATAGGACAGCGACAGTAATAGCGATAATCCAATTCGATATTTTTTTCTTTTTGCTTATTTCATTCTTTGATACTTTCACAACATCTGATAACAAGTTCTCATACTCGTTAGCATCGCCGTTTTCTATCCTTTCGCCCTTGAATAATTCCGCTATGGTAATCCCCAAAGATGTAGCTAATGGCTCAATAAGAGATACATCTGGAAATCCAATCCCTCGTTCCCATTTTGAAATAGCTGCACTTGATACTCCTAATTCATTAGCTAAATCCTGCTGAGTACGATTTTTTTCTTTTCTGATAGCAGCAATCAAGCTACCTGTTTTTTGAGCATTCAATTTTTACACCCTCTTTCTACCTCTTATATTACCACAAGAAATACTATATTCAACAAACGCTCCGTTGAAATGGTAAACGCTACATTGAATTTCTGATAAAAAACCGATAATACACCGTTTTTTTATATGGTGGGCGTTTGCCTTAAAACCTCATGAAATAAAATAGAGCCAATGAACTGTGATTTTATTTCACAAGTTCATCGGCTCTGCGTCTTTGCGTCTGGCTCTTCGATGACTGTCATTTTCAAATTTATTACTTCAATCAATGTTTCTTGTTTACACTTTGGACAATAGAGAGGATAATTTTTCAAAATCGTATCTTCTCTGATTTTATCACGAGTTTTATTTCCACAAACAGGACAACGTATCCAATTATTATTTTTCAAAATATCACCTTCTTAATCTTCAATTGTAAATATTTCTTCGATAGAAACACCAAAGACTTTTGCTATATTCCATGCCAAAACTAATGAGGGATTATATTTTCCTTTTTCTAGATTTCCGATAGTTTCCCTACGAACACCTACAAGTTTGGCTAAATCCTCTTGTTTCATGTCATATTTTGCTCTATATTCTTTTATGCGATTTTTAATCATTCTCTGCATCCTTTCGCTCTTTCCACTCAAAACCAATAAGAGCTACACTAAAAGCTAAAATAGCCACAGCAAAACTCAGTGCAAAAGCCATAGGAACAGCCTTAGCAATACCATAAATATAAACACAAACAAACATAAAAAGAACAAGAGAAATCATTTCTGACATAAACGCAAATGTAGCCGCCTTTTGAACATTAAAGCGGAAAAATTCATCTGGTATGACCCAGAAATAGCGCAGATAATAGGCAAAGCCAAAGAAACCGTATAAACCAGTATTTTCTGTTTGCCACCCTAAAATCGCAATTAACGCTAATAAAGATAAAAAGCCCAAGTAATTAATTCTGTGGTTCATAAAAATCCTCCTTGTTTTGTGGTGTATTTCGCTCTTTATGTTATAAATATACCACTTTTTAAAAATTGTGTCAATATACTTAAATTAATATGGCGACAGTTTTCGCTGCCGCCACTCCGCTATACAAAAATCAATTCTTGTTCTATAATCTCCCTCGCACAAGCTCTTATGTTATTAAGCCACCCTGCCCATTCTAAGGCGTTTTCTTCCTTTAGGCGTTCGTTATGCCCTGTGCCTGTTTCATGCCCTCTATGAGCCTTTCAAAGCGTTCCTGCGCCTGTTTGTCGATGTCGGCAAGGTAAGCGTTGAGCCTGCCGCTTGTGAGAAGATGGGTGTATGTAACCTTTCGGTACTGCTTCAGATAATCCAGATGTCGCTGTCCCCATGTGCCTATCGGCTGTTCTTCTTCGGCGGGTACGGTTAAGCACGGTATTAAGTAATCGCCTTGCCGCTCGTATCTTCCGCCCAGTTCCTCAAAAATCGTCTTTGCCATTGTTTGTTACCTCCACATTCTTTTTTATTTTGAATGTCCGCAAAATCCGTTCTACTCATTTGGGATGCCAGACATAAAGTAACTGTTAATGATAGATGGGAAAGGATAGAACCAGCGTTTTTGGAGGGGGGATCCCTCGGATATGATATTTAAGAATTATCCTCCATCTATATGAATGAGACATGAAACTAAAAACTGTATGGATGGAACGGGATGTGGGAGGAGTTCCCCAAGAATTATCCCTCATCTATATCAAAAAAGAATAAGTCTATAGCCTGTTTTTCTTGGCTATAAATTATTATACGAGGAGGACCTATGTTTGATAAATTTACAGATATCGTAAATGTCAATGATGTATGTAAAATGCTGCACATATCCAAAAATACCGTCTATGCCCTTATTCACTCAGGCAAACTTCCTGCAAAACGCATTGGGCGTGTTTATCGGATTCGTAAATCGGATGTTATTTTATTTTGTTCAGCATCATGACAAATGCCGGAGGGTGTGCTATTATTATAATAGCACGCCCGTTAATTGAAAGGAGAGACATAACATGACGGGCATACTGATAACCAAACAAAATGCTTCCGGGCAAAGCTACTATTATATCAAGCTTAGTTATAAAGACCCCATATCTCATAAATGGCGGCAAAAAATGATATCCACACATCTTGAAGTAAAAGGAAACAAACGCAAGGCAGAAGCAATGAAAAACGAAGCGATCGTCAATTTCTCCTACCTGGAAAGTTTACCCGAAGAATATCGGTCAGACATCGACCCTAATATTACCTTATGTGATTATTTGAACCGGTGGCTATCCCGTAAGAAGAATGAACTAGAACGTTCTACCTACGAATCCTATGCATATAGATCTTCACAAATTTTTAATTACTTCAAGGTCACAGATCCACAGCTTAAAGATGTAACCGCCGGCATTGTAGACAAATTTATAACGTATCTGCTCCAATATGGAAAAACAAACAAGAAAACATCTGAAAAAGGACCTCTTGCAGTACGTACCGTACGTTCCATTAAAAGCATACTGCTATCTGTCTACAACCAAGCTGCCATAGATGGACTGGTGTCAACCAATCCAGTAGCTTTAGTAACCGTACATGGGAAAAGAATAAAGATTATCAAGAGGACATGCTGTTTTTAACAGAATCCGAATGTATAGACTTAATGAACTTTCTCGCCAGTGATAAAACTTCACATTTTTACAAATTGCTTCCCATATGCTTTTTCGGCATTTTCTATGGACTGCGTCGTTCTGAAATCCTTGGACTGAAATGGAATGCCATTGATTATGTTAAAAAGACGCTTTGTATCCAACATACAGTTGTAAGAGTAAAGACCACCGAAGCAAAAGATTCTACAAAAACTATAAACAGCTTTCGGACACTTACCCTCTTTCCAACAGCCGAACAGTGCCTTGCCATGATAAAAACTGAACAGGATGCAAACCGCAAATTTTTCGGAAGTTCTTATTATGAAAGCAATTATATATTTACATGGGAAGACGGAAAACCATATGGACCTGATTATATCTCAAAGCTGTTCTGTAAGGCTACAAAAGCTTACGGACGCCCAGAAATCACATTACATAAGCTACGCCATACCTGCGCATCTCTTCTGATCAACAAAGGATGAGATGTAAAAAAGCTGCAATACTGGCTCGGTCATTCAGATACCAGCACAACCCTAAACATATACAGCCACTTTAATAAAGAACGGTTGAATGAAATGCCGGATGACTTAGAACAGATCTCAGAATCCTATCATAATCTGTTCTAACAGGTTTTGTAGAACTTTTTGTAGAAATGACCAAAATCACAGGACAAGTCTGTTGAATGCAAAAAATAAAAAGAACCGGAAACCCTTTATCCAAGCGGTTTCCGGCTCTGCACTCCGTTCCGGTCGGCGCTGAACAGGCGTCCACCGGACGCCTAGCGCCCCTGCCAAGAGTCGATGCGACAGGATTTGAACCTGCGGCCTCTGCGTCCCGAATTCTTATCCCGTCATTATGACAAAACACATAAAAAATCATTCAGTAGCTTCTAACCCCTTTATTTTCAAGGCTTATAGAGCTACACTTCGGAAAACCTAATGATGCACCTGACTTTTCCAGCCGGCAGTTTTGTATAATTTTTGTAGAACACGGGCGTGCTAAAACTGCTTATTTTATATTCCCATATTAAATTCAGATATACCAGAGATTTCGCTTTTAGATGTGAAAAAGAGTAAAGATTACCGGATTTTTAATAGATATAGAAATAGGGACAGATTTCGGGAAGATTCCTTTTTTTATGTATAAATATTCAGACTTTTTGCAT
>CAJTCR010000143.1 GCA_910574915.1 Eubacteriaceae bacterium
CGGAATATCAGTTAGAAAGGCCGTAGCCTTTCCGTCACTTTTACCTCTTTGCAGGAAAATCCCACGTAGAGTTTATATGCGACAACGTGTCGCTGCACTGTCGAATGGGGCTAACCTTGCGCCGCATGAGATAAGTATGCTTTTTGCGGTCTTGCCCGCCGCAAGTTTGTATTTTTTGTACTGCTTGACTGCAAAATGCTCCGGGTCTTTTTCTTCCAGACGTTCAAACATGAGGTCAACCGGGTTCTGGAAGTCCTCGTCGTCCTCGCGGGCTTCCGACGCATTTATCATTTCAAGCAGCGTCGTGAAGTTTTTCTCGTCCTCCGGGGCTTCATACCAGATATAGCCGATTAGCGCGGTGTAGTAGAGCTTTTCCGCTTTCACCCAGAAATCCTCGCCGGATTTTTCCCCGTCGCCTTTGGTGTTGGCGATAATGGTATTGACTAATTTCAAAATGTCCTTTTCGCTCCGCAGATAGGCAAAGGGATTGTATTTCATGGATTTTTTGAAGTTAATCGTATTTAACACTTTGATACGGTATTTGTACCGCTGCAACATTTTCCCGGTTTCCAAAATCAGTGTTCCTTTCGGGTCAGTGACGATATACGACGTTGGAAAATCCTTTGACGTACATTGCATGAGCGACGGTTTCACAAAGAACCGGGTCTTGCCGCTGCCGGAACCGCCGATTACAAGGATATTTTTGTTTCTTGCGTATTTCGGCTGCTTCGGGCGGCTGTTCATGGTAAGCCGTTCCGTCTGCGTTAAGGGGATATTGTTCTCAAATACCGGGTCTGTGTACGGCTTTATGTCGTCAGCCCCGCCCCAACGCGCCGAACCGTATTCTGTCCCGCGGCGGTATTTCTTCGCGTTCTTGCCTTTGGTGTAGATAATCAGCCGGACAATGACCGCCCCCGCAATGCCTAAAGCTAAGTCTGCCGGGTGGAAGCTCGGCGCGATACTGGAAAAGGCGGCTGTAAAACCGTCCCCAAGATGTAGCAGCTTTGCGCTTGCGTCCGCGCCGGGGGAGAGCCGGACAGCCGCGCCCACTTTATCAAAGAGCCAGACAAAGAGCAGATACGGGAGATTGAGGATAAGCAGCTTCTTGATTTCCGGCTTCATAGCGATACCTCCCTGTCCTTGTTCTTGACCTTTGCCCGTTCCGCGTTCTTGCCCTGTGCGGCTTCTTTGAGCGTAGAGAGCAGCTTTCGGATAGAGGGCTTTTTCTCCTGTGTCAGCTTCTTTGCGGAAAACTCCTTAAAGGCTGCGGTCAGCACGTCCGCGTCCCGCCCCTTGAAAAAAACCAGATAGCGGGGCGGGCTTTCCGTCGCGTCCTTTTTCAGCGCAAAGTCGATACCGTACTTTTTCGCCGTACTCTCAAAGGCTTTGATATTGCCCTCGGTAATCTCAATGTTGGAAACGCCCGCGTTCTGCTTCATAAGCTGCTTTAAGCTCTGCTTGCCCTGTGGCGGTTTTGCAAGCTGCTTTTTGCCCTTTGACAGTATGGCTTTCATTGCCTTTTGGAGCGTCTGGGCGGTCAGCTTCCCAGTCTTGATGTAAAGGGCTATGGTCTTTTCGTTTACTTCGTCCTGCAATTTGTCGCGTCCTCCTTTCGCGTTTCTTTATGGGGCGGCGGTCAGATACGCACCCGCAGCCCGTTCAAGTCCTCGGCTCTGATACCCACAAGATACCAGTTGTCGCCGTACTCAATCCGGGTCGGCTTCCACTTGCCCCGCACGAATACGTCAAAGCACTCGCCGCAATGCAAGCCCCCGTAATAGTTGTTTAAGTCAAAGCGGATGTCGTAACGGTCGGTGCGCTCGTCAAATACCAATGCTCCTGTCATTTTCTGTGCCATAATAAAATCCTCCTTTTGTTGTTTTACAGGCTTTCGCCCGGTTTGAATGAATAATAGTCCGGGTCGCCGTACTGCGGCTTCTTCGGTGACAGTGCGCCGCTTGCCATGTCATGGGCGACAAGGGAAGTGTAATAATTGCCGATAGTGGACGGGGCGTTGAAAAGGGCTGCTTTCAGATATTGCTTGATGTTGCGGATTTTCGTTGTGTTCTCCCGCATACAGTCAAGCACAAAGCGGATATGCTCGCCGTCCAGTTTCATAAACTTAGATTTCACAAGCTCTGCCGGGTAGTCGTCCCCCGCAATCCGTACCCGCTTTCTGGCGGTGCATACGGTTTCAAGCATGAGGTCTACAATCTCGTCAAGCCTGTCACTGTCAAACTTCATGTCCTGTTTGAGAATGTGGTAGTCGATATTGTCCTTGATGATTTCCCGGTATATCTCTACCGCGCTCTGTACTGTCGCTTCCGTTCCTTTCCGTTCCGGCGGCGTAGCCGCTTCTCTGCAAGGAGAGGGGTTAGGGGAAAGGATAGGAATGGAATGGGTACTTTGTTCATCAGTAATTATTTTTTCTTTTTTTGGTAAGTCAGTTCTTTGTATATCTTTATTTAATTGCGTTGGATTTTCCAACGTAGGTTTTTCCAATGTTGGTTTTTCCTGCGTTGGATTATCCAATGTTGGATTTTCCAATGTAGGTAAATCCGGCGTAGGCGGCTGCGGCTGCTCGAATATCACATAGTCCGCGCCCCGCAAGCGTCCTTTCTCGTCGCGTTCCCTTGAACGGACGATATACCCGGCGCGTTCAAGCTCCTTAATGGCTTCGCGGATAGCGTCTATCTTCTCCCGGTTGATAAGGGATAAGCCTTTCAAGGTGTAGTCCCAATCTTCGGGGAGTGACAGCATTTGCGACAACAGCCCCTTTGCCTTTAGGGAAAGCTCCTTGTTGCGTAGGTGGTGGTTGCTCATTACGGTGTAGCCCTTGTTCCGTTCCACTCTGAAAACTGCCATAGTTCATAGCTCCTTTGCTTTGGATTTGTTACGCAGTAGAAGCGCGGTTTCGGGGGATAAGGTATAAATCCCTTTCCGCGCCAGATACGCGCCCGGAAAACCGCTTGTAGCAAGGCTTTTTCTGCCCCTACTGCGTAACAAAGGGCATGAAAAAAGCGGCGTTCCTGTTCTCCCATGTAGAGAGTAAGAAACGCCGCTTCTGCGTCGTATTCAGTTTTTAGTACAATACCCTGCTTGTCCGTCGCTCGAAAAACCTTGATTTTCCAGTGTTTTCAAAAGTATCGTTATCTAACGTCAGCTTTTGACAGGCCGGAATTTAAACGGATGATGGCAGACATTGAAGCGGGAAATGTGAATTGCGTGATAGTGAAAGATTTGTCCAGATTGGGACGAGATTATATTGAAGCCGGGCGGTTGATTCAAAAGACCTTCCCGGCTTTTCATGTGCGCTTTATTGCCATAACAGACCATTTTGACAGCCAGACAGCAGACATGAATACAAAATCCCTTGTCCTTCCTGTAAAAAACTTTATTAATGATTCTTATTGCAGAGATATTTCCGGGAAAGTAAAGAGCCATCAGCGGACAAAGCGTGAGCAGGGAAAATTCATAGGGGCTTTTGCCGTATATGGATATCGGAAATCGGAAGAGGATAAATATAAACTTTGCCCGGATGATTATGCTGCAGAAATTGTAAAGAAGATATTTGCATGGAAACGGGAAGGAATGAGTACGCAGGTAATTGCGCAGAGATTAAATGAGTTGGGAATACTCTCGCCGTTGGAATATAAAAAATCCCTTGGTGAAAAGTTTTCAACGGGATTCCGTACTAATTTAACAGCAAAATGGTCGGCTGTGGCTGTAAAAAGAATATTGACGAACGAAATATATACAGGAGTTATGGTTCAGGGGAAATGTGAGAAAGTAAATTATAAGGTAAATAAGACGGTTGCAAAGCCGCAGGAAGAATGGGTTCGGGTAGAAGGGACCCATGAAGCGATTATTTCCAGCGAGGACTTTGAAATAGTACAGAATCTTTTGAAGGTTGATACGAAAGCAAAAACAGGTTCGGCATGTTCCCATCTTTTCTCAGGACTTTTGTTCTGTGGGGACTGCAAAGAACCGATGAATCGGAGAGTAAACCGTTATAAAGATATTTCAAGAGTTTATTTCATATGTTCCACAAGAAATAGAGGGAAAGGGTGTTCAAGACACAGTATCCCGGAGGATGAATTGAAAGAGATTGTGTTCAAAACCCTGCAGGTACATGTATCTGTATTTTTGGATGTGTGCAGCCAATTGGAGCATATTCAGGAGATGGAGGTAAATTTTGAGGAAGTAGCCAGATTCGACAAGGAGATCGAAAGGCTTCATAAGGAGCAGGACAAATATCTGGAGCTTCGCGCGGGGCTGTATGAAGATTTAAAGTCAGGGCTGATTACGGAAACAGATTTTAGAAATTTTCGTGCAATCTATGAAAAGCAATATGAGGAAACAAAAGACGCTTTACAGAAGCAGGAAGAAATGATTAAGCAGCTCTTTCGCAATGGTGTTGCATCCGGCGTCAGATTGGAAAGGTTTAAAGAAGTTATGAAACTGACAACGCTTGACAGGGATACGCTTTTGTGTTTTGTGAGCAGGATAGAAGTATTCGAGGAGAAAAAGGTCTATGTGGAATTTCGGGGGAAAGAGGAATTTCATAAGATGTTAGTCCTGCAGGAATATAGCTTATCCAAAGCCGCAAAGCGGGTTTAGTGAATTTCCCATAGGAAAGCCGCATATTCCGCAGGGATGATCTTAACTTGACCCACAAGTTTATGTGGATATCCTATTGTTTCTATGCTATACTAAAGAAAAAGAGGTGATCCATATGACGGTAGAATATACGAATTGGGAAACGGAATTTGTAGATGCAAAATTTGTTGATCAGCGTTTGAAATCACGTTTTTTTAAGATTATGGATGCA
>CAJTCR010000144.1 GCA_910574915.1 Eubacteriaceae bacterium
TGTCTTATAACTTCTGATGGAGGGGGATTCCTCCTTCCGTTATATCTATATAGATTTATTAGATTGGACTTTGTAACTATTAACCAGTAGTCATTCTTGACTACATCATTATTATACTAGGAGTAAAGCAAATGAACGGTAAAACGTGTGCGACTTCTGACATTGCAAAGGCATGGGATTCCATTGACTGGAATAAAGCCGAGGCATATGTTAAAAAACTGCAAATGCGTATCGTAAAGGCTCTTCAACAGGGCAGGACAGGCAAGGTGAAATCCTTGCAGTGGCTGCTCACACACTCTTTTTATGGACGTGCTTTAGCCGTAAGGAGAGTAACGAGTAATAAAGGCAAAAAGACAGCAGGCGTAGACAAAGTTTTATGGTCTACCCCAAAACTGAAATTCGAAGCAATTCTCAGCTTGAAACGCAGGGGCTATCAGCCACTGCCGCTAAAAAGGGTGTATATACCGAAGAAAAATGGGAAAATGCGCCCGTTAAGCATTCCATGTATGAAAGACAGGGCAATGCAGACATTATATAAATTTGCATTAGAGCCGATTGCGGAAACCACGGCAGACCCGAATTCCTATGGATTCCGGGCAAAAAGATGTGTGCAGGACGCTATTGAGCAGTGCTTTACCTGTCTGAATAAAGGAAAATCACCAAAATGGGTGCTGGAAGGCGACATTAAAGGCTGTTTTGACAATATCAGCCATGAGCGAATTTTAAGCCACACCCCAATGGATAAGGACATTTTGCGGAAATGGTTAAAAAGCGGGTATATCGAAACAGGGAAGTTATTCCCGACTGATTTGGGAAGCCCGCAGGGTTCATCTATCTCACCAACTATCTGTAACATGGTCTTAGACGGTCTGGAAGCCCAGATTAAAAAGAAATACCACAAAACGAAAGTAAATGGAAAAGCATATTTCCCGAAAGTGAACTTTGTACGTTACGCTGATGATTTTATTGTCACTGGCGAAAGCAGGGAGATTCTGAAAAACGGTGTGCTTCCCATTATTCGGGAATTTCTGTCAGAGAGGGGGGCTGGAACTGTCGGAAGAAAAGACAGTCATTACCCCTATCGAAGATGGTTTCGATTTTCTCGGAAGCAATATAAGGTGGTACAAAGACAAACTTCTGACGAAACCGTCCAAAAAGAATTATAAAGCCATAGTGAGCAAGATAAGGGAGATAATCAAGAAAAACCCGTCCATGAAGCAGGAAGATTTGATACGGAAGCTGAATCCGGTCATCCGTGGATGGGTGAATTTCCAAAAGTATAATGTATCGTCACAGGCATTTGAAAGGTTTGATTTTGATGTGTGGAGATGCCTATGGCAGTGGTGCAAACGCAGACACCCTAAAAAGAGCCATAAATGGATAGCAGAGAAATATTTCAAACGGATTGGCACAAGAAGCTGGACATTCAGCGTTAAAATGCCGGATTCGTTTGAACTCAATCTGATATATGCCACGGACACCAATATCGTAAGGTGGCTGAAAACAAAATCAGAAGCGACACCATTTGATGACAGGTTTACAGGATATTTTGAAGAAAGGGATACGGAGAGAATGTTTCGTGAAATCAAAGGCAGAAAGAAGCTGAACGCCCTCTACAAAGCGCAAAAGGGAATCTGCCCTATTTGCGGCGGCGCTATCACTGTAGAGGAAGGGTACAGAATCCATGAAGCCACGGGGAATGATTATAAGATAACAAGAATTTTAGTGGACGCAGGCTGTCACAGAAAACTGCATTACTCGAAAAACGTTGATGAACCGGCTCTGGTGAGACAGGGCTTATAAGTGCTTGAGCCGTGTGAGGGGAAACTCTCATGCACGGTTCTTAGAGGGGAAAGCGGTAGTAATACCGCTGACCTACTCGACCAGACTTTGGAGAACAAGCAGAAATTCATTTCACAGATTATGACCAGCAAATCCCCTGTCCGCAGCTGTGAGTATGTGGATGAAACTGCCCTGTCATTCGCAGAGATAAAAGCCCTTTGTGCCGGCGATCCACGTATCAGGGAGCGTATGGATCTTGACCTTGAAGTTTCCAGGCTCCGCATTATGAAAGCCGACCACAACAGCAAGCAGTACCGTCTGGAAGATGATTTACTGAAGAACTTCCCGCAACAGATACAGGAAGCGCAGGGCTTTATTGAGGGCCTGCAATCCGATATCCAGACCTTACAGCAGCACCCGCACCCGACAGACGGTTTTATCGGCATGGAAATCAATGGTATGTCATACACAGACAAGGCTTCCGCTGGTACTGCGCTTCTGGATGCCTGCCGGGAAATCACGGGCATAGAGCCAGTCATTATAGGTAACTACCGAGGATTCGCATTGTCCGTGAAGTTCAGTGGCTTTACCCATAAACTAACACTGAAAGGTGCAGTCTCCTATCAGGTTGAGCCTGGTGCAGATGCCCGCGGTAATCTTACCCGTATTGACAATGCCCTGGACAAAATGCCGGAAAGTTTGGAAACCTGCAAAATCAAGCTGTCTAATCTGCTCCAACAGCAGGAAGCAGCAAAAGCAGAGATCGGCAAACCGTTCCCGCAGGAAGAAGAACTGCAACGAAAGTCTGCACGTTTGTCAGAGCTGGATGCGGAGTTAAACATCGGCGGGAAACAGCCGGAAACAGCATAACAGTATGCATGGGCAGTGGCGGCGGGAGCCGCCACCCTGCTGGCTACTGTGTCTGGTAACACATAAAAAGGCAATAGTAAAATGCGTAAACATATGGTATGATAATAATGAAAGGAAGGCGGTATCGTTATGCATAAATTTAAACCTCTGAACGATTTTATTTTTGGGAAGACGTTCGGTGAAAAAGGCGATGAAGAACAGCTCCTGTCTCTGCTGAATGCAATCCTGGCAAAAACAAAACATAAGAAGCTTGTTAAAATTGAAATTGTGGAACACAGGACATTCACGGCAGAGATTGTTGGTGACAAGACGAGTATTCTTGATATCCGTGCCGTGGCCGAGGACGGCACAAGGATCAACATTGAAGTTCAACTACGTGATTACGGGAACATGGACAGAAGAAGCCTTTTCTACTGGAGCAGGGAGTTCGCAGGCGGGCTGGCGAAAGGCGAGGACTACAGCCTGCTGTCCAATGTGATTGCGATCAATATCGTTAATTTTGAGGCGGTGGCGGTTGATGATTTCCATACTGTGTTCCATCTCTGGGAAGATACCCACAGGGACTGCCTTCTGACGGATGCACTGGAAATACACTTCATTGATATGAAAAAGTTCAAGGCCCTGCCGGGCAAGGATATAAAGAACAATTCCCTTCACCGCTGGCTCACCTTTTTTGACCAGAACATTTCCGATGATACGCTAAAGGAGTTGATGGATATGGATACAGCGATTTATAAAGCAAATGAGAAAATGGAATTCCTGGCGAATGACAAGGAAGTGCTGCGGCTTTACCACTTACGTGAGATGGCACAGATTGACTACAACAGCGGCATGAAGAAAGCAAAAGATGAAGGCAGGGCGGAAGAAAAAATAAAAGTTGCCCGAAATCTGTTAGAAATGAACATGTCCCATGATCAAATAGTAAAAGCAACAGGTTTAACACTGGAAGAAATTAGAAAATTGTAGGTTGCTTTTCATGGCTTAGGAACGCGCAGTAAATGCGCGTTCCACTTCATTGATATGAAAAAGTTCAATGCCCTGCCGGATAAGGACATTAAGAACAATTCCCTCCACCGCTGGCTCACCTTTTTTGACCAGAACATTTCCGATGATACGCTAAAGGAGTTGATGGATATGGATACAGCGATTTATAAAGCAAATGAGAAAATGGAATTCCTGGCGAATGACAAGGAAGTGCTGCGGCTTTACCACTTACGTGAGATGGCACAGATTGACTACAACAGCGGCATGAAGAAAGCAAAAGATGAAGGCAGGGCGGAAGGCAAAGCAGAAGAAAAAATAGAAGTTGCCCGTAATGCGTTAAAGATGAATATGTCTGTCGATGATATAAGCAAACTTACAGGATTGTCGCGGCAGCAAATAGAGGATATTAAAATTTAATTCTCCTGATTACTAAAACCTCTTGTGTTACAGTATTTCAAAACAGTATTGATGTTATGGCATACAAAGCAGATTAAGAAGGCAATGCCTGATATATGATCTATATGTGGGAAACGTGGGAAGCCCGTTTCCCACATATTATTTATAACCCTACATCAGGAATGGCGTAAATCATTCTTATTTTCTTTATATTTTATCATTTGTGGTAATGTGGGAAATGTGGGAGTATAAAAAAGTGTTTTATAAATATCTCTATATAATATAAAAAACTTTTATATCAAAAATGGTTGATTATCTCAAAAAAGCCTTGATTTACGGGCATACAAGCAGGATTTCAAGCTGAATTTACTACCAATTTACTACTTTTGAGGGAAAGAGCCTTGATATGCCGCCCCCCCCCAACCCTGCCAGCCCAGCCACCAGCACACAGCATTGAGAAAGAATAAATGAAAACTGAATACGACGCATACGCGGCGTTTCTCTATCCCAACACGGGAGAACAGGAACGCCGCTTTTTTTATGCCCTCATGTTACGCAGTAGGGGCGAAAAGAGCCTTGCTATATGCGGCTTTGCGGGCGCACTTTTGCCGGGGACAGGGATTTATACCTAACCCCGGCAAAATGGCGTTCTATCGCGTAACAAATCCACAACCAAAGTCCAGCTAAGAAATGTCAATAGGTAAAATGAAAAATGTTAAAAAAGTTTTTTTTAAAGTAGTTGATGTAAAAAAGTGTAACTTTAATAAAACCACCTATGTGGAAATT
>CAJTCR010000145.1 GCA_910574915.1 Eubacteriaceae bacterium
TACCGCTATCCGGGCGATACAGAATCCGGCAGATGACCGGGCGCAATACATCGCCATTCAGCAATACAATTCCGTGGTTGCCGGACTGCACAATTATTACCGTCTGGCAACACACATCAGCGTAGATTTTCCAAAGCTGTCCTATGGACTGAAACTGCAAATGGCAAACAGGCTGCGGGAATTGACATCTAAAGGAAAACTGGAACGTGGATTTATCAAGGAACGGTATGGCAAGAGTAAACAGCTAAGGCTTCTAAACGGACACCCTCTCATTCCAATGGGATATGTCCAAACAAGAAACGCCCAGCACAAAAAGAAAACCGTCAATCGGTATACATCGGAGGGGCGGGTAGAAATCCATAAAAATCTTGGTATCAATACCGATACGATGATATGGCTCATGCAAAACCCTGTGTTGGATAAAACGATTGAGTTCGCAGACAACCGGATTTCGCTGTTTGCGGCTCAATATGGGAGGTGTGCCGTAACTGGTGCTGACCTTATGCCGTATGACATTCGCTGTCACCATAAAGTGCCGCTTGAAAACGGTGGTACAGATGAATATGGCAACCTTGTTCTTGTAACCGAAGCAGTACATATCTTAATCCATGCCACTTTGGGAGAAACAATCCAGAAGTACCTAAAGGAACTCCAACTGAACAAAAAACAACTGGAAAAACTGAATAAACTGCGAAAACTGGCGGGAACGCCTGTAATCGCATAACAAATCTTTTAATGCTGTAACGAAGTGTGTAAGTTATGTTTAAAATGAACAATTTCTAAATTCGCTGGGGCGCCGTGTGCGGTGAAAGCCGCACGCACGGTGCTAAGCGGGGGAAAAGCCGGAAACATTTGAAACTGTAGGCTTACCTATCGCAATCTGGCGCGAATGCTCATGTACGGTAAAGAAGCAAGCAACTGAAAACAACAGATAGACCGCCAGCAGCCCACTATTCCGTATTTTTTCTTAAATCTTCTTAAAAGCACTTGCTTGTGACGCAACGTAATGAGATATACTATTCGAGGAGGTGTGACATGGATAAACATAAAGCGATACCACAAGGTTATATGACCGTTGGTGAAATTGCAAGAAAAATGGACGTTACTGTACGGGCATTACAACATTACGACAGAGAGGGCTTGCTTTCCCCCTCTGCCATGAGTGAAGGGGGGCGTAGGTTATATACAGATAAAGACATAGTAAAACTTCATCAGATTTTATCGCTCAAACATTTGGGATTTTCTTTGGACGACATAAAAAATCGACTGATTCTGCTTGATACACCAGATGAAATTGCTGATGTTCTAATGGAGCAGGCAGTCACTGTCAAACGGAAAATAGAAAGTCTGTCTGAATCGTTGAGAGAATTGGAGGTGCTGCGGGAAGAAGTCCTTCAAATGCAATCAGTTGATTTCAAAAAATATGCGGATATTATTGTTAATCTGCAAATGAAAAACGATTTCTATTGGCTGATTAAACATTTTGACGACCAAACGCTTGACCATATCCGCAACCATTTTGACAAAGATAGCGGAACGGCATTTGTGAACACTTTCATGCAGCTTCAAAACGAAGCAATAAGACTTCAAAATGCGAATATTCCTGCGGATAGTGATGAGACACAGAATTTTGCAAAAGCCTATTGGGATATGATTATGGATTTCACTGGCGGAGATATGAGTATGCTTCCCAGACTGATTGAATTAGGGCAGTTTCAGAATGCAGACCATAAATGGAAAGTAGCCCAGGATATTGCGAACGGATATGTTGAACAAGCATTAGGTGTTTATTTTTCCCGTTTAGGCATTGACCCATTTAAGGAGGAAACAGAATGAATGAAGCTATAAAAATCAGCAATTTATCAAAGAGTTATGGAACTCACATTGTGCTGAAAGGTTTAGATTTTAATATACAACAAGGAGAAATTTTTGCTCTGCTCGGCGTGAATGGAGCTGGAAAAACCACGTCGCTTGAATGTATCGAGGGTTTAAGAAAATATGACAGCGGAAACATTACTATAAATGGAATCATGGGCATTCAATTACAATCGGCTTCTTTGCCGAAATACATTAAAGCACTGGAAGCTGTAAAGCTGTTTGCTAAATGGAATAAGACCTCTCTTGACAGAGCAACGCTTGACGCTCTTGGTATTTATGAACTTTCAAAAAAGCCTTATTATCAATTATCAACCGGGCAAAAGCGGCGGCTCCATCTGGCGCTTGCATTAACACGAAATCCCGACATTTTGTTTCTTGATGAACCAACAGCAGGACTTGACGTTGAGGGGCAAATATCTTTACATGAACAAATCCGTCAGTTAAAAGCAATCGGAAAGACAATCATATTAGCAAGCCATGATATGGCAGAAGTTGAGAATTTGTGTGACCGGATTGCTATTCTTTCCGGCGGCAAAATTGCCTTTATCGGGACTGTCGGGCAACTGGGCGATACAATCGGGAAGCATTATAATATCACAATCCAAACGGAAAACAGGACTGAAAACTATGAATCGGAAAATATCGGAAATTCCCTACTTTCGCTGCTCATGCAGTACAAGGAAAAAGGAGAAACTATCACAGATATTAAGATAGACCGTGGTTCACTGGAACAGCACTTTATAAAAATTGCAAAGGGGGAGTAACAATGGGAGCTTTTTTATACGGAGTTTCTTTACAATGGAAGTTAGACATAAGGAGTAAGACATTACTTATAACCTGCTATATCGTACCTCTTTTGTTCTTTGTAATTATGGGCGGTATATTTACATCAGTCATGCCGGAAGCGAGATATACGCTTATTCAGTCCATGACTGTATTTGGTGTGACAATGGGGGCGTTGATTGGTCTGCCGCCCTCTCTTGTTGAAATCTACAGCAGTGATATTAAAAAAGTCTATAAAGCAAATGGTGTTCCGTTAATATTAGGTCTTGCTTTAACAAACATTTCAGCGTATATTCATTTGTTCCTCATGAGCATTATTTTATATATTGCTGCGCCACTGGCTTTTAACGCTGAAATACCAAAAAATCCGGGTATGTACTTCATCAGCCTCGCTGTTTTTATTGCAGTATCATTAAGTATTGCCAGCATAATTGGTTTGGCAGTAAAAGACCAGGCAAAAACTTCTATGTTTTCTATTATTGTTTTTTTGCCGTCAACCATGCTTTCTGGAATTATGTTTCCTATTGAACTACTTCCAAAAACGTTTGAAACAATAGGAAAACTATTTCCGGCTACATGGGGATATAAACTACTGGCGGAAAATGCTTTTAAATTTGAAAGCCTTTTGCCACTGCTCTTGATTTTTATTTTAGCTACTGTTATGTGTAGTATTCTGTTACGAAAAATTGATAAATAGCAAAGACAGACGAGCCAGTCAACGGTCAAGATGAACGGGCTTCGCCCGCCGTTGACAGCCCCGTCTGTCTTTGCTGCTGGGTAGTCAAGGAGCGACAGCAAAAAATGCTGCCGCCCCTTACTATCATCAAAATCTTAACTGCCACTTAGTAGGAAAGGAGGAATCACTTATGTCTTGCACAGAAGCATACAAGGAGCATATCGAATATACATTTAATGCCTTTTGCAGAGTAGTCATACGCTATGCGGCTATCAACGCATGGCGTGACAGGGATAAGCGGCGGCAAAGGGAAATATCTTTTGAATACCTCACGGAAGAAAAGTTTTACCCGTTCAGCACAACAGATAAATATTTTTCAGACCCCTGTAAGCAATACCCTGTTATGATATGTGGTCAGAGGGTTATCTTCACAAACGGGGAGCTTGCCGAAGCCTTGTCTGCCTTGCTGGAGAAAAAGAGGGAAATCATTTATCTTTACTTTTTCGGACATTACACACAGCAGGAAATCGGGGAACTATACGGACGCTGCCGAAGTACGGCGTGGCATCACATACACAGTGCCTTGCAAATGCTGCATATAGAAATGGAGGTACTTTTCCATGAGAAATCCTAAATTTGTACCGTATGAAACTATTGTCAGAGCAACCAGCGGAGAGCCGGAAGCCATTGACGAGGTTTTACGGCATTATGGCAAAAGAATCCGACTTGCTTCCCTTGAAAACGGACAGATCAACAAGGACACCGAGGACAATATCAAACGGCGGCTTATCGCTGCCCTGTTCCAGTTCCGCTTTGACGGACAGCCTACCTAACAGGAGGTGAGATTTGTCGCAAAAATAGTCATGCTTATATTTAACGACACAGAAGAAAAAGCGGTTGAGAAAGCCATAGCCGCCCTTGCCGATATGATACCGCTGGAAGCCATGCAGCCGCCCCACTCCCCCGCACTTACTTTTCCGGGATTGGAAATCAGATTACACCAACGCCGGGTACTGAAAGACGGGGCAGACATCTATCTCACCCGTTTGGAATATGGCGCACTCTGCTACCTTGCCGCCAGTCCGGGGCGGGTATTCACAAAAGCGCAAATCTTTGAATCCGTGTGGAGCATGGAAAGCGAAAGCTGCCAGTCAAGCGTTGCCAGCGTGATATGCAACTTGTGGAAAAAGATAGAGCCGGACAGCAAAAACCCTACCTACATAAAGACCGTTTTAGGCGTGGGCTACAAGTTTGCGTCCGGGGAATAACAACAGAATAACCGCCGCTCATCAGCGGCAGCCAAAGACAGGAAATCAAGAAAAGGTTTCCTGTTTTTTTGGTGTGCCCGGTGGGCACACGTTCTAACGGGTGAAAGTCCCCAATCCGCCCGGCAGTGGGAAGGATACAGCCGAAGCCAAGGGTGTCCATCGTGAGGTGGAATCTGAAGAAAGGATTAGGC
>CAJTCR010000146.1 GCA_910574915.1 Eubacteriaceae bacterium
ATAATCTTTTGGTAATAAATCTATCAATTCTTTTATCTCCATATTTTTCACCTCTGTCTAATGATATCAGAAAATGATTTATTATGGAAGATTAATTAAGTTGGTGCGTATGGGGGCTGACCCTGACACCAGCAGAAATAAAAAATTCCGTTTATAGAGGGCAGGCAGCTAATTTATTAAAAGAATTGGCACATTCCCAGGAGTTTATAAAGGCAACAAGAAACAAGATAGATCCTGACAGAATGCTAGATTGTGAATTTGTTAACCGTTTTTTGGCTTTTTATCTGTTGGGAACAGGTCAGTATTTAGGTAATTTAGAAGATTACTTAAATGATGTGATGATTCGATTGCGGAAGGAGTCAAAATCTACAATTGAGAAATGTCGTATTGATTTTTTAAAAGCAATGAAATACATTGCCAATATTTTCGGTGAAATAGCTTTTCGAAAAATTACTGCAAATAGACGATATGGACAGATCAATAAGCCGCTTTATGATGCAATAACCGTTAATATGGCAAAATTAAGTGAAAAAGAATGTGAACAACTGTTTGAAAAAAGAGATAAGCTATTGGAAGAATATAATAAATTATTAAACGACAAAAAATTTGTAAATATTATCACGAGTGGGACTGCTACTATAGATAATGTTAAAGGTAGGCATAATGTGATATATAAACTTTTTCGAAAGGTATTAGCAGATGATTAATTATATGCAAATAGAAAATTTTAAGTCGATAAAAAAGTTATTACTGCCGTTGGAGAATTTGAATTTGTTTTTTGGAATGAATGGAATGGGCAAATCCTCCGTAATACAGACATTATTACTTTTAAGACAGAGTTTTTGGGAAAATTATAAAGCTGGATTAGATTGCTTATATACAAATGGCGAAATGATACAGTTAGGAACCAGTAAGGATATTTTTTGCCAAAGCGGAGATTCTGACATCATAAGATTTTATGTTCAGTTTGAAGATCATGTGACCTATGACTGTTATTATAAATATGAACCTGGTAAACCAAATGACGATCAGTTAACGAGGATTGGAGTGGGAAAAAATGAGAATTATACTGTTTCATTATTTTCGGATCAGTTTTCCTATTTAGGGGCGGAGCATATAGGACCCCAAAAACAATATAGCAGTGAAAATTGGAAAAAAAACGGGGTTGCACGATTGGGAACGCGGGGAGAATTTGTAGTTCCTTTTTTGGCACTTGAAGGAGAAAAAATAAAAATTCCTGATGAAATGTGTTTACAGACTGGAAAAACGAATCGTTTGATTGACCAAGTATCGGCATGGATGGCGGAAATATCGCCAGGGATACGGATATCAGCAGAATTACTTCATACGATTGAAAAAGCAAAACTGGCAATCAGCTATGGTGGTGACAGGTTGGTTTCTGATGCGTTTTTACCAGTCAATGTGGGTTTTGGCATTCCATATGTTCTTCCTCTTGTTGTAGAACTGCTTATTTCGACTAAAGATGGTCTCTTATTGATTGAGAATCCCGAATCACATCTTCATCCTAGAGGGCAGACTATGATCGCAAAATTGATATCATTAGCAGCGAATCAAGGCTGTCAGATTATTTGTGAATCTCACAGTGATCATGTAATTAATGGAGTGAGGGTTGCTGTAAAAGATGGGCAGATCAGTAGTGAAAAGGTGGGAGTTTCTTTCTTTTCAAAAAACACAGATCAGGAAACTAAAATAACCAATATTTATGTAGACAAAAAAGGAAATTTGAGTGATTATCCTTTGGGATTGTTAGATGAATGGGGAATTCTTATGACTGAGTTAATGTAGTTAAGTGAAATTAAATATATAGGACTGCAGGAAGGAAATAAGAAAAATTGGAGTTGTTTTTTAATGAATTGTCGATAGAAGAAAAAGAGAGCATAGATGGAGAGACGGTATTAGCATTTGCGCAGATTTATCAGACATTGCGGAAATATGACATAACAACATGTAGAATTGATTCTAAGGATAATCATAAATTGCATCAGATGATTCAAATGGGATCGAATTTTTTGAATATACGAAATTTTTATTTTTCTTTTTTTCGATCCCCTTATGAATCTGAAATGGTTGAGATAAAGCAGAATGAATATTTAGAACATGAGTGGTCTTATCATGGCAAACCATGTATAGGATTTCCGTTGGCTATCATATTAAATTCGGCAACATTGAGTATCTATGAGAAGACCTGGAATGAGCCTTTTATCCATATTATGAAAGATGGTGATATAGACATTGCCAGGAATATTTGTACAAAACAACATATAGATATACATATTCCGCAGATACAATCAGATCAGGAACCTGAATTGATAGAATGCAATCTGCGAGCTGAGGACAAAGAGATTGTTTTAAGAGACGATCATGGAATAGATGATTTAACAAATTTTTCGAAACGTTTAATCAGATGCCCTTATGTGATAAAGGTGGTTAATTCTCTACCGTTTAATTCGCATGAGCGTAAATTTATTAGAAGGATACGTGAAAATGGTTTGATTGAAATTGTTTTACCTTGGACAGATAAAGGGTATGGTATTGTAGTTAAGACTACGGGAAGGACATTCAGAGAAACGGAAAGGATAGGAGAGATTATAGAAGAGAAGTATGGGGGAATATAAGGTTATATAATTCGTTTTACATGGAATATAAAAAACTTCGCTTTTTAAGGTAATCGTGGAAGCTACAGCAGAGTTTGCTTGTTGCAGAAAAAAGCAGTCAAATCGGCAGCAATAAAGCGATATGGATATTTTTAGTCAGCTTGCAGCGAATGCAAGCCTGCCTGCACACACAATGCACAGGCAAGCCTGTCACAAGCCATTTCTACGCGATTTTGCTTACCGTATTATCTGTACAACAAACGCCGTTGTCTGCGGCGGAATACTTGCTGTCATAAAAGGGGCATGTTCCACCCGTACCCGAAAGCCGGGACGCAGGGCGGACAGATTGGTGCGCCTTCCGAAAACGTCTAGAATTGCCGTATCCTGATTGATATGGAACTGGATTGCAGAAGCAGGGTTTTGGTTTCTCATGACGAGGAGAAAATGTCCGCGGGGATTTACCTGTGCGATTCTGCCAGTCGTTATTTCCGTCCGGGGAGCCCTTGCCGTAATTCTGATAAAAAATGCCTGTGCCTGCGGTGGAATGCTTCTTGTCATAGCGGATGAAAAGCTGGCATCTACTGTCATGCCGCGTTCTAATTCGCCTGCGCGGATTCTTTGTCCCTGTTCATTAAAAATATCCGTATCCCTGCTGACGACGAGCCTGACGGTGTCTGAAGGCGCAGCGCAGCCGTCGCAGTTTCTGTAGGAAATAGTGACAAAGGTTGTTCCGCGGTCGCGGGAAACTTCTTCTACCAAAGCAGAAAATACCCGAATTACATTTCGGTTCGGTGCAGAAAATCCGGCAGTATTTTCTGCCTGCTGCATGTGATGTAGTTGTTCTTGCGGGATCTGATTTAAGAAAGGGGACTGATCCTGCTGTATTTGACGATCCTGCAAGTTCTGGTTGTCCTGCCGCATCTGATTCCCCTGGTACATGTGATTTGCTTGCTGCATCTGATTTCCCTGATATATGTGATTTGCCTGCTGCATCTGATTCTCCTGATATATGTGATTTGCCTGCTGCATCTGATTTGCCTGCTGTGTAAAATTCATTTGCTGCATCTGATTTCCTTGCTGTATTTGACTCGTTTGCTTCATTTGTTTATCTGTGATGGTTTGATTTGCCATCTTCACTTGATTTCCTGCGTCTGTTTGATTTGCTTGCTGCATCTGATTTCTTGGAGTTGTTTGACTTGCCTGTTGCATTTGATTGCCTGGAGTAGCTTGATTCATCATCTGCATTTGATTTCCCGTGGTTATTTGACCTGCCTGCTGCATTTGCCTTGTTTGCTCCATAAAGATAACCTGATCCCTTTTTGTATACAGTATATGCGAAAGAGTATCATTGTGCAACTGCAAGTTACGGGTTGTTTGTATAGGATAGAAAACTAGAGCGAACAAATTTGAATCATATTAGGGTACATTCCCCGCCCCTTGGGGCGTACAAACTTATACCGAACGAAGTGAGGTTGGGGCGAATACCCCGCTCCTGCAAAGCAGGAGGCAAATGCCAAATGGCATTTGAGGGCTTGCCCCGGGGAAGTTTATTTGCTTTGGTATATTTTTACAGGAAGGGACGCCGGGAGAGCGGATATGCCTCCCCTGGCGGCGTCCGTTCCAGAATGCTAAGAAGCCCTAAGTATCCTGCTGTAACGCTGTGGCTGTGTCCGGTCACGGCACCTAGTTCGCTGCCTGCTGGCAGCTAAAGGTGCCGCTTGGCTGCGCCCCTGGTTGTTTTGCAGAATACTAAGGGCTTCTAAGTATTCTTCCAAAGCCGCCGCCAGGGGAGGCACATCCGCTCTCCCGGCTGCTCTTCGTAAGTGTTACTAATATAAGCTCGATATGGTTTGTCTATATATTTATCACAGCAGAGATTTCGCTTTTAGATGTGAAAAAGAGTAAAGATTACCGGATTTTTAATAGATATAGAAATAGGGACAGATTTCGGGAAGATTCCTTTTTTTATGTATAAATATTCAGACTTTTTGCAT
>CAJTCR010000147.1 GCA_910574915.1 Eubacteriaceae bacterium
TCTGGATGATACAGACCGCAGTTTTCTGGATGACCTGCTCCCCTGGTCACCAAGCCTGCCGGAGAACTGCCGGAAGACTGGTAAGAATGAATTGAAATAAGACTGGAGCAAATCTGTTTCTATCTTACAGGTTTGCTCCAGTTTTGTATAGGTACGCACTATCTACCGTTTACCATGATCATGATACCAGTAGAGAAACACCACCACACAAATACATATACACACGAAAAAAAGACACCCACAATCAAGTGAGTGTCTTAATTATTTGCATCCAAAATCAGATCAGTTCTAAAAGAATGAAAGACTTTCAACTGCATTTATTTTTTCTTCTTTAGAAGAATGGATATAGTATTTTGCAGTAAGTTCCACGCTGCTGTGTCCGGCAAGTTCAGAGATGGTTTTCAGATCAACGTCTGGATTCTTAGCCATTGCAGTAAAGCACTGATGCCGGAGCATGTGAGGGTACACATTCTTCCCAAGTGATTTTTGACCGATTTTATTAATGATTTTATATATAGCGTTTCTGTTAAATGCCCCGCGCTGGCCTATGAATACCTTATTTGTGTCTGTTTCCGGTCTGCCATTCTGGATATAATCAGCAAGCGCATTTCGAGCGTCTTTATTCAATGGAAGTTCTCTATATTTGTTTCCTTTACCAGAACGAATGATAATACTTCCTTTACGGTCTGAAATAGTTATATCATCCATTTCCAGACTGCATAATTCAGATTCGCGGATGCCAGTATTCAAAATAAGTTGTACTATTGCAATGTGAAGTTTGTTTTCTGATGATATAGTATCACGCAGATATTTATATAATTCGTTTTTTTCCAATACTTCAACTTGTGGATCAGTTTTGCCTTTTTTCTGTACAACCTTTATATATGGCATATATCCATTATCAGATAAGAAGTCGGAGAACTTTTTAATAGAAGTTAATTTGCTGTTGATGGTATTCAGTGACATTTTCTTTTCATCTGAAAGATATTTGCAGTAGGCTTGCGTATCCATTTGCGTAATCTTATTATTGAACGGCTCTTTGGTAACGGATTCAAGCCAGTTTAAGAACAGGGTAATATTTCTGGTATATGTATTGATGGTATTCTGGCTTTTGCCTTCCTGTGCAAGTGATTCCTGAAATAATTCTAATGATTTGTACATAATGGATACCGCCTTTCTATGGGTGTTCTGCTTATCTGATAATGAAAGTATAACATATTTTAAAACAGAAAACAAGATACAAATGAATAAATATGTTTCTAGTTTGATAGAATATCGGTCTGTTTTGGCGTATATATGGCTGATTATCTCATAAAAAACTGGATACATATTTATATTTTGGATATTTGAAATTTTAAAATTACAGATGGTTTTGTATTGATGTGCAGAATATTCAGGACAAAATAAAAGCCTAAAGTCGTTTGAACTGACTTAGGCTTGTTTGTGGTGGTGTGGTTATGTTCTAATGGTTGTGTGATTCTATTCAGCTTGTGATTCGATTGGTTCATCTGGTATAAATTCTACAATATCGCCAGGTTGGCAATTTAATAAAGTGCATATAGTATTTAATTCAGCCCACGAAAGCAATATATTAGTTCTCATTTTCTGCAAGGTTGACTCTCCAAGGATTTTTTCTTTACGTAGTTTATATGTTGTATATCCGTTATTCTTTAGTAAAGCAAGGACGTTTGTTTTGTATTTTATAGCCATTATATTAAGCCTCCTTTTTATAGCTTATTATATCATGGGATATACACAGATGTACAGTGTACAAAACTGACAAAATATACACAAAATATTTGTTCATAATGTCAATATACATACACAGATATTTTGTGTATAATAAGTACATAAGATAAAGAAAGGCACAAGCCACCAACTTGAAAACCTTGCCTATCTTAAATAATTGAATAGGGAGGTGGTTATCATGTACACCGAATACGGCTATATCGGGAAAGCAGATGGCATCGAATACGCGACTGTTGAAGAAGCCATAGAAGCTAATCCAGATAATTAAGCCACACGGGGCATAGCCAGACGGCTTGTAAGCCCCCGTAATAAAACCTATTCATAACCCAAAACCAAATACGGCGGTTACTATCTAAATTATATCACAGACCGCCCAAAAAAGAAAGGTGGAAAATATGTTTAATTTCAGAATTATTACGTGTCCAGATGGGACACAGATTATTGATTCCTCTTTGAAAACCCCATACAATGCATTAACTCCAAACCAAATGCAAGAGTATATTGAAATTGATACCCAGATTGCATTTATGGAGCGTTTGAAAAGAGAAGCCCAAAGAGAAACAGACCGCAAACGGAAACTTGAACGCAACCCATTTTATAAAGCTGCATGTATGTTCGGACTGGTATAAAAAATTAATATGGAGGATAAGAAGCAATGACAGAACGTGAATTAATGATTGAGTGTATTCCACAGATAACAGAAATGGCACTGGAAATTAAGAAGATGACACCGGAGCAGTATCAGGAATTTAAACAGGACCATTTGACAGAAGTAGAAAGATCGTATCCGGTTGCTTTGGGATTCATGAAAAAGATTTATGATATTATCGAATGGAGCCTTGTGTAAAAATATATCATGAATAGCTTTGTGCTGGTATATATCTGGTATATCATTCATAAAGACGTGATATTGTACTGAATACGGTGTAATATGATATCAGTATGAGCCAGATATAACATGAATACGGATAGAATAAAGAACCTTGTAGGTAATAAATCCTTGCAGGGTTTTTTGTTGTGTCTGTATTTGCCTGTATGAGCATTATAGGACGTTATGAAAGTGCTATAGGGTGTGTTTATAGTGAGTGAAATTGCATTCAGAATATGTGTGGTGCTTATAGCATGGTGTTTTTGATGATATGATGTATGGCTCTGTAACGCGATATAAGCCGATTTAAGGGTATTTTGATATTAGGCTAGAATAGTTCGCCTAAGTAATAAAATGGCTTAAAATCGGTTTTAGAGAGTTCTAGGGCATATGGTGATAGCGGGGTGTGATATCGTGAGAGGATAGTGTTTGACCCCTGTTAGGGACAGCTAACATAGCAATACACATTTTTTTACCCATAGAAAATTTTTGAGTTTTATCCATAAACAATATCATTATTGCTGATACTGATTAAATACGTTATAATATCTATGTTGCTCAACCGATACCCGGCAACGGGAGGAGGTGTTAACATGGAGTTTATCGTATCTTTTATAATCACCGTTGCGGCTGGTGTAGCTTGCCACTACATCATTAAATGGTTAGATGGTGATGACAAGAGCAACAAATAACCTACTGGGTGCTTTGCCAGTATAAAAGTAAAGAAGAATCCCTCAACTGTGTTGCACCACGGTTGGGGGATTCGTTTCTTCGTTCACATGGAACTATCGTATCTTTTTTGCCTGTTGCAATTATAGCATATGTAAAATTGGTTTTCAATATGTAATTTTTATCATTTTATAATGAAAATAAATTGACAAATAGTAATACTTGTTATATGCTAAATATTACTAAGAGTTATTTATTATATAAATAGTAATACTTAGAATATAATAGAAAGAAGATTTAACTATGAAAGTAATTGCTATGGCTAATCAAAAAGGAGGAGTAGCAAAAACAACAACAACATATAATTTGGCAGTTGCAAAAGCTATGATTGGTGAAAAAGTATTAATGATTGACCTAGATCCACAAGCCAGTTTGACAATTAGTTGTGCTATGAATCCAGATGCAGATGAATTTGAATACTTTAATGTTTGCAAATTATTTGACGGAAAAACAAATCCTGCTGAATGTGCTTTTAATGTGGAAAGTACAGGGCTAGACAATCTTTTTATTATACCATCAAATATTGATCTTGCAGTTACAGAATCAAAACTTGTTGTTGGGAGAAATAGTGATGTGCAATTAAGAAAAGCTGTATTAAAATTAAAACCATACTTTGATTATATTTTTATTGATTGCCCACCTCAGCTTGGAACATTACTTATTAATGCTCTTGTTGCTGCTGATGAAGTTATTATACCAGTTAAGACAGAATATCTTGCTTATAGAGGACTAAAAGCATTAATGAATACAATAGCAGATGTGCAAAGTGGTGATGGAGACAGATCATTGAATCCTGATCTTGTGCTGACTGGAATTATTGCTACAATGTTTAAAGCAAAAACAAATGATAATCAGGATGTACTTACTTTGCTAGAAAGTAAATCTACAGTATTAGGTGTAATAAGAGATTCAGCAGACGTAAACAGGACTATTGTAGATGGTAAACCGGTTGTTTTAGCCAATAAAAAAACAAGAGCAGCAAAAGAATATATGGATATTTCATACAAAATATAGTAATACTTGTTATATTAAAAATAATATTTATTATATATAAAGTATTACCTATAAGGAAAGTCCAGCTAAGAAATGTCAATAGGTAAAATGAAAAATGTTAAAAAAGTTTTTTTTAAAGTAGTTGATGTAAAAAAGTGTAACTTTAATAAAACCACCTATGTGGAAATT
>CAJTCR010000148.1 GCA_910574915.1 Eubacteriaceae bacterium
AAAAATATCGAAAACAGCATAAAATCCAAAACAATAATGAATGCCTTAAAACAGTTAATTCGGCAGCAAGGGTATCATCTATAAAAGTTGTAAAGTCGTGTTGAATAATGTATTACAGAGTGTGACAGGCATCGTAGACAAGCTAAAAATGTCTGGGACGGTTGGATTAGGAGCTGGCTTATTTGCTGGTATTAAGAATATAGGCATATTCAAATCTGTACAATCCACAAATGACAATGGTGTGGAGAATACCAGGGTGGTTACATCATTACAGGCACGCAGGATCGCACAGGAAGAATTAAATGCTTCCATAGCAAGGCAGACAGCACAGCTCGAAGTGGATATTGCTGCACTACAGGCTTATGAAACAGAATGCGCAAAAGGTGCTGTATCAACGGAGCGGTTTGCTTCTATCATGAATGGTGCAAGTGCGGAAGCGCAGGCTTATGCAGTACAGACAAAGGGTGCTACTGGATCAGCACAGGCATTTACAGCAAAACAGCAGCAGGTGCAGGCAGGCTTAAAGGCAACAGCCAGCGCGTCAAAAGCAGCATCGATTGCAACAAAGGCATTTTCTACAGCCCTGAACATGATTGTCTTTGCTGCTATTGCAAAAGGAATACAGATGATAGTTTCTGCTGTTGATAACTGGATACACCGTGTAGAAGAAGCAAATAAAGCCATGTCAGAGGCATATTCAGCATATGAGTTTACGAAAGCAGAATTGGAAAGCATTAATTCTGAATTAGAGAATCAGGGGAAGAAACTGGATGAGCTTTCTGCAAAAGATAAGCTTACATACGCAGAAAAAGGTGAGTTAGAGAATCTAAAGGAAATCACAGAAGAACTCCGCATTCAGGCAGACATCAAAGAGCGTGAGCTTGCACGTGAACAGAAAGAGTCTGCAAATAAAGCTGTCGATGCTTATAATACACAGTTTGGAAAATCAGATATTACTGATGATAAAATTAAAGAACGCTTGAACAATGCGAAAGCAATTGGTTACAATGCTGTAGCATCTGGAGATGATGATATATCCGGCAAAGTAGCAGAGTTGCTTTATTTCCAGGATATGCTGGCAGTAACGAAAAGACAGTTAAAAGATACAAATGGAATGTCAGATTCAGAGGTAGGGTTTTTACTGGATGACCAGCAGAGGTGTATAGACCAGATTGAAATGTTAAAAGGTGATCTGGGGGAAACAATTAGTATACTTGAAGAACAGCGTGAATCTATGGAGGCACAGTATCAGGCTGCACTCCAAAAACAGGAAAGTGGTGAAATCCTCTCCAGCAGCAATAATGATGTTATAGAGACGTATGAAAAAATAGAAGACAATATTAGGACTATTTATTCATATATGGATTCCAATGCATGGAATAAAATGCAGATTGATAATGTGTTTGATTCAGATGGTATTGAGAAGACGAAAGAAGAATTAATTGAAATGGCAAAAGCGGGAACGCTTGACGAAAATACCATTCAGTCCTATGCGAAATTAAATACAGCCCTGACAAACAGCCGTATGGTTTTAGAGGATGGGCAGACAGCCACAAGAGCATTGTGCGATGAAATGTATGCATTGGCAGATGCTGAAAAAGAGGCTGCTGAAAATAGTGGAGATGTTGAAACGCCCAAAATCACCACCATTTCAGGCATATTAGAAAAATTTGGACAGACAGAAGCAATTGACGAATACAAGGATAAAATATCATCTCTCCAGTCCTATCTTGAAAAATTAGAAGATGGTAACTTCTCCCCCATTGATTCAGAAGCACTTGCAAACGAATTTAATATAGTCGGTGATACTGCTGAGGAATGTATTGATAAAATTAATGCTAAGATTCAGTCAGAAAAGAATAATATCATTGCTATAATTGATGATATTATTAAACAGGGACTTGCGGATGGAAGTATTGGCGATGCTGAATTAGAGAGACTTAGAAGTTATAGAGACATATTGGCTGAAATAGCGGATGTTAATCTGGATAATCAGTTGTCACTCAAAACAGGCAACGCCCTTGCGGACATTCAATCACTCTCTCAAGGACTTGACCAGTTAGACAAAATATACGCCGACATATTAGATAAAGAAGATTTCGACTGGTCTTCTATCCTGAATAATGATGGATTTAAAGAAGCATTTGGCGCGTATACAGAGGAATATGATAACTTCATCAATACTGTGTCTAAATCTCCAGATGATATAAATGCTTGCCAGGATGCATTTAATAAATTAACAGCGGCATATATCAAGGGTTCTGGTGTACTCAGTGAAGTAACAGAAGGTACAAAAGCTGCCACAATCGCAATGTTAAAACAGATGGGTGTATCCAATGCTGCTGCTATTGTTGAACAGGCTCTTATCGAAAATGAAAAGATGCTTGAAGCACAAAAATACGCAACAGCGCAGGGATGTGATGATCTCAGAAAAGCAACTTATGAGGAAATCAATGCACTCATTGCGGAAGGAAAGACATCCGAAGAGGTATTAAAATATCTTGCTAAACTTGCGCTTGAAAAATGGGAGTTAAGCAAAACAGAACTGAAAACACAGGCTGATTGTGATAATCTTTTGAAACTTGCGGTACAGGCTGGCGCAACTACTAAACAGATTAAAAATCTGAAAAATGCAATGGCTGACCTGAATACGTTTGATTATACAAATCCTATGGGCAGCGCATTCCGTATGACATTTAACAGTGCTTTTTCTGCCCTAGCTGATAAACTTCCTGAAAGTTTTAAAAAGACCAAACTGTTTCAGAATTTTGCTGAAAACAGCGGGCTGAATGCAGAGAAATCCATAGAAGAAATTATGGAAGAAGTCAGAAAGAATCTGGACACCCAATTAGGCATTTCTGATTTCAAAGTTAATTATTCAGGTGGAATTACTACGAAAGATACACTTGAAAAACTCCAAAAAGAAGCAGAAAAGCAGGATAAAAAGAACGAAGAGACAAAAGAACAGTTTGATTGGATGGATGTTAAACTTAACAATCTGATTGATACCGCATCCAAATTGAAGGACAAGATCAACGACCTCCTCTCTTTCGGTTCCAAGAAGAAACAGACACAGAAAGCCATTGAAGCAACAACCAAAGCATTGGAAGCTGAATACAAGGCAATGAAGAAGTATGCAGAAGTTGCCAAAACATTATCTGCTGATGCCGCAAAAGAAACAACGGAAACCGTTACTGAAAGCATCTCTGGTGCAGTGAGTGATGCTGTTAATGGTGCTGTTTCTAATGTTGTCAGTTCAACCGCTGGTGTTGTAAATGACGCAATGCAGTATGTAGGAAAACTTCCTTATATATGGGGTGGTGCAAGTTTAACAAATGGTGCTGACTGTTCTGGATTCACACAGCAGTTATACAAAGCATACGGGATTAACCTTGACCGTACGGCACAGGCACAGTATGAACAGAATATCGGTGTAAAGGTAACTAAGGATCAGTTACAGCCTGGAGACATGGTATTCTTTAATGGCTACAAAGGAGCTGGAGGGGTTGGTCACGTTGGTATCTATATCGGTAATGGACAGTTTGTTCATGAACCTGGAAGCGGACAGACAGCAAAAGTCTCTTATCTTTCAGACCGAAAAGATTTTGTAGGTGGCAAACGTTTTGGTAATATCAGCACTACCCCATCCTCTTCTGCATCCGTATCTTCTGACACCACATCCACAACAACGACATATACAAAAGTTGTCCCAGGTGTTGACGCAAAAACACTTGCCCATTATCAGAAGCTTGTCCGTGAAGGTTCCTTCGATGTAGAAACAATCACAAATGAGAAACTGAAAAGTGCAATCAAATCATATCAGGAATGGTATGAGAAGATGAAGTCATGCCGTGACAAGATTGAGGAATTAAATAATACCCTCAAAGAACTGTACCAGACAATGGCAGAAATCCCTATCGAGAAAAGGGATAAAAATGTCGATACGCTGGATACAAGGCTGGATATTATCAATTCCAAGCGTGACAACATCAATGCAGTGATTGTTGATCCTAAGAAGTACGCTTCTACAAAGAAGACACTTAAGCAATCCAAAAACAGTGTCAAAAAGGGAATAAAGACCAAAGCACAGAGAAATGCAACTGGTTTATCCAAGACTGAAATTGATACAATCAAATCC
>CAJTCR010000149.1 GCA_910574915.1 Eubacteriaceae bacterium
ACGAATTAAATACATCGTTTCACACATGGCAGAACCCCATGTCTAGTTATTATACGCAAAATAATTTAACCATCGCATCTTTACGTATAGTTTTAATCGTGAAAACTGATATCTCCAAATTTATAAAAAGTTTATAAAACCTGCGTTTACCGTGGCTGCGGGACAATGAGATATTGACCGTCGGGGAACTGCGCTACCGCAGGACAGGAAGCAAACGCCACCCCCGCCCACAGCTCAACGCATGGTACAACTGGCCGGATAAGACGCTGTACGACATTCTGACAAGGAAAGAGTATTTAGGGCATACCATAACCGGGAAAACCTACAAGGTATCTTATAAGTCGAAAAAGACGAAAAAGAACCCGGAGGAAAAAAGGTATTTCTTCCCCAACACTCACGAGCCTTTGATTGATGAAGAAACCTTTGAACTTGCACAGAAGCGGATTGCCACCCGGCAACGCCCGACAAAGGTTGATGAAATCGACCTGTTTTCCGGGCTGCTCTTTTGCGGGGACTGCGGCTATAAAATGTATGCGGTGCGCGGAGCCGGGACGCTTGAACGGAAACACGCCTACACTTGCGGCAACTACCGCAACCGGGCAAGAAATGATATGCTCTGCACTACGCATTATATCCGCAAAAGCGTATTGAAAGAACTTGTCCTTGCAGACTTGCAGCGCGTAACGTCTTATGTGAAAGAGCATGAACAGGAGTTTATCGAAACCGCCAACGAGTGCAGTGCAAAGGCAGTACAAAAGACGCTGACACAGCAGCGGAAAGAGCTTGATAAGGCGCAGAACCGGGTTAGCGAGCTGAATATCTTATTCCGCAAGCTCTACGAGGACAACGCTTTAGGGAAACTTTCAGATGAACAATTTGCTTTTCTAACTTCCGGCTACGACGAAGAAAAAAAGACGCTGACCCGGAGGATTGCGGAGCTGTCACAGGAAATTGACAACGCCACCGAGCGCAGCGCGGACGTGAAAAGGTTTGTCGCACTGGTACGCAAGTACACCGCCATTACCGAACTGACCTACGAAAACGTCCATGAATTTATTGACCGTATTCTTATTCACGAACTGGATAAGGAAACGAACACCCGCAAAATCGAAATCTTTTATAGCTTTGTCGGCAGAGTTGATACAGGCGACAAGCCTACCGAAAGTATCTCCTATTTCAGACAGATAGGAGCCGACGTAAAGAGTTATGCTATCTAACATACATCAAAAAGAGGTAAGATAACACCCTCTGCAAAAAAGGTATCGTTATCTTACCTCAACAAAATTTGTGCCGCTCCATCCGTCATCCACATAGGTTTCGACAATCTCTATGCCGTGGTATTCCGCAAACTGTGTCAGCATCTGCTTCTGGCTCGTTATGGAATTGCTTTCACGGTCAACGTACCCATCGTCAACCGATAAACGGGTATATAACCCTGCCTTTGGTGTACCTCTGTATGTTGTCCTGCTCATCTTATTCTCCCTTCTTCGTCCGAATCCGGTTGAACGTAGATAAGCCCTCTGTCTTTTATTATACTTTCACTGCCCGAAACGTGCAAGTTTTTTTCATATTTGTCTGAATTTAATATTGCCCTCACAAACGCATCCTGCGGTGTACGCTCGCTGTCAAATACCCTCGTCACTATCAGTTTTGCTTTATTCAAATAGAATCCCTCCCAATTTTAATCTAATATCAGACGCTTTCTGCGTCCTGTTCTATAAAATAAAAGCCCGGCAGGGTGTTAAAATTCTCCTGCCGGGTATCAGACGCTTTGAAAGGACGCAACAAAGACGCTTCCAAAATACCCTCAAACCCTTATGTTTCCTATGCTTAGACGCTAAGACACTTCTTTTTCAAATTAGAAAATAAAAATATTTATATATAAGATACAGGCTCTTACACAGCCGTATGTATATATAAAAAAGGATTTCGGATTTTGCCCGTCTTTGCGTCTTATACGCCTTAATGCCCGTTTTCCTCTGTCCGCACTTTTACATGGATTCCCTTAAATCCCCTCGCTGTTTTCCCTGCCCCGACTGCGATATTGTGGGTATAGTCAAGCCCGTACTGCTTTTCATTCTGCCTTAAATAGTTGGAAAAGCTGCGCTCCCCCAACGGTTTTTCAAGGTTATCTTCGCACCACTGGCTGTAGGCGCTGTAAAGCTGCTTTGACGTGGCGTGTGTGCCTTTCTCCAACCTTATATAGCCTTCCGACTGCATGAATACGATGATGTTGTTCCCGTCCTGCATGGCTTTTGTAAGGTTGTCCTCCGCTCTTTTGCTTATGGTAAACTCATACCCGTTATCAATCAGACGGTGCAATCCATCAAGACACCATAGAAATATGCCCTCTGCTTCAGCAATCAGCTTTTCCCCAAGGAACGGATCATCTTTCCTGTCTGGCTCACGCTCTTTCACATTGAGAACTATCTGCCTGCGGAAAAAGCCATAAGAACGGTCATACAGCGAACCAAGGTTGCCATTCCCGAAACAGATAAACCGCACACATAAATACCCCTGCTTGCTCTGCTTTCCCTTGCGCTCCAAATCCGTTTTATCTTCCAGCGTCACTATGGACTTGATGTTGTTGGTCTGCGGGAGCGCCTCCAGCTTCATGTCATCATCAAGCATCAGGAGTTTCCACTCAAGGTCTGCCCTTGCAAAGCGGTCAACTTCCACTTTCTGTATGCTGCCCGTGTTCATGCTGTCACCAAGTAAAGCCCTCAGCACCCTGCCGATGCGTGACTTTCCCTCCCCGCCTTTCCCTATGACTATCATCATTTTCTGCCCTTTTGTTGTTGGGAGCAGCACATAGCCCATGAACTCCTGCAATGTGATTATGTCCTCCGGCTCCAATAACTGCCCTATAAAGGAAAGCCACTGTGACGGTTCCGGCGCATCCGGCATATACCTCACCGGGAGCCTGTTCATGCAGAAATCTTTCTGTGCGGAGAAGTCCTTTGATAAAAAGTATGTGCCGTTTGCCACATGGATACGGTCTGTCTGGAACGGCAGCGGCGGCGAGTAGCTCCTGATCCGCAGCGCATCAAGGAGTGAGGCTGCCTTTTTTGCGATATTTGATGTAACATAGGGCGCAATCTTGTGGTATATCTCCGCCTTAATCTGCTCCGCATCACCGACTGCACCGTTTACATCAAAAAATGTTCCATGTATGCACTTCATAGGGTGTCCGGCAAGGAAATCCTCACAGAAAAGCACGTCATTGACTTTGTTCCCGTCAAACCATGTTTCCGGCTGTGACGCCTGCTCCATCTTATTCATGGTCTGTTCCAGTGCCGCCCGCTGTTCCTTTGACACACTGTTCCAATCTTCTTTCAATCCTCAACACTTCCTCTCCATAATCTGTTACCAGTTCCACACGCTCCGATAACGGAGCGTATAATAAAATATCTAACAGGTACTCAATGTAATCCTTCTTTTCCAATGCTTCACAGAACAGCGGATGCCATTCTTCCTCTGCCTTATGCGGCGCATACTGTTCTTCCCACTGCCTTAAACAGCACAGGTAATCTGAAAGCACACGGAAACACTTCTTTTCCGCCCTCTCAAACCTCTGCTCCGGCGATAACTTTCTCTTACGTCTTGACGGCGGTTTCCTGCCCCTGCTGTCATCAAAACTGATACCGAAAGCCGCCGCAATCTGTACTGCCGCATCTTTCTTGCCAAGCCCATAAAACTTTGCCACAAAATTAATGGCATCCCCCTTCTCCCCGCATCCGAAACAGTAATACCGCCTGTCTATCTTCATGCTTGGGTTTTTGTCCTTGTGGAACGGGCAGACTGCCATACCGTTACGGTTTATCTTTATCCCGCAATTCTCCGCCGCCTGCCTTGCGGTTATCCCATTCTCCCTCACTGCTTCAAATACATTCATACAATCCTCCATGCACGATCGGGTAGGAGGCTACCCATTAGTTGAGTAGCCGACCTCCCACACCACTGTACGTACCGTTCGGTATACAGCGGTTCAATAGTTTTCACGATACTTTTAGATAATAGTCAAGCATGGAGATATAGCCCAGCTTGGCTATTATTTTATTGGTAAGGGCAACGCTTAATATCTGTGCTGT
>CAJTCR010000150.1 GCA_910574915.1 Eubacteriaceae bacterium
AATATCAGTTAGAAAGGCCGTAGCCTTTCCGTCACTTTTACCTCTTTGCAGGAAAATCCCACGTAGAGTTTATATGCGACAACGTGTCGCTGCACTGTCAAAGGGGGCTAAACGTGCGCCACAGCTAATTAAGATGCTTTTCGCTGTCTTGCCCGCCGCCAGTTTGTATTTTTTATACTGCTTTACTGCAAAATGCTCCGGCTCTCTTTCCTCCAGCTCATCGAACATCAAATCAACGGGATTTTTAAATTCCTCGTCATCCTCCCTTGCTTCGCTGGCATTTATCATGTCAAGCAGAGTAGTGAAATTCTGTTCTTCCTCCACGCACTCATACCAGATGTACCCGATCAGTGCGGTGTAATAGAGCTTTTCGGCTTTCACCCAAAAATCTTCGCCGGATTGCTGCCCCTCCCCTTTGGTGTTTAAAATGATTGTGTTTACGAGTTTCAAAATGTCCTTCTCGCTCCGGATATAAACGAGAGGGTTGTAGTGCATGGACTTTTTAAAGTTAATGGTATTCAGCACTTTCACCCGGTAATTGTTCTTTAAGAGCATTTTTCCGCACTCCACTAACACTGTCCCCTTCGGATCGGTGACAACATATGATGAGTGCATCTGCATCAGGTTCGGTTTTACAAAAAACCTCGTCTTGCCCGAACCGGAGCCGCCGATAACAAGAATATTTTTATTCCTCGCATACTTCGGCTGTTTTGGTCTGCCGGACATCATCAGCCTTTCCGTTTCTGTCAGCAGCACATTGTTCTCAAATACCGGATCGACATAAGGCTCAATGTCTTTTGCTGTCCCCCACCTCGCAGAACCATACTCCATGCCATGCCGGAACTTCTTGGCGTTCTTGGCTTTGAAATACACCACAAGGCGGAGCGCAATGCCGCATCCTGCCCCTATCAGCAAATCCTTTGGGTGGAAACTTGGTAACGGGTTGGAAAATAAATCCTCCATCCCCGCCATGACCGCCATCATCTTTTCAGAAACGTCCTGCCCCGGCGATACCCGCCACAGCCACGCTATTTTGTCGCAGAAATACCCGGCAAGCGCATAGGGGAGATTCATAAGGAGAAGTTTCTTTTTATCTACATTTCCCGTCTTTGCCTTGAGCTTTTCAGGGATTGATTTTAAGTCTTTGGCGATGCCGTCTACGATTTTACTCATAATGACTGCCCCCTGTCTTTTAAATGTTCCCTTGCCCTCTCCCGGTTCTTGCCCTTTCCTAACTGCTCCCGGAACTGCGCCAGCTTCTCCTTAACGGAGATGCGGTTGTGCTTTTTCTCATTAACTTTTACAAACTCCTTAAATGCCTGCGTAATCACGTCGGCATCCTTGCCCTTGAATAATACAATGTGCTTCGGCGGTTTTTCCGTCTTATCCTTTTTTACAGCAAACTGTACGTTGTATTTCTTTGCCACTCTCTCAAAGGACTTAATGTTGTTATCCGTCACCTCAATGCTCGAAGCGCCCATACCCTGACCGACCAGCTCTTTCACTGATATTTTCCCATGCGGCATCTGCTTTCCCTGTTTCCGGTGTTCCAGATACATCTCCATAGCCTTTTTCAGCACGTCGGCAGTCAGCCGGGAAGATTTGAACACAAGGGCAATCGTTTTCTGTGTCACTTCCTCCTGCATGGTTTTCCTCCTTCTTTTTTTATTGCTGTACCCCCGTCAGGGTGGGACGTACAGCCTGTGGATTAAATATTTCATACGTTCTCCTTTCTGATCGGGTTATGGCAGATAGGGTTTTCTCCCTTCTTTCTCCGCTTCGATTATCTCTGTAAAACCGCTTTCCAAATCCTCAAAGCAGATAGGAATATCCCCCGGATTTTTGATATAGGTATCCACAAAGCGGTAACTGAGCCGCCCTCCGTCCTTTCCAATACTGACACAGTATACAGACGCAAACTCCCCGTTTTCCAGTATCCACATCTCGCTTTCAAGGCACAGGACAAAGTTGTCTGAAAACAGTTCCCTTATCTCACAGCCTATCTTGCAGGCTGGATAACAGAAAAGCACGTCCGTCATGGCGAAGGGTTCTTTCCCCGTACCGTCATCCCCCTCCATCATCATCACGTCCTTCATGTTCCTTTTGATATAAGGGAATAACTGGCTGGAATAGTTCTCCGCCTCATATTCCCTCGGATCACTCCCATTGCCCAAAAACTCCGCAGAATCATCAAACTCACTGTCCTCATACAGCCGGAACAGACGGAGAAGGCACTCCCGCAGCTTCCCTTCCGTCAGACCTTCTTCCTGTAAGTCCGGCTCCCGCCCCTTTTTCGGTTTTCTTTTCCCCGCCGCATAAAGGATTCCGGCTAATACCGATGCGCCTGCCACCGCCGCTGAAAGGGCGGCTGCTACTTTTTTGTGTTTCATTTTCCTTCTTTCTCCTTTCCGCTTCTGGACTTTTTGTCCAAAAGTTTTATAAACGCAAAAAGGGCAGCTACAAACCGCTGTTTACGGTCTATAACTGCCCTCACGCTGTTTCTGATATTTAATTATCTGTACCGGATTACCGGACACTGCTTTGTCTTTTTCCCTGCTTTCCTCCGTTCCAGAGCGAAAACCATATCCCCAGTACGCTCAAAATATCCGATGTCTTTTTTCCAACTTATGCCGCATTTGCAGTGCTGTAACCCGATAAACTGCTGTTTCATCTTCCTTCCGCAGTTCGGGCATACTTTTTTGCTCCTGCCTATCTGCTTTACTTTCGGCTTGTCGGCATCTTCTTTCTTTTTCTCTTTCTTTTCCGGAAGCCCGTTCTCCGCTATTCTCGTTTCATAACGTGGCAGACGGTAAAGGTACAGGCTGTATATTTCATCAAAAGAAGCCTTTTCCGCTATCCCCTTTACCCTCTGGTAAATCTGCCCCACAATTTTTTCACAGTCCTCTCCTTCCGGCATCCTGCCATGCTCCCTGTAATAATCACAGGTCTTTTCAAACATACCGTCTGCTATTCCTGCTTTCTGCTTCTGCTTTAAGTCTTTATATGTCCTGTCTGCCCTTTTCAGGCGCTTCCTGTTTCCCAAACACACCACTCCTTTACCCTGATACGGTCTATTTTAACAGAAAACGCCCCGAAATTGTAAAAAATATCTGCCACCTAAGCGAAAGCATCTTCACACCGGGAAATAAAATATTTCTTCTTTTCCAAGATTTCCTCCTGCCTGTCTTTGGAAAGCGATCTGAATATCTCGTCATAGTCAAGCTCCGCAAGCGGCGTACCCAAAACAGGCGTTAAGACCTCATGTTCATACCATATCCGCCAAAGTTCCTCAAACAGTTCCATGCTGTCCGAAAATGCCATTGCCGAATCAAAGCCTTCTCCCTCACTGAACCATTGCAGACGGACAAAGCCGAACCTCCCGGCATCCGCCACCATTACATCTGCCAGCTCATACAGTTCCGCAAACGCATCCGCCACTTTCCGGCATTTTGCCCGCTGTTCTTCCGTAATATATATTTCTGCCATAGCGCATCCTCCTGATCCACTTCTGGACAAAAAGTCCAAAAGCTATTTATTCTCTTTTAAACAGTAAATCGTGCAGAGGTCAGCATATAACACGCCTTCCCCGCATTTTATCGTGTCAAACAAAAGGCACTGGAACAGCACGTCACGCACACCCTCAAGGCTTGCAATTCTCTGTTCTTTTTCTGAAAAGCCTGTGCCGGGAATATCCATATCCGCCGATGCCGCCCGCCTTGCCGAGATACAGTGCGTGTAAAGTCCGAGTATATATTTATCCGACATAGGGAAAGCGAATGTTTCCTGCCCGTCATATGTCACCCTGTATTTATCCTGTTCCCCTTCCGGCAGTTCAAAGAAGCACTGCACTGTTTCCAAATAAGTATGCCCGTCAAAATCCGGCTTTATTTTCTTTCCGTACCTGCGGATTGTGGAAAAGAGAGTATTCCGGTCAATAAAGGAACGGGTACGCTTAAAAGCCGGTTTCCTGCCTTTGATGTCCATGTAAACATTATTCCCTGTCCCCTTCCCGGCAAACCTGCCA
>CAJTCR010000151.1 GCA_910574915.1 Eubacteriaceae bacterium
GGTAACTATTAACTGTATAGATGGAAAAAGATGGAGAGGGAGTCCTCTTAGAAATCATCCTACATCTATATCAAAAAAGAATAAGTCTATAGCCTGTTCTGACTGGCTATAAACTTATTATACGAGGGGGAAAGCCAGAGAAAAGACGGACGCTATGTGTATCAGTATAAGGATATGTCTGGAAAAAGAAAATCCGTATACGCCAAAGATCTTTCGGAATTGAGAAAGCAGGAAAAGAAAATAAACAGGGACTTAGAAGATAACATAGATATAGAAGGATCAGAAATTACACTTAATGAACAGTTTGATAAATATATTTCTTTAAAGCGGAATTAAAAAAAATCCACCAAGTAGAATTATATTGATTTATGGAATTGCAGAATAAGAAATGACGTTCTTGGGAATAAAAAATTGCGCGATATAAAAAAATCGGATATATTAAGGTTTTACAATGGGCTTCTGAGTGAAGAGTTAAAATATTCTACAATAAAATATTATAATTGCATAATTTTCCCTTGTCTGGAGCTTGCGGTTGATGATGATATTATCAGAAAAAATCCTTGCAAAGGATGTTTGCAGGAGTTTAGCAATAATGCCAGCGAAAGGATATCGCTGACAGAAAAGGAGCAGGAAAAAACAGACGTTGAAATTGATGGGTATAGCGATTTTGTTTTCTCTACAAAAAATAAAAACCCAATTATGCCAAGTGCCGTAAACAATATGCTTCTTAATGTTGTAAATAGGTATAATAGATCCAATGATGCAATGGAAAAACTTCCACACATATCAGCGCATAATTTGCGACATACCGGATGTACAAAAATGGCGGAAGCTGGAGTTGATCCAAAGGTGCTGCAATACATTATGGGACATAGCAAAATTTCTGTTACAATGGAAGTTTATAACCATGTATCGTCAGAGCGAAGCCGGAAAGAAATAAATAAGCTGGAAAAAATAAGGCTAATCGGGTAATCCTACCTCATTTATTACTTCAAATTAAATAAAAATATGAAGTAATATGTAATAGTTTGACGATGTTATGCTTTTTGATAACAACGAAGATTCGCTAAAAATAAGGCTTTGAGGTACTTTGAAAAGGGATTTTTTAAAAATTAGCACTCACCTCTTGACGTGGCTAACAATTCGTGTTATATTGCATTCAGATCCACAAAGACCTGTTTTTTCAAAAAGGAGGCAACGTTATGAACATTCAGAAATTTACACAAAAATCGATAGAAGCAGTGAACGACTGTGAAAAGCTTGCTTATGAGTATGGCAATCAGGAAATCGAGCAGGAGCACCTTCTTGTTGCGCTGCTGCGGCAGACGGACGGCTTGATTTTGAAGCTGGTAGAGAAAATGGAGATCAATAAGGAACATTTTATGGACAACGCGCTTCGGCATCTGAAAGCGCGGGTAAAGGTGTCCGGCGGGCAGGTATATATAGGAAAGCATTTAAACCAGGTGCTGGTCAGCGCGGAAGATGAAGCGCGCCAGATGGGCGACGAGTATGTGTCGGTCGAGCATTTGTTTTTAAGCCTTTTGAAATATCCGAACCAGGCGATGAAGTCGATATTTAAAGAATACGGCATTACGAAGGAACGGTTTTTGCAGGCGCTTTCTACGGTGCGCGGCAACCAGCGCGTGACCTCGGATCACCCAGAAGCAACGTATGATACGCTGGAAAAATACGGCTACGATATGGTGGAGCGTGCCCGTGCGCAGAAATCAGACCCGGTGATTGGGCGGGATCAGGAGATCCGCAATGTCGTGCGTATTTTATCGCGGAAAACAAAAAACAATCCTGTGCTGATCGGCGAGCCGGGTGTCGGCAAGACGGCGGTGATTGAAGGGCTGGCGCAGCGGATTGTGCGCGGTGACGTGCCAGAAGGGCTGAAAGATAAAAAGCTGTTTGCGCTGGATATGGGCGCGCTTGTAGCAGGCGCGAAATACCGCGGGGAGTTTGAGGAGCGGTTAAAGGCGGTTTTGGACGAAGTGCGTAAAAGCGAAGGACAGATCATTTTGTTTATCGACGAGCTGCATACGATTGTAGGCGCAGGCAAGACGGACGGTGCGCTGGATGCCGGAAATATGTTAAAACCGATGCTGGCAAGGGGAGAGCTGCACTGTATCGGGGCGACGACCCTTGATGAATACCGGGAATATATTGAAAAAGACGCGGCACTCGAGCGGCGGTTCCAGCCGGTTATGGTGGATGAGCCGACGGTGGAAGAGACGATTTCGATTTTAAGAGGGCTAAAGGAACGCTATGAGGTGTTTCATGGCGTCAAGATTACAGACAGCGCGCTTGTATCCGCTGCAGTGCTGTCAAACCGCTATATTTCAGACCGTTTCCTGCCGGATAAGGCGATTGACCTGGTAGATGAGGCATGTGCGCTGATTAAAACCGAGCTGGACTCCATGCCTGCCGAGCTGGATGCGTTAAACCGCCGTGTCATGCAGCTTCAAATAGAAGAAACGGCGCTGAAAAAAGAGTCTGACCAGTTAAGCCGTGAACGCCTGGAGCATTTGCAGAGAGAGCTCGCAGAGCAAAACAGTGCGTTCCAGACGAAAAAAGCACAGTGGGACAACGAAAAAGCACTGATCGAAAAAGTGCAGAAGCTGCGTGAAGAGCTGGAAAATGTGAAAAAGGAAATTGCACAGGCGCAGCAGCAGTATGACTTAAATAAAGCGGCAGAGCTGCAATACGGTAAACTGCCGCAGATACAAAAGCAGTTGGAAGCAGAAGAAGAACGGCTGAAAATGGAAGATTTGTCGCTGATGCATGAAAATGTCAGCGAGGAAGAGATTGCCAGGATTATATCACGCTGGACAGGCATACCGGTTGCAAAGCTGACCGAAGGCGAGCGCGCTAAGACGCTGCACTTAGACGAAGAGCTGCATAAGCGGGTCATCGGGCAGGAGGAAGGCGTGACGAAAGTAACCGAGGCAATTATCCGTTCAAAAGCGGGGATTAAAGACCCGTCCAAGCCGATCGGTTCGTTTTTGTTTTTGGGGCCTACAGGCGTGGGCAAGACAGAGCTTGCAAAAGCGCTTGCCGAAAGCCTGTTTGACGATGCCAACAATATGGTGCGGCTGGATATGAGCGAATATATGGAGAAATATTCTGTCTCCCGCCTGATTGGGGCGCCTCCTGGATATGTGGGCTATGAAGAAGGCGGACAGCTTACAGAAGCGGTGCGCAGGAAGCCGTATTCGGTTGTTTTATTTGATGAGATAGAAAAGGCGCACCCGGACGTATTTAATGTGCTGCTGCAAGTATTGGACGATGGGCGCATTACCGATTCCCAGGGCAGGACGGTAGATTTTAAAAATACGATCCTGATTATGACGTCAAATATTGGTTCCGCGCATCTTTTGGAAGGCATTGACGCAAAGGGAGAGATTCTGCCGGCGTGCGAGAATGCTGTAATGAACGAGCTGCGTGCAGGCTTCCGCCCGGAATTTTTAAACCGCCTGGATGAGATTATTTTATTCAAACCGCTGACGCAGTCTGATATCGGCAGTATTATCAGGCTTTTGATGGCAGACTTAAATAAGCGCCTTTCTGACCGCAGCCTGAGCGTCGAGCTGACACCGCAGGCAGAGCAGTTTATCGTGGCAAACGGCTATGACCCGGTATACGGTGCAAGGCCGCTGAAACGGTATTTGCAGAAAACGGTAGAGACGCTTGCCGCGAAAATTATTCTGTCCGGCGAAGTGGCAACCGGGGATACGATATGCATAAGCTTGTCCGGCGAAAGCCTGGAGGCGAAAAGAAAGCAGTAGATCGGGTAGGAGGCTACCCATTAGTTGAGTAGCCGACCTCCCACACCACTGTACGTACCGTTCGGTATACAGCGGTTCAATAGTTTTCACGATACTTTTAGATAATAGTCAAGCATGGAGATATAGCCCAGCTTGGCTATTATTTTATTGGTAAGGGCAACGCTTAATATCTGTGCTGT
>CAJTCR010000152.1 GCA_910574915.1 Eubacteriaceae bacterium
GGTATCTCTACCCTGCGGACTGGGTTGGGTTTGTATTTCCCTTCCTTTATCTTCTGGATTATTTCGCTCTGGTTTCCTTTCAGGTAGGGCAGAAGTTCATCCACCTGCATTCCGTCTATTCCGCCTTTGCCTTTGTTTGATTTCACTTTCCTGTAAGCCTTGTTTAGGTTGTCTTTCCGTAAAATCAGTTCCAGTAGATTGTCCGTCCAAAAGTCCGTGATGATGTCGTTGTTTTCAGTAATCCGCTGATAGACGAACACTCCTGCATACTCTTTCTGTTCCGCAGATACCATTTGCAGGTAGTCTTCCATATGAAGTTGTCTGTCCTTAAACCCATCTTTGGTCACATTCATTTACTCACATCTCCTAAAGTTCAGTCCTTCCCACCACGTTTGCAACCGTAGTGGTACTATGACCTCTGCTGACTTCTCGTGGTAAATCTTGTTTCAACCGCTCCCGCGAATGTTCTATCACTTTGGATGCGTCCACGAGACCTCCCCGGGTACTCACACGCTCTTTCCCTCTTATACTCACTCCATAACTACTAACTACAGTTCCGTGCAGTTATCGGACTTTGGTTTGTTTGGCAACCTTATCCCTGTATTTAGCCTCAAATGTAGCAAGCCAGAGTTTTGCCTAATCCTTTCTTCAGATTCCACCTCACGATGGACACCCTTGGCTTCGGCTGTATCCTTCCCACTGCCGGGCGGATTGGGGACTTTCACCCGTTAGAACGTGTGCCCACCGGGCACACCAAAAGAAAAAGCAGAGGACGCTTTCACATTCTCTGCTTCATCAATATTCTGAATCTGTTCCGCTTCGGACAGAAACAGGTTTAAGGTCAGCTGTTGATAAGTTCCGCCAGCAGAATCTCCTCCGCCTGGGCCTTGCAGCTGTTCATCAGGCCCACCCACTGCATCATGTCGCGGGCTTTCAGTTCCTCGGTCACGCCCGCCGCCTGCGCCAGTTTTGGCATCAGCTGCTCCAATCGGCTGTTCGCGGTCCGGTCGATCTCCAACAGGTGCGGGTACAGCTTCTCGCTCATCAGCAGACGGTTGTAAAGGATGGGCCGGTGATCCTTCAAGTAGGTTTTCCGCATCCTGCCGTACTTGCCCAGGGGCGTTTCGGGCTGTTCTGTCAGTTGCAGGTTGGGAATCAGATAATCCCCGTTCTGAATGTAAGTTAAGGTGTTGTTCATTTTGCTGGCTCCTTTCTTTGTTGGCCTCTCGTTCCGCGTTTAGAATGGTTACGCCGATCTGCCGCAGCACCTGCTGGTTGATCTGGCTGACCGCCGTTCCCAGCGCCCCAACGGTGGCCGGTGTGTTGAAATCGAAAACCGGCATGAAATCCTCGTGGGTGAAATACTGCTCCGGGGCCAGCCCGCAGCGGGACATCAGGGAATAGGCGATGCTGACGGTGGCGGCGGCTTTGAATTGGACTTCGATGTTAAGTTCATCGTACTCCTCCAAAAAGGAATCGTCAACGATGTAGAGGAAGTCACGCCCGTTGTCCGCCCAGTATTCCCCGGCCAGCCTGCGGGCGATCTCGGTCAGCTGCCCGCCTAAATCATCGCCGCCCACCCCATACCGGTTTTCCAGCATGGCGGAGATGGAATCTATATGCCGTTCCTCCATCTTCCAGAGCCAGGGAGTGCGGGAGTGCGGGCGGGTTCCGGTGTCGGAGATGTCAAAGACATACCGCAGCCGGGTCCGGTCCCCGGAATCGTCCACCAGGGCGATGCCCTTGGAGCCGCGCCGGACATAGCGGCCCATCTTGTCATTCCACAGGTCATACTCCGCACAGGCGGTAGCGTCCGGGCGCTGGGCGTAGATCATCAGCTGGTCATGGAACGGGTATTTGTAAAGCCTGGAGGCTGTGTCCAGAAACCGCATCCACTCATTCCAGCTGGAAGTGAGCTGCACCGCCGCATGGTCGGCCATCTGTGCGTACATCTGCGCTTTGGTTGCCATTGTTTTCGGCCCTCCTTTCGGGTTTTGGATAAAAGGAAGGGGCGGCACAGCGCCAGCCCCTCCGGTCTGTTGGTTCCTATTCGTCAAAGTCCGGGTACAGTTCCAGACTGTCAAACTCCGCGTCCGTCATGGCGCGCAGCTTATGAAGGGCGCTGTCGGTCAGTTCCATCAGCTCCGTTTCCTCCGGCGAGAGATAGCCGCGCATCTCGGTCAGGCTCTCCATCAGTCCGGCGCGGGTTCCGGTGTTGTAAATGCACATCAGATTCATTTCTTCAAAGGTAAAGTGTCCCATATCAAAGCTCCCTTTCCGCGCTCTTTTTCGGCGCTGTCTTTTTACTTTCCTGCTTCGGCTGCTGGTGGAGCTGTTCCACCACCGATTTCCGCTTGTCTTGTTCCTCCCGGTGGACAGCCGCCGCCAAATCCATCAGGGAAATCGGCTGGCCGCTTCTGGCCTGCTGTTCCAGCTGGGCTACGGTCGGCTCTTTGGGACCGTTGTTGATGATCCCGTCAATCATGCCGTAATCGTCCTCCATAGACATTTCCGCATTTTTCAGCGGGTTCGCGTCAAGAAAACCGGTGATCTGCTGAAAGCCAAAGCTATCGCAGTAATGACAGGATAACGCGCCGTCCCTGCGGATGGCAACGATGTCGCTGACGCTCATGGAGGGGCTGTGATAGTCCCTGGGGTGTTCGTTGTTGAAGCGGTAGAACAGCTGCTCCGCCACAACCTCCGGCGTATCTTTGCCGGAAAGGGGCGCGGTGTAGATCAGGTTGTAATTCTCACGCTCCACCTCGCGCCCGATGGATTGGAGCCAGTCCAGCCCCTCAAAGCGGATTTCCCGCAGGCTGTCATCATCCTTTACATGATAGATGGCAAAGCAGTCCCCCTCATGAGAGAGAAACGCCTGCTCCCGTTCCTGCTGGCGGTTCAGCCGGTCCTGCACCAGCGCGTCAAAGGCTGGGCTTTCCTCCCATTCCTCGCGGGAAAGGGCGAACACCGTACCGGGCAGCTGGGATTCAAATTCCTCCCGGTCAAAGAGCATTTCCGCGCCGCCCCCGTCCACCACCGCGTACACCGTCAAATCCTGCTCAAACAGTTCCAGCGCCCGCTCTTTGGAGAGGGGCAGCAAGTCCCCGTCCTGATAGCCGCAGTTTTTCAGATCGTCCTCACACAGCGCCGGGTCCGGCATCGGGTATTCATCCAGCGCCTGCTCCGGCGCGTCGGGCAGCGGGGCGGCTTCTGCGGCATGGCCGATGGAATCCAGCGCCCGCGGGTTTTGGCTGGCGGGCAAAAGGGCGTATTCCCGTTCCTGTTCGGCGGTCAGCGGCTGGGGGTAGTCGATACAGCCAAAGGCAGTGATGGAATCCTGTTCCACCTTTATCCATGCGGCCAGTTCAGTGATGGTTTTCCCGTCCATCAAAGGATAGGTTCCCACATCCAGCGATTCCTGGGTAATGTAATAGCGGAACATGGAGGGGTCCTGCTCCGGCAGTTCGACGGGGATTTTCCAGGAGGGTTCCGGTTCAGGGGAAACCTCTTGATTTTCCGTATCGGCCTGCGGGCTTTCCGGCTGCATGGTTTCTTTTCCGGCGTCCTGCTCCGGCCCGGATTCCAGATCAATGCCGCGCTCCTTGCAGACCTCCTGAAAATGGCGGTCAATATCGGCAATCAGAGTACCGGCGGTCTTGTTGATGGTTTCCAGGCTGGCCCGCAGTTCCTTCAGCTCCTTGCCCTGGCTCCAGTTCGCAATGTACCCAAAGCTGTTTGCGCCGGTCTGAATCCCAAAATATTGGCAGACCGCGTAAGAGATGCTCTCCGCTTCAAATGGATACATCAACATTTCAGGCGTTATACTCAGCATTCCAAAATGTTAATCATTTTAAAGAATGCTGAGAAATAAGGCACTTTACTACTAAAAGATGAGCATTATTCGTTAGCG
>CAJTCR010000153.1 GCA_910574915.1 Eubacteriaceae bacterium
CCACTCTTTTAAACGGTATTGTACAGCCACTGCTGTTGTTGCTGAGTTCATAGACTTACCTCCGTATAACGGTATCAAAAGTTAAGGCTTAACTTTTAATACTTATGATAGAAATATAGCCTATTGTCACACACTTTGCCCTCATAGTCGAGGTACGTACTATCTACCGTTTACTTTATATAGACATATTCATTATCATCTAATTGAATAGAATAAAATCCACTCATCTTTTCCTCATTATCTAAAGAATCTCTTGAAAATATAATCACATTTTTTTCACTCTTTTGGGGCATCTCGCCAACAATAGAATATCTACTCAATACAAACTGAAAAGTATAAATATCGTTCAAACAATAGACCTTTTTTGGTATTTGCACATCCTTTTCTAAGTTCTTGATAAATTCATAAGATGCCCCCGACGTTTGACACGTAAATTTTGCAGGTTCATCATTCCACACAAAAGATGCCTGCCTACAAAGCACAGCAACTATTAAAACAATCCAAACTGCTTGGCTTTTCTTTTTATCTAATGTAAATGTTAAATAACAGCATATCAAAAGAATTAAAAAAGAAAAAATAACATTAAATATTTGCGCTTGATCCGTAGTATCATTCCACCATCTTGTAATAATTGGTGAAAAATTGGTTCTAATTGCAAAATAGTTTGTACCCTTTACTCGTGGTAAAATCCTCCAGCACAAATAAAAGAATACAACAAAACAACACATAAATACTGCTGGTATATACTTTTTGATAGCAGCAGCATATTTTACCAACAAAGTATAGCCAGCCGCAAAAACAGGTCCAATAAAGGGATAATAATATCTCATATAAAAAAAATGTTTATACCCTGCTGTTGGAATACCTGAAACATATCCTTTATATATGGATTCTGCACCTTTCGTTGCTAATCCAATCATCATAATTGTAATTGTCATTCCATATACACAAATAATTAGGGTTGTCCTCATATCATATTCATTTATAATTATTTCCTTCCTATACTTTCTGCTTATAGTCTTGACCCCTTTAATCAGTATCATGCATAGTACAGCAAATACCATTCCATAAGAAGACAATACCAATTTATAAAAATTTGATACCATACAGTCAAACATTGTACAAATTGTATTCCAACTTTTTAAAAAAGAAAATGAATTGATGGATAAAGCTGTCATATTTGTTATTTTTTGCCCATCTGACAACAACCACAGGTTTTTCAATACTTCTTTTCTAAAAATTCTTTGTATTAAAAACCCCATCAACATTAACAGAAAAAAATATTTTTCTACCACAATTTTTGTTCCAAACAGCAATCGAAATATAAGTATAGTTATGCAAACCGATATCCATAGCCCGATCATCCGTTCATGCACCGTTAATGCATATATAAGTATCAATGCCAATGCCACTGTACACTTCGTGTTAGTTTTATCGCTGTTATTCTTATGGCATAATTTTGCTAACAACGCACAAATAAGCCACGTCAAAATGAAAACAGGATATTCGTTTGCAAAATCGTATGCATTATGACGAAAAGTGCAGCAAATAGACACCACCAAAGTAGTAATTATATTTTCTGGCAGACCAAATTCTCTTGTCAAAATTAGATAGATTTGTATACTTACGCCTGTGCATAAAATAAAATTTACAATTGTTATTACTGCAAATATGACAACATAATTATCCGTCATCTTAAACAGCACAAATGCTATCCAATAATATCCAAATCCATAATAGTTTGTTTTTGATACTACATCACTCCAGTCAAACCCAGCCAAAAATGGAGCAGATGCTATTGTGCCTATTTCATCTGCTATCAAAGAAATATCAACTCCTCTGAAAAGTGACATTCCACAAAATATTAGACTGAATATCATTGCAAATAGCTGATATCTATTTTTTAGCCTTAATATTTTTCTCATGACATTTTCTCCATCTGTTTTTTACGTCAATGATTTTTTCCGCCAATGCTCTAGCATTCCCCATTTCGACATAATAATGCATAAGATCTTCCTGAAACAGCTCATGGTTTGCTTCATTATCCCCAAGTATCATAGGTTTTTTCATTGCTTCATAAATATAAGCTTTACCAGGAATCGTTCGTTTTGCCTTTTCAATTTCCTTATTAAAATGCCCTGCAATGCAAAGATCTGCTATTGCGATCTGCTCTGCTAACTTTTTCTGTGGCAGCCAATGATAAAAAATCACATTCGGATAACAGTTTTCATTCATCTCCTTTAATGGCCCTATAATTATAAAAGAAATGTCTCTATGTGTTTTTAAGATCCTTGCTGCCTCAAGAACCACATCTACTCCCTGTAAAGGCAGGACACTGCCAAAATATAATACCCGCATCTTTTTTCGCTCATATTTATGAATATCATATATACTACTATCCGCTTCCAAATACATAACTTCCATTTTATTAAATGGAATGTGAAACTCTTTCGAAAAATAATCCCGATCAGCCTGTGTATCCACAATGACATAATGGCAACAATTTAATGTTATTTTATCAATTTTGTATAGTACTTTTGCTATCCATGATTTTTCTTTAACATATTTCCTATCATGTACAAACGTATCAAACAAAGAAATAAAAAAATCAACAATTACATATTTCTCCTTCTTCCACCTTTTCAAAAACGGTACAAGCAACTGTGGAGCAAATCCTACATATATAATATCCGACTTCTTCCAGATAGTTTTCAAACATGCAGCATATACCTTTAAAATTCTTTTAAAATAAGACTTGTCAGAAAATACAATCTCATTATATATCTCTGCATTTTTTCTCAGTAATCTAATTTCTTGTTGATTTCTAATATAATCTTTATTTTTCGTCGATATAAACAGTATATTTTGTCCAATAATCTTATCATTTAGTTTTCTCATTGCTGTTTTTTTCATAATTTTTCTTTTTTACTTCGTAACGAATATCCTCTAACAATTTTCTATTTGCAGCAATCACATCTGCCTGTAATCCTACAATACCTATCATAAATCCAAGCAAAATCATCATAACCGCAAGTAATAATGACTGAATATGTCCATCCCCAACTCCATGAAAAAAATAACCTAGGTATCGTATTCCTGTCATCATTCCAATCATCAGAGGAACACTGCCAACAACTGTAAAAAAACGTAGCGGTTTATACATAAGATACGTTCTCACAATCGTAACCATTGATTTTTTAATATAGCCAAACATACTGTGAAACAATCTGGAAGGGCGAAGCTGCGCATTTGTACGCACTGGCACTGACATAATTGCCATCCGGTTTTGTCCCGCCTGTACAATCTGCTCTAATGTATATGTATATTCATTTACTACATTCAACCGCAGTGCGGCTTCTCTGCTATATGCACGAAATCCGCTCGGTGCGTCTGGAATATCTGTATTTGACGCCTTGCGTACAACCCAGCTTCCGAAACGCTGAAGTTTCTTTTTTAAAGGAGAAAAATACTCTGTCTGGTCAATTGGGCGTTCTCCAATTACAATATCTGCCTGTCCGTTCAAGATCGGACGCACCAGTTTTTCAATATCTTCCCCACAGTACTGGTCATCTCACGGTAAACGCAAGCTTTTATGTATTCCCAAGTTTCAAATTTTCTGTTATATTGAATTTAGTCAAAGACAATCTTTACACATTCGTGTATAATTATTTCCAAACTCTGAAAGG
>CAJTCR010000154.1 GCA_910574915.1 Eubacteriaceae bacterium
GGTTATAGGAACAAAATTTTTATCGGAACAAGTTACAAGAATCCTTGAAAATACAAGGATACAGCGGTAAAAAGTTCCGATAAAAATTCAACTATGCCAGGAAATTGTGTACGGGAATAAATTTCAAATTCCCCAAAAGTTCCTATAAAAATACAGCTATTTTAACCCAGTCAATTTCTTGAGAGTTTCTTCGTCAGTTACAGTATATCTCGCAGAATTTAGCTTGGAGTAGAGCGGATTGTCCTGCGGCGTAGCTGCTTCAATAGCCTTACGCTTATGCTCAGTATCTGCATGGGCATAAATTTGAGTGGTTTCAAGCTGCGAGTGTCCAAGCCATTGGGATACAAGTGTCAAATCCATGCCTTCTTGATATAAATGCATCGCGCGGCTATGACGCAATAAATGCGGATATACGTTGGAGGGAACTTCAGGACAAACACGCCGGGCCTGTTCGCCATATTTTTGGAGTACATATCTAATTCGTCTGTCAGAAAGACGTTGCTTGTTGCCATGAATTACTGAATAGAATAATGGCGCATCAACATTTTGAGCAGTATCCTTATGGAATACGGACAAATATTTTTTTAAATGTTGAGCTGTTTTTTCCATTAATGGCACAACACGGGTTTTTCGTCCCTTTCCAAACAGCGTAACTTTGGGTAACTGGCCTAACTGCAAATCCCCCAGCTTTAAGTTAAGTACCTCTTGAACCCGTGCGCCAGTATCATACAAAAGCATAATAAAAAATCTATCGCGCAGTCCTTTTGGTGTATTAATGTCTGGCTGCTCAATAATCGCGGTAATCGCCCTCATGCTCATATAATCTACCATAATCGTGTTGTCAGGCTTCTTGAATGGAACCTTCTTCAACTTATTGAGATTAGCGATTAACGTTATGTCATGATCGGCTGCATAGTCCATAAAAGCACGGATTGCAGCAAATCTGGCATTGCGTGTAGAAATAGAGCACCCCTTTTCCAATTCGAGATGTTCAAGAAACGAAAAAATAACATCGGCAGTCAGATGTTCAAAAGAGAGGCTGCCTAGCGGTATCTGTTCGCGCTCTTTCACATAGTCCAGAAGTTCTTCTAAGGCTTTTCGGTATGAAAGGATTGTGTTGTGGCTAACATTGCGTTGCTTGGGCAGGTAGGTTTTCAGGTAGTCGTATAACAGTGGAAATAGTGAACTTTCTCCAGTCTTCATCATTCCGTCACCTCCGGGAACATCGCGTTAAATTTATCCCAATCAATAGCGGAAGACTTGATGATGTTTTCCGGCAGGATATGGATGTAGTATGCCGTTTCGGACAAGCTGCCATGCCCCATATATTCACGAAGGAATGGGAGCATGGCCATTAAATTTTCTCCATTATTGAGCCAGCGGTTCAGACAAGCCGAAGCGAATCGATGCCTGAGATCATACACACGAACTTTCCCTGGATACTTCCCCGCCAGTTCTGCATGGGACCAAGCCCTGTTGAATGCGGAATACAAGGTTTCCGTTGTCAACGCCCCACCATTTGCAGATGGAAAGAAGTATGGATTTTCACAGCAAAAAAGCCTTCGCCGCTGTTCATATTTGCGTGCAAAAATAAGCATATCATCCGACATGACAACAATACGTTCTTTGTTCCGCTTAGTATGCGTAATGAGGATTTCGCCAGTTTCTAAATGGATGTTTTCCGCCAATAGCTCCCGGCCTTCATTTGGGCGCAGGCCACAGGTATAGATCAGGCGGTACAAGGCAGGGGCAATTTCATTCAGAAAAGGTTCCTTTTTTGTGGGTGGCAGTTGGTCAATGGCCCTGAAAAGAGCCGACAACTCCATGTCAGTAAAAAGGTAAGCAGTTGCCCTGCTTTTAAGCGGGGCATATTTTTCTGGCAGGATATATGCTTCTTCTCCAATAGCACACAGGTATCTTGCAAACTGCCGCATGGATGCAACCCGTTGGGCAGTATTGTAGCTGGAAACCACAGCATCATTAATCCAGTCGAGAACAAGTTCGCGGGACAGTTTTGTTTGTGTTGGATGCTTTTCCATGCACCAGCAATCAAATTTTATGAAATGCCGGAGGTAGGTTTCTCTTTTATAACCACGTGCGGTGCGATAGTCCAGAAAATTTGAAATCCGTTCTCCGAATACGCTTGAAAATTTTATCATTGAGGCTCACCGCCTTCCGGCTCAATTCCCGCAAAGGTTAATGCACACATTTTAAGATGTTCCATATCCGCAGCAAGATAGGGCTTTGTTGAGTTGACGTTTTTGTCCCCGAATACCTGAGCGACATCATAGACAGAGATTCCGTTTGTCACCATAGACGTGCCAAGCGCACGGCGTAGATTATGGAACCGGGTACTTGCCGGCAGGCTGGCAGCGATACAGCAGTCCCTATAAATTTCTCCTACTGTCACTGCGGCAGCAAGCCTTTTGTGCGGCGCATTGATACGGAGAAAAATTTCATTGTCCGCTGTATGTGGCCGGGCATTAAGAATGTAATCTTTCAGGGCTTCCCCCACATCCTGTGTTAATGGCAGATGCACCGGATAGGAGGTTTTGGACTGCACAATGCGGATTTCACCCCGAAGCCAGTCTATATCTTCCAGCTTCAGAGCTATCACATCACAGGCCCGCAGGCCGAGGACAGTCCCCAGCATCATAATCGCGTAGTCACGTTTTCCTTTGACCGTTGAACGGTCGATTGCGTCCAGCAGCTTAGCTATATCTGATTTTGGAAGAACCGGGAACACCCTTTTTTCCCGCTGCACCGAAAAGGAAAACAATGCTGAATAATCATCGTTCACCTGCCCGGTCATATGGAGGAAAGCGTACAGTTTCTTCAAATACAGACGTACATTGTGGATGGTACCCGGCGCATAGTGTTCTGAACAGAACAGAAGAAATTTCTGGATATGTATGGCTCCGACACCTGACATATCTTTGAATCCCCGGTCTTCCAGCCAAGCAAAGTATTTGTATGCCACCCATCGTATGTCACAGCGGGTATTAGGATGAAAATCCCCTGCTATAAATTCCTCTGCAATCTGCTTGAATGTTGGTGTCAGTTCCTGCCTGGCTCCACGGAGCGTACTTGACAGGGCATCAATCCGTCCTGTGCAGACATAGCTGACGAAACGGTCGATTTCACGTTTTGTTCGCTCATAATGTTTTTTCTGCATAGTACCCCTGAAATATCTGTCATCAATCTCTCTCAAATAACGATTGATGACAGACTGGTCAAAATACACCATGCCTTCGTTCAGATGCTGCCGGATCATAAGATCCGCCCGTCGTATAAGCAACAGCTTTGTGGTGATACTGTACCCTGTCTGCATCAGGGCAGCCTCGTAGCTTTCCAGCAGTCCTTCAACTGGTACTTTTTCTCTTGTTATCACAATAAGTAGTCCTCCTCATATAGTAGTCAGGAATGTCCCTGCTTCCTATAGCATATCGAACAATGATTATTGTGCCAATTTTTATAGGAACTTTTTCTAAATCAGAAATTTTTCCTCCCATCCAATTCTCTTGCACGGATATATTTTTATCGGAACTTTTTACCGCATTATCCTTGTGATTACAATGGTTTTTGCGGCTTGTTCCGATAAAAATTTTATTCCTATAACC
>CAJTCR010000155.1 GCA_910574915.1 Eubacteriaceae bacterium
AAAAATCAAAAAATATCAGGCTTTCCAGCCTATTTCATTTCACGATGTATCATTTCTTCCTTTTTCTTTTCAATATCACTCCATCTGTACGGATTCAGGTTATATGCCCCTCTTTCGCACTCTTGATTGTATGACTTACATCTATGGCATTCCTTTTTTATCCATTTCTTATTTTTCAATATGAATCACCTTCCTTTCGTTAATCCATACTCTCAAATAGTAATTATTTTCCGATAGTCATTTCACGAATTTGTTCTAATTAATATTGACTTTTTCAAGAAAATATTCTATATTGTATATAGACAATATTCATATTCAATAGATATTTTTCTATCTAAGATGCAGTATAATAGATAATATTCTATTTGTCAATACTGTTTTTAGATTTTTTTCTATAAAATTATGGAGGTAAACATTATGTCATTAAAAACACGCATAAAAAATCTTGCAAATGAGCAGGGAATAGGTTTAACAGCACTCGAAGCAAAACTTGGTTTTGGAAATGGCACTATTACAAAATGGGACAAAACTACGCCAAACGCAGATAAATTAAATAAAGTAGCCCAGTATTTTGGTGTAAGCATGGATTACTTATTAAACGGTATTGATCAGAATGGTCTTTCTGAAAAGGATAACCGTGATATTGCAAAAGATTTAAACAGTCTCAAAAGAAAATTAACCAATCGTGATGATGGCCCAGTAAATTTTGATGGGAATAATATACCAGACGATGATCTTGATCTGTTTCTTGGACAGGTTGAAATCATGCTCAGACGTTTAAAACCAATCAATAAGGAAAAATATAATCCAAATAAAACTCAAAAGCAGGTGGATACATTTGAATAAAAACATAAAACATATCGTTGATTATTATGTAAAAAAAGTGCGGTAGCCGAAATCCTTTTGACATTGCCGATTATTTGAAAATACAGATTCAAATAGGACAACTCGGTACACCTTGCGGATGTTATATGTTTCTTAAAAACCATAGGTGTATATTCCTAAATGAAAATTTATCCGAAAGTGATATGAAGTTGGTTATGTCTCATGAACTCGGACATGCTATCATGCATAGGAAACTTAATTGTTATTTTATTCGTAATAAAACACTTTTACTTGATTCTAAAATAGAAATAGAAGCAAATACATTTGCAGTAAATTTACTAATATCAGATGAAACTATCATAGAAATTATTGATAATCAGAACTGTACACTGGAATATATGTCAAGAATGCTTGGTTATAATCAAAAGCTGATCGAATTGAGACTGAAAACGTTTGAGAAAAAATAAATACTGCATTCGCATTCGGTTTAACGTATGAAAAATAGTACAAAATCGCTCTGTATGAAGTTTTCAGACATTCAAAGTGGATAATTGCACATTGACGATACGAAAAACGCATACAGAGCCGATTTTAAACAAAAAATACATATTGAAAATCAATCCCGCATATGCTATAATTGCCGTAGGCTAAAAGAAGCAATGAGTCCATAAGGGCAAAGAACGAAATCCCCAACCGTATGTCCGTACAGTTGGGGATTCTTCTTTTCTTTTATAGCGGCAAAGCACCCGCTAGGCTATTCGTTGCCCTCCGTATCTTTTCCATCTAACCATTTGTTGATGCGGTGGCTAACCACACCAGCCATGACAGCGATAATAAAAGAAGCAATGATTTCCATAAGAACACCTCCTCCCGTTGCCGGGTATCGGTTGAGCAACATAGATATTATAACGCATTTTATTGATATCAGCAATGATGATATTCTTATAAATGAAATTAAGAATTCTACGAAAATTACACCATGAAATCATAGTTTCAAGTTAATCGTCGGAAATGGTATTTCATAAAGAATCCAAAAATATAGGCCAGTCCCTCTTTATATAGAGAACTAGCTTTCTATTAAATCTCATTTATACATTTCTAATAAAGCTATAACTTTTATCTTACTCTGATACGGCTTTTATCTAATTGAATATGTGTATTTGGACAATATTTATCTAATAGAGCCTGAACAATCACCCACTCCGCTTCAGATGTTTTTGGTGCTAAAAGTATTTCCATATCATCCAATGTATCTTCTGCTAATTCTAAATATATTTCGTTACAAAATTGAGTATTATTTTTATCTTTAATTCTATTAAAAATTAATTCGTGTTCTTCGGGAGTCACTGCTTCATCTAATTCTTTTATACTCCACGGTGCCGTTCTGATTATATATCTATATTCTTGCTGAAAATCCCAGCAACTTCTTTTACATCTGCCAATATGATAAAATGATAAACTTATTTCTCGCTCTGTTCTTGTTAATATTTTAGGTTTGATTAGAGATTCATCTCTTGTATATTCTATTTTTTCCAACAAAGGAAAAGAAGGTACAATAGATACAATCTTTGCATATTCATCTTTATAATTAATATAAGACTTTGTTTCTTCTTTAAAATGCAGTTCATTCTTACCATAAACATATTGTTTAAATGGATATTTTCGCATTTTAATTCTAACACCTTTCATATCCGGCGTATACATACTCCACATTGGTATAACATTTTCTTCTTTATCTGTCCAGCAACTTACTAAACAATGTCTTCCTGCTGTCTCTATATCTCCTGTTTCAGCTTCTTCTGGATCATCAACATTTTGTAAATTATTAAATTTTATGGTTCTGTTTTTCAAAATAAGTGTTAAGTTCTCAATACTTGTATAATGATATAAATAATCTGTCATATTCTATTCTCCTTTTACTAATCAATTGACTATTAAAAAATGTTAGGCAGCATTTGCTTAACCACTTCTACTTGCATATAACATAACGCTTCTCTCCTTCCTTATTTCAAATAAAAAAACACAAAACTACGTCAAATAATATCAGAACTTCTTTGTTTTATCCTGAGTAATTTTATCCGTAATCTTGTGTATATCTATAAAACTTTTCTTTTGTAATTTATTGGAAATAATAACACAGCAATCTGGTCTTGTCAATTTATTTTTTACAAATTTATAAGTATAACATAAATTATTTGCAAATCATTGTCATATATCGTCGCTTATGTTATACTTTCCATAGTCAGATTAGGACAGCGTAGGGATAGTCTGGTGGTTGTACTTTCCGGGAACGGAAAGGAGGTACATATGGATACGTTAGAAGTTTTGACGTTGCTGTTAGTTATATTCGCAGCTTTATCTTATCTCGACAACCATCATAAAAGATAAAACGGCTATCTCCTACGGCAATAGGGGATAGCCTGAATACTTAAGCTAAACTGATTAAGTTTCCGGTGACAACCATCGGACACGGCAAATACCCTTTGGCTGTTTCTAATCTGATTATAAATGATACCTTACTCATTTGCAAGCGTTAATTTAGGAAATGGCACGGTAAACGCAGGTTTTATAAACTTTTTATAAATTTGGAGATATCAGTTTTCACGATTAAAACTATACGTAAAGATGCGATGGTTAAATTATTTTGCGTATAATAACTAGACATGGGGTTCTGCCATGTGTGAAACGATGTATTTAATTCGT
>CAJTCR010000156.1 GCA_910574915.1 Eubacteriaceae bacterium
GAGATAACCTAAACATTTAGTTATTCCGATGTTTTTCATAAAATCACTGTATTTTCTATGAAAGCTTAGAAACTTCGGAATAACTATTTTTTCGGTATAAGACGCATTATGCCGAATTCGGCATAATGCGTCCGCATCAATCAGAAGCACTTTCTTACCCTGTTTTGCCAGTCCTATGCCTAAATTGCTTGTGGTGGTGGTCTTGCCGACTCCGCCTTTCTGGTTTGCGATTGCGATTATTTTACACATGATAATTCTCTCCTTTGCTTTCTACTGGTTTTCTTTTACGTTGCTTTTCCTGACTTCCACATAAGTCCTGTAATATTTCTTTGTCCCTTTGTTTGGGAACATATCGGAAAACTCCGTCACTTCGATTTTCGGGTTCCTCTGTAAAATCTTCCCGAACCACTTAATATCGTTCTTTGTTCCCATAAGCCTGACTTTTAACATCAATCCCGTCCTCCGAACATGGCGTACAGATCATGGTTATACGTTGCGTATTCTGGATACCGTATCTGTACCGCCTGCCAAAAATAAGGTGCATAGGCACAGCAGAATAATTCCTCCACTGTATAAAGCCTGCACTCGTCCACCTGTTCCTCCGCATCATCGTAATCAAGGACACTCGGCGTTCCGTTGCAGTAAAGGTTATACGCCATCCTGACCACTCTCACGCTCCCGCTGGTCTGCCAGCCTTCATGCAGGCACTCTGTTTTTACACAGCCTGTCTTAAAATCATAGATACTGTAAATGTTCCTTCTTGTGTCATCACTGATACCAAGACAATATACAAGTGCCTTGTGGTATACGTCCTGATACCTGACCTCTTTCAATTTCTCATAGTAGAATTTTTCATGTGCATCGCTGATAAAAATAATCGCTTTCTCTTTTTCTGCTCCTAACGCTGTATTTGCCATAATGAATCTCCTTAAATTTTTAATATTATGAAGGATTTGAGAAAATGAGTTTTAAGGGATTACGATAATTGAGTAAACTTCGCCGAAGATTGTGAGTATCCAATTTACTCAACAAAGCTGTTGAGTAATACTCAATTTGAAGTGATTTTAGACGGTTTTTAACGGTAAAAGACGGTATTTCCATCTTGACCTTTTTTTGAATAGAAAAAGGCTCCGAATCCCTCATAATCACTTGAAAATGCGTGATTACAAGGCATTCGGAGCCTTATAATTTTTATACAGTTATTTCAAATGCAAACTTCGCTTACATGCCCATCTGCGCCGCAACCTCAGCCGCAAAATCCTCGTTCTTCTTCTCAAGCCCTTCCCCTGTTTCAAAACGGATAAAGCTCTTGATGGATACGGATGTGCCTGCTTCTTTGGATACCTGTGCAAGGTACTGTGCTACGGTCTGTTTGCCGTCTTCGGCTTTGACGTATACCTGGTCAACGAGACAGATTTCTTTTAATTCCTTGTTGACGCGGCCTTCGATCATGCCGTTAATGACTTTCTCCGGCTTCTGTGATTCTTTCGGATCGTTCATGATCTGTGCGCGGAGAATTTCTTTTTCATGTGCGATGTAGTCTGCACTGATTTCGTCTCTGCTCACGTATTTCGGGTTTAAAGCTGCGATCTGCATACACAGGTTTTTCACAGCTTCTTTGACAGCGTCGTTGACAACGGATGTCTGTGCAACCGCAACGACACCAATGCGCCCGCCGCCGTGGATATAGTCTACGACGCAGCCGTCTTCTGCGTTTGCTTTTTCAAATCTGCGGATCTTTAAGTTCTCACCGATTACCGCGATCTGCTCTACTAAGGAATCTTTTACGGTCTTGCTGCTGTCTTCAAGCCATGCTTCTTCCATAAATGCGTCCATGTCGGCTGCATTGGAATTTAATGCCTGTTTTGCAACCTTTTCTACGTATGCCTGGAATTTTTCATTCTTTGCAACGAAGTCAGTTTCAGAGTTTACTTCTACGATCGCTGCACGCTTGTCGTCTTCTACAACAACCTTTACGATACCTTCTGCTGCAATGCGGGATGCTTTCTTTTCCGCTTTTGCCTGTCCATTTTTTCTTAAATATTCTACGGCAGCTTCCATATCGCCGTTTGTCTCGCCTAACGCTTTTTTACAATCCATCATGCCTGCGCCAGTCATTTCACGCAGTTCTTTTACCATTCCTGCTGTAATAGCCATTTTATTTTCCTCCAAAATTCGTGTCTGTGTGTTCCGTCCCTATTTACGCTTCTGCTGCTTCCTCATCGTATGCGGCTTCTGCTTCCATTACTTCCTCTGCTTCACCCTGTTTTGCTTCTACTACAGCGTCTGCCATCTTAGAAACAATCAGTTTGACCGCACGGATTGCGTCGTCGTTGCCTGGAATTACAAAATCCAGTTCTTCAGGGTCACAGTTTGTATCTGCGATACCGATTAACGGGATGCCTAATGTATGAGCTTCCTGTACACAGATTCTTTCTTTCTTTGGATCTACAATAAAGATTGCATCTGGAATGCGCTTCATCTCTTTAATGCCGCCTAAGTTTCTTTCCAGCTTTTCCTGCAATTTCTTTAATGCAAGCACTTCTTTTTTCGGAAGGACATCAAACGTACCGTCTTCTTCCATCTTTTCAATGCTCTTTAATTTTGCAATACGGCTCTGAATCGTTTTAAAGTTTGTCAGCATACCGCCCAGCCATCTTTCGTTGACATAGTACATGCCGCAGCGTTCTGCTTCTGTGCGGATTGCGTCCTGTGCCTGCTTCTTTGTGCCTACGAAAAGGATTGTGCCGCCGTTAGCCACGATGTCTGCCACCGCGTTGTATGCCTCGTCTACTTTTCCTACTGATTTTTGCAGGTCAATGATATAGATGCCGTTGCGTTCCGTATAAATATACGGAGCCATTTTCGGGTTCCATCTTCTTGTCTGATGTCCGAAATGAACACCGGCTTCCAGTAACTGTTTCATTGAAATAACACTCATTCTCTTTTCCTCCATTTGGTTTTTGCTGCCATATGCTTCCAAATGCAATACAACCGATGCAGGCTCAACAGCCTATACAGCCATACCTGCCGGTCACAGCGCTGAAACGCTGTAGAAATCGGCACCTGTATTGCTCCACATATGTGATTTTTTTGACTTGTATACTATAGCACAGGTAACTTCTGGATGCAAGCATTTTTTGCATGATTGTACGCCCTGTCTTTACTGCCTTGTCAGGATCTGCGCGATCTGGCGGAAGCTTGAACCTTTTTTAATCTTATAAGTTCCTGGCTGGAGCATATTGTCGTAATCGTTGTCTCCAAGGAACGAATTAAACTCGTCCGCGCTGTCCACAAGCCCTGCTTCAAATACTCCGTTGTTTTGCAACCCCTAATAGATACTTTCATTCATAAAACCTTAATCCACCCGCAATACCTGGATTTTTTTATGTCAAGTCTTATGCATTTTTTTGTTGTATTATATTGTGTTTCACGTG
>CAJTCR010000157.1 GCA_910574915.1 Eubacteriaceae bacterium
CAAACCTTCTTCTCTTCCCTTTGGCTTGCTCTCTGGCCAAGCCTTCGGCCGATTAGTGGCAGTCCGCTCCATGCATTGCTGCACTTCCACTCCTGTCCTATCTACCTGGTCGTCTCCCAGGGGCCTTATCCTTTTGGGGGATATCTCATCTTGGGGCGGGCTTCGCGCTTAGATGCCTTCAGCGCTTATCCCTCCCGGGCTTGGCTACCCTGCTGTGGGTTTGGTACCCAACAGGTCCACCAGCGGCCCGTCCAGCCCGGTCCTCTCGTACTAAGGCCAGGCCCCCTCAGATATCCTCCGCCCGCGCCGGATAGGGACCGAACTGTCTCACGACGTTCTGAACCCAGCTCGCGTACCGCTTTAATGGGCGAACAGCCCAACCCTTGGGACCTGCTACAGCCCCAGGATGCGATGAGCCGACATCGAGGTGCCAAACCACTCCGTCGATGTGAACTCTTGGGAGTGATAAGCCTGTTATCCCCAGGGTAGCTTTTATCCGTTGAGCGATGGCAATCCCACTTTCTGCCACCGGATCACTAAGTCCTACTTTCGTACCTGCCCCACCCGTCGGTGTCGCAGTCAGGCTCCCTTCTGCCTTTGCGCTCTCCTGATGGTTTCCGTCCATCATGAGGGAACCTTTGAGCGCCTCCGATACCCTTTCGGAGGCGACCGCCCCAGTCAAACTCCCCGCCTGGCATTGTCCCGCCGCCGGAAACGGCGGCCGGTTAGAGACCCAGTGCTGCAGGGGTGGTATCCCACCGGCGGCTCCTTAAGGGCTGGCGCCCTTAATTCTCTGCCTCCCACCTATCCTGTACGTGCAGCACCGTGCCCCAGTGCCAGACTGGAGTAAAGCTCCATGGGGTCTTTCCGTCCTGGCGCGGGTAGCCAGCATCTTCACTGGCACTTCAATTTCACCGGGTGCATTGCCGAGACAGTGCCCAGATCATTACGCCTTTCGTGCGGGTCGGAACTTACCCGACAAGGAATTTCGCTACCTTAGGACCGTTATAGTTACGGCCGCCGTTTACTGGGGCTTGGATTCGGAGCTTCGCTTGCGCTGACCCCTCCTCTTAACCTTCCAGCACCGGGCAGGCGTCAGCCCATATACTTCACCTTCCGGTTTCGCATAGACCTGTGTTTTTGCTAAACAGTTGCCTGGGCCTGTTCACTGCGGCCTGCTTGCGCAGGCGCCCCTTCTCCCGAAGTTACGGGGCTATTTTGCCGAGTTCCTTGGCAATGCTTCTCCCGCCGGCCTTAGGATTCTCTCCTCATCCACCTGTGTCGGTTTGCGGTACGGGCCCGGCATGGGCAATAGCGGCTTTTCTCGGCAGCGGCTCTGTGTGATTGGCTACTCCTGTTTCGCTCTGTGCAGGGCCTGCCCTCCTGCATAGGTATTTGCCCTATGCCAGGCACTCCCTGCCCGCCGGTTTTTCCATTCCCGGCACACACGTTGCCGCCGCGTCCCCGCAGTTCTGCCATGCCGGGGTGCAGGAATCTTCACCTGCTGCCCATCGGATGCGCCCTTAAGCCTCTCCTTAGGCCCCGACTTTCCCAGGGAAGAAAAGCTTTACCCTGGAAACCTTGGATATTCGGCCTGGAGGTTTCCCACCTCCATCTCGCTACTCATTCCGGCATTCTCCCTTCTTATCCCTCCACCGCCCCTTACAAGGCGGCTTCACCAGTTTTAAGAATGCTCCCCTACCGGTGCATTGCTGCACCCCGCGGCTTCGGCGGCGTGTTTGAGCCCCGGACATTTTCGGCGCAGGGACTCTCGGCCAGTGAGCTGTTACGCACTCTTTGAACGTGTGGCTGCTTCTGGGCCAACGTCCTGGCTGTCTTTGAATCCCCACATCCTTTTCCACTTAACACGCACTTTGGGGCCTTAGCCGGCGGTCTGGGCTGTTTCCCTCTTGGCTGCCCGACTTATCTCATGCAGCCTGACTCCCGTAAAACACCTTGGCGGCATTCGGAGTTTGATATTCTCTGGCAGGCTTTGACGCCCCCTCGGAAATTCAGTGCTCTACCTCCGCCAGGCTAAAACGGGGCTAGCCCTAAAGCTATTTCGGGGAGAACCAGCTATCTCCGGGTTCGATTGGAATTTCTCCCCTATCCACGCCTCATCCCCGCCCTTTTCAACGGACGTGGGTCCGGCCCTCCAGCGCCTTTTACGGCGTCTTCAGCCTGGACATGGATAGATCACCCGGTTTCGGGCCTGCGGCTGCTGACTTTCGCCCTGTTCAGGCTTGGTTTCCCTCCGGCTCCGCGCGTATCGCGCTTAACCTTGCCAGCACCCGCAGCTCGCCGGACCGTTCTACAAAAAGTACGCGGTTGCGCCTAAAGCGCTCCCACAGCTTGTAAACACAGGGTTTCAGGTTCTCTTTCACTCCCCTCCCGGGGTTCTTTTCACCTTTCCTTCACAGTACTATGCGCTATCGGTCACTAAGCAGTATTTAGCCTTACGGGGTGGTCCCCGCATCTTCCGCCAGGATTCCTCGTGTCCCGGCGTACTCTGGGTTGCGCTATGCTGCTTAAGGCTTAAGGTACGGGGCTGTCACCCTCTGCGGCCGGCTTTCCCAAAGCCGTTCCCCTGCCCGCTGCAGTCAAATTTGCGGCCCGAACCCCGCGGCGCACGCGCCACGGTTTAGGCTCTTCCGGTTTCGCTCGCCGCTACTCCCGGAATCGATGTTTCTTTCTCTTCCTCCGGCTACTTAGATGTTTCAGTTCACCGGGTTCCCCTCCGCACGTTATGGATTGGCGTGCGGATACACAGGTCTTCCCTGTGTGGGTTTCCCCATTCAGACACCTGCGGATCCACGGANATGTGCTCCTCCCCGCAGCTTTTCGCAGCTGATCGCGTCTTTCATCGGCTCTTAGTGCCAAGGCATCCACCCTGTGCCCTTTTTGCTTGGCCAGTATTAGTCCTTCATTGAATGAATTATAGCATTGCCACAAGGAATCTGTACACTTTTGATTCATTACTCAGTTCACAGAAACTTGTTTTTATTGGATCCTCCTGGTCGTATACGGCTACACTTCCATTTGGAACCGATTGTTTTGCTTGGTTTGTTTTATTCTCGGATGTCTTGATTATCTGATTTTAGAAGCTTTTATCGTTTTATAAAAGCTTTCATCGAATTTAATCAATTCTCTTTCTGTATGAAGTTTTCAAGGTGCAACAGACAGGCATTTCTGTCTGAATGGAGACGGAGAGATTCGAACTCTTGACCCCCTGCTTGCAAGGCAGGTGCTCTCCCAACTGAGCTACGCCCCCA
>CAJTCR010000158.1 GCA_910574915.1 Eubacteriaceae bacterium
TTATATCCATGTTTTTATAATGTTGATCTTTTAAACTATTTCCCATAAATCCTCACTTTCTTGTACAAAAGATGAGCATTATCAGATACGCTATTCTTAGGTTTTCCCCTCAGATGGGAATCCGGAAAGGAGCGCATTTGATATGCAAATAAACTATTTAGATGCTGTTTCATCCGTTCTCAATATGATGAAGCAGCCTGACAGTGCATGTAAAAATATAGACATGCATAGAACCTGTTACACTACATTTTTCAAGTACCTGATGGATAATGACATTCCTTTTTCTGTGGATGCCGCACTGGACTGGCTTGAGATTAAGAAACTGGAAATTTCCTACGAGGCGTGTTCCCAATATAGAAATGCCCTGTTCCGCCTTGAGCATTACCTGCTTTTTGGGGATATCAAAAGTCCTTTCTGCCGTTCGGAAGACAGTTTTTTGTGCAGGAGCGGAATGTCGGAATCCTTTTTCCGTCTGGCATATGAGCTGGAAGAATACTATGCGGCCAGCCAAAACCCCGGCTATTACCATACGTATTCCGTTGCCATAAAAGAGTTTTTCCGGCTTGCGACGTCCCTTGGAATTACAGAGCCGGAAGCAGTAACCATAGATACTCTTATCGAATACTGGAATACTTACTGCAAATCCTGCAGTTCTTCCGGCAGACGCCAAAACGCCGTATGCGCTATGACGGCGCTTATGAAATACCTTCACCGCCGGGGTGATGTGCCGGAGTGCTATCAGCTGGTTCTTTTTGGTGGGAACGCTGAAATACTGCCGGGTATGAGGCTTCCAAAAACAGGCGGCGCATTTCATCCCAGTGTACCCCTTGAACATAAAGCGGAAGAATATCTTGACGCTCTGAATGATTGGAAATACATGGAGTCATCAAAAGCTGTTTACCGCAATGATTTCACCTGGTATTTTATGTTTTTGGAACTTAACCGTCTGGAACATTCACCAGAAACTGTAACCCTATGGACAGATATGCTTCCGGATTGTCCGGATCAGGCCAAAGCCGGCAATTCCATATCGGCCCGCCGTTCACACACGATCAGAATGTTTGGGAAGTATCTCCAGGGCACAATGGAATCTAACATAACTGCAGGCCAAAAGTGTGCGTCCGACCAGCTTCCGTCATGGAGCAAAAGCATTCTTGATGGTTTTATAGAGAGCCGCAGGCGGGATGGGATGGCCAATAATACACTTACCATGTGCAGGGCTGCCGGATGCAGTTTTTTCAAATATCTTGAAGACAACGGGATAGATCATCCAATGTCCATAACGCCGGATGTGGTGAAAGCGTTCCATAACCAGGATGTCCACTCGACCCCGGAGAGTAAAAATGCATATGGGTCTAAACTCCGCCAGCTTCTGCGGTACATGGCCGGCCAGGATTTGGTTTTGCCGGCACTTGTTTTTGCGGTATCCGCAGGCTGCGCTCCCCGTCGCAGCATCGTTGATGTCCTGAGCGATGATATGGTTAAGAAAATATATGAATACCGTGAGAAAGCCTCCACCCCCATAGAACTCAGGGACACAGCCATGGTCATGCTCGGACTCCGGATGGGTATCAGGGGTGCAGACATCCTAAAGCTTCAGGTAAATGATTTCGACTGGAAAAATAAAACGGTCTCCTTCATCCAGCAGAAAACAAGAAAAGCAATCACGCTTCCAGTGCCGACAGACGTAGGTAATTCAGTATATAAATACATCATGGATGGGCGTCCGGAATCGGCTGCCGCAGGTAACGGATATATATTTATCCGCCATCAGGCGCCATATATCCCGCTTAAAGTTACAACGGCATGCCACGGGGCTTTAAAAAGAATACTTGCCGAATATGGTTTTGAACTGTCAGCCGGCCAAGGCTTCCATATGACACGGAAGACATTTGCCACAAGAATGCTCCGGGCAGGCAGCAGGCTTGATGATATTTCTAATGCCCTTGGGCATGCATGTCAGGAAACTGCTGAGGTATACCTCGAACGTGACGAAGATAAAATGAGGCTCTGCCCTCTGGAATTTGGAGGTGTCTTATCATGACATACATTTTTGAGAGCGGCCTGGCACATCATATCGAAGGGCTTATACAACAAAAACGGGCTGATGGATATGCCTATCATGCCGAAGAAAAGCTGTTAAAACGCTTTGATACTTTTTGCGTACAGAATTATCCGGAACTGACAACAGTTACTTATGAAATGGCAGCCAAATGGTCCGAAGCCAGACCTTGCGAAGGAGACGCCTATCACAACCGCCGTATGTCGATTGTGAAAGTGCTGGGTGAATATATCCTTTCCCTCGGCCAGGAAGCATACATCCCTAATTTTTTCTGCAAGGCTTACCGCCCGGCCCTTTACATCCCGTCAAAAGATGAGGTTAAGGAGCTGCTGCGGAAAATGGATATCCGCACATCCCATAATTCAGAGCAGCTAAGGCTCGACAGGGAGTGCAAGATTCTTTTTCTCCTGTATTTTTGCTGTGGGCTGCGCCTGTCAGAAGGGCGGCTGCTAAAGTGGGAACATATAGACCTGGAAAAAGGGATCCTTACTATCCTTGGCTCAAAAGGCAGCAAAGACCGCCTTGTATACCTTCCACAGGACAGCCTTCCAGTACTTAAAAGCTATAAAGAATGCCAGGAAAAGCTTTTCCCCGGAATTGACTGGGCTTTTCCAGGAAAAGACCCGCATAAGCCTGTTTCGTGTTCCGGAGTAGAGTCAAGTTTTAACCGTCATTGGGCTATGCTTCCAGCTGCCGGGACACTTGCTAAACACCCGACGCCCCACTGTTTACGCCACGCTTTTGTAGTGGAGAGGTTTAATGAGTGGATGCACCAGGGAATTGATACAAACACTATGCTCCCATATTTAAGCAGATACCTTGGACATAAAAGCCCTGATGAAACGTATTATTACTATCATCTTGTAGAAAAGGCATTTGATACTATCCGGGAGAAAGATACAGTGTCGGGAAAGGTTATTCCGGAGGTGGTTCCCTATGAAGAATAAACCAGAAAAGATACGGTCTGGCCAGATGTTCTTTTCCCAGACATGGAACTTTCTAAATGTCTATTTGGTAAAGCAGGCCGGACGCAGTCAGGCTACAGCAGAATCCTATAGGGATTCCCTTACAATATTTAAAAACTATCTTGTAGGTGAATCAGGCAAGTCCATAAGCACCTTTCAGTTTTCCGACTGTACCAAAGAATGTATTTATAACTTTAGAGAGTATCTGCTTGCA
>CAJTCR010000159.1 GCA_910574915.1 Eubacteriaceae bacterium
TTTTATCCTTTCTGGCAGGTATCCATTTCCAGAAGGCGGATACACAACCTAGCGGCTTATACAGGTATAGCCTGGGGCTTCCCAACCAGCCAAAACATAAATGACCACCGAATGGACTGACAGACTTAATTGGAGGTTTCACCAGCCGGAAGGCCGGTTCCCAAGGAGGCGTCGTCAATGATCCTGCCTCAGTGATTATACCTCTATATTTTGTCTGGTGCATTAAGGAAACCTCAGACATGGTAAAAATTTTTATCAATAACCTCTGATGGAAGGGGAACCCTCCTTCAGCTATTCATCAGATATGACTTTGTAACTTATTAACTTTATAGCTCTTGTGGCTATATCATTATTATACTAGGAGGAAAATGTATGGAATTTTTTACGAGCGCAATCGACACTTTGAAGGTACTGGTTATCGCGCTGGGCGCTGGCCTTGGCGTGTGGGGCGTTATCAACCTGCTGGAAGGTTACGGCAACGACAACCCTGGCGCGAATGCTCATGTACGGTAAAGAAGCAAGCAACCGAAAACAAGAGATAGACCGCCAGCACCACACTATTCCGAACAAAAGAACTAAAGACCAAAAGACAAGCACCGTGGAAATGTGTATAACTTGCTATTCCGTCATGGAAAAGTCCGTTCACAGAACATGGAAAAGCTAAAGGAGAGTGCAGCTTTCCCACATTCTGCAAACGGACTTTCCCACAACTCCATAAGACAGCAAGTTATGCACATTCCCACAGTGCCGACTACTACGGAATCCCTCTTTATCTCCACACAGATTATTTCTTTTATGGCATATTCCAACTTGCGTCAATAGAATAAATAAGCTGGATTATTTTTTCCTTTGGGGTAGAAAAATTATTCTTAATCCAAAGTGAGATTATTGAGAGGCAGCCTTGAATATGATATGTCGCCATATAGAGCATTTCTTCTGAAACGGAAGATATATTTTCTTCTTGCATCCATATTTCAAGATATTTTTCTTCGAGGATGTCATACATATGCTCTTGAAATTTGTGGTCAATTCCCTTTCCGAAAAAAAGCAAACGGCTTAGGGCAGGATTTTCATAAATATAATCAATAATGGAATTATAAATATTTTCGTAATGACCTGCTGGATTATCGTTAATAAATTTAGTGAACTCAGATATAGCGTCATGTTCCATTTGCTCATATAAGTCATACACATCATGGTAGTGCGAATAAAAAGTAGCTCTATGTATGTCTGCCTTGTTGACTAATTCCTGTACTGTAATTTTTTGAAGTTCCTTATCAAGCATTGCGTCAGCAAGAGCAGACTGTAATGCTTTTATTGTCTTTTTGACCCGCCTATCATGTTTATTCATAGTTTTCTCCTTTAAACAACAGTTTCGAGCGGCAGTGTCGTTTAGGCAACAATTATAGATAAAATTGAAGATAGAAAAACGACACATGTTATAGTATACTGCTTGTTGTACGGATATGTCAATCTGAATACTATAAAATTCCAAGGCAATGGAGGTAACCATGACACAAAAACAAATTGAACGCAAATCGCTGCTAGTAAGCTGCATTGTAAACTTAATAATGGCAATAGGTGGGTTTTGGATTTTTTCGATAACAAATATTCAAGCTCTGTTTTTAGACTGTTCCTTTTCAATGATTGCTTCCTGCTCTTGTTTGGCAGCATTGGAAATTTCAAAAATTAGTAATAAAAAGACAAAGAATTACCCGGACGGTCTTTATTTTTTAGAGCCATTATATTCTATTTTTAGAACTTTATTAACATTGGTGCTGCTGTTTTCTTCTGTTGCTCGTACTGCAAAAGCAGCATGGGGGTATTTTGCATATGGCGTTGGAACCCCTTTGATGATTGAACCTGTAATTCCTTATGAGATACTTATGTGTATCATATGTTTTGGGCTGTCTTTTTTTAACAGAAGCCAGAGCCGTAAAACTAATGATTCCAGTACACTTTTAGCAACAGAATCGAAAGGAAATTTTATCGACGGCATATTATCTTTGGGCGTAGCACTGTCTGCGTTCTTGATAAAACTGATAGATATTAACGGAAGTTTGGGTTTTCTTCATTATACTGGAGATTTTTTCATTACGACAATTATAGTCTTGCCTGCAATAAAAGAACCGATAAGTGTTTTCATATCTTCTTTCCGCGAATTGTCAGGAGGGTTGACAACGAATCAGGAACTAAAAAGAACAGTTTTCCAATTTGTAGAAAAGAATCTTAGCGGTATTATGACATTGCAAAAATGTGACATATATAAAATTGGTATGCACATAAAAGTTTGCATTTATATTACCAATAATATTGATTATAAAAAAATACAAACTGTCAAAAGGAATATCTTGAAAGATATATGTCCTATTTACGAAAATGCTGAAATTGTTTTTTGTGAATGGTAAAATGTGATACCGGGAGAAGATAATTAAAGTAGCGAAACGAGTTAAGACCTGCGCATAGAGTTGTTGTTACTTTGAATTATAAACAAGCAACCGTAAACCATGCACCGCCCTATGTGGGAGAAAGCAATTTGGTGAAATGTCAAGAGGAAAATAAAAAAGATTTTCTTGAAGAAGGGTAACTTTAATAGACCTACCGCTCAAAAAGAACGTAAGTTCGGTACTCGTTATAGATTACCTACTCTTTTCCACAGAGTAGAGTTTGCCATTGGCCAGCAGTCCAAAAAGCATGCGTATCAATTTACGGGAAGTCAACGCGAGTGCACGTTTGTGCTGATGGGTTCTCACCTCAGCAAATTTCTTGTCATAAAAGGCTTTGTATTCGGGGCAGTGCTGTATCACGCTCCCGGCGGCTTCAATCATGTAATACCGAAGGTAGCGGTTGCCGGCTTTGTTCATGGGCGTATCTTCCGCCTGGAACTCTCCGGACTGGTTCTCTTTCCAGACGATGCCGCAGTATTTGGCAAGTGCATCATTGCTCTTAAAGCACTTGATGGTGCCAAGCTCAGCAAGGATGCCGCTGGCGTAGACAGGGCCAATACCGGGCACGGAGGTCAGGATCTGGTACTCCGTGGGATTAAGGCCCTTTACGGCCCTCTGGATGGCGCCATTGATGGCTTTAAGCTCTTTTTCAAAGGCGCTGATGCAGTTGAAGGAACAGCCGATGGAGACCGTCAGTGGCTCGTAAAGGCACTTGTCCAGCCGGTAGGAGTCCTGTGCAGCCTTCTGCAGCAGATAAGTAGTCTGCTCAGGATC
>CAJTCR010000160.1 GCA_910574915.1 Eubacteriaceae bacterium
GGGATTTCTCCGTAATCCCTGCTAAAAAATGCCTGTATAAAGAACGGATAGAATCTGCTGACTCCATAGCCAGTATGGATAATACCAGCAGGAACAGGGTTTCAATCGTAGGCATGGAACAGGTTTTAAAATAAATATAAAAATAGTGATACAGTCTACCAATTAAATTGTTTTTGTTGTATAATAAGTCTAACGTACAAGGTCACTCTCTTTCGTATTTTTTGGTGTGCAAACTTATTATACATTAGAAAGTGCCCTGTGCGTTATTTTATTTGCCAAAAACTTGTAAAGTCGTGTTATCAAAGACTATCAGCGATTAAGGAAAGACGAAGCAAATAGATTAGCGATTGGATGGGATGCAAAGAGAGAACTATCAAAAATAAATTATCGCATTCATACAGATGCGATAAAGGAGTTTCTGATAACACCAACATTATCTCCGCAGGAGATGGCATATACATGTGCTTCAGAAGCGGATATTTTGAATATGGCTTTGTTTGGGAAAACGGCAGTGCAATGGAGAAATGAAAAAGGGATAAGCGGTAAAACACCAAATATCAGAGATTTTGCTTCGGTAGAAGAATTGGTGGTACTTATCAATCTAGAAGATACGAATGCTGATTTGATAAGACAGGAAGTGCCGCAGATTGAACGGTTGAAACTATTAAGGGAGAAGGCATACCGGCAGCTTGAAATTCTTAAAAAGAATCAGGAAACGATTGATGCATTGAAACATAATCTGATTGAGGAGTCAGGAAAAAGTAATTGAGAAATGGAGATTTAAAATAAGGGAGGTGCAGACGTGTCAACAAAAAACTTTACAATAAGCATTCAGGGAGATAGCGAAGGATATGTAACCTTTGAATGTCCCTATTGCGACTCGGAATTTAAGTTGCAAGCTGGAGAATACCAGAATAACAATGAACCTTTTAAAGAACTGTTTTGCCCATACTGCGGTCTTGTAAAAGAGAAGAATGAATTTCTGTCATCAGATGTAATTGAGCAGGCACAAGCGATGGTTTATAACCATATGATGGAGGAATTAAATAAGTCATTCAAGAAAATGCAGAGGTCGTTAATTGCTCAAAGGGTTTGATAAAGATGGATTTTAAGCCATTGAAAAAGGTTGCAACAAAAGAATTGAAAGATAAGGATACTACGGAAACAGAGTTTACTTGTTCATGTTGTGGTCGCAGAGTTAAAGTGCTTTATTGTGCTGGAGCGGCAAAGATATTTTGTCCGTATTGTGGGGTGGATATATGAACAGATTAGAATTAAGAAAATTGAGTTTGGAATTTCGCAGGTTATCAAGCAATCTGCTCAATAGCACTGATGACACGGCAGATATAAATCTTTCTCGTTTTCTCAAATTTATAGATGGAAATGAGTTAATATTAGGATTCATTAAAGATAAAATTTCGGATGTTGATTATGATTTTAAGAAATGCTACGCAATAGGTTGTTCAGGGTGGGCAGATTTTAATCCGCCTGAAGATGAAGCGTGTCATATTAAGGCGCAGTATGATTATCTTTTGTTCATAAACAATGAGGATAAGGTAAATGTGCGTGGACAGGCAATGCGATATTGTTGGTCGAGTAGAAAAATAAATGATAATATTCAAAGTTTCCTTGATATGGCGTTTAAACCGCTTATAGATTTTATAAATGACTACCTTTCGATGGAAATGATTATTTTTGACGAGGAGGAAAAGACTATGAGCGGAAATACATATATTCAAAATATTGAAACTGTTAATGGTTCGGCAAGCCAACAGAATAGTGGAGTGATAAATACTTACAACACTACAAATGATACAAGTTCTATGATTGCTTTGATTGACAAATTGCTTGCATCACTGCCTGGGATTCAGGGAGTTGACGCAGAAGAAATCGAGAATGTGAAAGATGATTTGGAAATGATTCAGGAGCAGTTGAAAAGCGATGCTCCGAAAAAGAATCGTATAGGAAAGGCTCTTGCAGGAATCAAAAAGTTTACGTGCGATTTTTCTATGAGACTCGCAGTATCACTTGCCGCTGGAGCAGTCACGGGAACAGATTGGAATATGTTGTTGCAACAGGTTGAAAATTTTATTAAATAGAAAAATTTGAGAAATGCATTTATGATTTAACACGAGACATATTGTCATTATCCGCAGTTACAGAGCAAGTGTTATCAAAAGCGATAACAAAATGATAACATTAGCTCATATAGGCAGGATAATATGGATATATCAAATAATCAAAAGATTTACATACTCGACAGAGAATAAATACTAAGCAAAATTAGTTAGGAAAAGTCGAGTTCAAATAGCGGACATTTGGACTGGAAATCCTGATTTTATAGGGTTTTTCAGTCCTTTTTCTGTCTCCGTGAGATTGATATGAGATGGAAAAATAAGCTCTTTCCACATATTCCGCAGAATCGGAAATTGTTGTAAAATGTCAAAAGGTGTGCTACAATGCATTCAGGTGCTGCCAGGATGGCAGGCGGTTAGCCCTCTCCGGAGGGACTGTGACCCTCCGTTTACATAGAAACCTGAAAGGGAATCTGGGAAAGGAGGGCTGAGTGGATGTTGACATTGGAAGGACTTATTGCAGTAATAGGCTTATGCGTAGGCTGTTTTAGTCTCGGATATGCCATCGGAAGCAAAGATAGTAATAAGACACAGAAATAGCCGCCCACGTCTGACAAACCAAGCGGCTATTTTTGCTTAATAATGTTGGGCTAGCCGTCTGTCGGCAGCACCTTTTCTATGTATAATATAACATGGGGGCAACATAATTTCAAGCATTTTCTTCATCCGGCCTGCGCAGCTTATTCAATGCCCGGCCGTTTTGTATCTTTTTCTGGATATAAATGTGAATAAGTGTCCAGTGTGGTTTTGGCGGACTCATGCCCAAGCCGTTCTGAAATCTCCAAAATGTCAAAACCCATATCGATCAACATGCTGGCGTGTGAATGCCTGAGGTCATGCACACGTATGTTTGGCAAGCCTGTTTTTTCAGCAACCCGTTTGATCTCCTTTTCCAGTGCGGATTTTGTAAAATAAAAGATCCGGTCGTCTTTTCCGATCCCTCCAAGTTTTGAAGTGTGCTCTCGGAAACTCGAACCCCTTGTTCTATAAGGCTTCAAAAATTTCCGAAATCACATTTTCACCTCTATTTTTTACCTTCATTTTGTAACATTTCCGCTTTTAAA
>CAJTCR010000161.1 GCA_910574915.1 Eubacteriaceae bacterium
GCTCAAGGCAAAACTCCGGCCAGTGGCTTTTCCGGTCGGGCTTTTATACCAGGCGGGCGGAAGTGTCCGTTTGGGATGCAAGCCAGGCGTACCGGGAAGCTCATCTTCACCAATAGGAAGTAGCAGGAAGCTTACGAGTTCTTTTATGGATAGCTTAAGTGGATAATGCCAGGGGATATGAAAGTGGTTTAGCTTATCTGGGTGCTCAGGATCAGTAAATATCCTTACTCCGACAGATTCCAGAAGCTTAAGTGCAGTTATGACACTGCGGAGTTTTGCCGAATCTTGCCCCACGCTTCCGATCCGAACCGTACAGCAAAAGTTATGTTGCCCGGCTTTTTCTTTTACGTTATTTCTGGTTTCTGTAGTAGCCGTGTCCACGTTTCCAAGAATTACGGCGAGCCAGGAAGCCGTGGGGTCGGGCAGGCCTTTCGGGACAGGGGCAGGCGCGGAAGTGTTTCCCAGCACGATCTGCAAGACCATCTCGGTGCTGCTTCCTGCCATTGCCGCAAGCCCCGCCCGGATGGCGGAGAGCGTAGTGTCAGTGCTAAGGCTCAGCGTCGGGTGTGTAATCCGAAGTTTACAAGCTGTGTTTACGGGTGTGCGTGCGGCACATGGTACTGGATGGAAACGAACCTTCCCATGTGCCTGGAATGCCGCCATCACTTTACCGGTTTCTTCCTGCTTTGTTCCTATCAGGTAATGCATTTTGCCGCCCACGCTTCTTGCTTCAAAGATCATAGGGCTATGCAGGCTAGAAGCAGCAAGCTGGGTGAATACTTCCATTACCGTTTCCATGCGAAACGGGCGGTGCCAGGCCAGTTCCTGGAAACAGGGACTCTCTATTTGTCTTCCCATAGGCTTTATTCCTTTCTTTTGATAAACCAAATGGTTGATGTACCCTCTCTGCATGTCATAACGAATGCAGAGAGGTTCCTTTTATTGTCTAATACTTTTGTGGCTTTGGAGAAACGGATTTTGGACATATTTAACGGAATGTAAAGGAAACTCCTGTTAGAAAAACCACAAAAAAGTCTGCTATTATGACACATAATGCATGTTTTGGCTAATATGCTGGGCTTTTTCTGAGTTTTTGCGCCATTATTGGCTCGCTAAGGTCTTACGTTCGCTTAGTCCTACCACTCCCCATTATCACGTTTGTGTTTCACAATGCGGTAGACGATAAGTGAGAGAAGGATAATCCCCAAAATACGCAAGAGTATTGGCAGAATGCCATAAAGCAAGCATACGGATACTTTAGTCAAATAGGCGGAGAGAAACAGCATAAAAGCATATTCGACTAGTTTACTAATAAATTTCTTCAAAACATCTCACGCTCCTTTGCCTGGTGGTTCTTCTGTGTTTGGTTGATTGCTGCGGGTCGTCCTGCCATCGCATGCAGCCACTTTATGGCTGTAGTGCGGGACTGGATAACCTGGGATCACAATGTCAGAGTCGATCTCATTGCCCCATACATCCCAGTCTGGGTTCTTTGGCCTTCTTCTTGCGAACATTTCTAAATATGGCCCTGGCGATACCCGCTCAATAATTTTATGGGCTTCTTCTGGTTTATGGCTGTGGTCTTGAACTGGGAACACTCCAAAATTGATCTGGTTCTTACATAAAACGGGACATTTGCCACGCACGCCCAGTAGTAGATGCTCTGTGCAATTACGCAGATAGTTTCCGAGTCCCATGCGCAGTTTTATCCAGGTGAAGACGGATTTTACCGGAAATCCCCAAGCGTCCATAATGTCAAAACCAGGCCTAAGGGTGTTGTTCGTTACCCAGAGCCAGCAGTGTGCGTTATTACTTGCAAGGCTCGCTACTGGTAAACCTTCTATCTGCTTTAAGTCCATAAGATCATAATGTCTCACAGCTCCTCGAACGCCTGTTTGGTACGTATTCCAGGGTGGGTCAATGAGCAGTGTTTGGTATCTTTTCTGTGCGGGTTTTTCTGTTGATGCAGGTAGCACTTCTTCATTTTGTTGCATGTTATCTTCCTTTCTGTGATTAATATTTGATGAAGTACGCTTGTTTAGCTACAATTAACTGTTACTGTTAAGTTTCCAGCTAGCGTGCCTTGCTTTTGCTTGATTAAACTATGCGATAAGCCCAAAAGAAAGTTTAAGGGGGATAAACTTTAGAAGCGGTGCGACATCTAAGCTAAAGCATTTTGCTAAGAGAAGCAGAGGGCTTTAACTGGGGTGGGATAGACAAATGTCTATCCCACAAAACTATGTAAACAGTCAATTAAGATGTCACATTTCTTGGTGTTGTAAAATTAACAACACTCTGGGTAATTCTGGATAAAGCCGAGCCGCATAGATAAAAACAAGGCTTATTTATGTTCCTCATGCACCTCGCGCTCTTTCTCTTCACTAAGCCTTATCATCGCCTGATATGCTTCCTCAAAATCATCATAAAGCTCTGCTTGTTTCTTGGTATAATGCTTGATTGTGTATTTTCTTTTGACGCAGTAATCTACAAGATCTGCCGCCGAGCAGATAAGCACAGCTAGTCCAATTAGCATTACTATTTCCATCATGAGTTTTTGATCCTTTCTACAGCCTTATTGCAATAAGCATCCGTAATTTGCCGGAAACGGTTAGAAGCTGCCGGGTTTGCTTTAACGAGGTTCATTTCCATGCTGGATAAAATCGCCGTGTGTTGCATAGCAGTAGCAGCAAGATATGCCCGGCACCTTTCTTGTTCAGCACTCAGCAGGGCTGTCCGTCTGAGTTCTGTAGCGGTATAGCCTGCAAGCCAGGCTCCAATACCAGATTGTTTAACGACGGGTGTTTGTATTACCTCACCCGTGTAATGTTCCACTTCTTCCTCCATTGTCTTTGGGTCATATAAATTGTTATTGTTCTCCATAAGATTTCCTCGCTCGTATAATAAGTTTATAGCCAGTCAGAACAGGTTATAGACTTATTCTTTTTTGATATAGATGTAGGATGATTTCTAAGAGGACTCCCTCTCCATCTTTTTCCATCTATACAGTTAATAGTTACC
>CAJTCR010000162.1 GCA_910574915.1 Eubacteriaceae bacterium
GTAAACGGTAGATAGTGCGTACCTATACAAAACTGGAGCAAACCTGTAAGATAGAAACAGATTTGCTCCAGTCTTATTTCAATTCATTCTTACCAGTCTTCCGGCAGTTCTCCGGCAGGCTTGGTGACCAGGGGAGCAGGTCATCCAGAAAACTGCGGTCTGTATCATCCAGATGTTTGGGAATCTCAGTAAGCAGAAATTCAAAGTAATCATACGGCTTCAAGTTGTTTGCTTTTGCAGTTTCCGCAATGCTGTAGATAATGGCGCTGGACTTTGCGCCGGCAATGGTATCGATCATCACCCAGTTTTTCTTGCCGATGCAGAATCCGCGGATGGACTGTTCCGCAGCGTTATTGTCCATCGGCACTTCGCCATCGTCCAGGAACACTTTCAGGTATTTCTCCTGGTTCAGGGAATAATTGAAACCTTCCCACGTCTTGCTTTTTTGCGGCACTTTCGGAAGGTTTTCACGAACCCATGTGAAATAAGCCTCCACCAGGGGCTTTACGCTCAGCTGGCGGCGGTTTTTCCGTTCTTCCGCCGGGAGATCTTTTAACTGTTTTTCCTCCCGGTAGATCGCCTGTATCATGGTCAGCGCAAGATATGCGCGGCTGTCCTTCTGCTTTGCTTTCGGCAGCGCTTTTACTGCTTCATCAAACCTGCGCCTGGCATGGGACCAGCATCCGGCAATCCTCAGATCTTCGCGTTCACCTTCAATGGTGTGGTAGACCTGATATCCGTCCGTGACACATACGCCGTTGAAGTCTTTCAAAAACTCTCTGGGATGGCTGGCATTGCGCGTCTTCTGGTATTCATACAGGACAACCTGGCGTTCTGTGTACATCCGTCCGGTGCGGTATACCCACATGTAACTTTTGCTCCCGGCAGGACGGCCGTCCTTATTCACCAACACGGGCGTCTCGTCTGCCTGCAGGACGTGGTAGCCGTACAGCTTTTCGTGGAGGTAATCATAGAGGACCGCAAGGTAACGGTCTGCGCACTGGATCGTCCAGTTCGCCATGTTCTGTCTTGAAATGTGCAGGCCATAACGTTCAAACTCCTGCTCCTGGCGGTAAAGAGGGACGGCATTGACATACTTTGCGTTTATTACCGCTGCCTCCAGCGAAGGGGAAACAAGGCTCCCCCTTAATAAAGTCTGCGGATGCGGCGCTTTGATGACTTCTTCCGTTTCTTTCCCGGCATAAACCTTTACATGATGTTCTTCCACCTCGATTTTCGCCGGGGTAAAGCGGTACCTGCGGTACACTTCATCCGGGAGCTGTTTCCAGCCGTCCTTTCCAAATTTATCTTCCAGTTCCCCATCCGTCATGGAATGTTCCACCACAACTACCGGAATCCCGTCCAGGTCTTCTTCCCGTTTTCCCTGCTTTTTCTTCGGCCTTGTGCGGGAAACGTTCTCCGGCTCCTCTGTGCTTTCCTCCGCAGCGACAGCTTCAGGTTCGTTAAAGAATACGATCTTCCCATCCACTTCCATGAAGGAAACCTGGCCTTCGGTCTCATGTTTTTCTGATGACCTGCCAAACCTNCAGCGCAAGATATGCGCGGCTGTCCTTCTGCTTTGCTTTCGGCAGCGCTTTTACTGCTTCATCAAACCTGCGCCTGGCATGGGACTTATTCGAGAACTGGAATAAGTCCCATTATCCCAGAAGTATTGTTATTCCAGAAGCAAGTCTACATATGGCATAAATGTTGTTTTTTACAGCATATTTCTTGAATAATGATAGTGCTCTTTTACAATGAAGATGTAACTAATTCATCTCATTATAAAGGAGGTCTCATATGAGAAATACAATCTTACCATTCGATGAACTGATGAAAGCAGTTCTGGAGCAATTAAAATCTCAGAAATATATGGATTCAACGTTGACCGTATATCGGCGAACCTACAATCGCATTCACATTTTTCTGAATCATCATGGCACGGACATATACACTCATGAATTAGGCAAAGCATTTCTTGCCGATTCAAATGTTAGCAAATCCACCTTTGTAGCTTATGCCTGTGCAGTACGAAGGCTGGATGACTACATTGACGGAAAACCTTACAGGTGCCATCATGGTGATTATAACGAACAGATTCCTCTGGTGTTTGCGGGCACTTTGTCTGGGTATCTTCAAGAATGCATAGATAATGGCAATAAACCGGCTACGATCTGCTCAAAAGAAAGGACCTGTATATCTTTTTTGAGCTTTGTGGAAAATGCTGGTTGTTCTGACCTTTCTCAATTAAACACCGGCATTGTATCACAGGCCCTGCTTACATTCTCCAACAAGGATGCCTATGCACGTATCCGTCAGTTCCTGAATTACCTTGCTGAAAAAGGCATCCTAGAAGTGGATCTTTCCAGGATTGTTCCGCACTATAAGAGAGGTACAGCGCTTCCCACGACATATACGCCAGATGAAATCAGCAGGGTCGAAGCTTCTGTTGATACCAATACTACTATTGGAAAGAGAAACCTTGCTATCATCCGGCTGGCATCACGAATGGGACTCCGTGCAGGCGACATTGCAAAGCTTAAACTATCGGAAATCAACTTTAGTACGGGATACATCAGTATAACCCAGGAAAAGACGGGGATACCTCTCACATTGCAAATGCCTTGTGAAGTTGTTAATGCCATTTCGATGCATCTTGGCAATGACAAATACTCTTTAGAAGACGGGTATGTATTTCATAGCCTGACGGCTCCGTATGGACGTATTACTACAAACATAATACGACACGCTTTAAATGAATGCTTTGCTGCAGCAAATGTCAATACAGCAGGGAAAAAGCATGGTCCACATGCATTTCGGTCATCCCTTGCAAGTTCAATGGTAAACGATAATGCATCTTATGAGGTGGTTAGAAGGATACTGGGACATTCAAATCCTGATGTTATCAAGCATTACGCTAAAGCGGATATTGAAAATCTGAGGATGTGTTCTATAGATCCTCCGATTCCCACAGGGATTTTCCGTGATTATCTTTCCGGCAGGGAGGTGGTCACTC
>CAJTCR010000163.1 GCA_910574915.1 Eubacteriaceae bacterium
TGATAAAGGCGGAAGTAGTACCAGATACAGTTATTCCCCTCATCCTCAGAATAAACCGAAACTGAATGAGTCGAGAAATAAGATGTGACCGGAGAGATGCCACAACATTTATACATGTAGGTTGTTTTCTTAGCCCTCCCAAATGAAACGATACATTGCCATGCCTTATCAATCAGATCGCTGACAAGTGGCTTGGTACAATTTGACATAATAAAATCTCCTTCCTGATATTTTTCATCTAGAAAAGATTACCTTATTATGCCGAAACTTTGTAGATAAATCCTCAAGAAATCATATCGGTATCAAAAACCTCGGAATAACCATTTTTTCGGTATAAGACGCACAGGGCAGCCTGACCGCAAGTTTAGGCTTTACAGAGCCGGACAGTCTGGAAGTCACGCTTGCAACCATTATGGGCAATCTAATCAATGACGAGGAAGTAGAGCCGGGAGAAGGTATCCTCCACCATGAGGAAGGGATAGACTTAATGCCGGGGAACATTGAATTATCCGGTTTAGAGGTTTCCCTTGTGAATGTCATGAGCCGGGAAACGGTACTCCGGTCATACATAGAGATAGTCAGGGAGAGCTACGATTATATCTTAATTGACTGTATGCCTTCCCTCGGTATGATTACCATAAATGCCTTTGCCAGTGCCGACAGCATTTTGATACCCGTACAGGCGGCATACCTGCCCGTCAAAGGCTTACAGCAGCTTATCAAGACGGTCGGCAAGGTAAAGCGGCAGATTAACCCGAAACTGGAAATTGAGGGGATTCTGCTTACAATGGTGGACAGCCGGACGAATTACGCAAAGGACATCAGCTCCATGCTGAAGGAAGCTTATGGAAGCCGGGTGAGGATATTTGCCAATGTTATTCCCATTTCCGTCCGGGCGGCGGAGATTTCAGCGGAGGGCATCAGCATTTATAAGCATGATCCAAAGGGAAAAGTGGCGTCAGCTTACGATTCTCTGACAAAGGAGGTGCTTTCGGATGGGCAGTAACGCAAAATCGGGGAGCGCAGCAAAGATTACGCTGGAAAAATTTGATGATTTATTCGGCGGGAGTGCCGCACAGGGAAGCGGGGCGGAGCAGATTGTCAATGCGTCTCTGGCGGAGCTTTATACATTCAAAGACCACCCGTTCCGGGTGGAAGATGATGAGAAGATGGAGGAAACAACAGAGAGTATCCGGCAGTACGGGGTGCTTGTGCCGGGGATTGCAAGACCAAGGGAGGGCGGCGGCTATGAAATCATAGCCGGACACCGCCGCAAACGTGGCTCGGAACTTGCCGGAAAGACGGAAATGCCTGTGATTGTCCGCAATTACACCGATGATGAAGCTACAATTATCATGGTGGATTCCAATATCCAGCGGGAGGACATCTTGCCAAGCGAAAAGGCGAGAGCCTACAAGATGAAATACGAAGCCATGAAGCATCAGGGGAAGAAGTCAGGGAAGAATACGCTTGATGAAGTAGGGGAAGCTGCCGGGGAGAACGCAAAAAAGGTTCAGCGGTATATCTGGCTCTCCCGCCTGTCCGATGAACTCCTTGTTATGGTGGATAATAAAAAGCTCGGCTTCTCACAGGGCGTGGATATTTCCTTTCTGACGGAAGAAGCGCAGCAGTGGGTACAGGTTACTATTGAGGAAAAGGGCTGTAACGTCAGCATGGTGCAGTCGGCAAAAATCAAGGAATACGGCAAGACCGGGGAGCTTACCCTTGCGATGGTGCGCCTGATACTGACGGAGGAAAAGCCAAAGGAACGGAAAGTGACACTGAAAGCGGATAAAATTAGCGAATATTTTGCGGAGGATTGCAGCAGTGAGGAAATAGAGGGCATCATCATTCAGCTATTGGATGAATGGAAGAAAAGACAATAGGAAGGAGGTCGGGCAGATTGGATGGCGGTTTGAATTTCGATTATTATTACGGTGCGGAAGCGGAACAGTTTTCCTTTTACAGAGTGCCGAGGCTGCTGATAAAAGATAGGCGTTTCAAAGGCTTATCCAGTGATGCGAAACTCCTTTACGGTCTGATGCTTGACAGGATGGCATTATCCATGAAAAACGGCTGGTTTGATGATGAGAACAGGGCGTATATCCATTATACGGTTGAGAACATCATGGAAGATTTGGGATGTGCCAGAGCCACCTGTGCAAAGGTGCTTGCGGAGCTTGACAGCAAAAAGGGGATTGGTCTGATTGAGAAAAAAAGGCAGGGATTGGGAAAGCCGGACATCATATATGTCAAAAACTTTGTCTTATCAGAGCCGCCCACAGGTGGGGAAAGCACAGCGGAAGAACACGCAAACACTGATGTTTCCACAGAAGTTCAGAAATTGAATTTCAAGAAGTACAAGAATCAGGATTCCAGAAGTTCAGAAATTGAACTTCTGGAAGTTCAAAAAGCAGACTTCAAGAGTTTCAAAAAGCAGACTTCTGGAAGTTCAGAAAACGAATCTCTGGAAGTTCAAAAATCGAACCCTAATTATAACAATACTAATTATACTGATCTGAGTTATACCAATCCTATCAATCAATCGGATAGAGGAATAGAAAAACAAGAACCGGGCAAGCCGGATAATGGTATCATTGATGTGATGGATAATGCCACTGCCTACATGGAAATCATCAAGGGAAACATTGAATACGAGCATCACATGAAATATGGGGACTGGCAGGATAAGGGGCTGTATGAGGAACTGTATGAGGTAATCTGCGAGATTGTGTGCGTGAAGCGTAAGGCGGTAAAGGTCAACGGGGAAGATTACCCTTATGAGCTTGTAAAATCAAAGTTTTTAAAGCTGAACAGCTCC
>CAJTCR010000164.1 GCA_910574915.1 Eubacteriaceae bacterium
CCTGAGTTTTGCAGATGATTGAGTAAAAAAAGCTCTGGACTCCTTATAAATACTGGAGTTTGGAGCTTTTTTTAAATGCATAGAGTTGTTGTATTTTTTCGCTTTTTTGAGTTTATAAAAATTTTATATTTTTATACATCCTTATACATAGATATTTTTTTGATTTCCGAAAGCTGCATGTACTTTTTGCTTAGGTCTAATCCAAATGTCTTCTCCATAGTCAAAATTACATCGTCCCGATAATCGAACACATAATAATTCCGGTCTAAGTACGAACAGCAATAGCTTGCCAGGGAATTCCGGATTTGCCTGACAGAATGGCATTTTCCTATGAGCTGCTCTAAAACGCGCATTACAACCAGTGTCACAAAACAAATTAAAAAATGCGCCTGTATATGATCTTCGTTAGAAACAAATACAGGTCTGGTTTTGAATTCGCTCTTTATAATCTTGAATGATTCTTCTATTTCCCATAACCCTTTATATATGTCACGGATTTCATTGTCAGAAAGCTCTTTTTCACTTGTGACAATGGCGTAATAGCCATCATACTGCGCTTCTTCGGCAATTTTTTGTTCATTGATGGTAAGTTCTTTTCCATTGACAATTTCTCCGGTATCCTTAGAAAAGGAAACATTGTTAATGTACACAGTGCATCCATAGCTGGTCGCTTTCGTGTAGCTTGCAGGATTTTTGATCAGGTCCCTTGCCTTTGCAACGGCTTTTTCCCTTTCATGTCTTTGTTTCTTTGCGTATTTCTCAGAATAATATACCATCTGTTTCTGATAAATTCTCATCTTGAGCCTGCGCGCCCCATTCGAATCTTTTTTAGTTATCTCTTTTGCGTACAGCCTGGACTTGTGTTTGAATGGAATAGCTTCTCCATCTTTGTTTTTTTCCATTGTTGTAACATATCCGTCCGGTTCCAGCGCCCATTTTTTGAATTCCGCATCGGCTCCGCGGATACTCTGGCCGTATACATAACCGTCATTATTTTTCTCATCGGATGCATTGGTTCCGGAAAGGACAGATGTGTTGTCACTGGTGTTCAGCCCCCTGTCAGCGACAACTATGATCCTGCCGATTTCATAATCCTTTTTGACCCTCTGTATCGCCGGGAGCATAGTTGTCTTCTCGCTCTCGTTGCCGGAGAAAGTATGGAATGCCATTGGGATGCCGTTAGGATCCATGAGAAGCCCCATTTGAATGATCGGGTCTTTGCGGTGTTCTTTCGACGGCCCTTTTTTACGCTTCAATTTTCTTTCCGTGTCCGAGCCAGCGTCCTCATCTTCATAGGGTATTTCAAAATAATAGTTGGTGACATCATAATAAGCTTTTTCGGAATTCCTGCCGATAAGGCTGGAAACTTCGGCATGCAAATGCTTCTGGAGTTCATGCGAATATCGGCTGAAATAGCCGAGCGCCCTGTAGACATCATCCAGTGAGAAACTGAAGCTGTCAAAAAACCGGCCTTTCGTTTCATAAGCGTTCTTTTTTGAAGACGGGAACAGGAACCGATTGAATATCAACAGGGAAAAAATGCTGTTCAGGTTATACTCTGCAGGAAGCTGGCGCTGCTTATTCTGAAAAAATTCACGGATCCTGAGTTTAGCATAAACGATCTTAATAATGGCATATCCAAGATTTTTCCGGTTGCTGCATTGATCCGGGAGTTTTTCCAAAAGCCTTACTTCAATGGTTTCCGGTGCAGCCTGACTTGCATTCCATTCTTTTGCGACCTGTTGAAAATAAGCTATCGGATCTTCATATTTGTCCAGGTAGTCTTCCAAATATCCAAGGTTTTGTATAACTTTATGCTTCACTTTCCCATTGATGCGATACCCCTGGACAAAAGAAAGCTGAGTCTTGTTTCTCTTTTTGTTAAAGCTTTTCTTAAGGTACAAAAAATCACCTCCAGAAGAATATTATACCATTGTTTCACGTGAAACACAATATAATACAACAAAAAAATGCATAAGACTTGACATAAAAAAATCCAGGTATTGCGGGTGGATTAAGGTTTTATGAATGAAAGTATCTATTAGGGGTTGCAAAACAACGGAGNATTTTATTGTGCATATCCTGGAACGGATAAGCAGTTGCCGTCAAATAAATCTTTTTATCTGGATTTGCCTCGTTCCATTTCTCAACCATCTTTCCATAGAACGTCGCGTGCTGGTCAACGAATGTCCATACTGAAATCGGAGTGCCGCTCTCGTCACCGAATGTTCCGCTGAAATCAACCGCTTCTCCTTCGCCTTCCCCTTCTGCGTCTGTTGCTGTGCCAGCGTCTGCCGCGCCGCCGTCGTCTGCCGTGCCGCCGTCGTCCGCTGTGCCGCCATTATCAGACGAACCGCCATTGTCAGAACCGCCGCAGCCTGCAAATGTCAGGCATCCAGCCATCATGGTTGCACACAAAAGTGCGCTTACTAATTTCTTTTTCATTGCTTTCCCTCCTGTTTTGATAATCCCTTAAAATTTGAAATCAGCTCTCTAACTTCATAGTTGTACCTTAACATATTTTTTATATTTTGTAAACATTTATTTTAGATTAATCTATACTATTTTAGATATTTGTGAAATGTGTTAAAAAAGGTTGACAATTTTTTGTGTACTTTTTTTAAAACATACGGTTGTTTTATTAAAAAATTGTAGATTTTGCTATTTGCACAATTTCAGATCTTGCCAAGAAACCGCACTTCTTTAGCTTTTAAAGAACTATTTTTCGATTTTGTAAAGGATTGACGCAGTCCAGCTTTTCCGATAT
>CAJTCR010000165.1 GCA_910574915.1 Eubacteriaceae bacterium
AGTCATCTTCTTTCGTTGTATTTTAGTTGTGGTGAACTTATTATACAGTACGAAGTGCTTTGTACGTTTTTTGTGTTTATTTCAAAAAGTTGTAAAGTGGTGATCTGTTATTTATCCGTTTTATTAGTAAGAATATTCCAGATTAAAATCTTAGAAAACAAGTATTGCACAGAGGAAATTTTTGATTTTATGAATATTTTTTAACAGATTCACAACTAAAAAATATGCTAAGCTATAGGTTCTAACCTATGGCTTAGCACCATATTTTACATATCAACTCCCAAAGACAGGTATTATATCCAATTTTATCGAAAAGTCAACACTCGAAAACGAAAATACCGCCTAATCTCAATCTCTGTTTTTAGGACAGTACCTTAAATCCAAAGCGATAGGTCTTGTCCTGACAGCCATCATATAGCTTCTTTCTTACAATTTTAGCAAAATTCTTATTTTTGGGTTTCATTCCGGCAACATACCGTCCCAATGTATTCGGCACAAAATCCGCCAACTGCAATCCTATCATATTTTCAGATTTTTTTACAAAATGTATTTCCCTGATACAATCCTGTATCGTCTTTGGTGAATAATACATACTGCCCAATGCCTTCAGTTCATACAGCCTTTGCTGAATTTTTGTATTCTGTTCAGGCTGCATCGCTTCATAGCAAATATCACCTGCCGCATGGTTCATGATTAAAAACTGGCAATAATGTTCAATCAATAACTGTATTGCTATTGTTAGCTGATTATTCAGATTTTTTTCTCCATAGCGGGCAAACAAAACACTCTTATCCAGACATACCCCTATTGTATATAAATCAGACTTTTTAAACAGTTTTGAAAGCTCGTTATACAGCAACTGCACTTTTTTTGTATCCGTAAAAATATGATAACAGCTTGCCACAGCCGATAATTTGCTTGAATTTAAAGGAAAATTCGCAAAACTTACATCTTTTTCATGCAAAATATAATTTTCACATCCCGCAGCATTATTCCAGACTTTCCGCTTCAATGCCTCCATTTCACTTTGAATTGCCGGATAATTCGTTTCTCTGATAATAACCCCACTCATAACAAAGTATTTTTTCCCACTGCTGTTAAAAGTTTCACTCTCATCTATGTATAAAGTATATTCTGCCACACACCCACCTTCTTCCTGCTAACACTATACTGATACAGTTTACCGCAAAAAACAGCAACTTTCAACAAAAAAATCGGGCAGCCTGCCAAATGGCAAGCCACCCTCATTATAAACTCTTACTCTGTCGCTTCCAATGCCACCTCTGCAAATTCCGCATCGCTCATGGTTTCCAGTTTCCCCAAGACCTGTCCGGCAAGCTCCACCATGTCACTGTCCTGTATGTGGGGAATCACATTCTTTATATCAGCAATCATGCCCTTTCTGTCCTGCCCCTCAAACACACACATCAAATTGATTTCTTCCACTGTAAATTTATCCATCGCTTATATCTCCCTCTCTGATTTTTTCTCTGTTCCCTTTTCAGGGACTTCCTTATCTGACTTATCCCTCTGCTCGATGACCGCTTTTTTCTCCGCCAGTTTTTCCTTTATGGAAATTCTGCCTGCTTGCTTTTCTTCTTTTGGCTTCTCATTGTTCAGGACGTTATCAATCATGTTATAGTTACATTCTTCCAGTTCCTCAATCTTTGCAAGCGGCTTGTATTCCGCCAGCTTATCTAACAGCTCCTTCGCCTTCCTTGCGGTCTGTACGCCCTCACTGTCATCAAGCTCCGTCCCTTTCCCGAAAATATCCGTCATGCCTTCCCGGATACTGTCTGAAATAAGCGCATTGCGGAAATCATTCAGATACCCGGTATTCCCGTTCCTGATGTCCTCTGTGATGTTCGCTATCTGCGCTTCCCTGTCCTCCACTGTCTGATTGTACTGAACAGTGTCGTAGTTGTAGGAAAGCTGGTCTATCTCCGCAGCAAGAAAAGCCGCCTGCCACTTCTCCAGAGAACCCCTGACCTCTATCTTAACTTGACCCACAAGTTTATGTGGATATCCTATTGTTTCTATGCTATACTAAAGAAAAAGAGGTGATCCATATGACGGCAGAATATACGAATTGGGAAACGGAATTTGTAGATGTAAAATTTGTTGATCAGCGTTTGAAATCACGTTTTTTTAAAATTATGGATGCATTTGCTGCAGCGCCAGATAAATCCACCTGGGCGGCAGCCGGATCCAGAAGTTCTGCAAAAGCAGCGTATCGCTTCTTTAGTAATAAGGATGTATCCAGGGATGAACTGTTGGATAGTGTATCTAGGGCAACTGTAGAAAAAATGAAACATGCGGATGCAGATTGGATACTTGCCATTCAGGATACCACATCTGTTGGATTTGGAAACCGGAAAGCAATCAAAGGAATGGGATACCATTGCAGTACGGAACAGAGGGGAATGCTTGTACATTCTTGTATAGCGGCCACAGGCCAGGGAATTCCCCTGGGCCTTCTTTATCAGGAAATACATACGAGGAATGTACGCAGGGATGGCTCTGGAACAAAAGATGAAAAACGTTCCAGGCCAATAGAAGAAAAAGAGAGCTACCGATGGATTCATACAATGAACGAAATTCATCAGAGGGTTGCAGAAGATATTCCGGTATTGACAGTATGTG
>CAJTCR010000166.1 GCA_910574915.1 Eubacteriaceae bacterium
ATGCAAAAAGTCTGAATATTTATACATAAAAAAAGGAATCTTCCCGAAATCTGTCCCTATTTCTATATCTATTAAAAATCCGGTAATCTTTACTCTTTTTCACATCTAAAAGCGAAATCTCTGAAAGGACGGGAAAACGGAGCTATGAGAACAGAAAAAAAGGTTTTTTATAAAAAACTGACTGCATTGGTTTTTCCTATTGCAGTCCAAAATTTAATGACTGCCCTTGTCAGTGCGTCAGACGCTCTTATGTTGGGATTTTTAAACCAGACGGCATTATCAGCCGTATCATTGGCGGCACAGGTACAGTTTGTCCTGAATTTATTTTTTACGGCTCTTACCATTGGCACTACGGTTTTAGCAGCGCAGTATTGGGGGAAACAGGACAAGGAATCCGTGGAAGAAGTTCTTTGTATTGCATTGAAAATATCATTTCTGATTTCCCTGATATTTTTTGTGGCAGCGTTTTTCTTCCCACGGATACTTATGCAGATATTCACAAATGAAATGCTGTTGATTGAAGCAGCAATCCCTTATCTGCGGATTGTAAGCTGGTCATATTTGTTTATGGGATTTTCGCAGATTTATCTCTGCATTATGAAAAACAGTGGCAGGACAACCAAAAGCACAATCTACGGTTCTTCCGCATTGGTATTAAATATCCTGTTAAACGCTGTCCTTATATTTGGCTTGTTTGGGTTTCCGCAAATGGGGATTGCGGGGGCGGCTTCAGCGACAACAATATCAAGAGCAGTCGAATTGCTGCTTACTGTTTTTGAAAACACCAAACCGGGTGTTGTCCGGACAAGACTGGACTATTTTTGTTCCGGTTCTGTCCGGTTAAAACGGGACTATTGCCGTTATACAATGCCAGTATTGGCAAATGAATTAGTGTGGGGCTGCGGCTTTACCATGTTTTCCGTAATCATGGGGCATCTTGGGAGTGACGCAGTTGCCGCTAATTCAGTTGCTAATATCGTGAAAAACATTATTGCGTGTGTATGTTTGGGAATAGGCACGGGCAGCGGGATTTTAGTCGGCAATGAGCTTGGCGGCGGCAATCTGGAAACAGCAAAGAAATATGGCAGCTTACTTTGCAGAATATCATTGATTACCGGGGCTGTTTCCGGGCTTTTGATTTTATTGTTAAGTCCTTTGATTTTGATGTTTACTGCAAGCCTGACAGAACAAGCCCACGCCTATTTACAAATAATGTTATATATATGTGCTTACTATATGATTGGGAAATCCATTAACTCTACGGTAGTTGCCGGAATTTTTTGTGCGGGCGGCGATACAAAGTTTGGATTTATATGTGACGCTGTAACTATGTGGATTATCATAGTGCCGCTTGGGGCATTTGCCGCCTTTATCCTGCGGCTTCCAATATTGACAGTATATTTTCTGCTGAATTTAGACGAATTGATAAAATTGCCTGCCGTTTACAGGCATTACAAACAATACAAATGGGTGAAAAACCTGACTACAAACCAACAATAAGGAGGAGCTTATGAACCAAAAAGAAAGAATGTTGAACGGTATGCCTTATAAGGCATGGCTTGACGGTCTGGAAGAAGAACGGGAAGCCTGCAAGCAGTTAGTTTATGAATTTAATCTCCTGCCGCCGAAAGAACGGGGGCAGATTCCCGGACGGCTTAGGACGCTGTTTGGAAAAACAGGGGAAAAAGTCTGGATAGAGCCGCCGTTTCATTGTGACTATGGGTGGAATATCGAAGTAGGCGATAATTTTTTCGCAAACTATAACCTCACTATCCTTGACGTGGGAAAAGTCACAATCGGGAAAAATGCACAAATCGCCCCCAACGTATCTATTTATACGGCAGGACACCCGATACACCCGGAAAGCCGAAACTCCGGCTATGAATACGGAATACCTGTCACGATTGGCGATAACGTATGGATAGGCGGCAATGCTGTCATACTTCCGGGAGTAACGATTGGGAACAATGTCGTAATCGGCGCAGGAAGTATTGTTGCAAAGGATATTCCCGACAATGTGATTGCAACTGGAAATCCATGCCGGGTCATCCGTGAAATAACGGAGGAAGATAGAATTTATTACTTCAAGAAAAGGAAGTTTGATACAGAATCCTGGACAGATATGGAGGATATGCTATGACATTAAAAATTTATTTAACGCCCAATATTGAAAAGCTCACCCGTCTTATTGAAAACAGTCATGGGAACGTGCTGCTCCGGTTATCCGACAACACTCTCCACAGCTTGAAAAATGATGAATCGGCTGCGTTATTTTTAAAACAGGAAGCGGATAAATGCCACGGTGTAGAAATTCATCTTTCAGACACAAAGGACTATTTTAAGTTTGTAAATTTTATTATGGGAGGCTGCGTATGATAGATTTGCATATGCACAGCAGATATAGTGATGACGGAGAATTTACACCAACTGAACTGATAGAGCAATGTACTCAAAAAGTCCAGCTAAGAAATGTCAATAGGTAAAATGAAAAATGTTAAAAAAGTTTTTTTTAAAGTAGTTGATGTAAAAAAGTGTAACTTTAATAAAACCACCTATGTGGAAATTTA
>CAJTCR010000167.1 GCA_910574915.1 Eubacteriaceae bacterium
AGGTTTTAAAATAAATATAAAAATAGTGATACAGTCTACCAATTAAATTGTTTTTGTTGTATAATAAGTCTAACGTACAAGGTCACTCTCTTTCGTATTTTTTGGTGTGCAAACTTATTATACATTAGAAAGTGCCCTGTGCGTTATTTTATTTGCCAAAAACTTGTAAAGTCGTGTTTTGAAAAAAATATAAGAGTGCAGCAGTGGATTTTGAAATGGAACTGCTGCACTTTTGGAATTTATTGTTAAAGAATATATGATTATCATACCTGCATTAATACCATTTTATTAGTATTTTTTACATTGGTACTCCCATAATAACTTCTGATATCATCCATCGACAGCGTTTTACAGCTCTTTTTGCGAAAAGCTTCACTGTGCCAATACCAGATTTTTTTCTGACTTGCCCATTTAAAGCATAACTCTTTTAATTCTTTTTTGCAAGAATATGTATTGCCAGATACCCATATCCAAGCACCAACAAGCTCTATATCTATTCCTTTAAAATGAATAATCTTGTTCAGCATCTCACGCAGTTTTTCATCTTCTGCAAAATCATATTTCATGTTGTTATAATCAGCATTTGTATTGTTGCTATTTGCCTTATTGCTTTCATGCTGATTTTTCAGAATCTTGAATAATCTGTCATATTCTGAATTGATCTCCTGCATATCTGATACATTGCCGCCATTATCTGGGTGATGCTGTTTTAATAATTCTTTGTACTGCTTTCTTAATTCTTCTAATGTGTTGGTATTATTGAAATATTTATTCATAAGTAATAACCTCCCTAAACATAAAAAGTGTAAAGTCCTTAACAATTTAACAGACTTTACACTCTTTACTGTGATAGGTTATTCAGTTGTCAGGCAAATGAGATTATTTTGCAACAGGTATCATGTCATTTATCTTTAATATCTCTGCAATCGTGTCTACATCTTCATGTAATTTCTTTATATCATGGCTTAAATGGTAATCGTTATAATTCATTGTAACTTCAATGCCTTTCAGTTTTTCAGACATGTGTTCCTGATTATATTTTAGAGTATTTAAAGTATCATCCACTTTATCTAAACGGTCATTGATAGGCTGCAATTTTTTATCCATCATTTCAGATATAGCCAATAAATCTTCGCTTGTTAATGCCATAATAGGATCCTCCTCTTTATGGTTGTATAGTAAGTATATCACATCCAGAGTATAAAGTCCCGTCTTTGGGATTTAACACCATGTTTTTTTGAAAATCTTATATAGTTTAATACACCTTAAGCCAGCTTATTTTCTGGCATTTTTTGCTCTAAAAAAATTTGACAAAATAAATTTTTAGGACTTGCATTATATGGTGTTATAGTGTTATAATAAAGAGGGTGATTTTTATGGCGTATTTTTTGAAAAAATCGAAGTTAAAAAAGGGAATTTATCTTCAAATTTATGAAAGTTTTTATGACCCACAACGTGGCCATACAGCACATAAATCTTACAAAGCTTTGGGGTATGTTAACGACCTTATTCAAAATGGAATTGATGACCCGATTGCATTTTATAAACAAGAAATTTTTGAGCTGAATAAGAAAAGAAATGAACGGTTAAAACAAGAAAAAAATAAGCAGATTTCTGATGAAGAAACTCCTGAAAAAGCACTTGGTTATTTTCCTGTGAAAAGTATCAACCTTTCACTTGGCGTGAAGAAATATTTAGACCTTATGCAGGCCGTAACCGGGTTCCATTTTTCTGTTTTTTCATTTATTTCCTCACTTGTTTATGCCAGGATTGTACAGCCATGTTCCAAACGGAAAACTTTCGATGATGTTCTGCCAAAACTGTTTGAAAAGTATGATTTTTCTCTGGACCAAGTTTACGATGGGTTAGAATATATTGGCTGTGAATATGAAAAAATTATCGAAATATACAACCACCAGATCCAAAAACATTATGGTTATAATACGGCACATACTTATTTTGATTGTACCAATTTTTTCTTCGAAATTGATAGGGAAGATGACTTAAGAAGGAAGGGGCCGTCAAAAGAAAACAGGCATGGCCCCATTGTTGGACTGGGGCTTTTACTTGATGCGGACCAGATACCAGTTGGGATGAAAATATATCCAGGAAACGAAAGTGAGAAACCTGTGATAAGGAATATCATAAATGACCTTAAACAGCGCAGCAACATCTCCGGACGTACCGTCCAAGTAGCTGATAAAGGGCTTAACTGCGCGGAAAACATCGTTACCGCATTAAAGTCTGGAGATGGATACATCTTTTCAAAATCTGTGAAACAGTTACCAGAAACAGAAAAAACATGGGTGCTTTTAAGCAATGATTACCGTGACATAAAAGACAAAAAAGGAAACGTCCTTTACCGGATCAAAGAATGTGTGGATGATTTTCCGTATCAAATAACAGATAAAAGCGGAAAGAAAAAAATGGTAAAGTTAACGGAAAAAAGAGTGGTTACTTTCAATTCAAAATTAAAAGAAAAACAGATTTTTGAAATCGAAAAACAGGTAGAAAAAGCAAAAATTTTAAA
>CAJTCR010000168.1 GCA_910574915.1 Eubacteriaceae bacterium
GCACGGATATATTTTTATCGGAACTTTTTACCGCATTATCCTTGTGATTACAATGGTTTTTGCGGCTTGTTCCGATAAAAATTTTATTCCTATAACCACGTTGTCCCGCACTCTGGGACAACCCACGCACTTCGGAGGCTTGGGGTGTCTATCAGATGTGTCCAGAAAAAGTGAACCCCCGTGTTCATTTGCACCCTCCCCTATATCTTCAGCACTATGTCCACAAAAAATTCTGTATTGCTGTTGGAGGCTTTTGCTGAGCCACCATACTTTTCCGCTGTGGCAGCGATGGCAGAAAGCCCGATTCCGTTTCCGTTGCGCTTTGTGGAAAGGTAGCCGTCCTTCCCTTTCCTGACCTTCCCGTCAAAACTGTTGGTGGAAACAATATACAACTGGTTCCCGTGGCGAACCTGGGAAGTCAGGCAAAAATACCGCGAGCTTTCCGGGACGGTCAGGCATCCGGCGATGGCGTTCTCCATCAGGTTTCCAAACAGCCCTGTCATGTCAAGCTCCGCGAAAGGGAGAGGCTCCGGAAGTTCAATGTTCCAGTCTGTCTGGATACCCGCAGCATCAGCCATTTCACGGTAATGGCCGAAAAGCGCATTCAGCGCTGCGTTCCTGCAGTAATTTGCAATAGAGTGCCGGTAGAGTACGGTTTCATATTCCGCCATGTGCGCCCGGATGCTGCCGACATCACCCTGCTCGGCAAGGGAGACGAGCAGCCGGATGGAATGGCGGAAGTCATGGCGGAGCTTTGTGGTCTGGCGGATGTGTTCCAGCAGGGAGAGGTACTGGCTGGACTGCATCTCAAGGAGCCGGGAGCGTTCCTTAAGTTCCGCCTGTTCCAGTATGAGTGTGGCGCCCCGGTAGAAAAGGACGTAAATGCCAACAAGAACCGCCATCGCGCCCGCCTCGAAAGCAAGGAACAGCTCGTACATCCGCCCAGCATAAAGGGTGGAGTAGGAGCGTGGGACGGCAAGCACATTGAAAACCAGGAACACGGAGGACAGCACCACCGTGGAATACCAGAGCTTCGGGGAGTCCAGCCTATCCAACGCCCATGAGAAGTTCTCCGTGGCAGGGCGGAAAAAGGCGGCAAGCAGAAGGGTGGCAAGCCCAAGCCGGAACAGGGCAGCTTCCGGGGAGAAATCCGCCGCGCCCAACGAGGGGTGCAGCCGCGCGTCAAAAGCATAGGCGAACTGTGCAGGGAAGGTTTCTATGGCGCAGACCCCTACATAAACGGCGAGGGCGCGGGAAAGGTCCATGTCCACCGTTCGGCGGTACAGGAAAAAGAACAGCGCCAGGGATGGGAACAGCATCCAGTTCATGTGGATGGAAAACAGTGCGTAAAGCAGGGCTGTGGCAGCAGCGCAGGGCATGAGGGCAGCGGCACACAGCGCGGCAGTCTTTGACGGCGTAAACCGCATCCGTCCTTTTGCCGGAAGGTAACAGGACACCGCGCCTGGAATAAGGACCAGCAGCTGCAGGAGCGCTGACAGAAGCCTGTGCATATCCATGTTCATTCCCCCCTCCTGTGCCGCTGTCTGCTGCGTATTTTCTCAAAATGGTAATCGCTTGCCATCTGCTCTGCCCTGGCACTGTCACGCACACGGACCGGGAACCTGGCTCCGCTTTCCATGACGCAGCATCCGTTTTTAAATTCAAGGATGAATTCGGCATTCACGGCAATACCTTTATTGATGGGGATGAAGCGGGCATCGCCGCCTGTTTTTTCCATGAATTCCGGCATGGTCATGCGGCACCGCAGCCCCCTGCCGTCTGCAAGTGTGACCATTATGTAATGTGCGTCCGTGGCTGCGGAAGCAATGTCACTCAGGAACACGCGCACGGTTTTCCTGTCCGCGGCAAGTTCTATGTATTTCTGTTCCTGCGGCAGCACTTTCACGGCGTCCGGCATGAAATCCGTGCTGGAGGTCAGGAACACAAGGAGGCAGCCGCTGTCAGACTTACGCATTTCCAGTGCGGCGGCGACCCCGTCCATGCCTTCCATATAGATATCCATGAACACAAGGTCAAAGCTGCCGCCGCTAAACGCCTCAAGAAAATCCCCTGCGCTGCAGAAGGGGACTGCCTCCACAGGGTATCCGGCGCTTCTGCCGAAACTGTTGCAGAGCTTTCCCATCCCGTCCAGGTATTCCTGTTCATCATCCACTAAAGCTATCTTTAAAATAGGTTTCACCTCAATTCGTATAAAAATCCAATTTAAGTATAGCACAAAAGAAGATAAGTTTCAAATCTGCCAGCCCCCCCCACAGAGATTTCGCTTTTAGTATTTATATTTATTCAATTATAGATTTTTAAAGAATAGGGATAAAAAGAAGAATGCCTTTTGAGTCAATCGTACAAAAAATATATTTTCTGTATCATAGAATCAAAAAAACAG
>CAJTCR010000169.1 GCA_910574915.1 Eubacteriaceae bacterium
AAAAATCCCGCTTACGGTCACTCTCTGCCGACTTCACCGAGCTTTTGACGGTTAGGCAGTTGCATACCGCCGCCAATCGGAGTATCAGTGTGGGCGTTTCAAGGCGTTACCCTGTCATTCCACCCATCGGATTGTCAGTTCTCCTAAGATTTCAGGCTTTTTAGCCTTTCGACTTAGTGCGTAACCTTTTCAGTTACGAACGTGTCGCACGGTTATCATTGCCGTATCCCCCAAGCAGATTGATAACGCCCCATACTGCCACGCCTGCGCCGATTGCTGTTACGATTGTCTTTAATCCTGTAAACACCGACTAAAGTGATATTTACAGCGAAATTGTTCTGTAAATTGGGATTTTCAGTTAAGGATTGTTATTTCCCCGCCCATCCGACAGACTGCCGATGAAACGGTAATGGATTTCAATAGACTGGACTTTCTCACCATCGACCTTGCGGACATCTCCCACATAAATCTTGGTAATCAGTTCCCTTATGATGCCTGCTGTCAGTTCCTGCTGGTCACTGTACTGCTGGATCAGCGCAACCCACTTTTCAGCGTTCTGTGCTGTTTCCCTCTGTTCGTTGCTTTCCTCTTGGAACAATTCAAGCTGCTCTTTCAGTTCCCCCTGTTCCTTCCGGTACTTTGGCAGGAGTAAGTCAATCTCGTCCGCCCCGCCTTGCCTAAAGCATAATCCTCATAGAGCTTGGCAATGACCTTCTCTACCACGGTAAACGCATGCTTTATTAATAATCTATAAACAAATTTTTCTTCTGTTTTTCAATCAAGACCTGTGTTCAGCCCTCCAAGCACTTTATAAAGATAATCTGGGCCATACCCGCATTTCTTCCTTTTGCTTGCAATTCCCATCTTACAGCTTTTTTCCTGCTTCAGAAGGTTGGTGCCTATATGGCGCAGCACATTTACATTTTCTGCCGCATTCCCGGCCCTTATCCTGCTCTCATCTTCTCGGAATCCTATGTCCAGCACCCAATGCAAGCTGTTCTCTATTCCCCAGTGCGCCCTTTTACACTTTCCATATTCCCCAGCTCCCATCCCGCTTCGGCTGTATATGGAGTAAGAAATGCTTTGCGTTGCAACTCCTTTTTCTGTCACGGTTGATACACATGCCCCTATCCCGCTCAGCCCTTTCCATTCCGAATGGCCTGCTTTAAGCCAGCCGATTTCGTTTTCTACATAATATTCCCTTGTTTCCTGCCTTCCATGGCAAAATCATATACCTTTGTAGTACCGTCCTTTTTCTGCAAGCTCGCCCTTCTTGCAGGGGAATACATCCTTTTCAAAATACAGGACAATGTCCTCCATAAGGCGTTCCTGGTTCCCTTTCACCTGCAGGATATAGTCCGCTTCCTTATCTATGATTTTTTCCGCTATCTCCTTCTGGGCCCCATGGCATCTATTGTCACCACACAGCCTTTCAGGCACAGAATGTCCAGCAGTTCCGGGATGGCCTTAATCTAGTACAGCATTGCAGAAATAACGGTGAATACAGCACCCGCTATTTCCGCCATCGCCGCGTTGTCGTCAGTCAACGATGCACCGGCATCGCCTCCTTCCTCCGCCTTGCGCTGACAAAAATAGCGTGCACTGTATTCTTGTTTTCTCGCGAGGGCGGCGCGGACGGGGCGGTACACAAGGGTAACGGGCTTACGCCCCTACCCTTGCTTAAAGCAAGGGCGCATTATCCGAGATAATCAATTATCCGAGGAAACTCTCAAAACCGCCAGCATAAAAGGCTTTCAGAGAAGTTGCCTCGGATAATGTAAGAACTATTTCAGGAAGTCAGGGAGCTGATGCTCTTTCTTTTGTGTAACAGGATTTTCTTTTTGATGGGAAAACCACTTTTCGTTCCAATCCCGGATATGCCTGTTTACAGTTCCCTGTGAAAGTTCAGCATACCGTTCTGTTGTGGAGATCGAGGAATGTCCGAGGAAATTTTTGATTGCCATAATTGGTACCCCGGCTTCCAACATATGTGTGGCGGTCGTATGCCTCATGGTGTGCGGGGGGGGGGTAGCGTTTTTCAAGGAACATTTCCGGATGCCCTGCTCTTGCGAGCATGATATATTTTTTATAAATCTCCTCAATACAGGAAATGCTCATCTGCGGATGGGTCTGGCTGGAAAAGATGTAGGCCTCCAACCGACCGGCCTTTCCCGTTTCCTCCAGATATCGTTCCAGGAGAGTTCCGCTAGGCCTTGCAATCACGATCCTCCGGGTTTTGTTTCCCTTTCCAGTAATTGTAAGCTTATAGAGGTTTTTCTCGGCCAGGAAGTCCCTGAC
>CAJTCR010000170.1 GCA_910574915.1 Eubacteriaceae bacterium
TTGCGGAAATTTATATCTTTTACCCTGGCGGCAAGCGGTTCTCCCAGGCGGAACCCGCACCCAAGGAGCATCCGGAGCAGCATACAGAACTCCATGTCCGTCCGGCGGGTTTTCGAGTCTGTATGCCTGTTGTCCCAGCTGTCGGCGCAGGACAGAAGCGTTTGGATTTCCCTGTCCGAAAAAATATATGGGACATAGCTGTCTGATGTTTTGGGGCAGGCGGGCATGAAAACACTGTACCCCTTGTATTGAAGGTACCGCAAAAATTTGCGGAGATAGCTTACCTTATCGCTGACCGTTTTGGGCGCGTTTATCTGCTGGAGTTCCCTGATCCAGTGATTGATGGCTGTTTCCGTAACCCTGTCGGCGTTTTCTGCCACCAGCAGTGAATCGAACGAAAGAAGGGTTCTGCGTGTACTCCGCAAAGTATCATCGCTGACAGTCCCCTGGCTGATTTCCAGATATTCTGCAAGCTCATGTTTGAAAACCGACTGGAACTGTGTCATGACAGGCGCCACCTCCCCTCCAGAAAAGCAGCAAATGTACCTGTCGCCTCCATGACCGGGAGGGCGTAGTTCCGCAGCTGCTCCACATCCAGACTGACATAGGATTGGATGGCGTTCTGGTCTGTATGCCCAAGGGCTTTCCTTACCGCCTCATAAGGGATGTTGTCATTGACCATGGAACTTGCCAGGGACGACCGGAAAGCATGTGCGCCCTGTTTGCGTCCCGCCGGATCAATTCCAGCTGCCATAATGGCAGTCCTGACGATCTTGGTGATTGCCTGCACAGAGATATGGCTGTAAGGGGGAACGATGCCATATGCACCAACTTTAGGAAAATTGACAAAGTTGCTGTCTGGGGATTTTACGTTTTTCAATGAAAGCATTTTTAGATAATTTCAAAAAATCATGAGAAAAAAGCATTTCCTTATTTGGAAACAGCATCATATAGATCAAAAAGCGTACCAATTTCGTCTCTCTCCATATGCTCCGGTTCTGTCCGGATATTCCAAGAGGGGGAAAAATCAATATCTCCAAGATATTTTTCTATAAGAAGTGCTAAAAACATTTTTCCATTAAGCCATACTTCACTAGATTCTTTTGTTTTTGTAGGAATATTTCCTAAACCAAGTAAGGATTTATATCTTTTAAATACAAGTTCTACTTGCCAACGCAGGCGATAATATTCTAGTACTTTTTCTGCGGAAACCGATGTAGGAAGTGACGTAATCACAAACATAAATTCATGAGTAAATTTGGTATCCTCACTATAAGTTGTCTGTTTTTTACTTTCCAGTCTTTTTAACCGTTTTTCTTCGATTGCTATTTCTTCCTTTGTTTTTTTTACTGCACATATTCTTAATGGGATTAAATTTTTATTACTGTCTTTAATATAAACTCTAAGTTCTTCTGCTTTTTCACTGATTGTTCTAAGCCAATCAGAAAGAAGAATCTTTTCTCTGTTTTGATTGTATAAGTTAAATGCTTTGTTTTTTATTCTTATAATAAATTCTCCTCCATTATTCAGACAATGTTCAATACTTCTTATTGTTCCATAGGCACGGTCTGCTATGGTTAAGTCTTTCTCCTCAATATTGAAATTTTTGAGACTTTCTCCTGTAGACTGTTCCGTTAGTTTGAATTGGTTACAGGTTAATGAGAACAGATCAATTCCATAATGTAAGTGCCATGTTTTTTTCACAGCTCCTTTTTGAACAATATCAGAAGCATCCACAGCTATTACTCTGTATGGTTCCAGTTCTTTTGGTTTTTTGTAATGAATAATTTCATTTGGTAGCATCTCTGATATCAGCCATTGAATCCAGTCTTTGCATTGAACAAATCTTTTTATAAGGGCAGTATCACTTATTTTGCCTATATTTTTTAGGATTGCAAACTGGCTTACATCTACCAAAGAATGATTATCATAAAGATAATACAATAGTAACACAATTAAATCCAATGGATTTTTTATTGTTCTTTTTCTCCTGATTGCTTTCTTTTCATAACACTCTTTTTCATAGCCTTCTGGCAATAAGTCTACTAATTCTTTTATTTCCATAATTTTTCACCTCAGTTTTATTATATCACACGACTTTACAACTTTTATAGATGATACCCTTGCTGCCGAATTAACTGTTTTAAGGCATTCATTATTGTTTTGGATTTTATGCTGTTTTCGATATTTTTC
>CAJTCR010000171.1 GCA_910574915.1 Eubacteriaceae bacterium
CACGTGAAACACAATATAATACAACAAAAAAATGCATAAGACTTGACATAAAAAAATCCAGGTATTGCGGGTGGATTAAGGTTTTATGAATGAAAGTATCTATTAGGGGTTGCAAAACAACGGAGTTTGAAAAAATCATTGACACACTGGACGCAATTTAGCGAAAAAGATAGTGAAAAGGAGCCTTGAATGTGCTATAATAGATGTAGGCATATCAAGGCTCTTTCCGACACGGAAAGGAGCAAAAACAATGTCGGAGAAAAGACGTGATAATAAAAACCGCATTTTGCGTTCGGGAGAGAGCCAGAGAAAAGACGGGAGATATGCTTACAAATATACCGATACTTTTGGTAAAGTGCAATTTGTCTATGCGTGGAAGTTAGTGCCTACGGACAAGACCCCAGCCGGGAAGCGTGACGACATATCCCTTAGAGAAAAGGAAAAAGAGTTACAGAAAGACCTTGACGACGGGATAGACACAATCGGAAAGAAAATGACCGTCTGCGAGCTTTACGCGAAGCAGAACCGCCACCGGGGGAACGTAAGGCACAACACCACAAAGGGGCGTGAACGGCTGATGAAGCTGCTGGAAGCGGATAAACTTGGTTCCTGCCCCATTGACAGTGTGAAGCTGTCCGACGCGAAAGAATGGGCGTTGCGCATGAAAGAAAAGGGAATATCCTACAAGGCCATAAGCAATGACAAGCGTTCTCTGAAAGCTGCTTTTTACACAGCGATACAGGACGACTGTATAAGGAAAAATCCCTTTGACTTCCAGCTAAACACCGTGATCGAGGACGACACGGAGCCGAAAGTACCCCTCACAGGAGAACAGGAAGAAAGCCTTTTATCCTTTAAGCAAAGTGATAGCGTCTATCAGAAATACCGTGACGAGGTTATCATACTGCTGGGGACGGGGCTTAGGATTTCCAAACTCTGCGGGCTGACTGAAACCGACCTTGACTTTGAAAACCGGGTAATCAATGTAGGCCACCAGCTTTTACGGAGCGCGGAAACAGGCTACTACATAGAGAAGCCCAAAACGCAGAGCGGTATCAGACAAATTCCAATGAGTGAAAAAGTGTATGAAGCGTTGGGGCGCGTGTTGGAGAACCGCAAGGGAGCGAAGAAAATCACCATTGACGGTTACAGCAATTTCCTTTTTCTCAACCGGGACGGCTGCCCGAAAACGAATGTGAACTATGCGACCATGTTCCGGGGGCTTGCGAAAAAGTACAACAAGTGCCATGAGGAAGCCTTACCCAAAGTAATGACACCCCACACCCTGCGCCATACGTTCTGCACCAACTTAGCCAATGCGGGCATGAACCCGAAAGCGTTACAGTATATCATGGGACATTCCAACATCACCATGACGCTGAACTATTACGCACACGCAACATTCGCTTCCGCAAGAGCTGAAATGGAAAGGCTGATCGCAGCATAGCAGCAGACGGATTTACTACTTCTTTTACTACCACCCAGAGGGAAAACCTAAGAAGTTTTAAGGGTATATAAGAACTTCTCCCCATATCTAAAATGCCGGGAAAGCCCGAAAATACGGGCTATACCGACATATAAGAACTTCTAAAGAGATAATCTAAATTCACCATAAATTTTATTTTAAAAGTATGTTCGATTGTAATTTCGTGTTGTGAAGAGTAATGACAAAATGACTATTGAGATAGTCAAATAAAACTGTATTAAATTAGTTTGATAGTCAAAGTATTTTTAAGTGTCTGATCAGGATGAAGCTGAAAGTGCCTGATTTTGTTGAAAATTTGGGGGATAGGGGAGGATGGAGTGGAGGAATTTTTGGAATTTTTATTTTCTGTTCGATAAGTCCAGAAAATTTTGTGGTGTGTGAGTGGAATATATTGATTGCAAATAGTTGGAAATATGATATAGTAATCTCACAATATATTATTAAGGAGACAGGGAGGTTTTATTTTTGAAAATATATTGTTCGTATAGTCATGAATATCATATCTTTTTAAATAAAGTAGTTGAACTTGTTTTAAATCAATATGGAGCAGATTTGAATATTAACACGACTTTACAACTTTTATAGATGATACCCTTGCTGCCGAATTAACTGTTTTAAGGCATTCATTATTGTTTTGGATTTTATGCTGTTTTCGATATTTTTCAC
>CAJTCR010000172.1 GCA_910574915.1 Eubacteriaceae bacterium
AGAAACTGCATCGTAATATAGAGATAAACGCTCATCCAAGGCAGGCTGGAATAACGCCGGATCAGCCACATCGCCGTAAAAATCACAAAGCTGCTGATGATAGCGATCAGCGCTTGGAAGGGCATCCCAAGCAGGCTGCATATTTTGCATATGGCAAAAAAGAGCGGTTCATACCACCAGTATGGTAAAAGTTCATGAAGCTGTCCGTTTGCGGCTGCTTCATAAATGCTTCGGTAGGAAAAATAGTCAAAGCCGATTGCATACCGGAACGAGCATAGCAAGGTAAGGACTGCAAAGACAGCAGCCAGATACCAGAAGGTAGCGGTTGTATCGGTTTTTGCCTGCTTTTTCGAGAGAAAAAAGCCGAGCCCTGTCAGTGTGGTGATGGTCAGATAATAAATAGCCATAGGGTTTTTTTGCAGCCGTTCGATTGGTTACGTTCGAACGGCTGCATCCTTTCTGCAAATGTATAGGCACATACTGTGACAAATGCTTTTATCAAAAGTTTGGGTTACGGTGTCTGTGTTGTTTTGCTTACAACAAAGGTTGGTGTGACATTAAAGGTTGCACTTTCAGAAACTTCCTGCCCTAAAGTACCGACTACGTACATAGCTCCTTCCTGATTTGCGTCAAGAATCATAACGTTCATGTCCTGTGCTGTATTTTTCTTCAGCCATCTGGCATGTGCAAGATCTGTCGGCATTTCGCCCTCGGTATCTTCCTGCTTTAAGCCGATTGCAATCTGGTTTGGCTTTACAGCGCCGTCATTGCTCCATCCGACATTTGGCATTTTGCTCATATCGACCGCGGTATATGCAACGTCTACCTGAACCGGGATGTTGGAGTTGTTTTTTACGTTAATACGCGGGGAAATGACTTTGTTTTGTGTGGACAGACTGCTGCTTAAGTTAAAAGGAACAAACGTCGGCATCGTTACGGAGAGAATGGTAGGCTCGATCGTTCCCACCATTTCCATCTGTCCAGAGCCGCCGATCGGGATATCACTCGTAGAAGTGACCTCAGCGGCATGTGCAGCGGTTGAAAACATCAGGGTTGCTGCCAGAGCAAGTTGTAAAAATAAAGTTTTTTTCTTCATAAGTACCTCCTGTCCGCATCTGTGACAGTATGTTATTCACGTTTTAATTTTCTACAGTGAGCGTGATCTGTGCGCCGGTCTGCCCGATAAATTCGGTGGTCTCTTCGTCATAGGCAGAAAAATAAGCGGTGGCGTCATACGTGCCTTTTTCTAGTACCTTATCTAACTTGACCTTTTCGATATAAGAACCGGGCTTGATATATTTCGATGCATAGATTTCCTCGTCCGTATCATCCATGCGGATGCTGACCTGCAAAAGCTTGGCGTTGTTGCCCGGATTTTCGATCAGAAGGTTCCCTTTGGAAGTCCCGTTTAAAAATACAGGGGAAGTATTGATGGAAAACGCAATGACGCTGCGGTCTAACAGGTCTTGCAGTTCCTTTCTGCGCTGATCGATATCGACGCCCGGCAGAATACCGATCGTTGCATTGTTGTCATACAGAGGATCTGGTTCCTGCTGTCTGCGGAATAAAAAGTAACAGATGGCGACAGTGACGAGAATCAGCAGAAGGATACCTGCAATCGTCAGTGCCCGTTTTTTTCCTTTGCTCATGTAAATGATTCCTCCTTTGTATCGAATATATTTGTAGTCCGCTGACGTTTATCATTATATGTCGAAAAATGGGAAAACACAAGAAAAAGTAGTCGACAGGATTCGACACAGATCGACATTTGTGGTTGTGAAATTGATTCTTTTGAAATGAATAGGCGCAGGTTATAATGGCAGGGGAAGTAAGTGTTTTTTAGAGATGAATCATATGAGGAAGATAAAAATGACAAAAACAAACAAAAAAATACAGAACACATATGGGCAGGACGAAATTGCCGCGGCAGTGTCAGCGGCAGGCGAGGCAGAGATCCGCGCGTTTTTGATCCAGATTTTACAAAAGGATCAAACGCTGTTTGCGAGGTTCCAGGCAGCCGTCAGCGGTGCCTTGTGGCTGGATATCAGCCGGTATGAAAAAAAGATCGACATGATTACACAGACGTATCTTGGCACGAGAGGGTATATTCCTTATCAGGAAGCGAACAGCTTTTTGG
>CAJTCR010000173.1 GCA_910574915.1 Eubacteriaceae bacterium
TTTTAAAATTTTTGCTTTTTCTACCTGTTTTTCGATTTCAAAAATCTGTTTTTCTTTTAATTTTGAATTGAAAGTAACCACTCTTTTTTCCGTTAACTTTACCGTTTTTTTCTTTCCGCTTTTATCTGTTATTTGATACGGAAAATCATCCACACATTCTTTGATCCGGTAAAGGACGTTTCCTTTTTTGTCTTTTATGTCACGGTAATCATTGCTTAAAAGCACCCATGTTTTTTCTGTTTCTGGTAACTGTTTCACAGATTTTGAAAAGATGTATCCATCTCCAGACTTTAATGCGGTAACGATGTTTTCCGCGCAGTTAAGCCCTTTATCAGCTACTTGGACGGTACGTCCGGAGATGTTGCTGCGCTGTTTAAGGTCATTTATGATATTCCTTATCACAGGTTTCTCACTTTCGTTTCCTGGATATATTTTCATCCCAACTGGTATCTGGTCCGCATCAAGTAAAAGCCCCAGTCCAACAATGGGGCCATGCCTGTTTTCTTTTGACGGCCCCTTCCTTCTTAAGTCATCTTCCCTATCAATTTCGAAGAAAAAATTGGTACAATCAAAATAAGTATGTGCCGTATTATAACCATAATGTTTTTGAATCTGATGATTATATATTTCGATAATTTTTTCATATTCACAGCCAATATATTCTAACCCATCGTAAACTTGGTCCAGAGAAAAATCATACTTTTCAAATAGTTTTGGCAGAACATCATCGAAAGTTTTCCGTTTGGAACATGGCTGTACAATCCTGGCATAAACAAGTGAGGAAATAAATGAAAAAACAGAAAAATGGAACCCGGTTACGGCCTGCATAAGGTCTAAATATTTCTTCACGCCAAGTGAAAGGTTGATACTTTTCACAGGAAAATAACCAAGTGCTTTTTCAGGAGTTTCTTCATCAGAAATCTGCTTATTTTTTTCTTGTTTTAACCGTTCATTTCTTTTCTTATTCAGCTCAAAAATTTCTTGTTTATAAAATGCAATCGGGTCATCAATTCCATTTTGAATAAGGTCGTTAACATACCCCAAAGCTTTGTAAGATTTATGTGCTGTATGGCCACGTTGTGGATCATAAAAACTTTCATAAATTTGAAGATAAATTCCCTTTTTTAACTTCGATTTTTTCAAAAAATACGCCATAAAAATCACCCTCTTTATTATAACACCATAACACCATATAATGCAAGCCCTAAAAATTTATTTTGTCAAATTTTTTTAGAGCAAAAAATGCCAGAAAATAAGCTGGCTTAAGGTGTATTAAACTATATAAGATTTTCAAAAAAACATGGTGTTAAATCCCAAAGACGGGTGTTAAATCCCAAAGACGGGATGATATGATAAATTTATAAAGAAAACATAAATAAAATATTAGTAAATTATAAACTGTTAATAAAAAACAGGGATGCAAAAACATCCCCATTTCCTAAACTAATACTTGCAAATGAGCAGTTCATAGTTTATAATCAGATTAGGAACAATCATAGGATATGAGCACGTCCGATGGTTGCCACCGGAAACTTAATTTAATGAATTATTAAGTTACAAGGCTATCCCTATTGCAGTAGGAGATAGCCGTTTTACTTTTTATGATGGTTGTCGAGATAAGATAAAGCTGCAAATATAACCAGCAGCAACGTCAAAACTTCTAACGTATCCATATGTACCTCCTTTCCGTTCCCGGAAAGCACAACCACCAGACTATCCCTACGCTGTCCTAATCTGACTATGGAATATTATAGCATAATAGACAGATTGTGGCAATGATTAGATTTTACCCAGAAAATCTATTGGTATTGTGGAGCATTTTCATAAAGTGGACAGTTATCTATATTACAATCCTGACATTCTGGTTCATAGTTCATCTTGATTGAACGAAATGCTCCTTTCTCCAAATTTGGTGCATCTTCATAGTTACTATTATAGTACGATCTTCCTTTTTAACGTAAACGGTAGATAGTACGTACCTCGACTATGAGGGCAAAGTGTGTGACAATAGGCTATATTTCTATCATAAGTATTAAAAGTTAAGCCTTAACTTTTGATACCGTTATACGGAGGTAAGTCTATGAACTCAGCAACAACAGCAGTGGCTGTACAATACCGTTTAAAAGAGTGG
>CAJTCR010000174.1 GCA_910574915.1 Eubacteriaceae bacterium
AATCTGTTCCTGATGGCAAGCCGGGTGAGCTGAAAGGTTCACGCCCGGTTTAGGGCGGGGGAAAATCCAGAGATAACATCAAAGGATTACCTATCGCTATTTCGGGAACTTAGGGAACTCATGGAAACGGACGATTTGGAGCTTGACACATTGGGGGACAGGAAAACCGCCCTCTTTGTCATTATCTCCGACACGGACGACACTTTCAATTTCATTGTCGCCATGATGTATACGCAGCTTTTCAACCTCTTATGCGACAAGGCAGATGATGTGTACGGCGGCAGGCTTCCCGTACACGTCCGCTGCCTGCTTGATGAAGTGGCGAATATTGGGCAGATACCCAAACTGGAAAAGCTGATTGCGACAATCCGAAGCCGGGAAATATCCGCCTGCCTTATCTTGCAGGCGCAGAGCCAGTTAAAAGCCATATACAAGGATAACGCCGACACAATTACAGGGAATTGCGACACCACCCTTTTCTTAGGTGGCAAGGAGAAAACCACGCTCAAAGAAATGTCGGAGCTTTTAGGACGGGAAACCATAGATTTATACAACACTTCCGAGAACCGGGGAAAGGAAAAGACCTACGGGCTGAATTATCAGAAATTGGGAAAGGAGCTTATGAGCCAAGATGAGATTGCGGTCATGGACGGAGGGAAGTGCATCATGCAGCTTAGAGGGGTTAGACCATTCTTCTCCAATAAGTTTGACATCACGAAACACAAGCAGTACCGGCTTCTGTCCGATTTTGACGACAAGAACGCCTTAGACATCGAAAAATATGTAAAGAACCTGTGCAGAACAAGAGTCAGGGACAATGACACCGTTGATGAGGTGGAGGATGCGGGCGTGATTGAAGCATAACAACTGAATATGGAAAAAACTGAATAGAGAACTTGTAAAACAGTCACAGGACTTTTGGACAAAAAGTCCTGAAGTGGAATGGAGTTTTGAATGTACTTGGGAAAGGACAAAACAAAGCGTCCGGCATAGCCAATCGCCAAACTGAATATGCCGGATGCCCGCAGGGTTCTTCCTAAAGGATTGCCCTGTCTTTATTTTACCATAAGGCAGGGCATTTTAACATGAAAAACTCTTTCAGAAACCAGACAAAAACTATTTTTGAGAAAGAAAGAGGTAGAAACATGGCATTTTTTACAACAGCGGTAACAGGTGTGAATTGTGAGTAAAGTGAAAAATGGGAAGAATAAGCAAGGTAAAAATCTGGTGTATGTAGATAGCCCTCATAAAGTAAACATGGTAAAATCTTAGAAGAAACGAGGTAAAGCAATATGGAAAAGAAAATTTATATCACAGAGGAAGAACGGGCAAAATGCAAAAAAGTGGCTGAAGCGTTTTCGGAGCTGTACGAAATGGCGGATATTGTAGTTGTTGATGTAGGCAGATACGGTTTTGTGATGCGGAAATATTATATGCCGACGCATGGTTTTGAGGAAGATGAAACTTATACGGACAGCAGGGCATTGTTTGAAGGATTGTGGCAGGAATGGCTTGATATGAAGCCATATCTTATGGCGAAAGGCACTCCTTTGGAAAAGGGGTACAAGGGTGCATTTGAGAGCCTGCCGGAAGAAAAACAATCGATACTTATCGGGCGAAAAGCTGATTTCGCAGAGAGAGCAGGGATAGACCTGTGAAAGAATGTAGTTATAAAAGAAATGGATAAAAAGATGGATTCCGTAGGCGCAGGCATTGTGGAAATGTCGTATAACTGGCTGCGTTCATGGAACTGTGGGAAACCCTGTTTGCAGGATGTGGGAAAGCTGTATTTGCTTTTCCACAGGCTGTGAATGGGGTTTTCCATAGTTCCATGAACGCAGCCAGTTATGCACATTTCCATGATGCAGATCTGAAAAATTTAATGAAGTTTTGATCATTTGAGCGGAATGGAGCGTTATTATATATACGAACCTTTCAAAGAAAGTCCAGCTAAGAAATGTCAATAGGTAAAATGAAAAATGTTAAAAAAGTTTTTTTTAAAGTAGTTGATGTAAAAAAGTGTAACTTTAATAAAACCACC
>CAJTCR010000175.1 GCA_910574915.1 Eubacteriaceae bacterium
AAACGGTATCTGGCAGCGCATCCTGACAAGGTACAGAGCGCAGCTTAACAAATTTTTATGAGTCTTGAAAATTTCCATAGGGGTGGGCTTATTAAAGTTACCTTTTTTTACATCAACCGCTTGAAAAAAACTTTTTAATCATTTTTCATTTTACCTATTGACATTTCTTAGCTGGACTTGAATTCCAATGTAAAACGGATAGAGTTGTTACTTACAAATGCTGCATATTTATTTTCTCTTAAAACTTTCACTTCCTCATCGGTAAATGCATGTGGCCTCATAAAATCTTTCCTTTCCATAGATTTATATTATACACCTATGGAAAGAAAAATCGATCCTCGGAAATCATGGGTGGATGATGAAACTGAAAATTAGGGGTATTTTCAGTGTCCACGAAATGGGTTGGGGTCAAATTTTATGTCCACATCTATGGGTACATTATATACACCAAATTGGTCACAATCAATTAGGGGAGGCAAATTGGACATACTGGGATGGTTCAAATCCGCATATGAAGGTTCAAACCTAAACCCCCTCCCATCCCGCTCTGTCTACAATCCCAAAAAAATAAAGGCATCTGGCGGTATCCAATATCGCCAAATGCCTTTATTCCTGCGGTTTCCCCAATATTTTGTTCATTCCATTTGTATCAATTAAGCGAGTTTTATTTCCACATAGATGTCAAACAATTCCATATCCTCATGTTCCCTGACATAAGAACGAATCAATTCTCTCTGTGAGCTTATGCTGTTGCTCTCTGATTTTGTGCTGCCGTCAATATCCTCATCGTCCCTGGACAGGCGAAGATAGACAGCAACAAAATAAACATGCTCTTTCATTCTATAATCTACACATCAACTCTGTGCTTTCAGTTAGCAAAACCTGTACTAGAATTTTGCTGTTTAATCCTGCTTTTCGATTACCATAACTCCTGTCTCCTGTAAAGGCTTTTGCTAATACTTTATTTCAGCGATTTTTCTAATATACTGCTTCATCCTGTCATTCAATGTTTCTTCACAATCGGAATAACCAATCTTTACTACATATTCTCCAACCCGCACAAGAAAAGGATTCCCGACTTTCTGCACATAATCCTCTGCCCTGGCAGAAACCGATTTTTTCATATCTACTTCCATGTTGCTTATATCCACCAAATTCTCTGGAACAGCCGCTCTTATATCTGCCTGTTCCATCCTATGCAATTCTTCCTTCGACAAATACATATCTATCCCTCCAGCATTACATTATATTTTATACATTGTATGTCCTATTCATTATAATTGTCTTGCCTGATTATCTCGTATTTAATTGGAAGCCTACTGTTCAATATCATATAGAATTTCTCAATTTTTAATCCTACAGGCGACTGTCGGGGAAATCGGGTAGGAGGCTACCCATTAGTTGAGTAGCCGACCTCCCACACCACTGTACGTACCGTTCGGTATACAGCGGTTCAATAGTTTTCACGATACTTTTAGATAATAGTCAAGCATGGAGATATAGCCCAGCTTGGCTATTATTTTATTGGTAAGGGCAACGCTTAATATCTGTGCTGTCCTCCAGTAACCTTTCCGGCTGTTGGCTATCTGATGCACCTGCCATTCTTCAAGCTTTAACGCCCTTAGGTTTCGCTACCTCGTCTTCACCTTTTTCCATTGTTTCCAATAGATTGCCCGTATCCTGCGCCGGAGCCATTCATCCGTCTCCGTCATCAGTCCTTTCATGTCTGCAAGTTTGTAGTAATTTATCCACCCTCTGACATACTCCGCAAGTTTCTGTCTCCGGTAGTTGTTACTCCACCCTTTGTTTTTCTGGGTGATCTCCCTTATCCTGCCTTTCATCTTTTTGGCGCTCTTAGGGTGTACCCGGAATCTGCACTTCCCTCTGTTCCTGTAAAATGCGTATCCCAGATATTTTATTTTGCCCACATGGGTTACTGTTGTTTTGGCTCGGTTTACTTTTAGGAATAACTCTCC
>CAJTCR010000176.1 GCA_910574915.1 Eubacteriaceae bacterium
GGCCAATGGCAAACTCTACTCTGTGGAAAAGAGTAGGTAATCTATAACGAGTACCGAACTTACGTTCTTTTTGAGCGGTAGGTCTATTAAAGTTACCCTTCTTCAAGAAAATCTTTTTTATTTTCCTCTTGACATTTCACCAAATTGCTTTCGTTATTCGCAGCTACAACACGCATAAAAATTTCTTCTAAACTTGTGCCCTTGTTTATTTTGCTTTCATAGCCCAGCTTCCCGGCAGAAATAATTCCAATGTGTTCCGCAATCTGTTCTACTTCGGATAAAATGTGGCTGGATAAAATTACTGTGATTCCATGCGCTGGGAAAGAACAGATAAGTTCCCGTAACTCTTGAATACCAATAGGATCTAACCCGTTTGTCGGTTCATCTAAAATCAACAATTTAGGTGATGCTAACAACGCAAGCGCAATGCCAAGCCGCTGTTTCATTCCCAAAGAAAAATGTCCCGCTTTCTTTTTTCGGGTGTCTGTAAGGCCAACAATCCGTAAGACTTCCTCAATGCGGGTATCGGGAAGTCCGAGCGCAAGGGTTCGCACTTTCAGATTTTCGTATGCAGCCAGATTTTCGTATAGGGGCGGCATTTCAATCAATGCGCCAATAGATTGTAAATCGCTGCGGTTCCATGCGTGACCGTCAAACTCAATTTCTCCCGATGTAGGGTGCAAAATGCCAGTGAGCATTTTAAGAATGGTAGATTTGCCTGCTCCATTCGGTCCCAGCAATCCGTAAACGGAATTTCTCTGAATGTTCAAAGATACATTGTTTACTGCTGTCTGCCCTTTGAAATTTTTACAGAGGTTTGTTGTTTTCAAAATCATATCCATAATCATCATGTCCTTTCATTTAATTCTATCAATAGCATAAAGGATATTTTTGAAGATTTCATAGAGAAACTGGAATTTTTTCCAAAAGTTTTGCGACTGGTTTACAAATTCCCTATTCAGTTTATCCCATATTCAGTTGTCATGCTGCAATCACGCCTGCATCCTCCACCTCATCAGCGGTGTCATTGTCCCTGACTCTTGCTCTGCACAGGTTCTTCACATATTTTTTGATGTCTAAAGCATTCTTGTCATCAAAATCGGACCAAAGCCGGTACTGCTTGTGCTTGTCTATGCAACATTGTCAAGTGATGAGTTTAATTTTCGCGATCGGGTAGGAGGCTACCCATTAGTTGAGTAGCCGACCTCCCACACCACTGTACGTACCGTTCGGTATACAGCGGTTCAATAGTTTTCACGATACTTTTAGATAATAGTCAAGCATGGAGATATAGCCCAGCTTGGCTATTCCTCTATGAATGGGATGATGTTTGCAAGCGTCCTCTCCGCACTCTTCCTGCTCTTACAGAATATCAGCGCGTCATCCGCATACCTCACGAACCGGTGCCCCCTGCTTTCCAGTTCCTTATCCAGTTCATTCAGCATCACGTTCCCACACAGCGGACTTAACGGCCCGCCCTGTGGTACTCCTTCCTCCGTTTTCTCAAAGTATCCGTTCTGCAATACTCCTGCATTCAAGTATTTGTGTATCAGCGATACCACTCGTCCATCCTTGATTGTCCGTGACAGTACCTCTATTAATTTGCTGTGGTTTACCGTGTCAAAGAACTTCTCTAAATCCATGCTCACCACATACACATATCCTTCGTCTGCATTCTTCTTACAGGCCTTCAATGCGTCATGCTGGTTCCTCCCCGGCCTGAACCCATAGCTGTTCTCTGAAAACTGTGGTTCAAACAGGGGCGTCAGTTCCTGGGTGACCGCCTGTTGAACCAGGCGGTCTACCACTGTGGGGATTCCTAATTTTCTGACCTCGCCCTTTTCTTCCTTGGGTATTTCTACCCTGCGGACTGGGTTGGGTTTATATTTCCCTTCCCGTATCTCCCGGATTATTTCGCTCTGGTTTTCTTTCAGGTAGGGCAGAAGTCCATCTACCTGCATTCCGTCAATTC
>CAJTCR010000177.1 GCA_910574915.1 Eubacteriaceae bacterium
TGCATCCATAATCTTAAAAAAACGTGATTTCAAACGCTGATCAACAAATTTTGCATCTACAAATTCCGTTTCCCAATTCGTATATTCTACCGTCATATGGATCACCTCTTTTTCTTTAGTATAGCATAGAAACAATAGGATATCCACATAAACTTGTGGGTCAAGTTAAGTGTCTATACCGGGGAGCTTACGGAGGGCATGAGCCTTGAGGATATTTACACGAAATTCAATATAGACCACCCGGCAGATTTTACCGGGCATTCCCTTTCCGTAAGCGATGTGGTGGTGCTGCATCAGGACGGGGAGAACACGAGCCATTATGTGGATTCTGTTGGTTACAGGGAGATACCGGAGTTTACAAAGGAGCTTTCGGTATCGGCGGAAATCAGCACAGAAAAAGATGCGGTCAGGGAGGAAACAGCGGAAATCCCGGCAGAAGCAGCGGCAGAACATACAGCGGCAGAAAATACAATGGCAGAGCCGGACAATGACAAAGTTTCCTATTATGTCATTGAGGATTTATCCACCTGGGCGGAGAACAGCCCGGAAAAAAGCAGGCTGGAGCGTTTTGAGAGCCTTCCGGAAGCAATGGCGAAATTCACAGAGTACCGGGGAAAGGAAACAGAGGACAAGCCGGATATGGCGAGGGCAATTTTGGGATTTAGCGTCAATGGAAGCGAATTTGACTTGATTCACGTCAGAAACCATGAAAACTGTCTGTCACTGGATTTTACGCACAGCAAGGCGGCGATGGAAAGCAGCCGCTTCATGGAGGATTTGCAGACTTTAAATCACGAGGTCGGCTTTGACAAGGTACGGGTTCACCGGGAAATGTCACCGGAGGAAATCAAGGATTTTGTGAAACAGCGGTTTGAGTACCAGCTAAAGAGCAGCGGTCTTGACGATATTTCCCTTTATATGGACAGGTTTGATGCCCTCTATGAACAGGGGAAAATGGAACACCTCATGCCAACAGCCAACCAGAAGCACATCGTGGAAGATGTACCGTTTACGGAGTGGGAAAATCCGTACATAGACACCAAAAGCCAGACAATGGGCAGAGAAGAAACAGAGCTTGCCTTCCGTCTGGCAGACCGTTATATCAGTATTCAGGAAGNCACTGAGGGATATGATTACACCATTTATGATATGAACTACCGGGAACTGGACGGGGGCGTATATGACAATCCGGACATAACAATCAGACAGGCACTTGATGAGATTGTGACGGATTTGAAAGAACCTATGCACAGGAGTGAGCTGGAGGGAAATATTCACACCTATGATGAACTGATACCCATTGATTATGACGAACTGACAGAGAAAGCGGAGCAGGAAGCAAAACATGGGATTGAAAACCGTATCCGGAAGGATGCGGAGGAACGTAAGGCGGTGGCAGATTTTAAAGCCAGGACAGAGGAATTATTTCATGGCATCAATGGGCAGTCACAGGAGGATATAGAGCTGAGTGTCTACGCTTATTTGCAGGCAAAGATTGATGAGTATGGGATAAATATAGAGCTTGTTGATGCAGCGGTATCCGGAAGCCGGTGCAGAGGTTTAGAGGAAGCTGCTTCTGACCTTGACGTGGTGGTGGAGTACCGGGGAAGGGAAAGCGAAGATGACCTGTTCAATGCCTTTAACGAGGACGGTTTTACAATCGGCGGCGTTAAGGTAGACATCAATCCCATTACAGAAGGAAAGACCGGGACGCTTGGGGAGTACCTTCCGGGTGTGGAAGCCTATCTTGAGGAAAAACGTGCCGCCATGCAGGGGAAAGCCGCAGAGCAGTCACAGGAGGAAAAACAGACGGTTGTCACCCTTACAGTGGCGGAGTGCGGGGAGTTCCACAATTTCGGAGAATACCATGAGAATATCGCAGGCGTGGAGGAAGCAATCGCCATTTTCAACCGGATACC
>CAJTCR010000178.1 GCA_910574915.1 Eubacteriaceae bacterium
TCACACGCTCTTTCCCTCTTATACTCGCTCCATAACTACTAACTACAGTTCCGTGCAGTTATCGGACTTTGGTTTGTTTGGCAACCTTATCCCTGTATTTAGCCTCAAATGTAAGCGATGAATAACCTACCGTTCCACATATGTTCCGTTTAGGTGTAAAATAGTCTATATTGGCAATTGAGGTTTGTTTTCAAGTGTTATCGTTTCAACATCGATCAGTCCTGTGCAGCGTTCTTTGATAAAATCACTCCACGGAAGAAGCGTTTTAACTGCATCAGGATCCTCTTTATGCTCAGGCATGTACAGCAGCAGGACATAAAGGTATTGGAATACATTCAGCTTATTCGCTTTTGCGGTCTCTATTATACTGTAAACAAGCGCGGTTGCTTCTGCCCCGGCGACAGATGCGTGGAACAGAGAGTTCTTCCTGCCAATCGCATAGGATTTCGCGCAGCGTTCGGCTTTATTATTAGAAAGTTCGCATCTGCCGTCCAGCATATAGCTCTGCAGTGTCTCTCTGTGGTTTACTGAATAATTGACGGCTTTTTCCAGCTTGCTGCCGCCAAGCGGTTTTAGCGTTTCAATCCATGTCCAGAACTTTTCCCAGACAGGCGCCTCCTTTTCCAGGCGTTTTTCCCGTCGCTTTTCTGGTTCCATGCCTTTGATCCCTTTTTCAATGAAAAAGAGCTTGTTGAAAAACACGAGCCCGATCTCAGCCGGAATCATACTTTTCATCTGTTCCGGGCCTGGAAGCCCGATGTCTTTTACTTCCGTTTCTGAATTTATGTCCAGCAGCTTCAGTTTTTTCTGCCGTTTTGCCGGGAGGGCTTCGTAAAATTTTCTGCGGCAGTGCGCAGAGCATATGGCAAGGGCCACATCCTCTACCTGGTTATAGCCGCTGTACCCATCGCACTGCACGATGCCGGAGAAACCTTCCAGGAAAGCCTTTGGGAAAACGCCGCTGCGCCCCGCCTGGTATTCATAGAGCACGATTGGCGCCAGGCCGTCGCTCCCGCTCAAATACATCCACATGTAGGATGTGGCTTTTGCGGCTTTCCCCTTTTCGCGCAGCACCTGGCAGGTTGTTTCATCCGCATGGATAATATCCCTCTGCAGGAGAAGCCGGTGCATATGGTCATATAATGGATAATATCCCTCTGCAGGAGAAGCCGGTGCATATGGTCATATACCGGCTGGAAATATTCCATGGCACATTTTATGTACCAGTTCGCCATGGTTTCACGCGGCAGTTCCAATCCAAGCTGGGCCATGCAGGCCTCCTGGCGGTAGTATGGGACGCTTACGAAACTTTTATCAAACATGGCGTACGCAACAACAGACGGCGACGCCGGGCTGTGTGCCATAAGAGGTACAGGCGTCTGCGCCTGCACGATTGTGCCGTCGCCGTCTTTACGGCATTCCGGGCAGATCAGTTCTTCCTGCATATAGCGGACACGCTCCACTTTTGCCGGGGTTATGCGCAGTTCTGTGCGGACTTGTTTATACCCAAGCAGGATCATTTGCGCATTGCAGTACGGGCAGAGCCGGCCCTTATCCGGGACAGGGATTATGGCATCGCGGACAGGGATGTCCGCATAACGCTCATCCCTCGCGGCTTTCTTCTTTTTCGTCCGGGTGTGTTCTTTCACCGTTGTTTTTGCAGGCGGGTTTTCCGGTTCATCCCCGCAACTGGCTGGCGAAGTTTTTGTCTTCTCGCTTTTTGTGCCGAACAGCTGGCGCTTAAATTCTTCAAGCGTTTCCTAAAGGCCGGACTTTAAAAGGCGCAGTTCATCCACAAGGGCGCGCAGCTGTGCTATGGCCTGCTCCTGCTCCAGGATGCGTGCGTCCTGGGACTGTATATGTATTTTCTGCTGTTCCACCATTGTTTCCAGCAGCCGGGTATA
>CAJTCR010000179.1 GCA_910574915.1 Eubacteriaceae bacterium
TTTGTGGATTGCGCTAACGAATAATGCTCATCTTTTAGTAGTAAAGTGCCTTATTTCTCAGCATTCTTTAAAATGATTAACATTTTGGAATGCTGAGTATAAGGCTTCCACCTCTTTCGTTTCCCGGTCTTTATAGACTGCTTTCTCCGTATCCTGCTCCGCTTCCCTTGCATGGAGCTTTGCGTGCGCCACTTCATGGACTCCGGTCTTTGCGGTCTGCGCTTCGCTCATGCCCTCTTTAATGGCGATAGGGTGGCTTAAATCAATAAAATATCCTTTCCTGTCACCCTCCATTTCCTCATATCGGATTGGGACAGGGGAAACCCTCTCTAACGCTTCCATAAAATCCCGGTAACGCTCCACATCCCCATGCAGTTCATTCACGCCAAGTCCGGGAAGCTCTTTCCCGTCCGTCTGGGAATAATCGAACACTGTCACGACACGAAAGGCGGGAATCTTTATCTCCACTTCCTCCATGACGGGCATCCCGTCCCGGTCAAGCACAGGCTCATTTGTGACCGGATCAATCTTCTCCTGTTCCTCTTTGATTTTGTAAGGCGCGGGCGCAAGAATACGGATACCCCTCTCACCCTTGTTTACATGGCGTTCAAAATTCCTCTGCCATGCCTTGTACCCGGCAACGTATGTCGCATCCGGGCATTGCATCTCTATAAGCTGGATATTGTTTGCGCTGTAATTGTGGAATTTTGACATGGTGTTCAGGTAGCTTTTATATTTCTCCCCCTCAAACAGCTCCTTCAAGCCTTCCTCCAGCCTGTCCGTTATCTCCTTTACTTTCTGTTTTTCAGTTCTTGCATCTGCCATATGGTTATCTCTCCTTTTCCTCCATAAAAACGGGGGACAGATAAGTTTCCCTGTCTGCCCCCGCTTTGGATATTTTTATGTGCTGATAATTTTATAAACATTCCTCTTTGTTTTTTGCCTTATCCGGCTCCGGCGCTTTTTTCTGCTGTCCCGCCTTTTCCTTCATCTGCCACAGCTTATCCTTTACGGACACCCGCCCTCCTTTCTCCGCTTCCTTCCCGGCATCCAGACGTGCAGAGAGCCGATCCAGCTTTTCAAACGCCTGATCCGCCCCGTCAATCTTCTTTCGCAGGTTCTCCACCGCCTTTTTTACAGGCGTGTTGACTGCCCTTGTCAGACCGACACCCGGCTTTTCGTCCGATACCTCTTTCGTGCCTTTCCCGGCTAACAGCCTGCCCACGTTGGAAACGCTGTTCCCAATCTGCTTTAACTCGTCCCCGATGCTGTCAATCTGGTTGGCTGTCTTTTCACAGTCCGTCATCACGTCAACCAGACGCTCCCGGTAGCCGGAAAGCATGGACTTCATGCCGGAGATTCCTTTCTGGAGAACCTTGCACATCTCCGCCTTTCCTTTTTCCTTAAAGGCGCTGACTGCCTGCGCTGCTGTTTCCACCAGACGGTTTCTTACCGCTGTCAGGCGTTCCGACAGGCTTGTGACTTTCTCCTGAAGGTGGGATATTTTCTCCATAAGGTTCTCCGTAACGGACTTCGGCTGTTTCTCCTGCATCTGCGAAAGCTGCTCCCGGACACCCTGTAATTCACCCACCATTGCGGCAAGCTGTACCTGCATCCCCGCCACATACCAGAAAACCCCCATAAAATCCTGTGACTGCTCGTTCATGTTCTGCTGGTTCAGCAGCTCCATAAGCTGCTTTAATGGTAAACGGTAGATAGTACGTACCTCGACTATGAGGGCAAAGTGTGTGACAATAGGCTATATTTCTATCATAAGTATTAAAAGTTAAGCCTTAACTTTTGATACCGTTATACGGAGGTAAGTCTATGAACTCAGCAACAACAGCAGTGGCTGTACAATACCGTTTAAAAGAGTGG
>CAJTCR010000180.1 GCA_910574915.1 Eubacteriaceae bacterium
GTAAGCGATGAATAACCCACCGTTCCACAGGAACTTGATTTTGCTCTATAATGGTATCAGCTTGGAGCGGATGTCCACATCAGTTCTTGATAAAGTAGCCCGGCAGCCGTTTATTGCTTTTCCTGCGGCTCCACTACTGCCATCCATTCCAAAAATAATAATCAGGAGATGATGCTATGTCAGAGAAAAAGAAAACCCGCAGTGGCCAGGAATGGCTGGAGCTGATCCAGGAATGCCGCACGAGCGGCCTGCCTGACAGAGAATGGTGCCGGCTGCATTCCATATCCATAAAAACATTTCATAACAAAGTTTCAGGCCTAAAGAAAAAATCCTNTATAATACCAGATCCGCAGGCGGCCCCATCCAGGCAGGTGCACGAAGTGGTTCCACTGGAGCTGGGCAGCAGCCCTGTCCCTGATCCAGGCTGCGCTGCAAGTGATACGCTGCCGGTTCCAGCAGCCCATGCTGCCATCACGGTCAGGATGCCGGGGTACAGCATTGAAATTGCAGACGGTGCTTCAGAAGATACCATACGGAATACGCTTCTGGCGCTGGGGAGGCTGTGCTGTTAGGTGCATTGTCCAGTGACACGAAAGTTTATATCGTCACTGGATGCACCGATATGCGGCGCAGCTTTGACGGCCTTATGTCCCTGATCCGGGACACTTACCAGATGGGCCCTTATTCGGACGCCCTTTATCTGTTCTGCGGCCGGAAAAGAAATACGCTCAAGGCCCTGTACTTTGGCCAGACGGGGTTCGTGCTCTGCACAAAACGCCTAGGCAATGGAAAATTCCAGTGGCCGCGGGACGCTTCGCAAGTAAGGCCGCTTACCCGCCAGCAGCTGCGATGGCTTCTGGAAGGACNCTCCATCTGCCAGCCAAAGGCGGTGCAGCCTTCCGGCAGGAAGGACTTCTGAACTTTTGTGCATTATGTAGAAATTTAAAAATTTATTTTCCAGCGCCGCAAGCCGCCAGGGAATGTTATCCACGACGCTGTTTTTTTCCGGGATGCTGTCCACGCATAACGCAGCGCCAGGCCGCAAAACTGTGGATAACCTGCATGAAAAATGCTGTTTTTAAGCCTTTTTCCTGTATCTGGCGGCAGTTTCCAGTCCGTCATTGTGCCTATCGCGCAGGTATGGGCGGTTTGATTTCATCCCCGCGTTTCCTTATAATGTAAGTAAATGGAAACACGGAGGGTACACATGCCAGTTAATATGGAAGACTATACCCGGCTGCTGGAAACAATGGTGGAACAGCAGAAAATACATATACAGTCCCAGGACGCACGCATCCTGGAGCAGGAGCAGGCCATAGCACAGCTGCGCGCCCTTGTGGATGAACTGCGCCTTTTAAAGTCCGGCTTGGAGGAAACGCTTGAAGAATTTAAGCGCCAGCTGTTCGGCACAAAAAGCGAGAAGACAAAATAAGGACCGGCTCTGCCCGTACTGCAATGCGCAAATGATCCTGCTTGGGTATAAACAAGTCCGCACAGAACTGCGCATAACCCCGGCAAAAGTGGAGCGTGTCCGCTATATGCAGGAAGAACTGATCTGCCCGGAATGCCGTAAAGACGGCGACGGCACAATCGTGCAGGCGCAGACGCCTGTACCTCTTATGGCACACAGCCCGGCGTCGCCGTCTGTTGTTGCGTACGCCATGTTTGATAAAAGTTTCGTAAGCGTCCCATACTACCGCCAGGATGCCTGCATGGCCCAGCTTGGATTGGAACTGCCGCGTGAAACCATGGCGAACTGGTACATAAAATGTGCCATGGAATATTTCCAGCCGGTATATGACCATATGCACCGGCTTCTCCTGCAGAGGGATATTATCCATGCGGATGAAACAACCTG
>CAJTCR010000181.1 GCA_910574915.1 Eubacteriaceae bacterium
AGCTGGCCGGCTTGAGATAACCTAAACATTTAGTTATTCCGATGTTTTTCATAAAATCACTGTATTTTCTATGAAAGCTTAGAAACTTCGGAATAACTATTTTTTCGGTATAAGATCCGCAGGGGGATTTGACAACCTCTTTGGGTTGGGCGGATCAGGACAGCCTTTCGGTCACGCTCTCAACGCAGATGGAAAAGATTATCCGTGATGAACCGATGGATGCAGGCGAAGGAATTTTACACCATGATGAGGGTGTAGACCTGATACCAGCGAATATCGAGCTGTCCGGCATGGAAATCACGCTTGTAAACGCCATGAGCAGGGAGTTCACCATGAAATCCTATTTAAGAGAGCTGAAAAAGGATTATGACTATATCCTGATTGACTGTATGCCGAGTCTGGGTATGCTCACCATCAATGCGCTTGCGGCGGCGGACAGTGTGATCGTCCCGGTGCAGGCGCATTATCTCCCTTTAAAGGGAATGACACAGCTTATGAAAACCATAGGTAAGGTGCAGCGGCAGATTAACCCCGGTTTAAAGGTGGACGGCGTGTTATTGACGCTGGCAGATATGCGGACAAACCTTGCCTGTGCCACAGCCGACAATCTAAAGCAGAATTATGGGAGGGTAATCAAAGTGTACCAGACAGTCATTCCCGTAGCGGTGAAAGCGGCGGAAACCAGCGCCGCAGGGCAGAGCATTTACAGCTATGACAAAAACGGTGCAGCGGCAAAGGCGTATGGAGCATTTACGAGGGAGGTGATACGCAATGGCGAAAGAAATAAAAATGCCGCTTCCCTCAGCCGCTGACCTGTTCAGCACACAGGAGGAACGGGACAATGAAAGCCGGGAATCCGTCAGGGAAATCCCATTGGAGGAAATCAGTGATTTTCCCAACCACCCGTTTAAGGTGAAAAGAGAAGCTGGCGGTATACAAGGCACAAGCGTCCGGGGCAGACAGGGCTGATACTGAAAACGAAAAGGAAGGAGGAAACGCTGTAACAGTCATAAAGCCAATAAAATTTCGGAAGATGTTCCGTTGCTTTCAAAAAAAGTTCCGATTGATTTAGCCGGGATTTCGGGGTATAATGGCATTGAGGTCATATACCTTTTGGGAATGGCTTTTGCGTTTCCTACCATACAAAAAGGAGGTTTATGGCTGATGGATACGGAAATAAAAAATGCGGTCAGCGCAGCAGATCAGGACGCGCAGTATGATGATAAGGCAAAACATCTGTTGGGAAATAAGATCATTCTGGCGCATATTCTGGTAAAGACGGTTGATGAGTTCCGGGGAATGAACCCGAAAGATGTGGTATCCTATATCGAGGGAGAACCGTTTATCAGCGTAGTTCCGGTGGAGCCTGGGCTGACCAATATGGAAAAAGAAGAAAATGGGCAGCGCATTGTCGGGATGAATACGGAGAATGCGGAGATTAACGAGGGGCTTGTAAGGTTTGAATTATCTTCTATGTGCGTATGAAAGACGGTATCTCACAGGTTATCGTAAATGTCGAAGCACAGAAGGATGAACCGACAGGCTACCATATCCTGAACTGGGACTTATTCGAGAACTGGAATAAGTCCCATGCCAGGCGCAGGTTTGATGAAGCAGTAAAAGCGCTGCCGAAAGCAAAGCAGAAGGACAGCCGCGCATATCTTGCGCTGGCCATGATACAGGCGATCTACCGGGAGGAAAAACAGTTAAAAGATCTCCCGGCGGAAGAACGGAAAAACCGCCGCCAGCTGAGCGTAAAGCCCCTGGTGGAGGCTTATTTCACATGGGTTCGTGAAAACCTTCCGAAAGTGCCGCAAAAAAGCAAGACGTGGGAAGG
>CAJTCR010000182.1 GCA_910574915.1 Eubacteriaceae bacterium
GGTAACTATTAACTGTATAGATGGAAAAAGATGGAGAGGGAGTCCTCTTAGAAATCATCCTACATCTATATCAAAAAAGAATAAGTCTATAGCCTGTTCTGACTGGCTATAAACTTATTATACGAGGGGGAATCATCTATGCCTTGCACAGAAGCATACAAGGAACATATCATGTATTCGTTCAATGGCTTTTGCAAGACCGTCATACGCTTTGCGGCACTCAACGCATGGCGTGATAGGAGCAGACGGCGGCAAAAAGAAATATCCCTTGAATACCTCACAGAAGAAAAGTTTTACCCTTTAGGCACGACAGACGAATATTTTGAAGCACCCTATGAAGAATATCCCATTACGATATGCGGTCAGACAGTTATCCTCACCAATGGGGAACTTGCCGCCGCCCTGTTATCTCTGCCGGAAAGAAAGCGGGAAATTATTTTCCTTTACTTTTTCGGAGATTATACACAACAGGAAATCGGGGAAATGTACGGACGCTGCCGGAGTACGGCGTGGCATCACATACACAGTGCCTTGCAAATGCTGCATAAAGAAATGGAGGTGCTTTTCCGTGAGGAATCCTAAACTTGTGCCGTATGAAACGATTGTCCGGGCGACCAGCGGCGAGCCGGAAGCCATTGACGAGGTTTTGCGGCATTACAGCAAGCGAATCCGAATTGCCGCCATTGAAAACGGGCATATCAACAGAGATACGGAGGACAACATAAAATCCCGGCTTGTTGCCGCATTATTCAAGTTCCGTTTTGATGAACAGGAAGTATAAGAAATCGCTTTCATTTTTGGGAAAACGGATATATAATAAAGCACAGATAAAGTGGGAGTAATTAACAAAGTGACAAAGTTCAGCATGGAACGTTAATTTCACATTTTGGTTCAAAGGAAGAAAAGTCAAAAGGAAGAAAAAACAGAGTAATCCGATGAACATGAATTTTTGTTAAAAAAACGGAGGCGCTATGACAATAAAAAAGCTGTTCTATATTGCAATCGCAGGAAGCGTACTTTGCTTCTGCGGAGATATGTTATTGGGTTGCTTTTACCCTATGGAAAAAGTGGGGATTTTTCATCTTTTTCCTGCATTTTCAGAAGAATGGTCAAATGCTACGTCTATTAGGTTCATTATAGGCGGATTATTGGGCGTGATTGCACTTCTTTTAATGTTTTGCGGGTTTTACGCTATATCTGTTTTACTCAAAGAAAAAGTCGGTAAATATGATAAACTGTTTTTTATAGCATCCATTGTATTTGTCTCTGTAGGAACATTATACCATTGTGTATTCGCAATATCCGCGTGGCTATATAATCAACTAGCAGAAGAGAATATAGTATTAGCTAAGCGGATTAGTGAACGCTTTTTTACTACATTCATCTGTGTTGCATTTTTGGCTGCAATAAGTTTTATAATTTTATCAATTATTATATTTTGTGTTGCGATAAAAGGAACATGGGGAAAGAAAAGATGGGTGCTGATAAATCCGCTTTTGTTTATGGGAATTTCAATTATGGTTGCAACCGTTTTACCTGCTAATGCTATAATCAATGGTGTGTTTGATTGGGGACAACAAAGTTTGGCTTTGTTGCTAGTTTTCTGCGCATTTTCAAAAATCCCTTGCACAACTTCCAGTTTGTAGAATTGTAGCCAGCTAAAAACTGAATAACCGCCGCTACATAAAACGGCACACCAAGACAGGAAATCAAGAAAAGGTTTCCTGTTTTTTTGGTGTGCCCGGTGGGCACACGTTCTAACGGGTGAAAGTCCCCAATCCGCCCGGCAGTGGGAAGGATACAGCCGAAGCCAAGGGTGTCCATCGTG
>CAJTCR010000183.1 GCA_910574915.1 Eubacteriaceae bacterium
CCCCTGGTCACCAAGCCTGCCGGAGAACTGCCGGAAGACTGGTAAGAATGAATTGAAATAAGACTGGAGCAAATCTGTTTCTATCTTACAGGTTTGCTCCAGTTTTGTATAGGTACGCACTATCTACCGTTTACGAAAAAACAAATTTCAACTTATTGAATTGTTCAACGCTATTTATTCTATCATAAGACCCCACACAATTCTATTAAATATTGTTCAACCTGCTTTTTTCTTACTCCTTCAATTATTTTGCATTGCCGCTTCCAATCACACTCTTTCTTTACACATCAACAAAATTATTGCCAATAGCACTGTTTTCATGTAATATAGTCTACAAATCCACAAAAAAATAGGAGTGCCGAAGCACCCCCATTTCCTAAACCCTCTTGCAAAATTCGCAGTGTTGGTTTATAATCATCTTAGAAGCCGAAGGATATTAGCGTGTCCGACGGTTGTACAATCGGAAACTTATAATACGTTAGAAAAACAACGGACTACAAGGCTATCCCCTATTCGCAGTAGAGGATAGCCTTTTCCGTTACTTGCGGTTGTTTCTGTTGTCTAAGTATGTTAATGCTGCGAAAATGACCAACAGCAGTGTAAGTATCTCAAGTGTGTTCATACCGACCTCCTTTCCGTTTCCAGAAAGGACAACCGCAGACTATCCCTACTCGCTCTAATCTGACTAAAAGAATTATAGCACGTTATGTCGAATAATGCTATAAAAGATTTGCGTTAATCACTCGGCTGCTTCCAGTGCTACCCCTGCAAATTCCTCATTGCTCATGGCTTCCAGTTTCCCAATGACCTGCTCTGCAAGCTCCACCATATCGCTGTCCTGTATGTGGGTGATTACGTTCTTTATGTCGGCAATCATGCCCGTCCTGTCCTGCCCCTCAAACACGCACATCAAATTGATTTCTTCCACTGTAAATTTATCCATAGCTTATATCTCCCTCTCTGATTTTTTCTCTGTCCCCTTCTCCGGGGCTTCCTTCTCCGACTTATCTCTCTGCTCGATAACCGCCTTTTTCTCCGCCAGCTTTTCCTTTATGGAAATTCTGCCAGTCTGCTTTTCCTCTTTCGGCTTCTCATTGTTCAGAACGTTATCAATCATATTATAGTTACATTCTTCCAGTTCCTCAATCTTTGCAAGCGGCTTGTATTCTGCCAGCTTATCTAACAGCTCCTTTGCTTTCCTTGCGGTCTGTACGCCCTCGCTGTCATCAAGCTCCGTCCCTTTCCCGAAAATATCCGTCATGCCCTCTCTGATACTGTCTAAAATGAGCGCATTGAGGAAATCATTCAGATACCCGGTATTCCCGTTCCTGATGTCCTCTGTGATGTTCGCTATCTGCGCTTCCCTGTCCTCCACTGTATGATTATACTGAATGGTATCATAATCGTAGGAAAGCTGGTCTATCTCCGCAGCAAGGAAAGCCGCCTGCCACTTTTCCAGAGAACCCCGCACTTCGATGTCAGGCAGCTTGTCGATCAGCTCCGCAATGACCTCCACCGCCTTTGGATTGTCCGTAATCTCCGGCACATAATCCAGAATCTCCAAATCCGCAACTCTGCCCGAAACAATATCCATCTGCGTGTCCTCATAGCTTTCTGTCCCCTCTGTATGGATATTGATGCCGATGCTTGGGATACCGTTCATCCTCTCCGGTGGTATCCGGTTGAAAATGGCGATTGCTTCCTCCACGCCTGCGATATTCTCATGGTATTCTCCGAAATTGTGGAACTCCCCGCACTCCGCCACTGTAAGGGTG
>CAJTCR010000184.1 GCA_910574915.1 Eubacteriaceae bacterium
GGGGAAAACCTAAGAATAGCGTATCTGATAATGCTCATCTTTTGTACAAGAAAGTGAGGATTTATGGGAAATAGTTTAAAAGATCAACATTATAAAAACATGGATATAACGCCTGAAATGTTAATGTATCCATTTGAAGCGGAGAGCGTTGCCTACACCGTATGCCAGCATTTCGGGATTGACACGTCCGATTATTCTTTCGGGTATATCGCCGGGTGGAGCAGCGGAAAAGAGATGCCGGAGCTGAAATCTTCCCTCGACACCATACGCCGGACTTCCTCGGAACTGATAAAGGGGATTGAAACGCAGCTTCTGGAGATTGAAAAGGAACGTGCCGCAGAACAGTCACAGGAGGACATTATCCTGCTTGTGTCGAATACAGACCGTTCCGAATATGACCTTTTGAATGTTAAGGGCATGGAGAGGACGGAAATATTTAATCTGCTGTCCGCTATGAAAGACGATGACAGGCAGAATGTGGAAGCCTACCTTGAAAGAGCCGGGGCATGGGTAACGCTGCTTGCCAATGAACGGAGTGAGGAAGTAGGGGAATACCATTTAGACTATGCCTATGATACGGATACCCATGAGATAACCGATTACAAGGCATTGCAGGAAGAACGGGAAAGGGCGAATGTTCCGATTGAATATGGCGATGTGATTGTGAGAATCTCCACGCCGGACAGCGGAGAATATGAAACCATTAAAATTGCGGATATGCAGTCAGAAGTGGCAAATGTTTTATATGCCATACCATTTTTGGAAGAAAATGAGTGGAATGGAAATGTGCTGGATTATCTGCAGGAGAGAGGTTTTGAGTTTGTGCCGATTATGAGAAGCGGCGGTTTGAATGACGGTTATCCGCAGTTCTATGATTTTGATGTGGATATGAGCGAATGGGAAGTGCATACTGCTTCGGAGCTTCCGGCAACGGTACAGGCGGAGCAGCTCATTAACCGCATGGAATTTCACAGGTCGGTATATGACAGCGATGAGCGCAATCTGATTATGAACCATGCGTATAAGCTGGATGATATGTATAAGACCACTTCCCTTGCACATTCCCTTGCGGAGCAGAAAGACGATTTACCTCTGCTTTGGGAAACAATCAGGGTAGCAGAGGAAGAAATTGACGCTCTCCCGGACGGTATGGCAGGATTGTCGCAGATGCACGAATACGGGTATTCTTGGGATGAAATGCTCCCTCTGACAAAGGACAGGGCAACGGAGTTGTTCAGGGAGGATGTGTCGGTGTACCAGCTCCACGCAGACGGTTCAGAAACGCTTGTGGAGGACAGGGCGGCATTGCAGGAGCATGACGGGCTGTTCGGCGTGGAAAAAGGGGACTGGAACGCTTATAAGGAATACCAGTCCATGAAGCAGGCATTGGAGGACAGCGAGCCTAACCGGGAAGCACAGCTTTTATATGGCAATGAGGGAAGGTATGGCATCTACCAGCTTAAAGATTCAGCGGAAACAAGGGATATTCGCTTTATGGATATGGATTACCTTGAAAAAGAAGGTATCCCGGTTTCCAGAGAGAATTACACCCTTGTCTATACTTAACTTGACCCACAATTATAACATATATTTTCGATAAGCAAGTAATGAGCAAAGAACCTCTAAGCCCTGACAAATAGAACGTGCTCCGGGCATACCATCGCTCGGAGCACCTTTTATTCCACTCAGAACCCCTAAATCATAAATCGCCTCTTTC
>CAJTCR010000185.1 GCA_910574915.1 Eubacteriaceae bacterium
ATGCAAAAAGTCTGAATATTTATACATAAAAAAAGGAATCTTCCCGAAATCTGTCCCTATTTCTATATCTATTAAAAATCCGGTAATCTTTACTCTTTTTCACATCTAAAAGCGAAATCTCTGATTTCTTGACAAAAAATGCAGGAGAAATTGAAAAGTAGAAAAGACAAAACGCAGAGCCAATGCTTGTCCCTTGGAACACGGTTCCGTCCTCAAGTATTAAAAATGCCTTCATATATCCTTGTCCTTTCTTCTTTTCCCAAAACTGGACATTTTCTCTCCTTGTATCTTTCGTGCACATCATTTTCTCTCTGTTATTGTTCAAATTCGCCCCGTATATCTCCGGCAGGCGGCTCTATCGGATATACGCCATTAAAACATCCTGTGCAGATCTTTTTTCCTTTCACCAGCCCTCCCAAGCGGTCTATTCCAAGATACCCAAGACTGTCTGCTCCGATGATTTTGCATATGTCGTCAATCCTTCGGTTATAAGCGATCAGCTGCTCTCTCTGGGGAATATCTGTGCCGAAATAGCAGGACCATAAAAACGGCGGTGAACTGACACGCACATGCACTTCCGTTGCTCCGGCATCCCGAAGCATTTTTACAATACGTTCTGAAGTCGTTCCACGCACAATGGAATCATCAATCATAATAATACGTTTTCCATTTACTGCCTCTTTTAATACATTTAATTTCACCCGGACTGCCGATTCCCTGTTGCTCTGCTTAGGTTTGATAAAGGTTCTTCCCACATTACCGTTTTTTACAAATGCATTTCCATAGGGAATGCCTGACTGCATTGCATAGCCAAGAGCAGCTGCATTACCCGATTCTGGCACACCTACCACAAGATCTGCCTCTACATAAGAATCCATAGCCAGAAACTGTCCTGCCCGGATTCTGGAAGCATAAACAGATACCCCATCAATATAGCTGTCCGGTCTTGCAAAATAAATATATTCAAAAATACATCTGGCCTCTTTTTCCTGTGAAATAGAGTAGTCTCGGAAACTCACTGAAGATGCAACAGAAAAACAGGCCATATAAACGAATTCAACAAGTGGGAGAGAAAAATGTTCATTTTAAAATTGTTCAGGGGAACTTTCCCGAAAAAAGGGCATAAAGTAGTAAGCCTGTTAGAAATGCGTTTTTTAACAGGATAAATGGCTGGTTATAGAGTTCGAGTGTATTCATAATAGATCAGACAGCGTACAAATGTGCCACTTTATATCTCGCATCAAGATGTATGCAGATGCCAATGAGCATACTCCAGAATGAGAAATGATCCCTGCCGCGTATTTTCAGGCTCTGCAGGCAATAGTCATTGAGAACGCGGCCGTTGACGCGTTCACAGGCGGTACGTTCCTTGTAAATATCCTTATATTGCTGGGAATCCCTGGGGATGCGCGGCTGGAAACGGAGCTCTCCTTTATTCTTTATGTAGACCGTGCGCCCATAGCTGCCAGGGGAGCATTCGGCGGCGCAAGGGCATTCCTTAATACGGCCGCATTTCCAGGGACATCGGTATTTATGAGCATCCTTGACTGGATCATTTCCCCAGGGGCACATTTCATGCCCAGCCTTGCAGACAGGATGTCCTTCCTTGTCAAAAGTGACATCCGCAGGGGCGTTTTCTGATGACTTTGCCCTGCCGTTGATGTCAATCAGCGCATTGATATCCCAGTGTTCCAGCAGTTCA
>CAJTCR010000186.1 GCA_910574915.1 Eubacteriaceae bacterium
GGATGACCTGCTCCCCTGGTCACCAAGCCTGCCGGAGAACTGCCGGAAGACTGGTAAGAATGAATTGAAATAAGACTGGAGCAAATCTGTTTCTATCTTACAGGTTTGCTCCAGTTTTGTATAGGTACGCACTATCTACCGTTTACAGTAGTACAGCGTTAGGAGCAGAGAAAGCGATTATTTTTATCAGCGATGCACATGAAAAATTCTACTACGAGAAATTGAAAGAGGTCAGGTATCAGGACGTGTACCATAAAGCACTTGTATATTGTCTTGGTATCAGCGATGACACGAGAAGGAACATTTACAGTATCTATGATTTTAAGACAGGCTGCGTGAAAACGGAGTGCCTGCATGAAGGATGGCAGACCAGCGGGAGCTTAAAAGTAGTCAGGATGGCGTTTAACCTTTACTGCAATGGTACGCCAAGTGTCTTTGATTACGATGATGCGGAGGAACAGGTGGACGAGTGCAGACGGTACACAGTGGAAGAACTGTTCTGCTGTGCCTATGCGCCTTATTTTTGGCAGGCGGTACAAATTCGTTATCCGGAATATGTAACATATAACCACAACTTGTACGCCATGCTTGGAGGACGGGATTGATGTTAAAAGTCAGGCTTATGGGAACGAAGAACGATATTAATTGGTTCGGGAAGATTTTACAGCGTAACCCGAAAATCGAGGTGACGGAGTTTTCCGATATGTTCCCAAACAAAGGGACAAAGAAATATTACAGGACTTATGTGGAAGTCAGGAAAAGCAACGTAAAAGAAAATTAGTAGAAGCAAAGGAGAATTATCATGTGTAAAATAATCGCAATCGCAAACCAGAAAGGCGGTGTGGGCAAGACCACCACCACAAGCAATTTAGGAATCGGGCTGGCAAAACAGGGAAAGAAAGTGCTTTTGATTGATGCGGACCCGTTATGCCGAATTCGGCATAAGCTGTCTTATACCGAAAAAATGGTTATTCCGAGGTTTTTGATACCGATATGATTTCTTGAGGATTTATCTACAAAGTTTCGGCATAATAAGGTAATCTTTTCTAGATGAAAAATATCAGGAAGGAGATTTTATTATGTCAAATTGTACCAAGCCACTTGTCAGCGATCTGATTGATAAGGCATGGCAATGTATCGTTTCATTTGGGAGGGCTAAGAAAACAACCTACATGTATAAATGTTATGGCATCTCTCCGGTCACATCTTATTTCTCGACTCATTCAGTTTCGGTTTATTCTGAGGATGAGGGGAATAACTGTATCTGGTACTACTTCCGCCTTTATCAGGATGGCGTGATCAACAGCACAAAGTACCGGTACACCAGGAAAACAATTATAATTATGACCAGCATCATGAATACAGGAAATTATGTCTGGTCCTATGAGCCGTCCATACTTACATCGTCCATTCCAGAGGGCCTTAACCGGATTCTGGTGGATTATCTGAATCACAGGCTTGCACAAGGCTGCCGAACTACTACACTCTTAACTTGACCCACAAGTTTATGTGGATATCCTATTGTTTCTATGCTATACTAAAGAAAAAGAGGTGATCCATATGACGGTAGAATATACGAATTGGGAAACGGAATTTGTAGATGCAAAATTTGTTGATCAGCGTTTGAAATCACGTTTTTTTAAGATTATGGATGCA
>CAJTCR010000187.1 GCA_910574915.1 Eubacteriaceae bacterium
CGTAATATAGAGATAAACGCTCATCCAAGGCAGGCTGGAATAACGCCGGATCAGCCACATCGCCGTAAAAATCACAAAGCTGCTGATGATAGCGATCAGCGCCTGGAAGGGCATCCCAAGCAGGCTGCATATTTTGCATACGGCAAAAAAGAGCGGTTCATACCACCAGTATGGTAAAAGTTCATGAAGCTGTCCGTTTGCGGCTGCTTCATAAATGCTTCGGTAGGAAAAATAGTCAAAGCCGATTGCATACCGGAACGAGCATAGCAAGGTAAGGACTGCAAAGACAGCAGCCAGATACCAGAAGGTAGCGGTTGTATCGGTTTTTGCCTGCTTTTTCGAGAGAAAAAAGCCGAGCCCTGTCAGTGTGGTGATGGTCAGATAATAAATAGCCATAGGGGTTTTTTGCAGCCGTTCGATTGGTTACGTTCGAACGGCTGCATCCTTTCTGCAAATATATAGGCACATACTGTGACAAATGCTTTTATCAAAAGTTTGGGTTACGGTGTCTGTGTTGTTTTGCTTACAACAAAGGTTGGTGTGACATTAAAGGTTGCACTTTCAGAAACTTCCTGCCCTAAAGTACCGACTACGTACATAGCTCCTTCCTGATTTGCGTCAAGAATCATAACGTTCATGTCCTGTGCTGTATTTTTCTTCAGCCATCTGGCATGTGCAAGATCTGTCGGCATTTCACCCTCGGTATCTTCCTGCTTTAAGCCGATTGCAATCTGGTTTGGCTTTACAGCGCCGTCATTGCTCCATCCGACATTTGGCATTTTGCTCATATCGACCGCGGTATATGCAACGTCTACCTGAACCGGGATGTTGGAGTTGTTTTTTACGTTAATACGCGGGGAAATGACTTTGTTTTGTGTGGACAGACTGCTGCTTAAGTTAAAAGGAACAAACGTCGGCATCGTTACGGAGAGAATGGTAGGCTCGATCGTTCCCACCATTTCCATCTGTCCAGAGCCGCCGATCGGGATATCACTCGTAGAAGTGACCTCAGCGGCATGTGCAGCGGTTGAAAACATCAGGGTTGCTGCCAGAAAAAGTAACAGATGGCGACAGTGACGAGAATCAGCAGAAGGATACCTGCAATCGTCAGTGCCCGTTTTTTTCCTTTGCTCATGTAAATGATTCCTCCTTTGTATCGAATATATTTGTAGTCCGCTGACGTTTATCATTATATGTCGAAAAATGGGAAAACACAAGAAAAAGTAGTCGACAGGATTCGACACAGATCGACATTTGTGGTTGTGAAATTGATTCTTGTGAAATGAATAGGCGCAGGTTATAATGGCAGGGGAAGTAAGTGTTTTTTAGAGATGAATCATATGAGGAAGATAAAAATGACAAAACAAACAAAAAAATACAGAACACATATGGGCAGGACGAAATTGCCGCGGCAGTGTCAGCGGCAGGCGAGGCAGAGATCCGCGCGTTTTTGATCCAGATTTTACAGAAGGATCAAACGCTGTTTGCGAAGTTCCAGGCAGCCATCGGCGGCTTGCGGCTGGATATCAGCCGGTATGAAAAAAAGATCGACATGATTACACAGACGTATCTTGGCACGAGAGGGTATATTCCTTATCAGGAAGCGAACAGCTTTTTGG
>CAJTCR010000188.1 GCA_910574915.1 Eubacteriaceae bacterium
CTTCAACGGCGTATGTGTCACGGACGGATATCAGGTCTACCACACCATTGAAGGTGAACGCGAAGATCTGAGGATTGCCGGATGCTGGTCCCATTATCCCAGAAGTAGTATTATTCTGGGAGAACTGCCAACATTAGCGTAAATCGGCAGTTCTCCGTTTTGAATCCCGAATAACAATAACTACTTTTTACCTTAAGAATTCCGGTATGTTACTTTTGCCATTCGTGTCCTCAAAATGAGAATTATCCTTGAGAAACCATTTGTCATTCCACGATTTAAGCTGTTTGTTCATGGTATCCTGCGTTATCTCTGTATATATCTGGGTGGTCTGCAGGGATACATGCCCGAGAAAGTTCTTGACCACAATAAGCGGAACCCCTGCTTCAAGCATATGGGTGGCAGTAGTATGCCTCATGGAATGTGGCGTGTAACTATATCTGAACATCTCAGGATACTCTTGTTTTGCCTTGTCGATGTACTTGGAGTATATTTCCTCAATACAGGAAACTGACATCTTCTCATGTGTCTGACTTGAGAACACATGCCGCTCTGTATCATTGATTATTCTACGATGTTCAATATATTTCTTCAACATATTTGAAGCATCACATGGAATACCTATACGGCGCACCTTTTGACCTTTACCATGTATGTTGATGCCAGCCCGATCAGGATAGAACTGGATGTCCCCAACTGTTAAATCACATACCTCCTGTGCCCTTGTTCCGCTAGCATACATAAAACACAGCAAAGTCTTATCTCTTAATCCGATTTCATTACTTGAATCGGGTAATTGGAATAGAGTCTTGACTTCATCTCTTGTGAATGAGCTTCTGCCTTTACGGGGCACTTTCTTCTTTGGAACTTTTAGTACACAGTTTCTGAAAGTAACTGCTGAACCAAAATCTCTATTCTGTGCATATATCGAGAATGCTGCAATAGCAGAGAGCCTCTGGTTTCTGGTGCTGACACTGCAGCTGCGCTCTGTTTCCAGCCAGCTTAAGAACTCCATGATCAACTTATCATCAAAGGTACTGAACTCCACCTTATCAGAGGGAATACCTTTTACTGTATATAAGAATTCCATAAGTATACGGAATGTTGCTTTATACGAAACTATCGTTGATTTTGATAAGCCCTTTACAGTTGGTAAATATATATTGAAATAATACTCAAGATGATCCATGAAGGAAATTTTTTTATTCTTCATAGTCTACCTCCGCAAGCAGGTCGCTCATAAATCTTCCAAAGGAATCGATGGACTCCGGAAACAGCTCATTGCTGAATTTTAGGTACTTGGCTGTTTCATTAATGCCTGCATGCCCAAGATAAACAGACAAGAATGGGACAGCGTCATCAAGATGCCTTCCTTCCCGTTCGGCCTTTGCAAACGATTTAAACGCAAACACATGGCGCATACAATGCAGGCATGGACCACGCTCGTGTTTCTTTCGTTTACAGACTTGAATGCCATTATTACGAACAATGTACTCAAATCTGCGTTTTACTGATCTGTCGGATATATGCCCCTCATTTTTAGAGGATGGGAAAAGCCATATGTTGTTCCTGCCGGTAAGGTTCATTGCCATGCAGTACTTGTATAGGATATCTGTCATG
>CAJTCR010000189.1 GCA_910574915.1 Eubacteriaceae bacterium
AAATAATGTTGTCTTATAACTTCTGATGGAGGGGGATTCCTCCTTCCGTTATATCTATATAGATTTATTAGATTGGACTTTGTAACTATTAACCAGTAGTCATTCTTGACTACATCATTATTATACTAGGAGTGATGAAGCTATGGCAGTTTTCCGAGTGGAGCGCAACAAGGGCTATACCGTTATGAGCAACCACCATTTACGCAACAAGGAACTGACATTAAAGGCAAAGGGGCTTTTGTCGCAAATGCTTTCCCTTCCCGAAGATTGGGACTACACCCTTGCGGGGCTGTCACAGATCAACCGGGAAAAGATAGACGCTATCCGGGAAGCCATAAAGGAGCTGGAACGCGCCGGGTATATCGTCCGATCACGGGAGCGCGACGAGAAAGGACGCTTGCGGGGAGCCGATTATGTAATCTATGAGCAGCCGCATACAGAACCTACGCCGGATTTACCTACATTGGAAAATCCAACATTGGATAATCCAATGCAGGAAAAACCAATGTTGGAAAAACCTACGTTGGAAAATCCAATGCAATTAAATAAAGATATACAAAGAACTGACTTACCAACAAAAGAAAAAAGAAATACGGATTTACAAAGTACCCATTCCATTCCTATCCATTCCCCTAACCCCTCTCCTTTGGAGCAGGAAGCGGCTACGCCGCCGGAACGGAAACGAAAGGAAGCGGAAGCACAGACCGCTTTTGAGATTTACCGGGAGATCATCAAGGAAAATATCGACTATGACATTCTCATACAGGATATGAAGTTTGACGGGGACAGGCTGAATACAGGGCGGTTTTTTTATGCGGCGGCGACCATACGCTGACCGCCTTTTGTCCGCTTGCCGGACAGCCGCAGACGCAGCAGAAAGGATATATTCATGGCATTTTTCAATAGCGCAGTAGACGTTTTGCAGACCCTTGTTGTAGCACTTGGAGCCGGGCTTGGCATTTGGGGCGTGATCAATCTCATGGAGGGTTACGGCAACGACAATCGTGCGACACGTTCGTAACTGAAAAGGTTACGCACTAAGTCGAAAGGCTAAATAGCCTGAAATCTTAGGAGAACTGACAATCCGATGGGTGGAATGACAGGGTAACGCCTTGAAACGCCCACACTGATACTCCGATTGGCGGCGGTATGCAACTGCCTAACCGTCAAAAGCTCGGTGAAGTCGGCAGAGAGTGACCGTAAGCGGGATTTTTTTTTACCGCACGAAACCTGTCCAGAGGTGGATGGCGTCACCTATATGCCGGGTGTCGGATACTCATGGTGAGAATGTATGAAAATACTGGCGTACTTCCGAATGTACGGGTCTAAACGTTTGGATTTGTCGAAAGGCATTTCCCCATTAAATTCTTAACTTGACCCACAAGTTTATGTGGATATCCTATTGTTTCTATGCTATACTAAAGAAAAAGAGGTGATCCATATGACGGTAGAATATACGAATTGGGAAACGGAATTTGTAGATGCAAAATTTGTTGATCAGCGTTTGAAATCACGTTTTTTTAAGATTATGGATGCA
>CAJTCR010000190.1 GCA_910574915.1 Eubacteriaceae bacterium
CACCAGTTTACAACTTTTTGATTTTTTTGAACCCTGATAAAACGTAGCCCTCTATTATTTTAATAAATGACTGCGCTTTTTTTACAGTTTCGAGGGATTCTACGAAACTGCTAAATATTATACTTGCCTGGATTTCCTGCCCTATGCCAAAACGGGTTTCCTGCGCGCTTGCAGACTGGTAGCATGAAAAGGATCCATCGCTGTATGGGAGCAGTGTCATGGCACTGTATGCTATGCACTCAAGGTTTACCAGGCGCTCAATGCCTTCGCGGCTCCGTACCCGGTATTCTTCCAATGACCAGAAAGTTTTGCTTTCATAGTATGAGACTTCAATATTCCAACGCGGCGAATAACAGGCAAGCGGCAGGAACTTCTTATTATCTTCCCCATATCCGCGGATGGTATCGTCCTCACACTTGCTGTAGTCCAAAATGATACTTTCCGGATCTTTGGTGCTGAAGAAGAGCCTGCGGCTTCCATTCCCGCTTTTTGGGAGCGTGACAATGGCATAAACCACCCGTTCACCCCATAACCTGGTGAGCACTGGGCGGACGCCGACCTTCCAATCCCCGGTTTTTGGGGATTCAAGTTCAAAATCTTCTGGTGACAGGCGTTCCCCGTATTTCCTTGGACGGCCGCGTTTTCCTGTGCGCCCGGGCGGGAAGCCATACATAACAGTATCTATCCTGGCATTGCATATGATGTCAAGGTTATTGTACTCATCCACAAGGCCTGCAACACATCCCTTTGGATACCAGCTGTCACAGAGAAGGAATACCTGCCTGTCCGGGCCAATGGCATCCACAGCATGGCGAACCATTTCAGCGGCAATTTCCAGCTTTGTCTGTTTTTTGTCCCAAAGCTGGTAACCAAGCGGGACAGACAAGTAGCGTATGGAACCATCTGCCAAAACCGGGAATGACAGCAGGATACTTACCATACAGTGCCCGTCCAGATAATTGGAGCCGTTATGGGCAGCATGGTCAAAGAGCCTTGAACGTAATTCAAATTTATCACCTTCCTTTTCCACCATGGTGTCATCAATGGAAAGGAACAGCGGCTGTGCAGCCAAGTGGACAGGTACTGCCTTTAAAGCTTTGGAAAGTGTCACATTCCTCCAGGATTCATGATCCAGCCTGTCGGTCTTAAGCGCATAGTAATACGCATTCAGGGATGTGTCTGAAAGTTTTGCAAGCACATGCCTGTGTGCAAAGCGTACAGAACGGAAGATATCCAGAGCCAGTATGGAAACGATGATAAGGAACAGGTTCCTTGCAGTGGGTTTTGTCGCATCCGAAAAATATTCATCAAAATAAGATTTCAGTCTGTCCAGAACAGAATTTTTCATATATAATAAGCGGTAGATACAAACTCATCTTCTTTCGTATATTTTTTGTTTGACGCTTAAATTATACTATGAAAAGATGGGTTTGTATTTTTTATTTTTGTAAAAAGTTGTAAACTGGTG
>CAJTCR010000191.1:0-791 GCA_910574915.1 Eubacteriaceae bacterium
GAGCTTCCCGGTACGCCTGGCTTGCATCCCAAACGGACACTTCCGCCCGCCTGGTATAAAAGCCCGACCGGAAAAGCCACTGGCCGGAGTTTTGCCTTGAGCCTTGATGCTACTCCTAAGAAATTGAGTATCAGCCCACGGGATTCTTTGGAGCATACCATACTACTAGGCCCGACCGGCAGCGGTAAGAGTACCGCTATGCAACATCTGATTTTAGCAGACATTAACGCTGGCCGTAGTGTTCTCCTGATAGATCCAAAAACTGATTTAGTGAACGATATACTTAGTTGTATTCCGGATGAACGGGCAGATGATGTCGTTGTACTAGACCCGACAGATTCCTCTCCTGTTGGATTCAACCCGCTGGCGTTCAAGGATGATAAGAACCCAGGGCTGGTCGCCGACGCCATACTATCCGTGTTTCAGGAGTTATGGCGAGAGAATTGGGGCGTCAGAATCCAGGATATCTTAAGCGCAGCACTACTAACATTAGCCAAAATTGATGGAGCTTCACTTTTATGGCTACCGCCGCTTCTGCTTGACGAACACTTTAGGAAAAGGATTGTAACGACAGTAGAAGATAAAGTTGCCCTGATCCCATTCTGGAACCAGTTTGAGGCTTTATCTGATCGGGAAAAGCGTCTGCAAATAGAGCCAGTGATGAACAAATTGCGCCAGTTTTTGTTTCGTCCAGGGCTTAGAAACGTACTCGGGCAAGCCCAGCCGAAGTTCAGTCTTACCGACCTGTTTTACCAAAGGAAAATCGTACTGGTGCCGCTTAATAAGGCCTT
>CAJTCR010000191.1:867-1412 GCA_910574915.1 Eubacteriaceae bacterium
CGTATACATCGACGAGCTCCAGGACTATCTATCACTTCCAACCGACTTAGCGGACGCTTTGGCGCAGGCAAGAGGCCTCGGTGTGAGCCTTACCCTCGCCCACCAGTACCGCGACCAGTTGCCGCTTGGTGTCCGCTCCGCTATTGACGCTAACGCCAGGAACAAAATCATCTTTGGATTAAACAGTAAGGACGCAAAAGACATGGCGGCAATGGCACCGGAACTCGAGAAAGAAGATTTTATGATGCTGCCCCGTTACAAAGTTTACACTTCCTTCCAGAGTGGTGGCAGGAACACCGGGTGGATTATGGGCAATACCCTGCCGCCGCCAAAAGTGACGGGGAACGCCCTTGACCTTCGTGCCAGGAGCCAGAAAAGATATGGCATTCCGGCAGGACAGGTGGAGGAAGCATATATCAACCTTGTTGCCGGAGTTGATACGGGGCACTTAGGAATGAGCAACACAACGATAGGAAGGAGAAAACTCACATGACAAATACCAAGACGAACCGGGAGACGGTTCACCAGACCCCTCGGGCGGAAGA
>CAJTCR010000192.1 GCA_910574915.1 Eubacteriaceae bacterium
AGTGTGCTCTCGGAAACTCGAACCCCTTGTTCTATAAGGCTTCAAAAATTTCCGAAATCACATTTTCACCTCTATTTTTTACCTTCATTTTGTAACATTTCCGCTTTTAAATAACTTCCTGCTCTCTAAAAATATTTCTTATTTTTTCAAAAAACAGCTTGACAAATACCCCGAAATGTGCGGCCGTTTTCGCTGATAATGCCAGCGAAAACGACCCTTTGTTTTATAAGTATCTTCACTCTTTCTCTTATAAAACAAAGGAGGTCACATTTTATGTTCAAACCCGAATTATGGCAGAGCCATGACGAGTATAGAACCATCATCACTACGATTGGCCGCAGGCTTTCCCGTAACAACCCTAAATATTCCTTTAACGAATATGATGCGGAACGCCAGAAACTCTTAAACCTCAATCTTGACCCGCTTTTGGATTATATCCCTGGTTTTTATTCCCAGAGCGGCCGCCCTGCAAAACACCAGGCACAGATCCTGCGCTCCCTGATCCTTTTTGTCCTGCTTTTTAATAAAACCAAAGCACGCACAAGCCTTACTTTATGGGTACGTGAAGTCCTTCCCAACTCCATTTCCCTGGCTGTCCTTATTGGCTGCTCCTCTCTGGATGAACTGCCGCCCCTCGGCTCTTATTATGATTTCATGAACCGCTTCTGGATGGGCACGAGGAACCTGTATTCCCGCACGGCGCTTCTTCCGGCAGGCAGAAACGGCAAAAAACCAAAAAAACTGATTGGCGCCGATGGAAAACTGGAGGAACCGCAAGACCCCTGCACGGTTACCTGCAGGGATATCGCAAATGATATCCTGGACGGAAAGCCTGCCGCTGACAATCCACATGCCGCACTCCAGAAAATCTTTTCCATTCTTGCTGTACTGCCGTCTGTCCGCCTTGGGCTGATTGATGCGCAAAACCTTACCCTCTCCGGTGACGGCACCGCTGTGGTTTCCCATTCCTCCCCTTACGGCAGGCATCTTCACTCCTGCGGCAGGGACTGCCCGTTCCGGGATGGCTGCGGACGCCATTATTCTGGCCCGGATGCCTCATGGGGATGGGACAGCGATAACAAAACATGGTTCTTCGGACATACTCTTTATATGCTGTGCACCAGGAACAATGCGTTGAAAATCGAACTCCCGCTGTTAATAAAGTTTACCGATGCCAAACGCCATGACAGCAAAAACTTCCTTTATGCCATAGATGATTTCGGGCGCAATGCCTTTGGCATTTCACCGAAAAATGTCTGCCTTGACTCCGCACACGACAACATCCCAACCTATGAACTGCTGGAACACTGGGATATCAATGCGCTGATTGACATCAACGGCAGGGCAAAGTCATCAGAAAACGCCCCTGCGGATGTCACTTTTGACAAGGAAGG
>CAJTCR010000193.1 GCA_910574915.1 Eubacteriaceae bacterium
CTGTTTTTTGAAAAAATAAGAATTATTTTTAGAGAGCAGGAAGTTATATAAAAGCGGAAATGTTACAAAATGAAGGTAAAAAATAGAGGTGAAAATGAGATTTCGGAAATTTCTGAAGCCTTATAAAACAAGGGATTCGAGTTTCCGAGAGTACACTATTATACTAGGAGGTGTTTCTGGAAAAGAAAAAGGAAGGCGTCCCAGCCAGGCGTATTTTTCTGGAAGCCGGTTATGATGTGAATATAGGCAGCACCGAAAAAGGGGTTGCTTAGACACCGCCTATAGGCGGTACCGAAAAATGCCCTGGAGGGGCTCACCCAAACCACCAGCAGAGCCGGTGGTCAAGCCGTACGGCCGTGATTTTTCCTGATGCCAAAATTCAATAATTATCTATAAGAATCAGAAATTTTGTACCATCATTTAGGCATATAGTGAAATCATTATTCCTATCGTCTGCATTGATTTTTGTCTGGATTAACTGATGAAGAAAAATCCGCCTTGCTAAATCTTAAAAAAGCAATGAAGAATAAATAATAAAAAATAAATAAGTTTTCCCCAAAATTGGGGAAATGTAATAATGCGACAAATTGATATTGACTATAAACTTGATTCCCCAAAATTGGCGGATCAAAATTATTATATCCAAATGCAGTTGATTGATCAGAATAAAAATAATATCAATTTAACGGGCTAAATTTAATTTAGGCCGTCAGGGTGCATATATTATTAATGTCAGAATAATTCAATGTGACCTAATTCATCGAAAAAAAGTCATTTTCACTATCCAATTATGCGGAAACTATAGGAAAATAAAGCATTTCTGTGCGAGATCATATGGAAAGGGTGTAAAAATCCAATCTTCGTCAAAGGGTTTTGGGTAATACTAATCCTGTGAAACTTGGAAGATGTTTTGAATTTTTAAATAATTGGTATGGTTTCATACAAGGAACTAATCAATATAGCTTCACAAAAGTTTTGTGTAGCTCTGAAAAACATAATCCTAAAAATCAAACTGAATTGGCAGAATCATATGGTATAACGCAACAAACTATGAGCAATTATATGCGAATGGTTAATATGATACCTGAGATAGAAACTAAGTGGATGTAATTAAAGCTGCAAAATAATATTAATAAAACATAAATGATATGATAAATTTATAAAGAAAACATAAATAAAATATTAGTAAATTATAAACTGTTAATAAAAAACAGGGATGCAAAAACATCCCCATTTCCTAAACTAATACTTGCAAATGAGCAGTTCATAGTTTATAATCCCTGTCTTTGGGAGTTGATATGTAAAATATGGTGCTAAGCCATAGGTTAGAACCTATAGCTTAGTATATTTTTTTGTTGTGAATCTGTTAAAAAATATGACG
>CAJTCR010000194.1 GCA_910574915.1 Eubacteriaceae bacterium
TCATAATCTTTTGGTAATAAATCTATCAATTCTTTTATCTCCATATTTTTCACCTCTGTCTAATGATATCAGAAAATGATTTATTATGGAAGATTAATTAAGTTGGTGCGTATGGGCCGATGCCCCGTCCAGCATATTGTCTATTGTCTCGCACAGCCTGTCCGAAAACAGCACCAGCTTTCGGCGCAGAAAGGCCACGAAAAGAGCTACACAGATGAACACCAGCAGGATAAACAAGAGGCCCAACCAAGCGATTGCCTGTTTTCCGGTAAGGAGAAAAGCCGCAGTCACGGTCACAGCGGAGAGCAAACCTAAAAATACTGCTCCCACAGCACAGGCGCGGTTGATGGAAAGTTTGCTTTCATTCACTTTTTTATCCCCCCAATCCACATATAGCCCATGCCGTAGACGGTCTTGATATATTGCAAACCGTCTATTTCGATTTTTCCCCGAATACGGCTAATTGCTACCGTCAGCGCGTGTTCATCCACAAAATTTTCATCTGCGTCCCACAGCTTTTCAAGAAGCATCTGTCGGGTCAGAACAATTTGCGGATTTCTTACCAGCACCTTTAGCAAGCGGTATTCCATCGGTGTGAAGATAACCGGCTCTCCTGCGAGAGTGGCGGTCAATTCCGAGAAATTGACGGATAGTGTGCCGTCTGTGTAGCAATCACCGCCTGTCTGCTTCTCGATGCGGCCCAGCAAGGCCGAAACCTTTTTTCGGAATACGCTGATCGGAAACGGCTTTGTCACATAATCGTCTGCTCCCAACTCAAAGCCTTTCAGCATATCGCTTTCCATATCGTTTGCGGTCAGGAAAATCACGGCGGTATCTGGACGGCGTTCTTTGATTTCCGTACAGAAGTCAAATCCGTTTCCATCAGGCAAATTGACATCCAGCACGATCAAATCATAGTCCTGCGCTTCACAGAAATTGACCGCCGCTGATTTTGACATGGCAGCGTCCACGGTGTAGCCCGCCGCCGAAAGATTGTAGCAAAGGGTATTGTTCAAAAGACGGTCATCTTCAACGACTAAAAGCCTCATGGCTTCACTTCCTTTCCCTTATTAGGGTAACATGAAAATGTTACAGAAACCTCACAACAGTTTTCGTACTGCAATACACAGTCTAATTTTACGAAGATACGGCGAATAAATCAACACCCAGGATGTAAACAATAAAGATTAGAATCTGTTCTGTATTCATTGTTTTCAAGACAGCGTGGAGGGGAAAGCGGAAAATCCGGCAATATCTGAAATTTCCGATAACGTAGGTTATAGGAACAAAATTTTTATCGGAACAAGTTACAAGAATCCTTGAAAATACAAGGATACAGCGGTAAAAAGTTCCGATAAAAATTCAACTATGCCAGGA
>CAJTCR010000195.1 GCA_910574915.1 Eubacteriaceae bacterium
TGGCCAATGGCAAACTCTACTCTGTGGAAAAGAGTAGGTAATCTATAACGAGTACCGAACTTACGTTCTTTTTGAGCGGTAGGTCTATTAAAGTTACCCTTCTTCAAGAAAATCTTTTTTATTTTCCTCTTGACATTTCACCAAATTGCTTTCACGAAACAAAAGGTTCATGCTGTAAAGGGGCATAAATCGGACGGCTGGCGGCAACCAGCACCACGGGACTTTCACCCCCGCGTGGTTCTCACGCGGCCCTACCCATCGCCTGCGACGCTTCTAACGCTCGGACTGTGGCTGTAAGGGAGTATCATTAGCGTATGCGCCGCTGGTTACAAGCTGCCGACTTTCGGTGTAGGCGGTTCTCGCTCTCCCGCAGGATGCGGGGTCATGGCGCGCCCACCGACGCGGCGCATACAGAATGTGTCCGTTGCCCTATGCTGCGCCGCCGTTATCTTGCGGGCTTTCTTTGTCAAGGTGCAACGCCGGGCCGGAGGCGGGGGAACATGGAAAGGGTAAGGTGTTCCGCCTGCCCTGCCGGGCCGGTTGCCGTCAGTTTATGGCGACAATAGCGTGGATGAGCTTGATTTCCAGTAAGTGCTTCATGTACTCGTCCACGCACACATGGGGATAGCCGTACTCGTCATACAGCGTCCGGGTACAGAGCTTATTTATGTAGCCCTCGTAGTACCGCAAGACACGTTCCAAGGCCTCGGTGTCCCCGGCGCGGGCGGCTTCGATTACCGGCATGGGGAGAAGCGCCCGACCCTTGTAGTCAGGTTCCGACATTCGCGTTCAACCTCCTTTCAGCATCAGCGCCGCCAACTTGTTCCGCAGTTCGTCCAGTGCTTTCCGTCTGCGCCGCTGGACGGCATAGCGGGACAGCTCCATGATCTCACCGATCTTGCCGTCCGACATTCCCAGAACACAATGTAGTATCAGAATACTTTGTTCCTGCTCCGTCAGGGCGGCAAAGGCGTCGGCCACAAGCTCATTCTCAATCGGCAGGTCACACCCATGCGACGTAAAAACGTGGCTGTCGCTGGGATAGCGGTCTACCATGGAGAGCTTGTCCATTTCTTTCTGCGGCAGGATGCTCAACGATATATGACGGACGCGCAGGCTGTCCATTTTCCGCAGATAATCAATGGCTTCATGTTCCAGTACCAGCTTGCAATAGCGGTCAAACTGGCCCGGTCTGCTAAAGCGGGGGATAGTTCCCATCTTCTCACCCCCTCGTATAATAAGTTTATAGCCAGTCAGAACAGGCTATAGACTTATTCTTTTTTGATATAGATGTAGGATGATTTCTAAGAGGACTCCCTCTCCATCTTTTTCCATCTATACAGTTAATAGTTACC
>CAJTCR010000196.1 GCA_910574915.1 Eubacteriaceae bacterium
GAACAAATACCTCAGCAAGAACCTTGGGCTTTTACAAACAGAATATAAGCACCTGATTAAAATTGCAGAGCTGGAGAATGACAGTGTAAAAGCTGCAAAACTTCGTGCAGAATTAGAGAAAGAAACAGCAGGTATCATTGAACAGCAGTTCCAAAACATCAGCGACTACTACTCTGCTAGGCGTGATAAGGTTTCAGATAAAGAATCGTTGCAGGATGTACGGTACGAGAATGCGCAGGTTGATGTTCAAAAAAAGAATGATATCCTGAACATTAAAACACGTTTTGCTGCTGAGCGAAATGCTGAATCTGAACAGGAATACACGGATACAGCAAAACTGTTCAATACAAACAGGACAAATGCGAAAAAGGCTGTAAACAAGGTTAAAAAGTTAAGCAGTTCGGATAAGGGCAAGATCCTGAAACTGATGGAATCTAAGGAAGAAATTCCTGAGAATCTTATGGATAAGGTTGCGAAACTTGACCCAGATGCATACCAAAAACTGTTAAGCTATAACGATTCCCTTGACTGGCTGGAAAAAGCTGCATTAAATAAAAAGATTTCAAATGAAGAACTGATAAAGGCAAAGCGTGAGAATGAAATCCAGAAACACCAGAATGTAGCAGACCGTGCACAGGATAAGATGGATAAGAATGACGCGCTTAGTGAGGTGTCTACTTCTGCTTCTGAACAGAATAAGTATGAAAAAGAGAATATCAAATATCTAAACACACAGTACAAACACCTGCTTGAAATTGCAAAGCTGCACGAGGATGATGTGGAATACGCACGCCTGGAAGCAGAACAGCAGGCTAAGATTGCAGAAGCATACAAAGCAATGTTTGATAATGTGCAGACAGAGTTTGAAAATAAAATTTCTTTAATAAGCAATGACATTTCCGATCTTGATAATGAGATCAAGAAAGTCGAAGCGTCAGGAAGGCTTGTGGATGCATCATATTATAACCATAAGATTTCATTTGAAAATGAATCCCTTGCTAAATTAAAAGAGGAAGAGGCAAGCCTTGCGGAACAGTTAAAGAATGTAAAGATGTTCTCCCCTGCGTGGTATGAATGCCAGGATGCAATCCAGGGTGTGCAAAATGCACAAGCGGATTCTTTATCAAAAGTGAAGGAATATAAGGACGCAATCAATGAAATTGCAGACACCATCCAGAATGATATCGTGGATGCATTTCATGATGTTACGGACGAAGCGGAATTGTTGGTTACCCTGCTGGGTGATGAACTGAGTGATGAAGACACAGGCGGGCTTACGAAAGACGGGCTTGCTGTATTATCGTTATATGTAACACAAATGAATAT
>CAJTCR010000197.1 GCA_910574915.1 Eubacteriaceae bacterium
CCCATACGCACCAACTTAATTAATCTTCCATAATAAATCATTTTCTGATATCATTAGACAGAGGTGAAAAATATGGAGATAAAAGAATTGATAGATTTATTACCAAAAGATTATGAAAAAGAATGCTATGAAAAAAAGGCGATCAGGAGAAAACGAACGATAAAAAATCCACTCGATCTGCTAGTATTACTGTTGTATTATCTTTATGATGATCATTCCCTTGTTGATGTAAGCCAGTTTGCAATCTTAAAAAATATTGGGAACATAAGTGATACTGCATTGATAAAAAGGTTTATACAATGTAAAGATTGGATCAAATGGCTGCTGTCAGAGATGCTGCCAAATGAAATTATTCATTATAAAAAACCAGAAGATCTTGAGCCATATAGGATAATTGCCGTGGATGCTTCTGATATTGTCCAAAAAGGAGCAGTGAAAAAAACATGGCATTTACATTATGGAGTTGACCTGTTTTCATTAACCTGTAACCAGTTCAAATTAACAGAACAATCTACAGGAGAAAGCCTTAAAAATTTTGAAATAAAAGAAAAAGACCTCATCATAGCAGACCGTGCCTATGGAACCATCACAAGCATCGAGCATTGTCTTAAGGGCGGTGGGGATTTCATTATCAGGATAAAAAATAAGCCATTTAACATGTATGATGGGCAGGGAAAAAAGATCCTTCTTTCGGACTGGCTGAAAACCCTTGGCAGCGAAGCTGGGGAGATCAGCATTTACATTAAAAGCAGTGACAAAAAATTGGTTCCATTGAGGATATGTGCAAGAAAGAAAACGAAAGAAGAAATAACAATCGAAGAAAAACGGTTAAAAAGGCTAGAAAGCAAAAAACAGACAACATATAGCGATGATACCAAATTTACACATCAATTTATGTTTGTGGCTACTTCGCTTCCTACCTTAATTTCCGCAGAAAAAGTTCTAGAATTTTATCGTTTGCGCTGGCAGGTGGAACTTATATTTAAAAGATATAAATCTTTGCTTGGCTTAGGGAATATCCCTACAAAAACAAAAGAATCCAGCGAAGTGTGGTTAAATGGAAAAATGTTTTTGGCGCTTTTAATAGAAAAATATCTTGGGGATATTGATTTTTCCCCCTCTTGGAATATCCGAACAGAGCCGGAGTGTGTGGAGAGAGATGAAATTGGTGTCCTTTTTGATCTATACAATGTTACTTCCAGATAAAGAAACTATCTTTTCACATGATTTTTTAGAGTTGTCTAAAAACGCTTTTATTGAAAAACGTAAAAAAAACCGACAGCAACTTTGTCAATTCAGCTAAAGTTGGTGCGAATG
>CAJTCR010000198.1 GCA_910574915.1 Eubacteriaceae bacterium
ACCTTTAGCTGCCAGCAGGCAGCGAACTAGGTGCCGCGACCGGACACAGCCAGGGCGTAGCAGCAGGATACCTAGCAATTCTTAACATTCTGGAACGGACGCCGCCAGAGTGTACCCATGCTCTCTCCTGGCGTCCCTTCTTGTAAAAGTTTACCAAAGTAACTCAAATTTGTTCGCTATAGCACTAGCCTTATTATAATATATCCCATAAAAGCCATTGGTTTTTATCAATCCGCTTTCACAATTATTGTCTAATTTCTTTAACAACGCTGTTTTTTAACATTTGTCCCGTCGGCAGAAGAACTGCCAAGACAGATATAACCATATTAAATACCACAATCATAATAACAAAATGCCTTAGCACAGAAGCCGAAATATGCAAAAACTGGACGACATGCTGCATATAATAAATCATCATCTTTTGCAAAATAGTACCAAACAAAAAGAGAAGCAGTACATTCGTCAAAGCACCATACCAAATCCCTTCTTTTGCAATGATGCGGTACAGCTTGCTATCAGTTATCCCCATCGCCCTTAATATGCCAAATTCATAACGTCTTGTCAAAATAGAAGCTCTCATGCTGTTCATAATATGAAGCAGGCTCATAATCAGCACAATCATTGCAATCGCTGTAAAAAACATCTGCTGCTGGCGCAAATAATTTTCCTGAGTCTCGATTGCCTTTGTATAATCCTGCAATACAGCTTTTGGTATATCTTGTATCTCCGTAAGCAGTTGTTTCGTTACAGCTTCCCTGTCTGCTCCTTCCAGGCAGGACATACTTATCATCTTATACTGGCGGATATCAAAATTCGCCTGCATCTGGCTGTTTGTCATTATAATGGAAGGCGCTGTTTTCCATACTCCCCGAATCAGAAATTTTTCTTCTGTTACAAGCGCGGCGGCTGACAATCGCCGCAATCACCATTTCTGTCTCTATATATTGATCTGGCGATGCTTCAAACTTTAACAAATGATCGCTGTTTTTCTGGCTTTTAGGAACTTTCACTTTGATAAAATCTCCTGGATGCCTGCCATAAAAATTATAATTGCCCTGCGCATCTATGCAAAGCATCGTTATCATATACATTCAGCACAGGCATCAGACTATAATTTTGAAAAACAAATCCGATATTTCTCCCTCTGAAAAGTGTCATCTCTTTGCGGCAAAGCTGATGGGCAGAGATTTCGCTTTTAGTATTTATATTTATTCAATTATAGATTTTTAAAGAATAGGGATAAAAAGAAGAATGCCTTTTGAGTCAATCGTACAAAAAATATATTTTCTGTATCATAGAATCAAAAAAACAG
>CAJTCR010000199.1:0-591 GCA_910574915.1 Eubacteriaceae bacterium
GAACAAATACCTCAGCAAGAACCTTGGGCTTTTACAAACAGAATATAAGCACCTGATTAAAATTGCAGAGCTGGAGAATGACAGTGTAAAAGCTGCAAAACTCCGAGCAGAATTAGAGAAAGAAACAGCAGGTATCATTGAACAGCAGTTCCAAAACATCAGCGACTACTACTCTGCTAGGCGTGATAAGGTTTCAGATAAAGAATCGTTGCAGGATGTACGGTACGAGAATGCGCAGGTTGATGTTCAGAAAAAGAATGATATCCTGAACATTAAAACACGTTTTGCTGCTGAGCGAAATGCTGAATCTGAACAGGAATACACGGATACAGCAAAACTGTTCAATACAAACAGGACAAATGCGAAAAAGGCTGTAAACAAGGTTAAAAAGTTAAGCAGTTCGGATAAGGGCAAGATCCTGAAACTGATGGAATCTAAGGAAGAAATTCCTGAGAATCTTATGGATAAGGTTGCGAAACTTGACCCAGATGCATACCAGAAACTGTTAAGCTATAACGATTCCCTTGACTGGCTGGAAAAAGCTGCATTAAATAAAAAAATTTCAAATGAAGAACTGATAAAGGCGAAGCG
>CAJTCR010000199.1:632-1224 GCA_910574915.1 Eubacteriaceae bacterium
AGTACAAACACCTGCTTGAAATTGCAAAGCTGCACGAGGATGATGTGGAATATGCACGCCTGGAAGCAGAACAGCAGGCTAAGATTGCAGAAGCATACAAAGCAATGTTTGATAATGTGCAGACAGAGTTTGAAAATAAAATTTCTTTAATAAGCAATGACATTTCCGATCTTGATAATGAGATCAAGAAAGTCGAAGCGTCAGGAAGGCTTGTGGATGCATCATATTATAACCATAAGATTTCATTTGAAAATGAATCCCTTGCTAAATTAAAAGAGGAAGAGGCAAGCCTTGCGGAACAGTTAAAGAATGTAAAGATGTTCTCCCCTGCGTGGTATGAATGCCAGGATGCAATCCAGGGTGTGCAAAATGCACAAGCGGATTCTTTATCAAAAGTGAAGGAATATAAGGACGCAATCAATGAAATTGCAGACACCATCCAGAATGATATCGTGGATGCATTTCATGATGTTACGGACGAAGCGGAATAGTTGGTTACCCTGCTGGGTGATGAACTGAGTGATGAAGACACAGGCGGGCTTACGAAAGACGGGCTTGCTGTATTATCGTTATATGTAACACAAATGAATAT
>CAJTCR010000200.1 GCA_910574915.1 Eubacteriaceae bacterium
GAAAGAGGCGATTTATGATTTAGGGGTTCTGAGTGGAATAAAAGGTGCTCCGAGCGATGGTATGCCCGGAGCACGTTCTATTTGTCAGGGCTTAGAGGTTCTTTGCTCATTACTTGCTTATCGAAAATATATGTTATAATTGTGGGTCAAGTTAAGATTAAATTGGGGTGTCCGTGGATTAGTAAGATTGGTTGTTATGAACGCCCACATACCGTTACAGGCGGTAAGATTCTTTGAATTGGGCACAGGCTTAGAGGAAGCGCCTAAAAGTATTCAATGATAGGATTGTTGGAACGTGGGAAACCGGGACGTGAATGATAAGGCTGTTGCAGGCTGATGCCACGCTGATAAGGAAAAGCGAAAACCAGAAGGGAATGCTGGTATATCAGTTATGATATTCCACTATCGCTATAACTTATCTTAATTCTGGCGAAAGTGGTGGCACAGTACCTATGAAGCGAGAATAAAAAGCCCGTGGAGGGATAGCCACCAGTCGGATTTAGAAACAAAAACTGAAAACATAACAAACACAGCTTCGAGTATGACAAAGAAAATCCTAACCGAAAGGGGTGGGTGCCTGTGTTGACTTCGGAGCAGCAAAAGCACAAACCAAAACAAAGCAAAATCCGCTATACGGAGTATTACGACCTGCAAAACATCTTTGACAGTCTGTATGCTGACAGCCTGAACGGAAAAACTTTTCAGAACCTTATGCACTTTATTGTAAGTGAGGAAAACATCAAGCTGGCATATCGGACAATTAAGGGCAACAAGGGAAGTGGTACTCCCGGCGTGGATAAGCGGACAATTAAAGACCTTGCCGCACTTCGTGAGGAACAATACGTCCGGCTTATTCAAAAACAGTTCAGTTGGTACACTCCCCGCCCGGTGAAACGGGTGGAAATCCCCAAACCCAACGGAAAAACAAGACCGCTGGGGATTCCTACAATTGTTGACCGCATAGTGCAGCAATGTATTTTACAAGTGCTTGAACCAATCTGTGAAGCAAAGTTCCATGAACGTTCCAACGGCTTCCGCCCAAACCGCTCTACGGAACACGCCATAGCACAATGCTGTCGGCTCATGCAGATACAGCACTTGCATTATGCAGTGGATATCGACATTCATGGCTTCTTTGACAATGTAAAACATGGGAAGCTGATAAGGCAGATGTGGGAAATGGGTATCCGGGATAAAAAACTGCTGTGTATCGTCAGGCAGATG
>CAJTCR010000201.1 GCA_910574915.1 Eubacteriaceae bacterium
CTCTGATTGATAATGCCAATATGTGAAACAATCTTCTCATTACCGATAGGAAGAAAGATATTGCTTGCCGTCAGAGAATTGATCATATCCTGTGTATTACCTTTTTTATTTTCATCCTGAGAATCTGCTTTGTTGCTCGAACGCATTGCAATCACAAATGCGCCATTATCTGATAACATTTTCATCTTCTCTGAATCATCAAAATTTGATACATTCGATGATGAATCATCCGTAAAGAATGCATCCAGCATGTTTACAAGATTGAAATTAATTTTATCCAGATCAGAACTGCATGATTCATTATTAACAAAGATTACAGCTCCCATTTCCGGTATCTCTATCAACTCTTTTGCGGTATTATAGGCATTGATTCTTTTTTGTATCGGCTCATCCTTTCTCGGCATCATGAGACATGCGCATATGATCTTGTCCGGGCATTTTGTGCAGAGTATATTTGCCAAATGTGTAATACATCCGCTTCCTGTTGTTCCTCCTCCAGTTGCAGCAAGCAGAATAATTTTCTTGTCAATAGAAATTATTTTTTGCAAAATGGCCTTATTCTTTTTGAGTGCTTCAACCGCAAGCCCGCGATCCCCCGCTAATCCATCGTATCCTTCTAAAACCAGTACGTCTTTTGCTTCAGAAATTGTTTTGTTATCCTGCCCTGAACCATTGATAAGATATGTTGGATAATTTTTCTTCTGAAACTCATATCCAATCTTTCCGCCACCCAGACCAATACCTGTCACAAACACTTCATCCTTAATCATTTCCCATTCCTCCGATTTCTACAATTTTAATTCCTTTTTCAAGCAGATAGAAAGTATCTGCATTGATTGCCTTGCATCCTTTTTCAACATATCCATATTTGCGTAAATTCATCATTCTGCGGTATGTCGTTGGACGTGAATTAGATGTTATGCTCATTATTTCCTGCAATGTTGCACTTCTAAAATGAGTTACACAGTTTCTTTTCTTCAAAAATTTTAAAACTGCGTAATCCGCTCTTGTTAATTCCATCATTTTCCCCTTTCCAATAATATTTCTGTGAGTTACTTATATTTTAATTGAACTGCTGTTATAGCTTATATGTATTGCCATTAACAGATAGCTGTTCATTAAAAATCAAAAAATATCAGGCTTTCCAGCCTATTTCATTTCACGATGTATCATTTCTTCCTTTTTCTTTTCAATATCACTCCATCTGTACGGATTCAGGTTA
>CAJTCR010000202.1 GCA_910574915.1 Eubacteriaceae bacterium
GAGAGTTCCGCTAGGCCTTGCAATCACGATCCTCCGGGTTTTGTTTCCCTTTCCAGTAATTGTAAGCTTATAGAGGTTTTTCTCGGCCAGGAAGTCCCTGACTTTGAGATCGCAGATTTCCTGTGCCCTGGCTCCGCTGGCATACATCAGGTTCAAAAGAACCTGGTCACGGAAGCCCATCCGTTTCCCGGGATCAGGAAGCCGGAGCAGGATTGAAACTTCATCAAGCGTAAAGGTGGTCCTCGGCTGGACGGCCTCTTTTTTTACAGGCACTCTTTTCACCGCATTTGCAAACACAGTCGCTGCTTCAAAATTCCTGTTCTGTGCGTAACCGGCAAAAGAGGCCAATGCTGAAAGCCTGAGATTCCTTGTGGATACTGAGCATCCCCGTTCTGCTTCGATCCATTTCAGGAAGCCGTCAATAGTCTCGAAATTCAAATCCCGGAAGAGGATTTCACCAGCATTTTTCTTCTTTTCCTGATAAACATACTGGAACAAAAGGCGGAAGGCATGTTTATAGGATCTCGTGGTATTAGGGGAAAGCCCTGACGAGAGCGGCATATATTCCGTAAAAAACTGTTCCAGGAGGAGCATGAATTCAGGAAGTTTATTTTTCCTCATACGCCACCTCCGTGAATACGCCAGCGGCATAATCTTCAAACAGCTCCGTATATTCAGGGAACATATCACCACTGAATTTCAGATATTTCTCCGTTTCGTCCATGTCATGGTGTCCAAGATAGACTGACAGGAAAGGAACAGAGTCATCTGTCGGGCGTCCGTTTTTCTCTGCCTGCGCAAATGAATGGATGGCAAAATAGTGACGGAAGCAATGAAGGCACTGCCCTCTGGAATGGGATTTTTCCTGTACATACAGGCCGGTTTCCCGCAAGAGGTTCCTAAACCGAAAATCAAAGGTTCCTTTACTGACGGAAAACTCTTGGCCCCTGGCTGCCGGGAACAGACAGCTTTCCGGTTCTGTTTTGATCCCCATAGCAATGCAGTATCTTTCCAGCATCTCTGTCAATGTCCTGTCCATTGGAACAACACGCTGTTTGTTGTTCTTGGCATGGCGGATCAGGATGGTCCCATTGCGGAAATTTATATCTTTTACCCTGGCGGCAAGCGGTTCTCCCAGGCGGAACCCGCACCCAAGGAGCATCCGGAGCAGCATACAGAACTCCATGTCCGTC
>CAJTCR010000203.1 GCA_910574915.1 Eubacteriaceae bacterium
ATGCAAAAAGTCTGAATATTTATACATAAAAAAAGGAATCTTCCCGAAATCTGTCCCTATTTCTATATCTATTAAAAATCCGGTAATCTTTACTCTTTTTCACATCTAAAAGCGAAATCTCTGGCACTTTCGTATGATCCCATATGCAGACCCGACCGTTCCGCCATGAAGCAGCAGCGACCGCACTTTTTTCTGTAAATCCGTTTCTGCTGGCAGTTCCTTATAGGCAGTTTCCGCAGGCACCTGAAACAGCCATTCGATAAATTCCCGATCCTGCCTGTCTTCCTGCACAAGAAAAAACCGCTCCTGGAAAGATAAAATATGCGACGACGCAGACAACAGCGGCTTTAATGCAGGTGATAGCAGCCACGAACGGCAGGTAAATTTATCATATACATACTCCCCATAATACGTTTCAAAAAAACGGCGCGCCTGTTCCAGCGAATGGTCTACCGCTTCTTTCGAAAAATCCGCATCGGACGGAATATGCACCGCGACTGCCTGTTCCCCTTCATATGCCGCAAACTGGTATTCCAGCTCTCCAATTCGAAACAGGCTCATGCTTGTCTGCCGGTACGTCCACCATCCCCGGTCAAAAAACATTCGCCCGTTTTTCTTTTTGCATTCCTCTAAAAATCTCGGAAAACACTTCATGGTATCGATATAAACGGCTTTTGGAATCTGTCTTGCCTGATACCGGCGAAAAATCCGCCTTGCGGCTTCCAACTGGCAGTACAGCATCCCGATTTGATCTTTATCATCTGCAAATAATTCTTTTAACGCATCATAGGCGGCAGCGGCTGTTTTAAAATCTAACAGCCGCTCCAGGCAGCTATGGATCTGGTTTAGGCTGATCTTTGACGATACCCGATTTAACTGCTCCACGATTTCGGCTTGTAAACCGATCTCGTGATATAATTCCTGCAAGTCCATTTGCATTTACACTCCCTGCTTTTTTCAGGCTTTTTTAATCACTGAAAGAAATTCCAAGCATTTTCATAGCTTTTTCTTTCGTCCAGCCTGTATTTTCCATTAGGTTATTAAGGTCTCACCAGTTTACAACTTTTTACAAAAATAAAAAATACAAACCCATCTTTTCATAGTATAATTTAAGCGTCAAACAAAAAATATACGAAAGAAGATGAGTTTGT
>CAJTCR010000204.1 GCA_910574915.1 Eubacteriaceae bacterium
CCATGAGAAGGACACTGGCAAGCCGGATGCTGGCATCGGATGTCTCCATTGATACCATCAAAGAAGTTCTCGGACACAGCAGCCCCGATTCCACAAAGCCATATATCAGCGTTGAATTGTCCGGCTTGAAAGAATGTCCCCTGACGTTGGAGTCCATTCCGCTGGGAAGGGAGGAACTGAGATGAATCCAACCTTTCACTGTGCTTTTGGCCAATATATTTCCGATTTCATCCAGGAAAAACATACACTTGGTTTTCCTTATATAGAAAGCGGACGAATCCTCCGCTGCTTTGATAAATTCTGTACGGATAACTTCCCTGCCGAACCTACTTTGTCCGCAGAAATTGGGAACGCATGGGCTGTCATAAAACCGACAGAAAAATCCGTGAGCTTCCAGAACCGGCTTGGGCCGGTGCGTGAGCTTGCAAAATATATGAACCGCGTGGGTAAAACTGCTTATGTAATTCCGCCGGAATTATCACCGAAAACAGACCCGCCATACCAGCCGCATATTTTTACAGAAGAAGAACGGAAAGCTTTTTTCCATGAGGCAGACTCATATCCTGTAAACCCACGCTCCCGGATCAGGCATCTACAGATTCCCGTGTATTTCAGGCTTCTGTTCTGCTGCGGCCTCCGTCCCCAGGAAGCCAGACTGATAAAACTTGAAAACCTCAGCCTCCGGGCAAAAAACCTGATCATACCAGAATCCAAAGGGCACAGGGACAGGATGGTCGTCATTCCGGAAGAACTGGTCGGGATTTTGGAAAAATACTACCCTTTTTTGAAAAACGAATTCCCCCAAAGCGAGTACCTGTTCCCCTGCCAGCGGTTTGGCGGCGCTGCCTACACGGCAAGCTGGGTACGGAAATCGTTCCACGAATGCTGGGGAAACTGCCATTTCGAGCTTGTGGCCGGCAACAGCCCAAGGCCTTATGACTTCCGGCACACATTTGCCACATACCGTATATACAAATGGATGAAGCAGGGCGCAGACCTAAGGAGCATGCTCCCGTACCTGAGCGCATACATGGGGCATTCCTGTATTTCGCACACGGCATACTATATCCACCTTGTACCTGAATTCTTTTCTGAAATGTCAGGCATGGATATGAACCTGTATGCATCACTTATCCCGGAGGTG
>CAJTCR010000205.1 GCA_910574915.1 Eubacteriaceae bacterium
ATGGCAAACTCTACTCTGTGGAAAAGAGTAGGTAATCTATAACGAGTACCGAACTTACGTTCTTTTTGAGCGGTAGGTCTATTAAAGTTACCCTTCTTCAAGAAAATCTTTTTTATTTTCCTCTTGACATTTCACCAAATTGCTTTCTCCCACATGGGGCAAAATTAAATTTACAAAACCTTAAAGGTATTTTGTAACTGCCTGACCATTTCCGTATATGGGATTAGGCAGTTGTGCTGTCCTATCCCAATAGACGGTTTTGTTTTTCCGTGATAATCACTTCCGCAAGTGAAAAAAATATGTTTCTTCTGCGCTGCCTGATAATAATATTCTGCCTGTTTTTGATTATGATAACTGCTAAAAGCTTCTATACCGTCAATCCCCAAATCCAGAATACCGCCAAGCAGAAATTCTTTCCCTTTTAAGTTTACTCCGGGATGCGCTATTACAGCGATACCGTGGTTATGGTGGATAATATCAATGATTTCTTTCATTGCCGGATAATCAACTTTTACATAGCACGGCTTTCCTTGTGAATAATAATCCCAATAAAAATTTACATATGGATTATCGCTTCGTTCCCCTCCGGGGCGGTAGGGTTTCAAAAGAGGGTGGTCTGCATATTCCGGCATGGAAAGCAGAACCTCCGCAAACATTTCACCTGACCAGTTCCCCTGCCAGTAATTATCTTTGGATAATTCCCACATATCTTTTTCTGTGATATGCCAAAAACCTAATATCTGTGTTTCCGCAAGCCTGTCAAGGGAAGCCTGAAAGCTCTGGTTGTCAATATTTTTTTCGATTGCTTCAAAATCACCGCTCCAAAAATCAATGCCATATCCAAGTACATGAAAATTTGTATCTTGATAGGTGCAGTCAATTTCAATGCCCGGAATAAAGGTTATCCCCTTTTCTTCTGCGGCTTTTGCAGCTTCTTCGTTTGCTTTCGCACAATTATGGTCTGTCACGGACATTATGCGTACTCCTAGTATAATAATGATGTAGTCAAGAATGACTACTGGTTAATAGTTACAAAGTCCAATCTAATAAATCTATATAGATATAACGGAAGGAGGAATCCCCCTCCATCAGAAGTTAT
>CAJTCR010000206.1 GCA_910574915.1 Eubacteriaceae bacterium
CGGGAGTTCAATTTTCAGCGTATTGTTCCTGGTGCACAGCATGTAAAGCGTATGCCCGAAGTACCATGTTTTGTTATCGCTGTCCCATCCCCATGTGGCATCCGGGTCAGAATAATGGCGGGCGCAGCCGTCCCGGTAGGGGCAGTCTTTCCCACAGGAGGAAAGATGGCGGCCGTAAGGGGAGGAATGGGAAACCACAGCGGTGCCATCGCCGGAGAGGGTAAGGTTTTGCGTGTCAATCAGCCCAAGGCGGATAGACGGAAGTACGGCAAGGATGGAAAAGATTTTCTGGAGAGCGGCTTGTGGATTGTCAGCGGCAGGCTTTCCGTCCAGGATATCATTTACGATATCTTTGGCAGTGATTGTGCAGGAGTCTTCCGGCTCTGCCAGTTTTCCATCGGCTCCAATTAGTTTTTTTGGTTTTTTACCGTTTTTGCCTGCCGGAAGAAGCGCCGTGCGGGAATAGCGGTTCCCTGGGTCTGTCCAGAATCGGTTCATAAAGTCATAATAAGAGCCGAGGGGCGGCAGTTCTTCCAGAGAGGCGCAGCCAATAAGGACAGCCAGGGAAATGGAATTGGGAAGGACTTCCCGCACCCATAAAGTAAGGCTTGTGCGTGCTTTGGTTTTATTAAAAAGCAGGACGAAAAGTATCAGGGAGCGCAGGATCTGCGCCTGGTGCGCTGCTGGGCGTCCCCCTTTGGAATAAAAAGCGGGGATATAATCCAGAAGCGGGTCAAGGTTGAGGTTTAAGAGTTTCTGCCGTTCCTCATCATATTCGTTAAAGGAATATTTTGGGTTATTGCGGGAAAGCCTGTGGCCAATCGTAGCGACGATGGTTCTGTACTCGTCATGGCTCTGCCATGATTCGGGTTTGAACATAAATGTGGCCTCCTTTGTTTTATCAGTGAAATTGGACAGTTACTTATAAAACAAAGGGCCGTTTTCGCTGGCATTATCAGCGAAAACGGCCGCACATTTCGGGGTATTTGTCAAGCTGTTTTTTGAAAAAATAAGAATTATTTTTAGAGAGCAGGAAGTTATATAAAAGCGGAAATGTTACAAAATGAAGGTAAAAAATAGAGGTGAAAATGAGATTTCG
>CAJTCR010000207.1 GCA_910574915.1 Eubacteriaceae bacterium
TCTAGAAAAGATTACCTTATTATGCCGAAACTTTGTAGATAAATCCTCAAGAAATCATATCGGTATCAAAAACCTCGGAATAACCATTTTTTCGGTATAAGATGCACAGGCAAATTTAACTATGTCGCTTGGCTATGGCAGACCAGATGATTTGTCTGATACGCTCTCAAGCATCATGCAGGACGTGATAGACGAAAAGCCTGTCAATGTCCAGAAAGCTATCCTGCACCATAACGAGGGCGTTGACCTGCTCCCGTCCAATATTGAACTGTCGGGCTTGGAAGTAAGGCTCATCAATGCCATAAGCCGTGAAAGTGTGCTGAAAACCTGCATCAATGAGGTAAAAAAGAATTATGATGTGGTTCTTGTGGACTGTATGCCGAGTTTGGGTATGCTGACAATCAATGCACTTGCGGCGGCTGACAGCGTGGTTATCCCAACACAGCTACATTATCTTTCAGCAAAGGGTTTAGAGCTGTTGCTTCGCTCCGTGTCTAAAGTCAAACGGCAAATCAATCCCCACCTGCGGATTGACGGTATCTTAATGACGATGGTAATGCCACGCACGAACATCTCTAAGGAGATTACCGCAACGGTAAAGAGTGCCTACGGGCAGAGGATTAAAGTTTTCGATGCCCAGATACCCCATTCTATTCGTGCCGTAGAAGCCACCGCAGAGGGAAAAAGCATTTTTGCCTACGACAAGAGCGGCAAAGTAGCCGCAGCCTATGAACAGTTTGCAAAGGAGGTGGCAGAGATTGGCGAGAAGCAAAAGAACAGGAATCGAGCTGACCGCATACGATGACCTCTTTGAAACAGACGAGAGCCGAGCAGAAGCGAATCTAAGCAAGATAAGGGAAATACCCATTTCCGAGATTGACGAGTTCCCAGACCACCCGTTCAAGGTTTTAATGAATGAGGATATGGAGCAGCTCGTGGAAAGTGTCAGTCGGAGCGGCGTAATGACCCCCATATGCACTAACTTTACGAAAAACATAGAAGTTGCTGTCGGACGGTTTTTCGTTTTTCAATAAATGACATTTCAATTAATTCCAAAATATCAAAGGTTACCGTCTG
>CAJTCR010000208.1 GCA_910574915.1 Eubacteriaceae bacterium
CTCCCCAGGAACATTGTGAGCAGTATCTTGCAGCGCATCCTGGCAAGACACACAACGCAGCTTAACAGGTTCTCATAAATTTTTTAAATTTCCACATAGGTGGTTTTATTAAAGTTACACTTTTTTACATCAACTACTTAAAAAAAAACTTTTTTAACATTTTTCATTTTACCTATTGACATTTCTTAGCTGGACTTTTTCATCGTTTTTATAATACCCAACCTGCCTGGCCAGCGGCCGGTAATACATATCCGACGGGCTGCTGCATGAAAAATCATGCATAAGACGCCCAATCGGGTCATCCCCGCGGTAAGCCCCGTTCACATAAATAATATGCGTGCCGTCCCCAAGCAGTTTTCCGGTTTCCGATATCACCCTCTGTGCATGGTACACAGGCAGGCCGCAGCCCATGACATCTTTTTCCGTAATAAAAATGCAGTAGCATTCCGGGAGCCTGTCGTATTCTTCCCCTTTTACGAGGGTGTTTGTGTCCATCATACTGGCATTATACCTTGCCCGCTTCACGCCGGCCCCCTTATCCGCCCGCTGTATTTCGATATCAACCGGTTCTTCCTCTGTTGTTTCTGCATGAATGTCAAGTCTGACAGAATGCCCGCGCAGGTTTTTTATTTCCCTCTGCGTATGCACCTGTTTAACCCTGATGTCTGTCCTCTTTAACAGGATGCTTAAAACCAGCTCTGTGCATTCAATATTTTCATCAAACACCCGGCTCATCAGTTCATCGTCAAACAGTGTAAATCCCTCTATTTTCTCCCGTAGTTTTATGTCCCTGCTTTCATCTGCCAATTTATCCACACCCGCTTTCTTAAATGTATCGCTATATCCATTTTAACACACTGGCCTGCACGGCTCAATACCTGCTTTCTGCTTACACACGGTAAACGCAGGTTTTATAAACTTTTTATAAATTTGGAGATATCAGTTTTCACGATTAAAACTATACGTAAAGATGCGATGGTTAAATTATTTTGCGTATAATAACTAGACATGGGGTTCTGCCATGTGTGAAACGATGTATTTAATTCGT
>CAJTCR010000209.1 GCA_910574915.1 Eubacteriaceae bacterium
TTCATTTTTTAATGCATTGCAGTACCATATCCTGTATAATAAAGGTATCAATTTATACGGAGGTATTGCAATGAAAACCATACATATAGAGTTCAGTGATGAACGATTAATTACACCCAGCGGACTTGTGTTTGTGGGACAGATTCTTGGCAAAAGCAACTTTGTCAAAAAGATTAATCGGGCACCTATATCGAATGAGTATCTGCAAAAGCAGATAAAAAATGGTGACATTCTCCTGACTTATATTGGTATGCTCTGTCAGGGCAAACCGCAGTACGAAGCCGTCCGCGAAATGATGGATGATCCCGGCTATTACAAATATGCCCTTGGAATCGCATATGCGATTCCATCCGCAGAAACCCTCCGCCAGCGTTTCGATATGATTGGCGATTCCCTGCGTGGAGATATCCTTCAGGCAAATATCGACATGCTGCGTGAGATGAAGATCGAACCTGCCGCACTTGAAAATGGCTATGTGCCGGTGGACATTGACGTCACTCCGTTTGATAATTCAAAGGCCAAAAAGGAGGGCGTTTCCCGTACCTATAAAGGATTTGATGGTTATGCACCAATCATGGCTTATATAGGAACAGAAGGTTATTTTGTCAATACGCAGCTCCGCGTTGGGAAACAGCACTGCCAGAAAGAAACACCGGATTTCCTGCGCGAGACAATTGAGCTGTGCCGCCAGCTGACCGATAAACCATTACTCATCCGGCTTGATTCCGGCAATGATGCATCCGAGAACATTGGCATCTTTATGGAAGAGAGTTACAGGTACAACAATGTGTCTTTCATCATCAAGCGTAATCCACGGCAGGAAAGCAAGGAGGAATGGCTTGCATCTGTGAAGGGCTGCTGTACGAATATCCAAAAACCGAGGGATGGAAAGGCCGTTTACATCGGGCAGACATTCCGCGATGTAACCTACACGCTTCCTAATAAAACAGAGAAGACGGCAGGCATACGCACCATCTATGAAATCACCGAACGTACTATTGATAAGCATGGACAGTATTTCATTGTTCC
>CAJTCR010000210.1 GCA_910574915.1 Eubacteriaceae bacterium
TTATACTCAGCATTCCAAAATGTTAATCATTTTAAAGAATGCTGAGAAATAAGGCACTTTACTACTAAAAGATGAGCATTATTCGTTAGCGCAATCCACAAATCCTTGCCATTTCATCTTCACTGCCCTCCCACATTGCCGCTTCATCAGGTATGGGTGTTGGAACAGATTCCATTGCTCCCCGAAGCTGTTCAACAGACTGCTTTGCATAGTAGTTTTTGGTTGTATCAGTCCTGGCATGTCCTAACACTGTAGAGACAAGTTCAATGGCAATCCCATCCTGGTAAAGATTTGTGGCCCTGGTCCGCCGGAACATGTGGCAATGGACTGAATCTGGAATGCTGATCCCTGCCTCGCTTACCAGGGCTGCATATTTTTTTATAATCCTCTGGACATTTCCAACGGACATCCTGTCTGCCACACCTTTTATCGTTGTGAAAAATAAGTAGGCTTCTTTGGAAGAATTGCTGTGATATACACGCATATACTCCTTAAGGTGTCCAGCCGCCTTAGCTGTCAATTGTATGGTTCTCTCTTTGCTGCCTTTGCCTGTTATGAAAATATTGGGATATTTTGATTCCATTGCAACATCACATAAGCGGATGTTGAGCAGCTCACTGACTCTTACAGCTGTATCGTAGAGGAGAATCAAAATAGCACGGTCCCGTATACCAAACTTCGTATCCGGCGGTGCGGACAGTATTGCGGCAAGTGCATCCTCGGACAGAACAGGCTTCTCCTTTTTTATGGTTTTGCAGGGTGATATCTGGCTGACTGCCAGAGCAACCGACTGGATGGATATGTCCATATCCGAGGCATAGTTCAGATAGGCGCGGATAGCCGCGACTCTTACATTTACAGTTGATGGCTGGCTGCCATTTGCAAGCAGATACTCTCTAAAGTTATAAATACATTCTTTGGTACAGTCGGAAAACTGAAAGGTGCTTATGGACTTGCCTGATTCACCTACAAGATAGTTTTTAAATATTGTA
>CAJTCR010000211.1 GCA_910574915.1 Eubacteriaceae bacterium
CCTAGTATAATAATGATGTAGTCAAGAATGACTACTGGTTAATAGTTACAAAGTCCAATCTAATAAATCTATATAGATATAACGGAAGGAGGAATCCCCCTCCATCAGAAGTTATAAGACAACATTATTTACCTTGTCTGAGGTTTCCTTCATGCGCCAGACAAAATATAGAGGTATAATCACTGAAGGCAGGATCATTGACGTTCACTCCTTGGGAACCAGCCTTTCCGGCTGGCGAAACCTCTTAGAAAGTCTGTCCGTCCATTCGGTGGTGATTTATGTTTTGGCTGGTTGGGAAGCCCCAGGCTATACCTGTATAAGCCGCTAGGTTGTGTATCCACCTTCTGGAAATGGATGCCTGCCGGAAAGGATAAAACTATGAAATATCAAAATGTACTCTTGATGCTCCAAAGCATCCCTTACCTCTCAGTCGGGCTTGATGCCGGCGCAGATTTCACATGGATGTCCATCATGCTCCCCAATGGCATCCTCACAGGAAAACCTTTTAAGATCATCCACTCGGATCCTGCGTCCCGTGAGCTTGCCGTCACAAAAATAAAGGAAGCGCAAGAGGCGTATTCTCTTGAAAGCCGCTGCTTCCTTGAGTCCACCGGGATCTACCACATCCCGCTCCTGTGCTTCCTTCGTGATAAGGGTTTTGACTGCTCCGTCATTAATCCTATCATTACTAAGAATAGCACAAATATGAACGTTAGGAAACTGCATAATGATAAATTTGATTCAAAAAAAGCTGCCAAGGTCGGGCTGGATGCGTCCCTTAAGACTTCCATCATCCCAGATGATGAGGTCATTGACCTGCGCAATCTCGTGCGTGACTACTATTATTTCAAGGATTTGCAGTCTGCCATCGTGTTGAAGCTTCATGCGGAACTCAAAGTGTCCTTCCCCGCGTACCAGAAGGTGTTCAGCAAGATCACAACGCAGACTTCCTTAAAGCTTCTGGAAGCTTACCCCCTTGCAGCAGACA
>CAJTCR010000212.1 GCA_910574915.1 Eubacteriaceae bacterium
GTAATGTTAAAAATTTTAATCTCTCATATTCCCTCGCCTGATTTTTCTCTATTTTGCATCCACTTTTTAAGATGAAATGAAAACGTTCTATTTTCCATCTGTGTGCATAACATTGTATCAGCTTTTCTATATCTTTTTCGTTTTTTACTCTTACCGTTGTTAGCAGAAACCATTCGGTTCCTTTTTTTCCGGATTCATGTACATAAATTGCTGTTAGTACAAGTTTTTCTCGTATATGTTTTTCTGTTCTCCTTTTGGGACAGTGAACCACAACCTCTTTATAATGATAATCCATTTTTACATTTCTGGCTGGAATGTGTTCTTTGGGATTCCTGCCCATCCTGACAACCATGCTTCCAGCCACAGGAGACTGGCGGAGTTCATGAAAAATCTTTTTTCCGTCATCCACCATGCGGTTTTGCACTAGCCGAATCAGAAAATTTTCTCCCAAATCTGCAGCGTTCGAAAAAAATTCATAAAAATCTCCTTCACGGTCACATACTGTCAATACCGGAATATCTTCTGCAACCCTCTGATGAATTTCGTTCATTGTATGAATCCATCGGTAGCTCTCTTTTTCTTCTATTGGCCTGGAACGTTTTTCATCTTTTGTTCCAGAGTCATCCCTGCGTACATCCCTCGTATGTATTTCCTGATAAAGAAGGCCCAGGGGAATTCCCTGGTCTGTGGCCGCTATACAAGAATGTACAAGCATTCCCCTCTGTTCCGTACTGCAATGGTATCCCATTCCTTTGATTGCTTTCCGGTTTCCAAATCCAACAGATGTGGTATCCTGAATGGCAAGTATCCAATCTGCATCCGCATGTTTCATTTTTTCTACAGTTGCCCTAGATACACTATCCAACAGTTCATCCCTGGATACATCCTTATTACTAAAGAAGCGATACGCTGCTTTTGCAGAACTTCTGGATCCGGCTGCCGCCCAGGTGGATTTATCTGGCGCTGCAGCAAATGCATCCATAAT
>CAJTCR010000213.1 GCA_910574915.1 Eubacteriaceae bacterium
GAATAATTGACGGCTTTTTCCAGCTTGCTGCCGCCAAGCGGTTTTAGCGTTTCAATCCATGTCCAGAACTTTTCCCAGACAGGCGCCTCCTTTTCCAGGCGTTTTTCCCGTCGCTTTTCTGGTTCCATGCCTTTGAGCCCTTTTTCAATGAAAAAGAGCTTGTTGAAAAACACGAGCCCGATCTCAGCCGGAATCATACTTTTCATCTGTTCCGGGCCTGGAAGCCCGATGTCTTTTACTTCCGTTTCTGAATTTATGTCCAGCAGCTTCAGTTTTTTCTGCCGTTTTGCCGGGAGGGCTTCGTAAAATTTTCTGCGGCAGTGCGCAGAGCATATGGCAAGGGCCACATCCTCTACCTGGTTATAGCCGCTGTACCCATCGCACTGCACGATGCCGGAGAAACCTTCCAGGAAAGCCTTTGGGAAAACGCCGCTGCGCCCCGCCTGGTATTCATAGAGCACGATTGGCGCCAGGCCGTCGCTCCCGCTCAAATACATCCACATGTAGGATGTGGCTTTTGCGGCTTTCCCCTTTTCGCGCAGCACCTGGCAGGTTGTTTCATCCGCATGGATAATATCCCTCTGCAGGAGAAGCCGGTGCATATGGTCATATACCGGCTGGAAATATTCCATGGCACATTTTATGTACCAGTTCGCCATGGTTTCACGCGGCAGTTCCAATCCAAGCTGGGCCATGCAGGCCTCCTGGCGGTAGTATGGGACGCTTACGAAACTTTTATCAAACATGGCGTACGCAACAACAGACGGCGACGCCGGGCTGTGTGCCATAAGAGGTACAGGCGTCTGCGCCTGCACGATTGTGCCGTCGCCGTCTTTACGGCATTCCGGGCAGATCAGTTCTTCCTGCATATAGCGGACACGCTCCACTTTTGCCGGGGTTATGCGCAGTTCTGTGCGGACTTGTTTATACCCAAGCAGGATCATTTGCGCATTGCAGTACGGGCAGAGCCGG
>CAJTCR010000214.1 GCA_910574915.1 Eubacteriaceae bacterium
TGCCGAAGAAGCGCAGTATGATGGCTATTACGCCATTGTCACAAGTGAAAAAGAGCTTTCTGACAATGAAATCCGTGACATATATAAAGGGTTATGGGAAATAGAAGAATCATTCAAGATTATAAAGAGCGAATTCAAAACCAGGCCTGTATTTGTTTCTAACGAAGATCATATACAGGCGCATTTTTTAATTTGTTTTGTGACACTGGTTGTAATGCGCGTTTTAGAGCAGCTCATAGGAAAATGCCATTCTGTCAGGCAAATCCGGAATTCCCTGGCAAGCTATTGCTGTTCGTACTTAGACCGGAATTATTATGTGTTCGATTATCGGGACGATGTAATTTTGACTATGGAGAAGACATTTGGATTAGACCTAAGCAAAAAGTACATGCAGCTTTCGGAAATCAAAAAAATATCTATGTATAAGGATGTATAAAAATATAAAATTTTTATAAACTCAAAAAAGCGAAAAAATACAACAACTCTATGCATTTAAAAAAAGCTCCAAACTCCAGTATTTATAAGGAGTCCAGAGCTTTTTTTACTCAATCATCTGCAAAACTCAGGATTATAGCACATTCAAGGCTCCTTTTCACTATCTTTTTCGCTAAATTGCGTCCAGTGTGTCAATGATTTTTTCAAACTGTTTCCTCTTGATCTGAATACGGTTGCCGTTTAGGAATATCCAGCCCGCCGTAGGATTTTCTTCTGCAAGTTTGCGCAGCTTGTTTTCCCCAATGCGGAAATATTTTGACGCTTCCTCAATGGTAAGCGTGTACTTTTCCCAAATAGGCACATCAGCATTGTTCATTCTATAAATCCCCCTCGTATAATAAGTTTATAGCCAGTCAGAACAGGCTATAGACTTATTCTTTTTTGATATAGATGTAGGATGATTTCTAAGAGGACTCCCTCTCCATCTTTTTCCATCTATACAGTTAATAGTTACC
>CAJTCR010000215.1 GCA_910574915.1 Eubacteriaceae bacterium
GGTAACTATTAACTGTATAGATGGAAAAAGATGGAGAGGGAGTCCTCTTAGAAATCATCCTACATCTATATCAAAAAAGAATAAGTCTATAGCCTGTTCTGACTGGCTATAAACTTATTATACGAGGGGGAATCATCTATGCCTTGCACAGAAGCATACAGAGAACATATCATGTATACGTTCAATGGCTATTGCAAGACCGTCATACGCTTTGCGGCTATCAACGCATGGCGTGACAGAAGTAGGCGGCGGCAAAAAGAAATATCCCTTGAATACCTCACAGAAGAAAAGTTTTACCCTTTAGGCACAACAGACGAATATTTTGAAGCACCCTATGAAGAATACCCCATTACGGTATGCGGTCAGACAGTTATCCTCACCAACGGGGAGCTTGCCGCCGCCCTGTTATCTCTGCCGGAGAAAAACCGGGAAATCATTTTCCTTTACTTTTTCGGGCATTACACACAACAGGAAATCGGGGAAATGTACGGACGCTGCCGGAGTACGACCGGGTATCAAATCCGCAGGACTTTACAGCTTTTGCACAAAGAAATGGAGGTGCTTTCACATGGGGAATCCGAACCTTTTACCCTATGAAACGATTGTCCGGGCGACCAGCGGCGAGCCGGAAGCCGTGGACGAGGTTTTACGGCATTACAGCAAGCGTATCCGAATTGCCGCCATTGAAAACGGGCATATCGACAGGGATACCGAGGACAGTATAAAATCCCGGCTTGTTGCCGCATTGTTCAAGTTCCGTTTTGATGAACAGCCATATAGCAAAACAGAATAACTGCCACTATATAGAACGGCACACCAAGACAGGAAATCAAGAAAAGGTTTCCTGTTTTTTTGGTGTGCCCGGTGGGCACACGTTCTAACGGGTGAAAGTCCCCAATCCGCCCGGCAGTGGGAAGGATACAGCCGAAGCCAAGGGTGTCCATCGTG
>CAJTCR010000216.1 GCA_910574915.1 Eubacteriaceae bacterium
ATTTATGTTTTGGCTGGTTGGGAAGCCCCAGGCTATACCTGTATAAGCCGCTAGGTTGTGTATCCGCCTTCTGGAAATGGATACCTGCCAGAAAGGATAAAACCATGCAATACCAAAAAGTACTTAAGATGCTGGAAAGCATCCCCTATCTCTCAGTCGGGCTTGATGTCGGGGCAGACTTCACATGGATGTCCATCATGCTCCCAAACGCCACCCTTGCCGGGAAACCTTTTAAGATCGTTCATTCCGATCCCCAGTCCCGGGAACTTGCCGTCGCAAAAATAAAGGAAGCACAAGAGGCGTATTCTCTTAAAAGCCGCTGCTTCCTTGAGTCCACCGGGATCTACCACATCCCACTCCTGTGCTTCCTTCGCGATAAGGGTTTTGACTGCTCGGTCATTAATCCTATCATTACTAAGAATAGCACAAATATGAACGTAAGGAAACTACATAATGTTAAATTTGATTCAAAAAAAGCTGCCAGGGTAGGACTGGATGCTTCCCTGAAGGTTTCCATCATCCCTGATGATGAGGTCATCGACCTGCGTAACCTGGTCCGGGACTACTACTACTTCAAGGATCTGCAGTCCGCTGTCGTCCTGAAGCTCACTGCAGAGCTGAAAGTGTCATTTCCCGCATACCGGAAAGTGTTCAGCAAGGCCACCACCAAGACTTCCTTAAAGCTCCTGGACGCCTACCCGCTTGCGGAGGATCTTCTTGCTGCCCCAAAGGAAACGGTGGTGGAAACAATCCGCTCCACAGCACGTTTTGGGGAAAAGTATGCCCTGGCCAGGTATGATGCCCTGCGGCCTGCAGCGGAAGATGCCGCCATCTTTGGACGGGCCCTGAAAAGCAATTCCGTCCGCATCCGTCTCTACATAGACTCTTACCGGGAGTACCAGAAACGCCTTGACACAATCATGGAAGC
>CAJTCR010000217.1 GCA_910574915.1 Eubacteriaceae bacterium
GTTGGTTACCCTGCTGGGTGATGAACTGAGTGATGAAGACACAGGCGGGCTTACGAAAGACGGGCTTGCTGTATTATCGTTATATGTAACACAAATGAATATCTGTAAAGATGCTGCTGAATCCTTCCATAAAGAGATTAAATCGATGCAGGACGCATTAGACAGCGGGACGTTATCTTTTATTGATGCAAACGGTGTCCAAAGGGAATATGCTTCTGTATTTGAATTGAAAAAGGCAATTAAGGACTTCTACGCTTCTTATCGTGATGAGGTCAAACATACCTATGATTACGAATCTAAAATTGTAGACATGATGATCAAAAAGTATCAGTCCGAACTTGACTATTTGAAAGAGCTGATTGAAAAGAAAAAAGCGGAACTCGATGCCGAAAAAGACCTTCATGACTATGCTAAATCACTGAAAGAACAGACAGACAATATCAATTCCCTGCGGAAACAGATTGCTGCCTTAAAAGGTGACACATCTAAAGAAACAAAATCTAAAATACAAAAACTCCAATCACAATTAAAAGATGCTGAAGAATCGCTTGAATCGGACGAGTACCAGCGCTACATTTCAGACCAACAGGATATTTTAAATAACCTCTATGATGAATATGCCAAACTCGTAGACAATGTAATGAAAGACCATGACAAACTCTTAAAAGAAGGCTTGGACTTATTCGCGCAGACAGCTTCAGATGTACAGGACGTAATTAAAGCAACAGCAGAAGAACATGGCTATGAAATTACTGCTGAAATGGAAAAGGTCATTGCATCCATTGAAGGCATGGGGCATTTAGACTCCTATCTTGGTGTTGGAGGTACTATTACACAGTCCCTTGGCGATATCGTAAACGAGGTTCATAATGCTTATGTTGGCATATCTTCTGAATTCCAGGGGTTAAAAGATGCAATTGCTTCTAT
>CAJTCR010000218.1 GCA_910574915.1 Eubacteriaceae bacterium
CGGATATATTTTTATCGGAACTTTTTACCGCATTATCCTTGTGATTACAATGGTTTTTGCGGCTTGTTCCGATAAAAATTTTATTCCTATAACCTACGTTATAGGAACATTCCTATAAACGTGGCAAGCAATGAGCCGGAATATCCTTTTGGGATATTCCGGCTCGCTTGTTGGGGTTCCCCCAAGCCCCAGGCGTCCGCCTGCGCGTCCGGCCGAACACGCCTATCGGCGTGGCTTTGCGCTCCCTGCGGTCGCTTCCTCCTGCACATCCGCGCAGGAGAGGGGCGGTGCAATCTTAGGGTGAGTGTGACCAGGGAAAGATTAAATTTTGTCCGGCTCCTCAATGTGGCCATTGTTTTCCTGATAGACTTTCAAGTATCTGTCCATGAATTGCAGGTAGTGGTTTTTATCCTCAGTAAGCGGCTTCAGCAGTGTGGCGATCTGGCAGCGGACTTCGCTTTCCTCCCATTTGGATAAGGTGAGCACGTTAAGGATATGCGTCTTATTTTCGTCCATATTGACTACATCATTCATAACCTCGCTAAACAGCCGGTCAAGCATTTTCGCTGGCGTATCCAGATCCACCGCGCCAGCATCACCTGGGTAATTAGCCAAAACCCAAACGTAGCCGATATTCATTGAGTAAAGTATTATACACGACTTTACAAGTTTTTGGCAAATAAAATAACGCACAGGGCACTTTCTAATGTATAATAAGTTTGCACACTAAAAAATACGAAAGAGAGTGACCTTGTACGTTAGACTTATTATACAACAAAAACAATTTAATTGGTAGACTGTATCACTATTTTTATATTTATTTTAAAACCTTTTCCATGCCTACGATTGAAACCCTGTTCCTGCTGGTATTATCCATACTGGCTATGGAGTCAGCAGATTCTATCCGTTCTTTATACAGGCATT
>CAJTCR010000219.1 GCA_910574915.1 Eubacteriaceae bacterium
ACGCAGGAAAGAAACAGATAGCTGGAACAGCGGGTATTATGTGCAAAAATGGGCGCTGTATCATATCCGTATGATGGAAAAGGCAGGATTTTGTGAGGATGAGATTTTAAAATACTGCAAGGAATACTGGAGCTATACAAAAGTCAGGACATACTACATAGAAACGTGCATGAAGCAGAAAAACTATGACCAGGCGATTGCGGCATTGCAGGAAAGTATGCAGATGGATGCAGCGAAACCGGGGCAGGTGAGCCTGTTTGCCGAAAAGCTTAAGGAAGCGTATCGTATGAGCGGCAGACAGGAGGACTATAAAAAACAGCTTTGGAAGCTGGTGACGCAGGATGATCCGGGAAACCTTGACCATTTCAGGGAGCTGAAAAGCTTTTATCAGGAACACGAGTGGAAGGGCGTACGGGAGGAAATCTTTCAGGCGCTTTCAGCATATGCGCATCCAGACCGGCTGTATCTGGAAGAAGGGATGTATGACCGGCTGCTGGAATATGTGTTGCAGGCAAAAGGGCTGTATACGCTGCAAAAATATGAGAATGTATTGAAAAAAAATTATGCAGAACAGATCCTTGCGAAATATGAAAAAGAGCTGAATGAGATGGCGGCGCGTGCGGCAGACCGCAGGCGCTACCAGGAGTGGGCAGCGCTTTTGCGCAGGATGGCAAGGATCGAAGGCGGAGATGCAAAGGTGCATAAGATCGTTGCGGACTGGCGCGTGCGCTATAAGAACAGGCCGGCGATGATCGAAGAGCTGAAACAGTTTGGACAATAGCGATATCAGAGATTTCGCTTTTAGATGTGAAAAAGAGTAAAGATTACCGGATTTTTAATAGATATAGAAATAGGGACAGATTTCGGGAAGATTCCTTTTTTTATGTATAAATATTCAGACTTTTTGCAT
>CAJTCR010000220.1 GCA_910574915.1 Eubacteriaceae bacterium
AATAGAGACCGCAAAAGCGAATAAGCTGAATGTATTCCAATACCTTTATGTCCTGCTGCTGTACATGCCTGAGCATAAAGAGGATCCTGATGCAGTTAAAACGCTTCTTCCGTGGAGTGGTTTTATCAAAGAACGCTGCACAGGACTGATCGATGTTGAAACGATAACACCTGAAAACAAACCTGAATTGCCAATATAGACTATTTTACACCTAAACGGAACATATGTGGAACGGTAGGTTATTCATCGCTTACACAGGAACAGCCAGACCGGGATAATAACCCTTCCCGGTAATTCCCTGTCTGAAAAGGGCTTTAAAAGCAAAAAAGCATCATGGAAATGTGCATAACTCCCCATTCCGCTATGGACAACACCATTCACAGCATGTGGAAAAGCAAAGGGCAGCTTTCCCACATCCTGCAAACAGTGTTGCCCACAGCTCCATAAGACGGGGAGTTATACACATTGCCCACAATGCCGAAGGCGGCGGAATCCCACTCACTTATTCATTCCTACATTAAAAATCAAAAATTTTTTCAAAGAAAAAGAGCCTCAACACTTCTGTCAAGGCTCTGTTAAATCTTTCTTAATGGGTTCGACTGGCTGCTTACTACTACGCAAGCTCCAAAGAACCTGTTTCATAAATGGCTGACTAAAATTCATTAGCGCCTCACAACCACAATCCCATTAACTATATTATATCCAATTTTATCGAAAAGTCAACACTCGAAAACGAAAAAACCACGGTAAACGCAGGTTTTATAAACTTTTTATAAATTTGGAGATATCAGTTTTCACGATTAAAACTATACGTAAAGATGCGATGGTTAAATTATTTTGCGTATAATAACTAGACATGGGGTTCTGCCATGTGTGAAACGATGTATTTAATTCGT
>CAJTCR010000221.1 GCA_910574915.1 Eubacteriaceae bacterium
TGTTTTTTTGATTCTATGATACAGAAAATATATTTTTTGTACGATTGACTCAAAAGGCATTCTTCTTTTTATCCCTATTCTTTAAAAATCTATAATTGAATAAATATAAATACTAAAAGCGAAATCTCTGGTAATAAGATATAGTTATTGAGAAGTAAATATGTATATGGTATACTAATAAATAAATGGTTGAGAATATATTGTATAAGGAATGTCTATGGAGAAATAATTTTATGGATATTGAAAGCTGCGCAATAGAAGAAGAACAATTATATTTAGATACTTACGAAGAAGAAATAACAGAGCCTTTTAACCCTAAAGATGTGGATATTATTACTCAGCCCATGGTTATTGCTAATATAGTCGATCAGCTAAAATATGGGGATATTATACTGGAGCCAGATTTTCAACGGCGTCCTGACCTGTGGAAGCCTACCCAGCAGAGCAGGCTGATTGAATCGCTGATGGTTCGTATTCCGCTTCCGTCATTTTACTTTGACAGTGCTGATGATGATAAATTAATTGTTGTAGACGGTTTGCAAAGGTTATATGCTATTAAAAAATTTATGGTGCTTGATTTAGATGACAAGGATCGACTTGTTCTGACTGGACTGGAGTATCTAAAGGAATACGAAGGAAAAAAATTTGAAGATCTTCCGTCTAGTATACAAAGACGAATAAAAACACAATCATTAACTGCATATGTTATCAGACCAGGAACCCCGGATAGAGTGAGGACAAGTATATTTACAAGAATCAATACAGGGGGGCTGACCCCATTCGCACCAACTTTAGCTGAATTGACAAAGTTGCTGTCGGTTTTTTTTACGTTTTTCAATAAAAGCGTTTTTAGACAACTCTAAAAAATCATGTGAA
>CAJTCR010000222.1 GCA_910574915.1 Eubacteriaceae bacterium
ACACTTAAGCAATCCAAAAACAGTGTCAAAAAGGGAATAAAGACCAAAGCACAGAGAAATGCAACTGGTTTATCCAAGACTGAAATTGATACAATCAAATCCCAGATGAAAAAGGGTCAGACTATCCCCGCAAAGATTCTGGATAAGATTACAAATGGTGCTTTTTATGAACAGTGTAAGCAATACAATGATGCTGTTTATGAACATAGCCAGTATGCGAAGTCTATTCGTACTGCCGGGGATTCCATTAAGAAGTATAATACGATTTCAGATCAGATTCTTGACGCAGAAAAAGCAAAGACAAAACAGTATAAGACTGCGTATAATACAACTTCAAAGAATTATGGGAAGTCTCTTGATAATGTAAAATCCAAAGGTGCCCAGACAAAGAAAGCATTCGGTTCTAAGAAATTCGGTCTTACCAGTGCGGATATCAACAGAATAAATTCCTGTATCAAATCTGGTAAACAGATTCCTACGGATTTAATGGTACAGCTTCAATCACAAAGCATTTTTGACTCCTGTGTTGAATACAACAAAGCTGTCATGGAGAATGAGCTTCTGAGGGAAAAGCTGGATGAAACAAGGTTTGACTTACAGAAACAGCAGCAAGCAGAGACAGCGGCACATTTACAGAATAAGACAGAAAAGCACCAGAATATTACTGACAAGGCAACTGCAAAGATGGAACGCAATGAGGCTCTTGCTGAAAATGCGGATACTCCAAAGAAAAAGAACAAATACCTCAGCAAGAACCTTGGGCTTTTACAAACAGAATATAAGCACCTGATTAAAATTGCAGAGCTGGAGAATGACAGTGTAAAAGCTGCAAAACT
>CAJTCR010000223.1 GCA_910574915.1 Eubacteriaceae bacterium
TGACGATACACAGCAGTTTTTTATCCCGGATACCCATTTCCCACATCTGCCTTATCAGCTTCCCATGTTTTACATTGTCAAAGAAGCCATGAATGTCGATATGCACTGCATAATGCAAGTGCTGTACCTGCATGAGCCGACAGCATTGTGCTATGGCGTGTTCCGTAGAGCGGTTCGGACGGAAGCCGTTGGAACGTTCATGGAACTTTGCTTCACAGATTGGTTCAAGCACTTGTAAAATACATTGCTGCACTATGCGGTCAACAATTGTAGGAATCCCCAGCGGTCTTGTTTTTCCGTTGGGTTTGGGGATTTCCACCCGTTTCACCGGGCGGGGAGTGTACCAACTGAACTGTTTTTGAATAAGCCGGACGTATTGTTCCTCACGAAGTGCGGCAAGGTCTTTAATTGTCCGCTTATCCACGCCGGGAGTACCACTTCCCTTGTTGCCCTTAATTGTCCGATATGCCAGCTTGATGTTTTCCTCACTTACAATAAAGTGCATAAGGTTCTGAAAAGTTTTTCCGTTCAGGCTGTCAGCATACAGACTGTCAAAGATGTTTTGCAGGCCGTAATACTCCGTATAGCGGATTTTGCTTTGTTTTGGTTTGTGCTTTTGCTGCTCCGAAGTCAACACAGGCACCCACCCCTTTCGGTTAGGATTTTCTTTGTCATACTCGAAGCTGTGTTTGTTATGTTTTCAGTTTTTTTCTAAATCCGACTGGTGGCTATCCCTCCACGGGCTTTTTATTCCCGCTTCATAGGTACTGTGCCACCACTTTCGCCGGAATTAAGATAAGTTATAGCGAT
>CAJTCR010000224.1 GCA_910574915.1 Eubacteriaceae bacterium
ATCGCTATAACTTATCTTAATTCCGGCGAAAGTGGTGGCACAGTACCTATGAAGCGGGAATAAAAAGCCCGTGGAGGGATAGCCACCAGTCGGATTTAGAAACAAAAACTGAAAACATAACAAACACAGCTTCGAGTATGACAAAGAAAATCCTAACCGAAAGGGGTGGGTGCCTGTGTTGACTTCGGAGCAGCAAAAGCACAAACCAAAACAAAGCAAAATCCGCTATACGGAGTATTACGGCCTGCAAAACATCTTTGACAGTCTGTATGCTGACAGCCTGAACGGAAAAACTTTTCAGAACCTTATGCACTTTATTGTAAGTGAGGAAAACATCAAGCTGGCATATCGGACAATTAAGGGCAACAAGGGAAGTGGTACTCCCGGCGTGGATAAGCGGACAATTAAAGACCTTGCCGCACTTCGTGAGGAACAATACGTCCGGCTTATTCAAAAACAGTTCAGTTGGTACACTCCCCGCCCGGTGAAACGGGTGGAAATCCCCAAACCCAACGGAAAAACAAGACCGCTGGGGATTCCTACAATTGTTGACCGCATAGTGCAGCAATGTATTTTACAAGTGCTTGAACCAATCTGTGAAGCAAAGTTCCATGAACGTTCCAACGGCTTCCGCCCGAACCGCTCTACGGAACACGCCATAGCACAATGCTGTCGGCTCATGCAGGTACAGCACTTGCATTATGCAGTGGATATCGACATTCATGGCTTCTTTGACAATGTAAAACATGGGAAGCTGATAAGGCAGATGTGGGAAATGGGTATCCGGGATAAAAAACTGCTGTGTATCG
>CAJTCR010000225.1 GCA_910574915.1 Eubacteriaceae bacterium
GCATGGGAAAATAAAACTTCCAAAATTAAAGACAGTAAAAGCAAAACTGCACAGGAAATTTACAGGAAAAATAAAATCAGCCACAATATCCCAAGTACCAAGTGGAAAATATTATGTGTCAGTGCTAGTGGAAACAAACCAACCGCAGATGCAGCATACAGATAAAAATATAGGTTTGGATTTGGGAATCAAAGATTTATGCATCACATCAGATGGAGAAAAGTACGAAAACCCAAAGACAATAAAAAGATATGGGAAAAAACTGGCAAAGCTGCAAAGACAGTTATCCCACAAAGAAAAAGGAAGTAAAAATTATTATAAACAGAGAAGAAAGATAGCATTGTGCCACGAGAAGGTTACAAATACCAGAAAAAATAACCTGCATAAGATTTCTTATAAAATTATCAGCGAAAACCAAGTGATAGTTTCAGAAAACTTACAGATCAAGAATATGGTAAAGAACCATCATCTAGCAAAATCTATTACAGATGCATCATGGTATGAGCTGACAAGACAGTTAGAGTACAAGGCAAAATGGAATGAGAGGAAGTATATAAAAATAGATACATTTTATGCCAGCAGCCAGTTGTGTTCTGGTTGTGGGTATCAAAATGTCGATACAAAAAATTTATTCGTAAGGGAATGGATATGCCCAATTTGTGGTGCAAAACATGACAGGGATGTTAATGCTGCAAAAAATATTTTAGCAGAAGGATTACGGCAAATAGCATAAGATAATAAAATATAAATAGGGACGGTGCAGCCCGAATTAACGCCTGTGGAGATAGTAGGTTGCGAGGTC
>CAJTCR010000226.1 GCA_910574915.1 Eubacteriaceae bacterium
AAAAATATAAAATTTTTATAAACTCAAAAAAGCGAAAAAATACAACAACTCTATGCATTTAAAAAAAGCTCCAAACTCCAGTATTTATAAGGAGTCCAGAGCTTTTTTTACTCAATCATCTGCAAAACTCAGGTTACTAAGAATAGCACAAATATGAACGTTAGGAAACTGCATAATGATAAATTTGATTCAAAAAAAGCTGCCAAGGTCGGGCTGGATGCGTCCCTTAAGACTTCCATCATCCCAGATGATGAGGTCATTGACCTGCGCAATCTCGTGCGTGACTACTATTATTTCAAGGATTTGCAGTCTGCCATCGTGTTGAAGCTTCATGCGGAACTCAAAGTGTCCTTCCCCGCGTACCAGAAGGTGTTCAGCAAGATCACAACGCAGACTTCCTTAAAGCTTCTGGAAGCTTACCCCCTTGCAGCAGACATGCTTGCCGCACCAAAGGACCGGATTGTGGAAACCATACGCAAAACAGCACGTTTCGGCGAAAAATACGCCCTTGCCAAATATGATGCCATATGCACTGCCGCAAAGGATGCCGCTGTTTTCGGACGTGCGCTTCCAAGCAATGCGCTCCGCATCCGGCTATATATCAAAACTTACCGGGAATACCAGGAGCATCTGGATGGCATACTGGAAGAACTGCATAAGGCTGTTGATAAGCTGGAAGGGACACCGACCTATGACCGCATCGCCCTTCTACAGTCCCTGCGGGGCGTTGGCTTCCTCAGCGCAGTTGTCCTGATTGCTGAAATGGGTTCCTTTGACCTGTTTTCCTCCCCAAAGA
>CAJTCR010000227.1 GCA_910574915.1 Eubacteriaceae bacterium
GAATCGCTGCGGGCATTGCAAATGATGTCCAGTGTGGCATAGTCATCCGCTAAGCGGAGCAGATCCTTTTTTGCATACCAGCTGTCACATAAAAGGATGACATTGCGTTTTCCAGAAAGCGCAGGCATTGTGTTTTCAACCATTGATGCAGATAAAACAAGCTTGGATTCTTTTTTCCGCCACATCCGGTATTCCAACGGCACAGACAGATAATTTATCCTGTTCCCGTTCCAAACAGGGACGCACAGCATCAGGCTTACAAAACAGTGACCGTCCAGATAATTGGAACCGTTATGAGCCGCATGATCAAACAGCTTTGAGACATTTTCAAATTTGACGCCGAATTTAGAAACCATTGTATCGTCGACACAAAGGAACACAGGCTGCGACTCCAGGGAATCCGGTATTAATTTTAACGCCATAGCCGCTGTGGTTTGCGCAAACCTTGAGTAATCCGCTTTCGCATAGGAACAGGCATAATAGAAGGCGTTCAATGATTTTTTTGTTATGCCGGATAAAAAATGCCGGTACAGCGAGCGGATGGAGTCTGCGGATTCCATAGCCAGCATGGATAATACAAGTAAAAACAGCGTTTCAGCAGTCGGGGCAGAAAATATCTCAAAGTAATGCGCAAAATAGCAGTGCAGTCTTCCAATAACAGTTTTTTCATTGTATAATAAGTTTAACGTACAAAGTCATCTTCTTTCGTTGTATTTTAGTTGTGGTGAACTTATTATACAGTACGAAGTGCTTTGTACGTTTTTTGTGTTTATTTCAAAAAGTTGTAAAGTGGTG
>CAJTCR010000228.1 GCA_910574915.1 Eubacteriaceae bacterium
TGTATTTCGCACACGGCATACTATATCCACCTTGTACCTGAATTCTTTTCTGAAATGTCAGGCATGGATATGAACCTGTATGCATCACTTATCCCGGAGGTGGCTCATGAATAAGGAAAACGTTGAATTGACAAAAAGGCTCCGTGATTTCTTTCAGATATACCTGCCGAAGCAAAAATGTTACAGTGAGAACACGGTTACATCCTATAAATATGCTTTCCATCTATTTTTTGATTTCCTAAACAGCAGAAAAGGTATAGGCATGACAAAAATAACAATGGACTGTTTCAGTGGTGAATCTGTTTCTGAATTCATGGAATGGCTGTCCAGGGAGCGGAACAACAGCGCATCCACCTGCAACCAGAGGCTGATGGCTTTACGGTCGTTCGCCAAATATAATGGGACAAAAGATTTTTCCCAGTTCTCACTTTATGCGGAAATGAAATCAATCCCCGCAAAGAAAGGCAGGCCTAAAACAGTTGAGTTTTTGAGCGAATCCGCACTTGAAATACTATTAAAGCAGCCTAATGCCAAAAAAATCTCTGAAATGCGCAACCAGTTTTTTATGATCCTGATGTACGATACCGCAGCCAGATGTCAGGAAATGCTTGACATACGCATAAAGGATATCTGTTTTAATGAGAAAACACCCTATTTATATCTGACCGGCAAAGGCAGTAAAACCAGGTCAGTGCCTATGATGGATGCTACTTACCGGCACCTTTTGAAATACCTGGAGAAGTTTCACCCTGACTACAAAAAGAATACTGATGAATTTTTATTTTATATCA
>CAJTCR010000229.1 GCA_910574915.1 Eubacteriaceae bacterium
GTAGATACAAACTCATCTTCTTTCGTATATTTTTTGTTTGACGCTTAAATTATACTATGAAAAGATGGGTTTGTATTTTTTATTTTTGTAAAAAGTTGTAAACTGGTGGTTCCTATTTATCTGTACTAAAAATCCACTGATACAAAAAAGCCCGTAAATAAAGGATAGTTCCTAATCTATACAATTATTGGAACTTACCGACAAATTGTGTCTCATTATACACGCAAAAATCCTATTCTCTATCCCATATCCCTCCACAAAATCCATAACTATTTTCATGTATGATTTTTTTGCCTGATCCGCACCGATATGTTCCCATATTTCCCTTACACAAAAACAAATGTTTTCATGTAAGGTTTTCTCATAAGTATCCGCTGCCATATCTTGTACTTTTCCATGATCACCAGGCTCCAATCAATCCCCAAACAGCCCCTTTTCCAGCCTGAACATGAAAAAGCTTTTAAACTGCCCGTATAGCGGATTTCCTTGCCAGATTCAAGTTTTCTTCACTTTCACCAAACAAACTCCAATCAATAATTTGATAAATCTTTTTCATAAATCCTAAAGCAAGCGGGCATGACCTTTCCACTTCTGTCAAATGTTCCTTTTTAAACTCCTGATACTGCTCTTAACTTGACCCACAATTATAACATATATTTTCGATAAGCAAGTAATGAGCAAAGAACCTCTAAGCCCTGACAAATAGAACGTGCTCCGGGCATACCATCGCTCGGAGCACCTTTTATTCCACTCAGAACCCCTAAATCATAAATCGCCTCTTTC
>CAJTCR010000230.1 GCA_910574915.1 Eubacteriaceae bacterium
TCGGATATATGCCCCTCATTTTTAGAGGATGGGAAAAGCCATATGTTGTTCCTGCCGGTAAGGTTCATTGCCATGCAGTACTTGTATAGGATATCTGTCATGAGCGCTGACATCGGGACTAAACGCTGCTTATTGCCTTTTGTGTTTATAAGGCGAAGGATGCCGCCATCCAGATCTACATCATTCATACTTATTTTGACCGTTTCGCCGATCCGAAGGCCGCAACTGTATAAAAGCCTGAGAATCACCGGAAACTCTATCACCAGATAAGGATCAGCCTTTGGATCCTTTTGAACGATGTTATCAGCAGACTCAAAAATACAATTCAACTCTATATCACTAAAGATATACGGGACATAGTCATCATGAACCCTGGGGATGGATGGCATGGCAACACTTTCTCCGGTATGCTTGAGGAACTCCAGAAACTGTCGTATTACAATGATTTCATTCTCAACAGAACTGCTTTTTCCCGAAAGGGAACCAACCCATTGGTTGATGAAATCTTCCGTGATGTGTCCGGGGGAATCCAACCGTTCGGAAACATATGAATCAAAGTGACGTAGATAGCATAATTCGTGTTTTTCTGCACTTTCACTCAATGTTTCCCGACGAAGACCGTAATACTGTGACAACTGTTCAGAATAAATACGATCAAACACGAGTGACCACCTCCCTGCCGGAAAGATAATCACGGAAAATCCCTGTGGGAATCGGAGGATCTATAGAACACATCCTCAGATTTTCAATATCCGCTTTAGCGT
>CAJTCR010000231.1 GCA_910574915.1 Eubacteriaceae bacterium
TCGGATATATGCCCCTCATTTTTAGAGGATGGGAAAAGCCATATGTTGTTCCTGCCGGTAAGGTTCATTGCCATGCAGTACTTGTATAGGATATCTGTCATGGGCGCTGACATCGGGACTAAACGCTGCTTATTGCCTTTTGTGTTTATAAGGCGAAGGATGCCGCCATCCAGATCTACATCATTCATACTTATTTTGACCGTTTCGCCGATCCGAAGGCCGCAACTGTATAAAAGCCTGAGAATCACCGGAAACTCTATCACCAGATAAGGATCAGCCTTTGGATCCTTTTGAACGATGTTATCAGCAGACTCAAAAATACAATTCAACTCTATATCACTAAAGATATACGGGACATAGTCATCATGAACCCTGGGGATGGATGGCATGGCAACACTTTCTCCGGTATGCTTGAGGAACTCCAGAAACTGTCGTATTACAATGATTTCATTCTCAACAGAACTGCTTTTTCCCGAAAGGGAACCAACCCATTGGTTGATGAAATCTTCCGTGATGTGTCCGGGGGAATCCAACCGTTCGGAAACATATGAATCAAAGCGACGTAGATAGCATAATTCGTGTTTTTCTGCACTTTCACTCAATGTTTCCCGACGAAGACCGTAATACTGTGACAACTGTTCAGAATAAATACGATCAAACATGAGTGACCACCTCCCTGCCGGAAAGATAATCACGGAAAATCCCTGTGGGAATCGGAGGATCTATAGAACACATCCTCAGATTTTCAATATCCGCTTTAGCGT
>CAJTCR010000232.1 GCA_910574915.1 Eubacteriaceae bacterium
CCAGAGCGAAATAATCCGGGAGATACGGGAAGGGAAATATAAACCCAACCCAGCCCGCAGGGTAGAAATACCCAAGGAAGAAAAGGGCGAGGTCAGAAAATTAGGAATCCCCACAGTGGTAGACCGCCTGGTTCAACAGGCGGTCACCCAGGAACTGACGCCCCTGTTTGAACCACAGTTTTCAGAGAACAGCTATGGGTTCAGGCCGGGGAGGAACCAGCATGACGCATTGAAGGCCTGTAAGAAGAATGCAGACGAAGGATATGTGTATGTGGTGAGCATGGATTTAGAGAAGTTCTTTGACACGGTAAACCACAGCAAATTAATAGAGGTACTGTCACGGACAATCAAGGATGGACGAGTGGTATCGCTGATACACAAATACTTGAATGCAGGAGTATTGCAGAACGGATACTTTGAGAAAACGGAGGAAGGAGTACCACAGGGCGGGCCGTTAAGTCCGCTGTGTGGGAACGTGATGCTGAATGAACTGGATAAGGAACTGGAAAGCAGGGGGCACCGGTTCGTGAGGTATGCGGATGACGCGCTGATATTCTGTAAGAGCAGGAAGAGTGCGGAGAGGACGCTTGCAAACATCATCCCATTCATAGAGGGAGAGTTATTCCTAAAAGTAAACCGAGCCAAAACAACAGTAACCCATGTGGGCAAAATAAAATATCTGGGATACGCATTTTACAGGAACAGAGGGAAGTGCAGATTCCG
>CAJTCR010000233.1 GCA_910574915.1 Eubacteriaceae bacterium
CGGTAATAATTGTGCAGTCCGGCAACCACGGAATTGTATTGCTGAATGGCGATGTATTGCGCCCGGTCATCTGCCGGATTCTGTATCGCCCGGATAGCGGTAGATATTTTCTCCTTTGCCCGCTTTACGGCTTTGTCACTCATGTGTGAACAGGCCACATATTTTTTCCCTTTGGGACAGGCTTTCATCTTAAATCCCAAAAACTCCGAATACCGCTGTTTTAGATTGATGGCTTTAGACTTTTCCGGGCTGATTTCCAGTCCGAGCCGGTCTTTTAACCATAGCCGCGTTGCTTCAAACGCCTTTTCAGCGTCCTGCCGGCTCCGGCAAAAGATTTTGAAGTCATCGGCGTATCTCACGATATACATTTCTTTGAGACTGCTCCGTCTGAGCGCCCGATAGGTATGACTTTTAATGTCTGTACCACGGGCATTCTGCCGGGTTTTGTACTCGTAATGGGTAGGCATTTCTTCCCACTGGGAAGTTACCCACCAGTCAAGCTCATTCAGCACAATGTTGGAGAGCAGAGGTGACAGAATACCACCCTGCGGCGTTCCTTTGGTCGGGGTTATTCTCGTTCCGTCTGGAAGCACCACCTGTGCCTTTAACATCTGCCTGACGATACACAGCAGTTTTTTATCCCGGATACCCATTTCCCACATCTGCCTTATCAGCTTCCCATGTTTTACATTGTCAAAGAAGCCATGAATGTCGATAT
>CAJTCR010000234.1 GCA_910574915.1 Eubacteriaceae bacterium
GGTAAAGTTAACGGAAAAAAGAGTGGTTACTTTCAATTCAAAATTAAAAGAAAAACAGATTTTTGAAATCGAAAAACAGGTAGAAAAAGCAAAAATTTTAAAAGCAAGCCAGGCAAAAAAATCAGAATATGGAGACAGCTCCAAGTATGTAACTTTTAAAGCAGAAAACAAGAAAGGCGAGAAAGAAGATGCGAAAATAAAAGTAGAAATGAACGAAAAAAAAATCAAATCAGACAAACAACTTGCTGGATATAATATGATTGTTACAAGTGAAATTAACATGCCGGATACAGAAATATATTCAACCTATCACAACTTATGGAGGATTGAAGAATCATTCAAAATAATGAAATCACAACTAGATGCAAGACCCGTCTTTTTGCAAAAAGAAGACACAATAACTGGACACTTTTTAATCTGTTATTTATCCGTTTTATTAGTAAGAATATTCCAGATTAAAATCTTAGAAAACAAGTATTGCACAGAGGAAATTTTTGATTTTATGAAGCAATTTAAAGTAGCAAAACTTTCAGAAAAAAAATACATAAACCTCACAAAAAATACATCATTTATAAAGGCATTTTCTGCATTCACAAACCTTCCGTTAACGTCATATTTTTTAACAGATTCACAACAAAAAAATATACTAAGCTATAGGTTCTAACCTATGGCTTAGCACCATATTTTACATATCAACTCCCAAAGACAGG
>CAJTCR010000235.1 GCA_910574915.1 Eubacteriaceae bacterium
TGCCGCTGTTTTCGGACGTGCGCTTCCAAGCAATGCGCTCCGCATCCGGCTGTATATCAAAACTTACCGGGAATACCAGGAGCATCTGGATGGCATACTGGAAGAACTGCATAAGGCTGTTGATAAGCTGGAAGGGACACCGGCCTATGACCGCATCGCCCTTCTACAGTCCCTGCGGGGCGTTGGCTTCCTCAGCGCAGTTGTCCTGATTGCTGAAATGGGTTCCTTTGACCTGTTTTCCTCCCCAAAGAAGCTTTATGCCTACTTCGGTTTGGATCCTGCCGTAAAGCAGTCCGGCAAATTCAACGGTGACAAAGTCCACATGTCCAAGAGAGGTTCCAGCCTTGCCAGGCGTATCCTGCATATGGTAGCGCTCAATAACCTTAAGATAGATAAAGGGACAAAAACACCAGTAAATCCGGTGATCCACAGTTACTATGCCAACAAATGCAAAAGCAAGAAGAAAAACGTGGCTGTCGGGGCTGTCATGCATAAAATCTGCAACATCATTTTTGCCATGCTCCGAGATCATAAGCCGTTTAAGATCATCACTCCCCAGGAACATTGTGAGCAGTATCTTGCAGCGCATCCTGGCAAGACACACAACGCAGCTTAACAGGTTCTCATAAATTTTTTAAATTTCCACATAGGTGGTTTTATTAAAGTTACACTTTTTTACATCAACTACTT
>CAJTCR010000236.1 GCA_910574915.1 Eubacteriaceae bacterium
TCAGTGTGAGGACATCCACGCCCCGGAGGCCGGTATAAGCCGCAAGCATTATAATTGCGTAATCTCTTTTTCCTAATGCTGTGCTTTTATCCGGAGCGTTCAGGATGGCCGTTACTTCGTCCTTATCAAAACCGGAATGTATTTTTTTACGGTTAGGCACTTTAATTGTAAAGATGGTTTCAAGGTTAAGGCTGCAGAGTGAATTTTCAGACAGATAGGCACCAAAAGACCTGAGCAGGGAAAGGGAATCCCCAACATTTCCATAACTGTCAGCAAGGACAGGCAGATAACTGTTTATATCTGAAATTTCCAGACCTTTCAGATCATCAAATCCAAGACTTGCGACATAACGAAGGAAATGTTTGATCTTGGGCTTGATTCCCCTCAGTGTAGTAGTTCGGCAGCCTTGTGCAAGCCTGTGATTCAGATAATCCACCAGAATCCGGTTAAGGCCCTCTGGAATGGACGATGTAAGTATGGACGGCTCATAGGACCAGACATAATTTCCTGTATTCATGATGCTGGTCATAATTATAATTGTTTTCCTGGTGTACCGGTACTTTGTGCTGTTGATCACGCCATCCTGATAAAGGCGGAAGTAGTACCAGATACAGTTATTCCCCTCATCCTCAGAATAAACCGAAACTGAATGAGTCGAGAAATAAGATGTGACCGGAGAGATGCCA
>CAJTCR010000237.1 GCA_910574915.1 Eubacteriaceae bacterium
GATTTTATGCTGTTTTCGATATTTTTCACGAAAATGGCATAAAATACCTGCTGGCGAATTTGTCCGCTGAGGGCAAATCTGAATTCCTGCACACTTTCCGTCTGGTATTTTGAAAATGCTTCGTCCTGATATGGCAGAAGCTTCATTGCGCAATATGTAATGTTGATCAGATTGACCAGCATTTCTATACCTTTACGGCTGCGCACCATGTAGCTGCACAGTGACCAGAATGTTTTCTGTTCGTAATAACTAACTTCTATGTTCCATCGGAATACATATAGAAGCAATGGCAGAAACTGCATACGGTCACTGCCTGTCTGGTTCAGCGGTGGCTTCTCCTGCCATGCACAGAATATCTCCAGCTGTTCTGGAAAAATGGTGCTAAAAAACAGGCGTCTGCTGGTAGATTCTTTTTCCGGCGACGTCACATACGCCATAACCTTTCTGCTGCCAAAAATATTTGTAAGGACGCTGCGTGCAGCAATATAGTAATCTCCAATTTTTTCAGTGGACAATATAAAGTCATCATGAATGGAAAGTTTTTTTCCGTGCAGTGCAGGCCGTCCTCTTTTTCCGGTCCGCTGCGGCGGCAGGTCATAAATGGCAGAGTCAGACCTTGCATTCCCTATAAGGTCAAGGTTTTCATATTCGTCCACAATAGA
>CAJTCR010000238.1 GCA_910574915.1 Eubacteriaceae bacterium
CTCTACATAGACTCTTACCGGGAGTACCAGAAACGCCTTGACACAATCATGGAAGCAATCCATGCTACTGTTGATGGCCTGAAAGACAGTCCGGTTTATGGCCGTATCCTTCTTCTTCAGTCACTGCGCGGCGTAGGCTTCATGAGCGCGGTTGTCCTGGTCGCAGAAATGGGCTCTTTTGACCTGTTCCCTTCCCCGAAGAAGCTGTATGCCTACTTCGGCCTGGACCCTGCCGTAAAGCAGTCCGGGAAGTTCAACGGGGACAAGGTACATATGTCAAAAAGGGGTTCCAGCCTCGCCAGGCGCATCCTGCATATGGTGGCGCTCAATAACCTTAAGGTGGACAAGGGCAGCGGGATGCCTGTAAATCCGGTCATCCACAGCTATTATGCCGACAAATGCAAAGCCAAGAAGAAAAACGTGGCTGTCGGGGCTGTGATGCACAAGATATGCAACATCATCTTTGCTATGCTCCGGGACAATAAGCCGTTTGAGGTCATCACTCCTCAGGAACACTGTAAACGGTATCTGGCAGCGCATCCTGACAAGGTACAGAGCGCAGCTTAACAAATTTTTATGAGTCTTGAAAATTTCCATAGGGGTGGGCTTATTAAAGTTACC
>CAJTCR010000239.1 GCA_910574915.1 Eubacteriaceae bacterium
GAACCAATGCATCCGATGAGAAAAATAATGACGGTTATGTATACGGCCAGAGTATCCGCGGAGCCGATGCGGAATTCAAAAAATGGGCGCTGGAACCGGACGGATATGTTACAACAATGGAAAAAAACAAAGATGGAGAAGCTATTCCATTCAAACACAAGTCCAGGCTGTACGCAAAAGAGATAACTAAAAAAGATTCGAATGGGGCGCGCAGGCTCAAGATGAGAATTTATCAGAAACAGATGGTATATTATTCTGAGAAATACGCAAAGAAACAAAGACATGAAAGGGAAAAAGCCGTTGCAAAGGCAAGGGACCTGATCAAAAATCCTGCAAGCTACACGAAAGCGACCAGCTATGGATGCACTGTGTACATTAACAATGTTTCCTTTTCTAAGGATACCGGAGAAATTGTCAATGGAAAAGAACTTACCATCAATGAACAAAAAATTGCCGAAGAAGCGCAGTATGATGGCTATTACGCCATTGTCACAAGTGAAAAAGAGCTTTCTGACAATGAAATCCGTGACATATATAAAGGGTTATGGGAAATAGAAGAATCATTCAAGATTATAAAGAGCGAATTCAAAACCAGACCTGTATTTGTTTCTAACGA
>CAJTCR010000240.1 GCA_910574915.1 Eubacteriaceae bacterium
AGAGGAAAACGCCGAGAAAAACAGGGAAAATGCCCGATTATCTGTCAAAACTCCGACAAAAAATGTAGAAAAAGTGGCCTACTCTGGCACACACCACAAAAAAACCGAATATCGAAACCACAAGCCGCGCAGTAACTGACGAACAATCAGCTACTGTGCGGCTTTTTTGTTTATAGATAACTCTGCCCTGGTGACGTAGATCGCCGGGGCTTTTTTCATTTAGACAGGAGGCTTTGAAAATGCCGGAAACTTTGAATCTGAATTACTACTACGGGAATGAAGCCGACCAGTACAGCTTCTACCGCATCCCGAAAATCCTTTTGACCGACCGCCGCTACAAGGGCGTATCGCTGGAAGCAAAGGTGCTGTATGGCCTGCTGCTTGACCGCATGGGGCTGTCTGCCCGCAATGGCTGGCTGGACGATAACGGGCGCGTGTTCCTCTACTTCACCCAAGAGGAAGTCATGACCATGCTGGACTGCGGCAAGGACAAGGCGACGAAGCTGTTCCGCGAATTGGAGGGCATCGGCCTTGTGGAACGGAAAAAGCAGGGCCAGGGACACCCCGCCCGGATTTACGTTAAGAACTTCATTCTGGA
>CAJTCR010000241.1 GCA_910574915.1 Eubacteriaceae bacterium
TTTCTAAATCCGACTGGTGGCTATCCCTCCACGGGCTTTTTATTCCCGCTTCATAGGTACTGTGCCACCACTTTCGCCGGAATTAAGATAAGTTATAGCGATAGTGGAATATCATAACTGATATACCAGCATTTCCTGCTGGTTTTCGCTTTTCCTCATCAGCGTGACATCAGCCTGCAACAGCTTTATCATTCACGTCCCGGTTTCCCACGTTCCAACAATCCTATCATTGAATACTTTTAGGTGCTTCCTCTAAGCCTGTGCCCAATTCAAAGAATCTTACCGCCTGTAACGGTATGTGGGCGTTCATAACAACCAATCTTACTAATCCACGGACACCCCAATTTAATGGGGAAATGCCTTTCGACAAATCCAAACGTTTAGACCCGTACATTCGGAAGTACGCCAGTATTTTCATACATTCTCACCATGAGTATCCGACACCCGGCATATAGGTGACGCCATCCACCTCTGGACAGGTTTCGTGCGGTAAAAAAAAAATCCCGCTTACGGTCACTCTCTGCCGACTTCACCGAGCTTTTGACGGTTAGGCAGTTGCATACCGCCGCCAATCGGAGTATCAGTGTGGGCGTTTCAA
>CAJTCR010000242.1 GCA_910574915.1 Eubacteriaceae bacterium
TCATCCTCACAAAATCCTGCCTTTTCCATCATACGGATATGATACAGCGCCCATTTTTGCACATAATACCCGCTGTTCCAGCTATCTGTTTCTTTCCTGCGTTCCTGTGCCTTGCGCTTTGTGTACGCCAGCAGTTTTTCTGTATAATCCCCGCTGTCATCCCAGTCTGAAAACGTATCCATCAATACCTGCTCCATCGACTCTTCCATATAATCTGACACGCCGCTGTCCAAATGCCCCGTCAGCCATTCAAAGATCTCCCCGCGCACCTTGCTGTCCGCATCCTCAAGGATCGTCTCCCAAATATCCGCACACTCGTCTAAAAGCTCCCCAAGCCCGCCGTCTGAATCGTCAATCTCCACACCGCCTGCCTTTAAAAAAATATAGCACGACAGCTCAAACGCCTGTGCATACGCTTCCTTCTCCAGCATCGCTTCTACATCCGATTCCAAAAACGCAGACATTTCATCCAAAAAGCTGTTCGCTTCCTGATAAGGAATATACCCTCTCGTGCCAAGATACGTCTGTGTAATCATGTCGATCTTTTTTTCATACCGGCTGATATCCAGCC
>CAJTCR010000243.1 GCA_910574915.1 Eubacteriaceae bacterium
TAATGCTATAAAAGATTTGCGTTAATCACTCCGCCGCTTCCAATGCCACCTCTGCAAATTCCGCATCGCTCATGGTTTCCAGTTTCCCTAAAACCTGTCCGGCAAGCTCCACCATGTCACTGTCCTGTATGTGGGGAATCACATTCTTTATATCAGCAATCATGCCCTTTCTGTCCTGCCCCTCAAACACACACATCAAATTGATTTCTTCCACTGTAAATTTATCCATCGCTTATATCTCCCTCTCTGATTTTTTCTCTGTTCCCTTTTCAGGGACTTCCTTATCTGACTTATCCCTCTGCTCGATGACCGCTTTTTTCTCCGCCAGTTTTTCCTTTATGGAAATTCTGCCTGCTTGCTTTTCTTCTTTTGGCTTCTCATTGTTCAGGACGTTATCAATCATGTTATAGTTACATTCTTCCAGTTCCTCAATCTTTGCAAGCGGCTTGTATTCCGCCAGCTTATCTAACAGCTCCTTCGCCTTCCTTGCGGTCTGTACGCCCTCACTGTCATCAAGCTCCGTCCCTTTCCCGAAAATATCCGTCATGCCTTCCCGGATACTGTCTGAAAT
>CAJTCR010000244.1 GCA_910574915.1 Eubacteriaceae bacterium
AGGTAATACACAGGATATGATCAATTCTCTGACGGCAAGCAATATCTTTCTTCCTATCGGTAATGAGAAGATTGTTTCACATATTGGCATTATCAATCAGAGAGACAACCATATTGATGAAAAAGAAATTGTAAAGGCAGTCGGCACACCAGAAAATATTTTCATCGGCAATAATGGAAGTGTAAATATAGTCTGTGCATCCGGTCTTGGATTCCCTACAGAATATATTGCTGATATGGGAAAGAAAGCAATGGAAGAACAGAAACAGCGGATTGAAAAGAAAAAATCGTCTAATCTGCTTGATGATTTGGAAGAATTGGAAACGGAAAACGAAATTTGTGTCAAAAAGCCAAAAAACAAACGAAGACAGATAAGCTTGGATTTGTTGGATGAACTGGATTAAGACAGTTATGCTACAGATAGCATACATTTAACCTATTGTATGATTTTACGTAAGATACCACCAGTTTACAACTTTTTACAAAAATAAAAAATACAAACCCATCTTTTCATAGTATAATTTAAGCGTCAAACAAAAAATATACGAAAGAAGATGAGTTTGTATCTACC
>CAJTCR010000245.1 GCA_910574915.1 Eubacteriaceae bacterium
GTATTCCGGTCAATAAAGGAACGGGTACGCTTAAAAGCCGGTTTCCTGCCTTTGATGTCCATGTAAACATTATTCCCTGTCCCCTTCCCGGCAAACCTGCCATAATCGCCAATCCGCAGCAGATAGGACAGCACCTCCAGCAGCTTTTCCCTTGACGCAATCTCCTGATAAGGGGAACTGCCAAATTCTATCCTCACAAACCTTAACGGGCAGCTCCCCTTTGCAATCTCCCGTTCCATTACCCGGTCAATATCCCTCATGGATTCCATTTATCCATCTCCTTCCGCTTTGGGCTGGAACATCCCTTTTTCTTCCCAACCGCCGCCATACATATCATGCTGCACCAACTGCTGGTAATAGTGGTTCATGGTGTTAGGCGCATTGTAGAGGGCAGTCACCATGTACGCCCTGATGTTGGCTATCTTGGTTGTGGTTTCCCTCATGCACCCGATAACATACTCCAAATGGGAGCTGTTCAGCTTTAAAAACTTTGATTTTACAAGCTCATAAGGGTAATCTTCCCCGTTGACCTTTACCGCCTTACGCTTCACGCACACAATCTCGCAGAT
>CAJTCR010000246.1 GCA_910574915.1 Eubacteriaceae bacterium
TTTTGTGGGAATCGATATCGGTTCCCGCACGAACGTCATCTCTGCCCTCAACTTTGACCAGGATTTCCTGATCAAAATGGTTCCGGTGGCTAATGCACAGGGCGGTGCTGAGCAGATGGAGGAAATGGTTGCAGAGGTACTCTCACAGCACCATGAATTCAAGACCGTCATCATTGGTTTGGAATCCACTGGTTTTTACGGCGTACATATCGCCAACTACCTCTCCACCTCCGAAAAGCTGGCTCCTTTTTCCACTAAGGTCTACTGCCTTAACCCGAATGAGGTTAAACAGTACAAGAAGTCCTTTAACTCCCTTGACAAAAATGACGGCATTGATTCTTTCGTCATCGCTGATTTTGCAAGGGTCGGGCGCATCCATACCGAACCCTGGCGGGGCGCACAGTACCTTGCCCTCCAGCGGCTTACCAGGCACAGGCTCCATATCACGGAATGCATCGCCAGGGAGAAGACCTACATGTTGAACAACATTTTCCTTAAGTTCAGCGAATTTGCCATGCTGGGCAAGGATGAGCATCCCTTCTCTGACAAATATGGCGCCACAGCAGAA
>CAJTCR010000247.1 GCA_910574915.1 Eubacteriaceae bacterium
CTTATCCATGTAATTCCCAATATCCATCACAGTCTTATAATCTGGTGCCTTGTTCACATATTCCTGGATCATTTTTGTCTGTTTTTCATTGAACACGCTTTCTTTTGGTTTTAATGTGCCGATCACCGTATCCCCATTTGAAGCACGTCCCATTCCAAGGTCTTTTAATTTCAAAGCATCATCTGGAACAATCCCACCATTTGCAAACCCATATGCTTGTAGCTTTTTAAGCATTTTCATCTTACGTTCTGAATGGTTAGGGTTTTCTGCTGCTAACTGTTTGGAAGTATAATTAAATCCAAGATATCCAGATAGCTTTGCCATCTCATCAACGGTCAGCGTGCTCCCGTATTTCCCATAGATGTATTTGTTCAAGCTTGATGTTGTCTTTGGGTCATAAGTATTTGTCCCATTACGTAACAGCTTATTTATAGCCATTTTGGTTGCTGCCCCTACAGCATCCATGTCTGGCAGTTTGTCCAAATCCGTATTTGTAACATTGCCTGCTGGCGTGCTTGTATTTCCTGATTGGGTAGGTGTGTTGACAGTACTTTCCGTTGT
>CAJTCR010000248.1 GCA_910574915.1 Eubacteriaceae bacterium
CGGTGCTGATCCCCCTTGCCTTCATAAAGGAAATCAGGCTTGTCCGCTCTTTTAAATCCTTTGCTTTTATGTAAAACATATGCGCGTTATGGCTGCATTCTTTTGGAATATATGGCAGGCTGACCTTCCCTGCGGCTTCCAGGCTGGCCAGCCCCTCTTTATACAAGTTCCATATATGCATACGGCGGTTATAAATCTCCTGTGCCTTTTCCAACTGTGCCCACAAATAAGCTGCATTTAATTCACTTGGCAAATAAGAAGACCCAGCCTCCACCCATGTATATTTATCCACCTGCCCGCGGAAAAACTTGCTCCGGTTCGTCCCTTTTTCACGGATAATTTCTGCCAGCTCCACCTTGCTGGCGTCTTTTACAACGATCGCCCCGCCTTCCCCCATGCTGTAATTTTTTGTCTCGTGGAAACTATAGCATCCATAATCCCCGATTGCGCCGAGCGCCCGCCCTTTATAGGTGCTCATAACCCCTTGTGCCGCATCCTCAATTACAAGCAGGGAATGCCTCTTTGCAACCTCCATAATGGCATCCATTTCACA
>CAJTCR010000249.1 GCA_910574915.1 Eubacteriaceae bacterium
TCTTATACCGAAAAAATAGTTATTCCGAAGTTTCTAAGCTTTCATAGAAAATACAGTGATTTTATGAAAAACATCGGAATAACTAAATGTTTAGGTTATCTCAAGCCGGCCAGCTTACGAAATGTTTCCTCGTCTGTTTCGTCCCAGATTGGTTTTTCTTCAGGCACGGCTATATCTGCAGTTGCCTTATTGATTGCTTCCCGTTTCATTTCGGTGTCGGCATATGCATAAATGCGTGTAGTTTCCTCTGAGCAGTGCCCCAAAAATTCGCTCAGTATGCTCAATGGCATTCCGCTCCGATACAGATGGATCGCGCGTGTGTGCCGGAGCTGGTGCGGGTGTACTTTATCCGGCAGATCCGGGCAGATAAGCTTTGCCGTTTTCCCGTATCTTTTCATAAACACCTCTACCGTGTCCTGCGACATCTGGTGGCGTATGCCGTGCGTGGTGATATAAAATAAAAATTCATCAGTATTCTTTTTGTAGTCAGGGTGAAACTTCTCCAGGTATTTCAAAAGGTGCCGGTAAGTAGCATCCATCATAGGCACTG
>CAJTCR010000250.1 GCA_910574915.1 Eubacteriaceae bacterium
GATAGGTAAGCCTACAGTTTCAAATGTTTCCGGCTTTTCCCCCGCTTAGCACCGTGCGTGCGGCTTTCACCGCACACGGCGCCCCAGCGAATTTAGAAATTGTTCATTTTAAACATAACTTACACACTTCGTTACAGCATTAAAAGATTTGTTATGCGATTACAGGCGTTCCCGCCAGTTTTCGCAGTTTATTCAGTTTTTCCAGTTGTTTTTTGTTCAGTTGGAGTTCCTTTAGGTACTTCTGGATTGTTTCTCCCAAAGTGGCATGGATTAAGATATGTACTGCTTCGGTTACAAGAACAAGGTTGCCATATTCATCTGTACCACCGTTTTCAAGCGGCACTTTATGGTGACAGCGAATGTCATACGGCATAAGGTCAGCACCAGTTACGGCACACCTCCCATATTGAGCCGCAAACAGCGAAATCCGGTTGTCTGCGAACTCAATCGTTTTATCCAACACAGGGTTTTGCATGAGCCATATCATCGTATCGGTATTGATACCAAGATTTTTATGGATTTCTGCCCGCCCCTCCGAT
>CAJTCR010000251.1 GCA_910574915.1 Eubacteriaceae bacterium
CAAGCTTTTATGTATTCCCAAGTTTCAAATTTTCTGTTATATTGAATTTAGTCAAAGACAATCTTTACACATTCGTGTATAATTATTTCCAAACTCTGAAAGGAAATAATTATTATGGAAAAAGAGAAAAAAGATATTTTACTGATCGATTGTATGCGTGAAATCCCAGATCCAAGGGCTCCATACAACCAAAGACACAAATTTCTTGATATTATCATTATCGCTGTCACAGCTGTCCTTGCAGGGATGGATACCTGGAATGAGATTGCAGACTGGGCGGCTTCTAAAAAACAATGGCTGGGAACGTTCCTTGAACTGCCAGGCGGCATTCCTTCCCATGATACGATAAACAGGGTTTTCCAGATGATCGAGCCGGAAAAATTCCATGATGCATTTTTCCGGTGGGCCAGCGCCGTGTCAGGCAAAGTAAAAGGCGTAGTGGCGATTGATGGTAAAACAGCAAGGCGCAGCAGGGAAGAAGCAGGGGATATCAAACCGATCCACACGGTCAGCGCATGGGCAGTAGAATCATCCC
>CAJTCR010000252.1 GCA_910574915.1 Eubacteriaceae bacterium
AAGTAGATATTGCGCCTGGACGGATCTTTTATGCGGTTTTGGAACAGGCAGATCAAAAGCAGGTAGAGTGCGGGCGGCACCGCATATTCCCACTGGTTGGAATACCAGAAATAAGACTGCTGGTAGATCGCATATTTTTCTGGCAGGAGCGGACGAATCAGTGAAAAAAGCGGATCAAAGCAAAGATAGACGCTGATAGTGAAAAAAAGCAGGCATCCGATCGTTTTGCGGGAAAACTTTTTTGGCAGGATAAAATAAAGGGGATAGACAAACCATAAGGAGTTGTGAAAAAGCCCGCCAATGAAAATAAAAAGCGTGTAGAATGCCAGCTTTTGGTTTTTTAAGCTTGGAAAGGCAAGCAGAAAAAAAGAAACTGCGATTGCCTGGCGCATCAGGTTCATATCGTATGCAAGAAACTGCATCGTAATATAGAGATAAACGCTCATCCAAGGCAGGCTGGAATAACGCCGGATCAGCCACATCGCCGTAAAAATCACAAAGCTGCTGATGATAGCGATCAGCGC
>CAJTCR010000253.1 GCA_910574915.1 Eubacteriaceae bacterium
ACAGCACAGATATTAAGCGTTGCCCTTACCAATAAAATAATAGCCAAGCTGGGCTATATCTCCATGCTTGACTATTATCTAAAAGTATCGTGAAAACTATTGAACCGCTGTATACCGAACGGTACGTACAGTGGTGTGGGAGGTCGGCTACTCAACTAATGGGTAGCCTCCTACCCGATCGTTCTCTGGTACTCTTACATAGCCACCTTGACAAAGTGGCTAAATTTATGCGAAAGGAGGACGCACCTACGTCAAATTGCAAAGTAATCGCTCTGACGAACCAGAAAGGCGGTGTCGGCAAGACCACCACGGCGGGCAATCTGGGTGTCAGTCTGGCACAGCAGGGTAAAAAAGTCCTGCTGATTGATGCCGACGCATTATGCCGAATTCGGCATAAGATATCTTATACCGAAAAAATAGTTATTCCGAAGTTTCTAAGCTTTCATAGAAAATACAGTGATTTTATGAAAAACATCGGAATAACTAAATGTTTAGGTTATCTCAAGCCGGCCAGCTT
>CAJTCR010000254.1 GCA_910574915.1 Eubacteriaceae bacterium
CATATGCACTAACTTTGTTGCTGCAAATTCATAAAATTCATGGTATAATCAAAAAGGGTGATTTTATGGATACAAATGATTTAGTAAAGCTGCTGCCGTCAGGTTATGAACAGGCATGCTTTGATAAAAAAGCGATTACCAGAAAGCGGACAATTAAAAATCCTCTTGACCTGCTGCGGCTCATCTTATTTTATTTATCTGGCAATAAATCTTTCATTGATGTAAGCCAGTTCGCTTTGATCAGCGGCATTGGCAAAATCAGTGATGTCGGCTTTATGAAAAGGTTTATTAAATGTAAGGAATGGATTATCTGGCTTACACAGCATATCCTGCCAAATCCAGTGATTCAGTATCAAAAGCCTGGATGGCTGGAGCCTTTCCAGGTTCTTGCCATTGATGCATCCGATATTGTAGAAAAAGGCGCGGTAAAAAGACTATGGCATCTGCATTACGCGGTGGACCTGTTTTCCTTAACCTGCAGCCAGTTTAAAATAACCAGACAGTC
>CAJTCR010000255.1 GCA_910574915.1 Eubacteriaceae bacterium
CTTTATTAAGGGGGAGCCTTGTTTCCCCTTCGCTGGAGGCAGCGGTAATAAACGCAAAGTATGTCAATGCCGTCCCTCTTTACCGCCAGGAGCAGGAGTTTGAACGCTATGGCCTGCACATTTCAAGACAGAACATGGCGAACTGGACGATCCAGTGCGCAGACCGTTACCTTGCGGCCCTCTATGATTACCTCCACGAAAAGCTGTACGGCTACCACGTCCTGCAGGCAGACGAGACGCCCGTGTTGGTGAATAAGGACGGCCGTCCTGCCGGGAGCAAAAGTTACATGTGGGTATACCGCACCGGACGGATGTACACAGAACGCCAGGTTGTCCTGTATGAATACCAGAAGACGCGCAATGCCAGCCATCCCAGAGAGTTTTTGAAAGACTTCAATGGCGTATGTGTCACGGACGGATATCAGGTCTACCACACCATTGAAGGTGAACGCGAAGATCTGAGGATTGCCGGATGCTGGTCCCATTATCCCAGAAGTAGT
>CAJTCR010000256.1 GCA_910574915.1 Eubacteriaceae bacterium
GCAATCAACCAAACACAGAAGAACCACCAGGCAAAGGAGCGTGAGATGTTTTGAAGAAATTTATTAGTAAACTAGTCGAATATGCTTTTATGCTGTTTCTCTCCATCTATTTGACTAAAGTATCCGTATGCTTGCTTTATGGCATTCTGCCAATACTCTTGCGTATTTTGGGGATTATCCTTCTCTCACTTATCGTCTACCGCATTGTGAAACACAAACGTGATAATGGGGAGTGGTAGGACTAAGCGAACGTAAGACCTTAGCGAGCCAATAATGGCGCAAAAACTCAGAAAAAGCCCAGCATATTAGCCAAAACATGCATTATGTGTCATAATAGCAGACTTTTTTGTGGTTTTTCTAACAGGAGTTTCCTTTACATTCCGTTAAATATGTCCAAAATCCGTTTCTCCAAAGCCACAAAAGTATTAGACAATAAAAGGAACCTCTCTGCATTCGTTATGACATGCAGAGAGGGTACATCAACCATTTGGTTTAT
>CAJTCR010000257.1 GCA_910574915.1 Eubacteriaceae bacterium
CTTTCTTCTCCCGGTACTCGTTATAAAGGGCGTTTTTCTCTTTGGTAAGCTGCTCAATCTCCGTTTGTAGGGCTTTGGACGCTGGCAGCTTGGAGATTCCCTGTGCCTTGAAATACCGGGCGGCAGATTCGGAAATGATAAACTCGCTTTCGTGCTGCTCCCGGTAGCTCTTACGGGCTTTCTCTGTTTTCTGTGCTTTTAGCCCGTCACGGGCTGGCTTGGTCTTGATATACGCCAATAGCTGTTTCTGCAAGTCCTTTTTCTCCCGTAAAGTGCTTTCCACGGCTTTCAGTTTCCCGGTGGTTTCATGCAAGCCCGCATTGGCGGCGGCAAGGGCAGCTTCCAGTTCTTCCGGGGAAGAAAAGCCGGATTCCTCATAAACGCTCACGGTAGCCGCCATTTGCTTCAAGTTGTGCAAGGTCGCCCATTTCTCATAGCCTTTCCCCTTGCCCTCGGCTTTCTTGGCGGCTATGTCTACCATGCGCTGTAC
>CAJTCR010000258.1 GCA_910574915.1 Eubacteriaceae bacterium
TTTTATCCTTTCTGGCAGGTATCCATTTCCAGAAGGCGGATACACAACCTAGCGGCTTATACAGGTATAGCCTGGGGCTTCCCAACCAGCCAAAACATAAATCACCACCGAATGGACTGACAGACTTAATTGGAGGTTTCACCAGCCGGAAGGCCGGTTCCCAAGGAGGCGTCGTCAATGATCCTGCCTCAGTGATTATACCTCTATATTTTGTCTGGTGCATTAAGGAAACCTCAGACATGGTAAAAATTTTTATCAATAACCTCTGATGGAAGGGGAACCCTCCTTCAGCTATTCATCAGATATGACTTTGTAACTTATTAACTTTATAGCTCTTGTGGCCATATCATTATTAGTGTAGTCTCGGAAAGTCCATGAAGAAACAGAAAAGAATTATGTTATATGAATGGGAGTGACGGGGAGGAATAAAAAATGCTTATTTCTGAGTGGTTTTCAGACAGTGGTTAGAAAAAAGGACATGACAATT
>CAJTCR010000259.1 GCA_910574915.1 Eubacteriaceae bacterium
GGGAGGTGTAAAAGCCTCTCTGGGTATTGGATTAAATGTATGAAAATGAAAGTGTTTCACATAGAAATTAATATCTGGACAGTTTGATACTGTCCGATTTACATAGACGGAGGAAATAAGTAATGTTTAATAAAAGCAGGACAGAAAAACAGTTATTATACAGTGAAGTAGAGAGATTAAAGAAAATGAATGGGAAACTGGAGGATGAAAACAGAAGATTGAGAGAAGGAATGAAGGTTATTGAACAGTTCCGTCAAAAGTATAAGGAATTAATTAGTTCTATTGGGATGATAAAGAACAGGTATAGGGATAAATTAAAGACTTTTGATGGGATGGAAGCTTTGTATAGGAAAGAACTTGGAAGATTGAAGAAGTAAATAGAAAAAATAGTTGGTGATGGTATTTGGGAATGGTGGATGATGAAATAATTATAAAGGCATTGCTTGAGGTGGTGGTGCCTTTGGAAAA
>CAJTCR010000260.1 GCA_910574915.1 Eubacteriaceae bacterium
CAGCTAATTAAGATGCTTTTCGCTGTCTTGCCCGCCGCCAGTTTGTATTTTTTATACTGCTTTACTGCAAAATGCTCCGGCTCTCTTTCCTCCAGCTCATCGAACATCAAATCAACGGGATTTTTAAATTCCTCGTCATCCTCCCTTGCTTCGCTGGCATTTATCATGTCAAGCAGAGTAGTGAAATTCTGTTCTTCCTCCACGCACTCATACCAGATGTACCCGATCAGTGCGGTGTAATAGAGCTTTTCGGCTTTCACCCAAAAATCTTCGCCGGATTGCTGCCCCTCCCCTTTGGTGTTTAAAATGATTGTGTTTACGAGTTTCAAAATGTCCTTCTCGCTCCGGATATAAACGAGAGGGTTGTAGTGCATGGACTTTTTAAAGTTAATGGTATTCAGCACTTTCACCCGGTAATTGTTCTTTAAGAGCATTTTTCCGCACTCCACTAACACTGTCCCCTTCGG
>CAJTCR010000261.1 GCA_910574915.1 Eubacteriaceae bacterium
GAAAGAGGCGATTTATGATTTAGGGGTTCTGAGTGGAATAAAAGGTGCTCCGAGCGATGGTATGCCCGGAGCACGTTCTATTTGTCAGGGCTTAGAGGTTCTTTGCTCATTACTTGCTTATCGAAAATATATGTTATAATTGTGGGTCAAGTTAAGACCTCTATATCCGGCAGCTTGTCGATCAGCTCCGCAATGACCTCCACCGCCTTCGGATTGTCTGTAATATCCGGCACATAGTCCAGAATCTCCAAATCCACAACTCTGCCCGAAACAATATCCATCTGCGTGTCCTCATAGCTTTCTGTCCCCTCTGTATGGATATTGATGCCGATGCTTGGGATACCGTTCATCCTCTCCGGCGGTATCCGGTTGAAAATGGCGATTGCTTCCTCCACGCCTGCGATATTCTCATGGTATTCTCCGAAATTGTGGAACTCCCCGCACTCCGCCACTGTAAGGGTG
>CAJTCR010000262.1 GCA_910574915.1 Eubacteriaceae bacterium
CTTTGATTCATATGTTTCCGAACGGTTGGATTCCCCCGGACACATCACGGAAGATTTCATCAACCAATGGGTTGGTTCCCTTTCGGGAAAAAGCAGTTCTGTTGAGAATGAAATCATTGTAATACGACAGTTTCTGGAGTTCCTCAAGCATACCGGAGAAAGTGTTGCCATGCCATCCATCCCCAGGGTTCATGATGACTATGTCCCGTATATCTTTAGTGATATAGAGTTGAATTGTATTTTTGAGTCTGCTGATAACATCGTTCAAAAGGATCCAAAGGCTGATCCTTATCTGGTGATAGAGTTTCCGGTGATTCTCAGGCTTTTATACAGTTGCGGCCTTCGGATCGGCGAAACGGTCAAAATAAGTATGAATGATGTAGATCTGGATGGCGGCATCCTTCGCCTTATAAACACAAAAGGCAATAAGCAGCGTTTAGTCCCGATGTCAGCGC
>CAJTCR010000263.1 GCA_910574915.1 Eubacteriaceae bacterium
GGGAATACAAGCACCGGGAGGAAGTGGAACGGCTGAAACGAAAGGGATTTACAGACCCGGCTATGCGGGAATGGACGTTTGAAAACGACAACGGGAAATGCCCCCAAATGCACAAAGCCTATTCCTATGTGGAGCAATGGGAACGGGTAAGCACCGGGAACTATGGATTGATTTTGTGGGGGAATGTCGGCACAGGCAAAAGCTATTTTGCCGGGTGTGTTGCCAATGCCCTTATGGAGAAAGAGGTTTCCGTGTGCATGACAAACTTTGCCTTGATACTCAACGACCTTGCCGCCAGCTACAAGGACAGGAACGAGTACATAGCCCGCCTTTGCAGCTTCCCTCTGCTTATCCTTGACGATTTCGGCATGGAGCGTGGCACGGAATATGGCTTAGAGCAAGTCTATAACGTGATTGACAGCCGATACCGCAGCCAAAAGCCGCTGATTGTCAC
>CAJTCR010000264.1 GCA_910574915.1 Eubacteriaceae bacterium
AACAACTGTCATAATCTCATCCGCCTCCTTTTGAATGCTTTTCGAATTACAGACAGGATCAGGTTCTCAATCTCTTCCAAAGGCAGGTCTTTATATTCTGCCACTACATTCTTGAAAATCGGTGCAAGAAATTTTTTATTTTGAAACAACTGTTTGAATTTCTGGCCATATGTGTATTCGGATTCTTTTAATTTATGGATGTCTGGTAGTTTTCGCATAGGTATTCTTTATCGCTTTCTCGGTTCTAAAGATTTTTAATTTTTCTTTTTATTTGCCACAGCATCGTTTTCATACGCTTTCTTTCATTCAGTATACTACACATCCCCTACAAAAGCAATCCGCATTTTGCCCATAAATAGCCAAAGAGATCTCCAAGGACTGTGCTGATCCGATGCACGACCATCGCAAGCAGAACCGCTTCCTGTATAGGGTCATTTCTCGTTAG
>CAJTCR010000265.1 GCA_910574915.1 Eubacteriaceae bacterium
CCTGTTACCGCTGTTGTAAAAAATGCCATGTTTCTACCTCTTTCTTTCTCAAAAATAATTTTTGTCTGGTTTCCGAAAGAGTTTTTCGTGTAAAATGCCCTGCCTTATGGTAAGATAAAGACAGGGCAATCCTTTAGGAAGAACCCTGCGGGCATCCGGCATATTCAGTTTGGCGATTGGCTATGCCGGACGCTTTGTTTTGTCCTTTCCCAAGTACATTCAAAACTCCGTTTCCGTAACTTTTGGACTTTTTGTCCAGAAGTCCTGTTGCTGGTTTACAAGTTCCCTATTCAGTTTTTTCCATATTCAGTTGTCATGCTTCAATCACGCCCGCATCCTCCACCTCATCAATGGTGCCATTGTCCCTGACTCTTGCTTTACACAGGTTTTTCACATATTTTTCGATGTCTAAGGCGTTCTTGTCATCAAAATCGGACAGAAG
>CAJTCR010000266.1 GCA_910574915.1 Eubacteriaceae bacterium
ATTCCGCTTCGTCCGTAACATCATGAAATGCATCCACGATATCATTCTGGATGGTGTCTGCAATTTCATTGATTGCGTCCTTATATTCCTTCACTTTTGATAAAGAATCCGCTTGTGCATTTTGCACACCCTGGATTGCATCCTGGCATTCATACCACGCAGGGGAGAACATCTTTACATTCTTTAACTGTTCCGCAAGGCTTGCCTCTTCCTCTTTTAATTTAGCAAGGGATTCATTTTCAAATGAAATCTTATGGTTATAATATGATGCATCCACAAGCCTTCCTGACGCTTCGACTTTCTTGATCTCATTATCAAGATCGGAAATGTCATTGCTTATTAAAGAAATTTTATTTTCAAACTCTGTCTGCACATTATCAAACATTGCTTTGTATGCTTCTGCAATCTTAGCCTGCTGTTCTGCTTCCAGGCGTGC
>CAJTCR010000267.1 GCA_910574915.1 Eubacteriaceae bacterium
AGTTTTGGCAGAACATCATCGAAAGTTTTCCGTTTGGAACATGGCTGTACAATCCTGGCATAAACAAGTGAGGAAATAAATGAAAAAACAGAAAAATGGAACCCGGTTACGGCCTGCATAAGGTCTAAATATTTCTTCACGCCAAGTGAAAGGTTGATACTTTTCACAGGAAAATAACCAAGTGCTTTTTCAGGAGTTTCTTCATCAGAAATCTGCTTATTTTTTTCTTGTTTTAACCGTTCATTTCTTTTCTTATTCAGCTCAAAAATTTCTTGTTTATAAAATGCAATCGGGTCATCAATTCCATTTTGAATAAGGTCGTTAACATACCCCAAAGCTTTGTAAGATTTATGTGCTGTATGGCCACGTTGTGGATCATAAAAACTTTCATAAATTTGAAGATAAATTCCCTTTTTTAACTTCGATTTTTTCAA
>CAJTCR010000268.1 GCA_910574915.1 Eubacteriaceae bacterium
CTACACGCTTCCTAATAAAACAGAGAAGACGGCAGGCATACGCACCATCTATGAAATCACCGAACGTACTATTGATAAGCATGGACAGTATTTCATTGTTCCTGATATTGAGCTTGACACATATTGGACAAATCTGCCTTTGTCAGACCAGAACATTATAGATCTTTACCACGCACACGGCGAAAGTGAGCAGTACCACAGCGAGATAAAGACAGATATGGATGTGGAAAGACTTCCATCGGGAAAATTTGACAGCAACAAGCTTGTGCTTGAACTTACAATCTACGTAAAGATGCGATGGTTAAATTATTTTGCGTATAATAACTAGACATGGGGTTCTGCCATGTGTGAAACGATGTATTTAATTCGTACCCTCTATTTTATTCCAGTATTTAATCCGCCCAATACTTTATAAAGGTAAGCCATGTCATAC
>CAJTCR010000269.1 GCA_910574915.1 Eubacteriaceae bacterium
CTTTTTCTTTAATTCCCTGTTGCAGTAATTATTACAGCCTGTTTTAGTAACGGATTCTTTACTATTCCCGTATTTTTCTTTTCTGTATGCAAGTGTCTGGTTATAAACAAAACGGCAGCAGCCAAATGTTTTTGCAATCTGTATTTTTTGCTCCTTATTTGGATATATCCTATACTTATATGCTTTTAACATTTTCTGCCACCGCCTTCCTATCCTTGGTTTTCTATATATTTACGCAGCATTTCTCCTGAAACATCCCCCACACTACATGCAAAATATCCGCCTGTCCAGAAAGTGCGTCCCTTCCAAAAGTGTTTGCGTCTGTTTTTTGCTTTCCATGTTCCCATGTCATAAGTATATCATAAACCGTTACTTTTGGCTACCTTGACCCACCGTCTAAAGCCAGTGGGATTGCGGTAGCCTTATTTCAA
>CAJTCR010000270.1 GCA_910574915.1 Eubacteriaceae bacterium
TGCCGTGCGTGGTGATATAAAATAAAAATTCATCAGTATTCTTTTTGTAGTCAGGGTGAAACTTCTCCAGGTATTTCAAAAGGTGCCGGTAAGTAGCATCCATCATAGGCACTGGCCTGGTTTTACTGCCTTTGCCGGTCAGATATAAATAGGGTGTTTTCTCATTAAAACAGATATCCTTTATGCGTATGTCAAGCATTTCCTGACATCTGGCTGCGGTATCGTACATCAGGATCATAAAAAACTGGTTGCGCATTTCAGAGATTTTTTTGGCATTAGGCTGCTTTAATAGTATTTCAAGTGCGGATTCGCTCAAAAACTCAACTGTTTTAGGCCTGCCTTTCTTTGCGGGGATTGATTTCATTTCCGCATAAAGTGAGAACTGGGAAAAATCTTTTGTCCCATTATATTTGGCGAACGACCGTAA
>CAJTCR010000271.1 GCA_910574915.1 Eubacteriaceae bacterium
CTGGCAAAAGCCGAGAAATGGAGGGAGAAATGAGAAAGGGATTGAATCAACTTTTTGCTGCATTTGCTATAACCACACTCTGTGTTACATCAGTGAATTTGGCACCTATATCTGCGGCCCAGGCTGCAAGTCCTGTAATTAAGTTAAACTATGCGAAAAAGTCCATGAATGTAGGAGACAAGCTAACTTTAAAAGCTACAATTACGAAAAAGACTCTAAAAAGTAAAAAGCTGGTTTGGAAAAGCAATAAGGCGTCCATAGCTTCTATAACACAAAAAGGTGTGATAAAGGCAAAGAAAGAAGGTGTAGCTAAAATCACGGTGACAATTAAAGGGACTGAGCATAAAGCGTCCTGTTCGATAAATGTTCAAGATACGAAAAAGGCAGATGAGGAAATATTGTTTACCGTAGAAAC
>CAJTCR010000272.1 GCA_910574915.1 Eubacteriaceae bacterium
CAGACAAGGCAAAGACCGCCCCGAAAAAGGCGGCGGCAAAAACAAAAAATCACGATATGGAGGTATGAGCATGATTAGACTGACTGTTGAAGAAACAAACCTTTTGAGCATTTACAACGAGGGCGGCAAGCGGGCTTTGATTGAGAATGTCAACGCCGCGCTGCCCTACATGGACGCGGATATGCGGGAGCTTGCAAAGCGCACCCTTTCCAAAGTGGACGCTTTGACCGAAGCGGAATTTGCGGAGCTTCCCATTTACGCCGCTGATGAAGTATGAACGGGGTTAAGCGGCTGACGCCGCCCCAGAGCCGGAAAGTCAACGCCCTTGTGCGCCGGACGTGCTGCAACTATGATAACGGGAACTGTATCTTACTGGACGACGGGGACGAGTGCGTATGTCCGCAGCTCA
>CAJTCR010000273.1 GCA_910574915.1 Eubacteriaceae bacterium
GGGGGGGTAAATCCTGAGAGGATTTTAGAAATCGGTTATGGGGCAGGAGAAATCTTTTGCTTGTACAAAAAGTTAGGGCTGCGGGCGGAAGGGTTTGACTTTTCGGAAACGGCATACCAGTATGCGTCAAGCCATTACCAGGCGGCAGGCATGGTACTGCACCAAAAGCCGCCAAAACCATGCCAGCAGTTTGATTATGTGGCGGCATGTGAAGTGCTTGAGCATTGCAGGGATGACGTCCGTATGCTCAGGCATTGGAAGGCATATTTAAAAGACAGTGGAAAAATGATTGTTTCTGTGCCGGCACATAAAAAGAGATGGGGAGAAAACGACACGTATTCGGGGCACTACCGCAGATATGAAAGGCATGAGCTGGTGCGTAAATTTGCAAAAGCCGGG
>CAJTCR010000274.1 GCA_910574915.1 Eubacteriaceae bacterium
AATTCAACGCTGATATATGGCTTTGTGGAATCGGGGCTGCTGTGTCCGAGAACTTCTTTGATGGTATCAATGGAGACATCCGATGCCAGCATCCGGCTTGCCAGTGTCCTTCTCATGGGATGGAAGCCCTTCCGCTCGTCCGCCTGCCATGCGATGCCTGCTTTTGCTGCATTGTGTTTGATAATTGAATGGGCAGACCATGTTTTCAGGGGGTCATATGGAGGCCTGCTGCGGAGGAAAATGATATCCGTTGCGGTGTTTTCCGGCCTGGCTTCCAGAATGTATTCGGCAACGGCGTTGAGGACTGCGACAGGGACAGGAAGCATGACTGGTTTGGAAGTTTTGCTCTGGATCAGGCGTATCTCCCTTAACCGCCAGTCAATGTCCGAAAAC
>CAJTCR010000275.1 GCA_910574915.1 Eubacteriaceae bacterium
TACGGAATTGGATGAAAATGAAATTATCCGCATCTACGGAAAAAGATGGGATATTGAAGTCTTTTTCAAAGTCTGCAAAAGTTACCTGCATCTGGGTAAAGAATGCAGATCCATCTCCTATGATGCGATGACAGCACATACCGCAGTAGTCTTTACCCGATATATGATGTTATCCCTTGAAAGCCGTGAATCAAACGATGAACGGTCTCTTGGTGAACTCTTTTTATATTTTTCCGATGAAATGTCTGACATAACATGGATACAGGCATTTCAATTATTGCTTCAAATGTTCAGAGAGCTGGCCGCCGATCATCTTGACACAACAGATGATAAGATCGATACATTAGCAGATGCATTTATGGATGCTGTTCCT
>CAJTCR010000276.1 GCA_910574915.1 Eubacteriaceae bacterium
GTTTTAACTGCATCAGGATCCTCTTTATGCTCAGGCATGTACAGCAGCAGGACATAAAGGTATTGGAATACATTCAGCTTATTCGCTTTTGCGGTCTCTATTATACTGTAAACAAGCGCGGTTGCTTCTGCCCCGGCGACAGATGCGTGGAACAGAGAGTTCTTCCTGCCAATCGCATAGGATTTCGCGCAGCGTTCGGCTTTATTATTAGAAAGTTCGCATCTGCCGTCCAGCATATAGCTCTGCAGTGTCTCTCTGTGGTTTACTGAATAATTGACGGCTTTTTCCAGCTTGCTGCCGCCAAGCGGTTTTAGCGTTTCAATCCATGTCCAGAACTTTTCCCAGACAGGCGCCTCCTTTTCCAGGCGT
>CAJTCR010000277.1 GCA_910574915.1 Eubacteriaceae bacterium
CGCATCCCGAGGGATTCCGAAGAATACAGGCGGATATACAGCGAGCGTACCGCATGTGAGCGCATCAATGACCGTGTTCTGAATGATTACTGCCTGCAGAATTTAAAAATACGCGGCAAGAATCACTTTTCCTTTTGGAGTATGCTCATCGGCATATGCATACATCTTGACGCCAGATATAAGGTCGCCCGCCTGTATGCCGCTTAATTTATAAATGAAACAAAATATGAGGTTTCCCGTCTGTAAAAAACTCTTTTTTGCGGGCTTAATTGTCATGTCCTTTTTTCTAACCACTGTCTGAAAACCACTCAGAAATAAGCATTTTTTATTCCTCCCCGTCACTCCCATTCATATAACATA
>CAJTCR010000278.1 GCA_910574915.1 Eubacteriaceae bacterium
TCTGGCAGCAACCCTGATGTTTTCAACCGCTGCACATGCCGCTGAGGTCACTTCTACGAGTGATATCCCGATCGGCGGCTCTGGACAGATGGAAATGGTGGGAACGATCGAGCCTACCATTCTCTCCGTAACGATGCCGACGTTTGTTCCTTTTAACTTAAGCAGCAGTCTGTCCACACAAAACAAAGTCATTTCCCCGCGTATTAACGTAAAAAACAACTCCAACATCCCGGTTCAGGTAGACGTTGCATATACCGCGGTCGATATGAGCAAAATGCCAAATGTCGGATGGAGCAATGACGGCGCTGTAAAGCCAAACCAGATTGCAATCGGCTTAAAGCAGGAAGATACCGAGGG
>CAJTCR010000279.1 GCA_910574915.1 Eubacteriaceae bacterium
GCCGCGTGAAACCATGGCGAACTGGTACATAAAATGTGCCATGGAATATTTCCAGCCGGTATATGACCATATGCACCGGCTTCTCCTGCAGAGGGATATTATCCATGCGGATGAAACAACCTGCCAGGTGCTGCGCGAAAAGGGGAAAGCCGCAAAAGCCACATCCTACATGTGGATGTATTTGAGCGGGAGCGACGGCCTGGCGCCAATCGTGCTCTATGAATACCAGGCGGGGCGCAGCGGCGTTTTCCCAAAGGCTTTCCTGGAAGGTTTCTCCGGCATCGTGCAGTGCGATGGGTACAGCGGCTATAACCAGGTAGAGGATGTGGCCCTTGCCATATGCTCTGCGCA
>CAJTCR010000280.1 GCA_910574915.1 Eubacteriaceae bacterium
GGGGGCGCAGAAGCTACAACGGACTTTGCCGGAAATGCCAGCATGGGTGCAAGCAGAGTTTCCGGGCTGTCATTATCGACTGCCCCCACTACCTATCCAAACGAGCCAAAAGGAGGACACCATCCAATGAATTGTGAATTTATGATAGCCAGTACGCCCCTGCCGCCCTATATGCCGCTCCCAAAGGCAATGCTCCGGCTTCCGGTCAGCAACACGGCAAAGGTCATGTATGCCCGCCTGCTGGAAGAAATCCTGACAAGGGGAACCGAGGACAGCAACGGGATTCTGTTCATCCGCTTCCCCGTCATGGAGATAGCGGCGGCACTCTCCCGAAGCCCCC
>CAJTCR010000281.1 GCA_910574915.1 Eubacteriaceae bacterium
TCTTATACCGAAAAAATGGTTATTCCGAGGTTTTTGATACCGATATGATTTCTTGAGGATTTATCTACAAAGTTTCGGCATAATAAGGTAATCTTTTCTAGATGAAAAATATCAGGAAGGAGATTTTATTATGTCAAATTGTACCAAGCCACTTGTCAGCGATCTGATTGATAAGGCATGGCAATGTATCGTTTCATTTGGGAGGGCTAAGAAAACAACCTACATGTATAAATGTTATGGCATCTCTCCGGTCACATCTTATTTCTCGACTCATTCAGTTTCGGTTTATTCTGAGGATGAGGGGAATAACTGTATCTGGTACTACTTCCGCCTTTATCA
>CAJTCR010000282.1 GCA_910574915.1 Eubacteriaceae bacterium
GTCATCGAGCTCCCAAAGCTTCCGAAAGGCTTGCGGGATGGCTCTGGCAGCCTGGAATTATGGGCGAAGTTTATCAATGCGGAAAAACAGGAGGAATTTGCCATGATCGCTGAAAAAGACCCTTACATCCAAAGCGCTTATGACCAGCTACAAATAATCAGCCAGGATAAGCATAAACGGTTGGAATATGAAGCCCGCCAAAAAGCCATCCTCGACCATAACCAGTCCATTTTGGAAGCGGAACAACGCGGCAGGGAAGAAGGCATCAAAGAAGGTATCAAAGAGGGTATCAAAGAAGGTATCAAAGAAGGTATCAAAGAAGGTATCAAAGAAGG
>CAJTCR010000283.1 GCA_910574915.1 Eubacteriaceae bacterium
AGAAGCTTAAAAACGTATTCGGAACCGCTGCAAAACAGTATCAAAAGGATGGCATGAACGCTTACAAATGCAAGGCAAGCGGCTGCTCACTGCTGCTGGAACCTTGGTGGGCGGATGACACGCTGAACGGATACAGCGTAACGATCAAAATCACTTCGAAAAAAGCTGCCCTCAACGGCATCAAAGTCGGAATGTCCTATGACAGTGTCCAGGCAAAGCTTGAAAAAAAATATGGCAAATCCAGCGTGGATGCAAAAGACAATGAAATCAACCTTATCAATGTTGCAAATTCCTATATCCAGTACTCATTTAAAAACGGAAAAGTAAAAC
>CAJTCR010000284.1 GCA_910574915.1 Eubacteriaceae bacterium
AGAAACGCCTGCTCCCGTTCCTGCTGGCGGTTCAGCCGGTCCTGCACCAGCGCGTCAAAGGCTGGGCTTTCCTCCCATTCCTCGCGGGAAAGGGCGAACACCGTACCGGGCAGCTGGGATTCAAATTCCTCCCGGTCAAAGAGCATTTCCGCGCCGCCCCCGTCCACCACCGCGTACACCGTCAAATCCTGCTCAAACAGTTCCAGCGCCCGCTCTTTGGAGAGGGGCAGCAAGTCCCCGTCCTGATAGCCGCAGTTTTTCAGATCGTCCTCACACAGCGCCGGGTCCGGCATCGGGTATTCATCCAGCGCCTGCTCCGGCGCGTCGG
>CAJTCR010000285.1 GCA_910574915.1 Eubacteriaceae bacterium
GGTGGCTATGCGGCAGGGGGCAACACCCGTTCCCATACCGAACACGATGGTTAAGACCCTGCCGGCCGATGATACTCGGCTGGAGACGGCCCGGGAAAGCAGGAGGCTGCCAGATTATATGGGCTTATAGCTCAGCCGGTTAGAGCGCACGCCTGATAAGCGTGAGGTCGGTGGTTCGAGTCCACTTAAGCCCATTAAAAGCACAGAATCTGTGCATGGGGGCGTAGCTCAGTTGGGAGAGCACCTGCCTTGCAAGCAGGGGGTCAAGAGTTCGAATCTCTCCGTCTCCATTCAGACAGAAATGCCTGTCTGTTGCACCTTGAAAAC
>CAJTCR010000286.1 GCA_910574915.1 Eubacteriaceae bacterium
CATCTGATTCTATCGGTATATCCATTATATCAATTTCATTTTTCATTTTGTAATCCTTTCTATTCCATATCTGGTAATTTAGCCAGCAGTTCTTCAAGAGTAACATTAGGATTAATTAAATCATCTAATGACCATTTGCATTCCGTTGGTATATATTTTTCACCATCTTTCAGGTCTGGATATTTTTTAGCGGCATGCTTATAATTTTTGACTCCAATTTCATAGGAACGTTGAAGATTATTACTCTTTACATATGCCATAAGTTTTTCATTATCTTTTTTAGACAACCCTCTGGCATATGAAGAAAATGCACCTATATGCGTTGA
>CAJTCR010000287.1 GCA_910574915.1 Eubacteriaceae bacterium
AAAAGTTTTGAAATAAAAAACTTTGAAAAAAGTAAAAAAAGTTGTTGACAAACAAAAAAAGAACTGCTATAATAACAAAGCTTTCAGCAAGCACTACAGACAAGCAATACAATATTTTGAACATTGATAACTGAACAGTGAAATAACCTTGAAAGATTCAGAAAAGAATTTGAGTAAAAACTTCTTTAAAAACAGTGAAGAATCGGTTAAATTAGCCAAGCTTGATTTTTGACCGGGCAAACATTTTAACATGAGAGTTTGATCCTGGCTCAGGATGAACGCTGGCGGCGTGCTTAACACATGCAAGTCGAACGAAGCGG
>CAJTCR010000288.1 GCA_910574915.1 Eubacteriaceae bacterium
AAGGCACAGGACAAAGTTGTCTGAAAACAGTTCCCTTATCTCACAGCCTATCTTGCAGGCTGGATAACAGAAAAGCACGTCCGTCATGGCGAAGGGTTCTTTCCCCGTACCGTCATCCCCCTCCATCATCATCACGTCCTTCATGTTCCTTTTGATATAAGGGAATAACTGGCTGGAATAGTTCTCCGCCTCATATTCCCTCGGATCACTCCCATTGCCCAAAAACTCCGCAGAATCATCAAACTCACTGTCCTCATACAGCCGGAACAGACGGAGAAGGCACTCCCGCAGCTTCCCTTCCGTCAGACCTTCTTCCTGTA
>CAJTCR010000289.1 GCA_910574915.1 Eubacteriaceae bacterium
ACTGGTGGGCGAGGGTAAGGCTCACACCGAGGCCTCTTGCCTGCGCCAAAGCGTCCGCTAAGTCGGTTGGAAGTGATAGATAGTCCTGGAGCTCGTCGATGTATACGTCGATAATATGGCGTCTTTCCGGCGGCAGCGCGGCACGGGACAGTGCCAGCGTCCAGGTAAGCCCAACAATTAGGGAACCAAGGAGCATCGAGCTGGTTGCACCGATTAAGGCCTTATTAAGCGGCACCAGTACGATTTTCCTTTGGTAAAACAGGTCGGTAAGACTGAACTTCGGCTGGGCTTGCCCGAGTACGTTTCTAAGCCCTGGA
>CAJTCR010000290.1 GCA_910574915.1 Eubacteriaceae bacterium
ACGGGTCTTTGACAGTTAGATTTTTAATAAAGCCATTAAACTCCTTATAATATCTATATTTTCGTCGTCAAAAATTTTGTTTCGCTATATAGTAATGTTAGTATCTCTTGATATTTTCCTGTTGTAGATGTAATATACTCATATACATACTGGCATGCACGCTTTATCTTATAATTCCGCATAATATCAAGGTTTACTAAAAATTTACAGAATTGGAAATATTACTATATATTAAAACTTGGACTCAAACTGCTACAACGCTTATAAATCAATGGGTGTAGCAGTTTTATTTTTTTCAAAGTGTCAAAGACGGGAT
>CAJTCR010000291.1 GCA_910574915.1 Eubacteriaceae bacterium
TCCAGGGCTTAGAAACGTACTCGGGCAAGCCCAGCCGAAGTTCAGTCTTACCGACCTGTTTTACCAAAGGAAAATCGTACTGGTGCCGCTTAATAAGGCCTTGATCGGTGCGACCAGCTCGATGCTCCTTGGCTCCCTAATTGTTGGGCTTACCTGGACGCTGGCACTGTCCCGTGCCGCGCTGCCGCCGGAAAGACGCCATATTATCGGCGTATACATCGACGAGCTCCAGGACTATCTATCACTTCCAACCGACTTAGCGGACGCTTTGGCGCAGGCAAGAGGCCTCGGTGTGAGCCTTACCCTCGCCCA
>CAJTCR010000292.1 GCA_910574915.1 Eubacteriaceae bacterium
CGGCGCCGGCTGTCTATGCAGAAGGGGGCTTCTGTAATGCTTGAATTGTTAAAGCATGCTAAAAGCGCCGTTATCCCGGCAAAATACGTCCTTTTTGACAGCTGGTTTTCCTCCCCGAGTTCCATCCATGCCGTGAAAGGGATCGGATATGATGTCATTGCCATGGTTAAGAAAACACCAAAAATGTTTTTCCGTTACAATGGGGAAGACATGTCCTTAACAGCCATTTACAGCAAAAACAAAAAACGCAGGGGACGTTCCAGATATCTTTTATCTGCCATGGTTGATGTCGTAAAAGATGGAAAG
>CAJTCR010000293.1 GCA_910574915.1 Eubacteriaceae bacterium
AGGACATACTACATAGAAACGTGCATGAAGCAGAAAAACTATGACCAGGCGATTGCGGCATTGCAGGAAAGTATGCAGATGGATGCAGCGAAACCGGGGCAGGTGAGCCTGTTTGCCGAAAAGCTTAAGGAAGCGTATCGTATGAGCGGCAGACAGGAGGACTATAAAAAACAGCTTTGGAAGCTGGTGACGCAGGATGATCCGGGAAACCTTGACCATTTCAGGGAGCTGAAAAGCTTTTATCAGGAACACGAGTGGAAGGGCGTACGGGAGGAAATCTTTCAGGCGCTTTCAGCATATGCGCAT